>DATFYM010000115.1:0-33847 GCA_035315065.1 Terriglobia bacterium
ATGGAAGGGCCATCGCTCAACGGATAAAAGGTACGCCGGGGATAACAGGCTGATCGCTGCCAAGAGTTCACATCGACGCAGCGGTTTGGCACCTCGATGTCGGCTCATCGCATCCTGGAGCTGTAGAAGGTTCCAAGGGTTAGGCTGTTCGCCTATTAAAGCGGTACGTGAGCTGGGTTCAGAACGTCGCGAGACAGTTCGGTCCCTATCTGGTGTGGGCGTAGGAGATTTGAGGGGAGTTGTCCTTAGTACGAGAGGACCGGGATGAACAGACCTCTTGTGTACCAGCTGTCACGCCCGTGGCACGGCTGGGTAGCGAAGTCTGGAAGTGATAAACGCTGAAAGCATCTAAGCGTGAAGCACGCCCCAAGATCCGATCTCCCAAGGGTGAAAGATGGGCGCTACCCATCGAGATCCCTATGAAGGGCCGTTGAAGACTACAACGTCTATAGGCCAGAGGTGTAAGCGCAGCGATGCGTTCAGCTTACTGGTCCTAATCGCCCGTTCGGCTTGACCATAATCTCTGCTCAGCATGCAGAAGCAGTGGCTAGTTGCTAGTGGCTAGTGACTAGCGAAGAAACGCCTTCGATTTGAGTTCTGTAGCGGCGGTCTGTGACCGCCGTGACGCCGCACTATCGGTGAAGCAGTGGCTAGTGGTTAGTGACTAGTGGCTAGTGAAGAGAAGGCCGTCTTCCTCTAGCCACTCGCCACTAACCACTAGCCACTGCTTCTAAAGGTTTTCCGGCGATCATACCGGAGGGGTCACACCCGTTCCCATCCCGAACACGGAAGTTAAGCCCTCCAGGGCCCATGGTACTGCGCGGGCGACTGCGTGGGAGAGTCGGTCGTCGCCGGGATTATTTCGACGGGACTCGGGGTTAAGGAATCAGGGGCTCGGAAGAAGGCGCCACCTGGATTAACCTCGATCCCGAAACATTTGGGACGGACTCAGGGCAACCTGGGTCTAAGCCCGCGAGCCGGCTTTTTCGAACGTCTTCGGACGTTACGAATTCCATGCCGGCTATAAGGGGCTCGCGATCTGCGATGGTCGCGAGTCCCTTTTTTGCTTTGGCCCACTGGACTGAACGATCCGAAATCTGGAATTTGCCATCTGCGATCATCGCGCAGGACGCGAGGAGAGCCGGTCGTCGCCGTGATTATTTTGAATACGTCGACGACTTGTAGGGGCTGGCCTCGTGCCGCCCTTCTTATTTTTGTCGCCCGGGGTGGGTTCTCCGGCGGCGGAAGGTTCCACGGCCCTTAGCGGAATCTCGACTTTGGGTGGGAACCTCACAAACGCGTATGGTGCGCATACAACAGGAGCCGATTGACCTCGCCAACGTAAGAAAGGTGTACTTCGATACGTCGGCTTGGAATTACGTCTCAAAGCACACTCTCCGCGAAGACCTTGTCCGTGCTATCAAGCAGTCAGGCAGCATCGTACTTGCCAGCGTGATATCCGTCGGCGAAGTGCTCCGCACAGGCGATGCGGAGTTGAGGCAGTTGATGTGCTCCACAATCTGCCAACTCCACCGTGACGGCCACCTTTTGGAGCGGCCCGAGGACCTCGCGCTCGCCGTTGTCGAGGCCTTTCTCCGAGGTGGAACAGACGTGGTACTTCCTCGGACGGGGCCAGGAGAGGCGATTTATTCCCACTTGGCGAACCCCGCCTCGCCGCCGAGCAACGAGCTTCGAGATTGGCTCCGCAACATGGATGACAACCTGAATCGCTTTATTGAGAAGAGCAAGCCACGCCACCGCGATCCAGCGACACGATACTGCACCTCCCCGGTGCTCGAACGAGAGGACTTCCTTCGGATCTTATGCGAGCTTCCTCCCACGAAGCACCTAAGGCTTTCACTCTCCCAAATGAGGGAGCTCTGCCAATCGTGCGACGTCTGGAAGGCGCTGGGAGCGACATTAGCCTACATGATAGAGCTTTCAGCCACTCACGCGCCCAAGAATAAGCACGGGAGAAAGCGCCCGGGCGGTCCCGACTTATGGCAGACGGTCTACCTTGGGCTTTCTGAGGTTTTCGTCACGAGCGATGAAAGACTAGTCGAAGCAGCCTCGAGAGTTTCCCATTGCTTGCGATACCCGCGCTGCGTCGTCTCGACGAGAAATTTTGTGGACGGCATGCTGCCGTCCCGTGGGGAACCCCCCGGCAGCGGGGAGGCGGCTACTCTTAATTGCCGACTGTGTGTGGATGCAAGCTTCCAACCGCTACCGGGATGCATGTGGCCGCAGTGCTCCGCTAGTATCGGATTGAAGAACAAGCCTGGGCGCACCTCGCGACGACGAAGCCCGGCCGCCCTGAGCCACCTGCTACTCGGAACCTCACGCATGACGCCGAGCGCTTCAGATACCTCGTTATACGTGTGGCCATTGGGGTACGAACTGCGCACAACCACTATGGACTTGTCCCCACACCGCAGCCACACCCGTTCCGTCTTCATTTCGGGGGACGAACGCGTGTCGGTGGATACGTCGCATTGAGAATAGCCCTCGTCGTTCATCGAAGTGACAGCACCAAACAGCTCCTCTGCTATATCGCCAGTGACGTCTCCACCCTTTGTCCCCCACGAACGGCCGGCAAAAGTGAGGCGACCGTTTTCGAACTGGAGACTAGACGTGGAGTCTTCCGGCCCAACTAGCCAAAAGTTGTCCTTCACTTTAACTATTCGAACGCTGCCGAGCTTCTCGATAACGTCAGCCTTCGTCATGCCTAACTGCAGCCTAACCCCAAACACTTCGATGCGGCCTTTGCTAACCTTCGCGGAATATCTTGTCTGGGCATAGAGAAACGACGACCCGACAGCGAGGACTAGCATCGTCAGGATTGTTCTTTTCATGGTCCGGACACTCCTGTAACCTGCTTTTCGCCGGGGATTGCAGGCTTGCGTTCCTGGCGATGATCCATTGTACGAGCTAGAGGGGCTCTAAGGGAGACTCTTTTCTTTCCTGTCGCCGAGCCGCCGCTCGCTCTCCACAACTGCGCCGCCCTTCGCCAAGGAAGCTACACTGAGACGCAATCGTCCGGGGGCAGGCGCATACACAGCGCGGTTTGCGGCGTATACCGTTACACTCACCCATCCCGAACACGGAAGTTAAGCCCTCCAGGGCTCACGGTACTGCGCGGGCGACCGCGTGGGAGAGTCGGTCGTCGCCGGGAAGTTCTCGAAAAGACCCGAGCCCACGCTCGGGTCTTTGCATATGGACTCTACATGTGATAGGCCTGACCGCTACTGGAGGGGCGGCGGACGAGAGAGCCCGCTTGGGCGAAGCGAGCCGAAGCGCTGACGTGGTACGTACCTGGGAAAAAGCCGGCCTTTGAGCATCGATGTGGTCAACGACAATCGTCGAAGGGTTTCAGGGAACCAACCTCGCTGCGGCGCGCAGGAATGAACGCGACGGATTCAAGTTTAGCAAGAAAAGGTGGGATTGGCTCGGAGACGGAGTATACTTTTTTCAGGATGGCCCGTATCGGGCACGCGCCCTGGAATGGGCAGTCGCCGTTATGGAGGGGAGACGGAGTGTCGGAGAAATCGCTCAAAAGAGGGCCGGTTTCGGGCCTTGGGAGGCTCGCCAGGAGCAAAAGCCGACCTGCTCGGTGGTCCTTCAAGGTCCGACCCGGCTGCTGGTTGCATTTCGGGCGACCTGGTGGTACGTTCTCGGTTGGCGCGGAACCCATAATGGAAATTCGTGACCATGCGAATTTGGGCGGGATTTTTCGCGCCGTTGGTGCCGGGATGATACAGTTCCCGCGCTGGGGTTGGTCCCTGGTCTCGGGGATCGTCTCAGTGGCTCTCGGGATCGTATTGCTCTTACAGATGCCCACTTCGAGCATCTGGTTCATTGGTTTCGCGATCGGCGTTGACTTAATCCTGGACGGTGCATCGCTCGTGGGTTTCGCTATGGCGATCCACAGCCTGCCCACGCTCGCGGGTCACGAAGCGGTGTGACGGTTCACATGAACACCAACCCAGGCTCTCTTCGAGCCAAAACTACGGCTCGCAACCTGCGAGCATGGATAAGGAGATCGGTCATGGAAAAAATGCTTGTCGTGGTCTTCGATGACGAAAAGAAAGCGTATGAAGGATCGCGTGCTCTCCAGCAGCTCGATGCGGAAGGAAGCATTACGATTCATGCTGAATCGGTGATCCAGAAGAACGCCGATGGCAAGATTTCCGTCAAGCAGACAGAAGGTGACTTCCCGATTCGAACTTTCGGGGGAACGGCCATCGGCAGCCTGATCGGCCTTCTAGGGGGACCGATCGGGTTGGGGATCGGCGCTGCCGCGGGTGCGCTCGCCGGCATGATTGCCGACCTCGATGTGGCCGGAGTTGACGCCGACTTTCTCGATGATACTTCCGCAACGCTGAAACCGGGCAAGTACGCGGTTGTCGCTGACGTTAGCGAGGAGTGGGTGACGCCGGTGGATACCCGGATGGAAGGTCTGGGCGGTGTCGTCCTTCGTGCCGCCAGAAGGAGCGTCGAGCTTGACCAAAGGGCCAGGGAGGAAGCCGAGCTTCGAGCCGAAATCGAAGCGCTGAAGGCCGAGCAGGCTCAGGCTCGCGCCGAACGCAAGGCGGAGCTCCAAGCCAGAATTGATCGTCTGAACACCAAGCTACAGAACAACCTCGAGCAGGCTAAGCGCCGATCAGAGGAAATGAGGCGCGAAACTGAAGCGAAGGTGCAGGCGCTTCAGCAAAAAGCCGCCAAAGCGCAGGGCGACGCCAAAGCGGCACTCAACACACGCGCGACGCAGATCCGCGAGGAATACGAACGGTTCGAGGCGAAGCTGAGGAGTGCAGTGGCGGGTGAACTGCGGAAAGCGGCTGACCAGGTCGAGAAAAAGGCAGCCGTGTAGTGCTTGGGTTCTGCGGCTGGTCATCGCCATTGATGGCCAGCCGCGCAGCCCGTTTAAGCGATGGTCCGATGGGACCTTGAGCATTTGTGTCCTTTGCGCGACCATTCCACCTCGCAGAAACCCCGAAGACGTGGGTAGCGGAGCCCGGCTGAAATCGCGGTCGTGCGTCACCGCCTTCATTATTCGGTGTGCGTGAGCTTTCAGAAAGGCTAGGATGACGGCATGGGAGCATAATCCCGTTATCAGACGCATCTCGCCGGCCGACGCGTATTCCTGCTTATAACTCTGAATGTAGATTGGAGGGACTCCGTCGAGTGCCTTGTCAACCCCTGTTTGAGTGTCTCTCGCGCTTCGTCGTTGAATTCACCAAGGAAGTACTCAATCAAGGCCACGTACCAGTATTCGGCATTGCTGAGCCGAACCCGCTCGCTCAAAAAGAATCCGTGAACGAGCCGGTCGTAAACCTCCAGGCCCATGGTACTGCG
Organism: Terriglobia bacterium; assembly: GCA_035315065.1. Classification (GTDB taxonomy): domain Bacteria; phylum Acidobacteriota; class Terriglobia; order UBA7540; family UBA7540; genus DATFYM01. The sequence goes on from DATFYM010000115.1 coordinate 5,356, forward strand.
CGGGCGACCGCGTGGGAGAGTCGGTCGTCGCCGGGATTAGATCGAAAAGACCCGAGTCGCTGCTCGGGTCTTTTCATATGGACCAACATTTGATAGGCTGACCGCTACCGGGAGGGGCGCAGGAGGACAGAGTCCGCTGGGGCCAGGCGAGATCCAGATGCTGACGCCGCACGCGCCTGGGAAAATCCAGCCCTGAATATCGATGTGGTCAACGACAACCTTCGAAGCATTTCATGGAACCACGCTCGCCGCGGCCGAGAGCATTTTGCGCGACGGGTTCAAGCAGAGCGAAAGAGACTACGACTGGCTCGGAGACGGAGTATGCTTTTTTCAGGATGGCCCCTATCGGGCCCGTGAGTGGGCGCTGAACTGGGCAGTCAGACCTTACAGAGGAGAGGCCGCCGTCGTCGGCGCCACCATCAGGTTAGAACGCGCGACTCTAATGGACCTGATCGACATCCGGTGGTGCGACTGGCTCAAGAGATTCTACGAGGGTTACGTGAAGGACCGCGAGTTCCATAATAAAGCGATTCCAAAACAGCGCCCGCATACCTCCGGCGCTCACCGCCTGGATTGCCAGGTGGTCAACGAGGCCGTCATCTATTGGCGCAAGAAGCGGCAGCCAATAAGCGCCGTGCGAGGGGCTTTTGAGGAAGGTGACCGAGTGTACCCGACCTCTGCCTTCTATGACCGTGCACACGTCCAGATCGCCATCCGCGACCTGAGTCTTGTCAACAACGCCTGGATAGAGCAGGACATCGAATAGCCGGAGAAGGAACGATGCCATCTCACCGAGATCTTGAAGACCTTGACGCAATTACCCAATACTTCGCCAACCGCAGCCTCGAGGAGTTCGAGAGGGACGAAGCAGAAGCTACCCCACCGATGCCCATCGATGCCGTCGATCGACCTCCCGCGCGAGGACCACGTTCGCCGACGCGCCTTGAGAGTGAACTCGACAGCCTGAAGCAGAGGCTGGCAGTGGTGGAGACTGAGCAAAAGCGACTGAAATAAGAGCTTGCTGTGCACAAACACGCCACGGACCGACATGGGACGCCAAAGCAGAGAGTCGGCAGAGTTGCCGGTAAGAGTTGAGCCATCCGAGCCCATTACTCGCGGTTGAGTAGGAGTAAACCATGCCGGTAGACTGGAAAGACCATATCGCAAGCGACCCTGAAATTCTGCATGGGAAGCCGCGCATTAAGGGAACTCGCATCCCGGCAAGCCTGATTTTAGGATACCTGGCGGCAGGGCAGACTGCCGAGGAGATCATCGTCGAGTTCCCTGATTTGACGCTTGGCCAGATCGCTGCCTGCCTCGGCTACGCCCGCGACCTGGCGGAATTCGCGGTCGAGGTCTAGTTGGCGCTGCGATTCTTCGCGGACCATTGCGTTTCCAAAATAAGCGCGGCCCGGAAAGGCGGAGCCGCTCAACGACAAGAAATTATCACAGCCGATCCGGCTCGAAGCTCATTTTGTCGGTGCGTCGGCAAGCGCGCCGTCGATGAGGCGAGCGATCTGGTCGAGGCTATCCTTCGGTTGATGGATCTCCAGATAAAGGCGCCCTCCCGAGCGTTTGCGCACCAGTTCATCCAGCAAGCCCACAATGGCGCGGTCGATTTCGTCGAGTTCATCACGGAGGGAAGTCTTGGGGAACAGGACGTCCACCAGGGACTGAGCGAGGGCAAGGAGTTTCTTCGAATCGGGAGTCGGGAGTGGGGAATAGGGAGTAGGGCAGGAAGAACCGTCCATCGTCAATTGACTGTCATTCGTGTCCCGACTCCCTACGCCCGATTCCCGACTCCCTACTCCCGACTCCCTATCCCCTTCCGTCGCTGCGGCGAGGTAGGCTTCGAGCCGGTCGGCGTCACGCCGCGCTTCTTCGGCGTAGCGGGTGAAGCAGTGGTCGATATGCTTGGCGATGCGACGGAGGATACTGCGCTCCTGGCGATCGGCGGGCAGAAAAACGGCGTTGAGGCGTCGGACAAGATCGGGAGTCGGGGAAGAGAGAAGAACGGGAGTAGGGAGTGGGGAGTAGGGAGTAGGGGAAGAAGAACCGTCCATCGTCAATTGACCATCGTGAGCGTCCCGATTCCCGACTCCCGACTCCCGACTCTCTCCATCGTCGATGCCGACCTCTGAGTCCTCACCGACTTCCGACGACCGACCGCGGGCTGCCGGTTCGTGCCGTTCGATTGCCGCCACCACGGCTCGGGTCACCTGCTTGCTGTAGGCGGCCGTGTGCGGCGGCGGGGCCGGGTGGAACTCGAGTTGGTGGTCCGACCTTGACCAGACGAAGTCCTGTAGCAGGCGCACAATCTCTGCCCAGATCCGGCGCGTCTGCTCTTCCAGGTGGTCGCGGTGGAGCAGCGCGTCGGGCAGGCAGTAGGCGCGCGTCAAGGTGTTCTCCGGCGAAAGGCTGGGGCCCGGAATTGACGATTGATCCCGCCTCGCGGGATCGATTGACGATTGAGAAGAAAAGCGTGAATCGTGGATGGTCAGTTGTGCGCGGCCGGAAGCCAAGGATGATTTTCGAGTTTCGATTTTCGAGTTTCCAGTTTCGAATCTCGCATCGGCCATCGACAATCGGCAATCGTCGATCCCAAGAAAGGTCTGGAAGAACTGCTCCAGTTGGCCCTGTTCCCAGGAGGCTTGGGCGGGGTAGAGGCGCAGGCGACGCCAGCAGGTTTGGGCCAGAGTGACTACCCATTCCTCATCTTCTTCGCCCTCACGGAAAAAGAGGGCGAAGAGGCGCTGGAACTGCACCAGATGCCTCACAAACGCCTGCCGGTCTTCGCGGAGTCGCACCACGCTGGTCGCCATGTCGTGGGCGTAAAAGCCGGTCTTGAGGGCGTTCATGCGGCAGCGTTCGTTGCCCTCCGGGCTGTTGCGGCCGGCGATGGCCTTCTCCAAGTTGGCCATAGTGGCGGCATCGCGCTTTTCCGTGGGCCGGTAGATCAGCTCCTTGGGCGCCTGGTGGGCAATCTTGATGTTGGCACGACGCGCGGCCAAGGCCTTCTTGCTGAGGGTGTACTTCCGCTTCTTCTTGGGTGGGTGGCTCGCTTCCGCCGGTTCTTCCATAGCCTCCTCCGAATCGCTTCCCTCCAGCACGATCCGGGCAAGCTCACGGAACTCGGCGGCGAAGTTCTATCGGGTAGCCTACTATGCCATCAGGGGATTGTCAAGAGCCTGAATGTTGCAGGTGTAATGTCCCGCGTAATTGTTGGCAACCCTTCACCCGGCACTGCGCGCCACCCTCTCCCAAAGAACGTGAAAAAATCCTGGGAGCGCGGGCATCTTGCCCGCTCTTCGCTTCTGTATCAGAGCCTTAGAGGATCAAGAGCGGGCAAGATGCCCGCGCTCCCAGGGTTTCTTCACGTCGTTCAAGAACTCAGTTAAGCCCTCCGGTGCCCATGGTACTGCGCGGGCCACCGCGTGGGCGAAGCCGGTCGTCGCCGGGATTGAATCTGAGTGAACAAACGGCTCAGCGAGTTTCGCTGGGCCGTTTTGCTTTGCGATCACACGTCGCAGCTACGTTCCCCCGCGGGATGGCGTACGGTCGGCGGTAGGCCTCGGGACTGCAGCAACCGTCGTCGGCATGATCTGTCCACCTCGGGTCCCAATCTAATTGAGCACCTATCCCAGGCCTTGGGAGTGATTAATGGCAGTAATGCGTCTGTCTTCGTCCTCGTTGCTCTTGCAGTTGGCAAGTGCGAAGCTCTAGCCTCCGCCCCATTCGGCTGAAACATCAGACCTTCGGGAGCGGCTTTCTTTCCCCGAACCGCCGGGCCCCGAACCGCCGGGCTCGGGTTGCGCCTGCTCACGCCGCACGGGTAACCTTTTACCCGGAAGGCCAGTCTAAGGAAGTGGCACCCGGCGCGTTCTGGTTGTATTCTGTCCTTTAAGCCTTGCTCGGTAACTGGGAGGGGCTCCGTTGGCAGACTTCACTAAATCCATCTTGAATCGAACCGCGACGGCGCTTCCGTCAGTGCCGGTGGAGACGCCGCCCGCACGGCCGGGCCCGCAACTGCGACCAGTCCCATCTCCAAGGCCATCTCGCAAGCCGCAGCCCGGCGGAGCTTACTGGGTGGCGGCGCTGGCGGTGGCCGTGGTGGCGATCGCGCTCGTCGTGTGGGCAGCGACGCGCGCCAGCGGGAACGCGTCGGCAGGCCGGGCGGCAGGTACGGCGGTGGCGGAGCGGCGCGATTTCGTCCATTTCCTGCGCATCGGCGGTACGGTGCAGGCTGTCCGCTCTTTTCCTATCCTCGCTCCCAGGCTTGCGGGTTCGCGCGGCAATCAGATGGTGATTACCAAGCTGACTCCGGCCGGAACCAAGGTGAAGCAAGGTGACAAACTCGCGGAGTTCGATCGCCAGAGCCAGGTGCAGGACTACATGGATCGGCAGGCGGAATATCAGGACCTGGTGGACCAGATCGCCAAGAAGAAGTCCGACGAAGCCGCCGCCCGCGCCAAGGACGACACCGAGTTGAAGGCGGCCGAGGACGAACTCGAAAAGGACAAGCTGGAGGTCCAGAAGGAACCCATCCTCTCGCACATCGACGCCGCCAAGAACAAGCTGAACGTGGAAGCGGCGGAAGCCAACCTCAAGCAACTCCGCGCCACCTATGCCCTGAAGCGGCAGGCCGCCGAGGCGGACACTCACGACCTTGAAATCCAGCGTAATTCAAAGCAAGCTGCCATGCTGCACGCCCGGCACAATGAGGAGCAACTGGTGCTGCATTCTCCCACCGAGGGCATCGTGGTGCTCAACACCACCTGGAAAAACTCCGGGATGGGAGAGGTGCAGGAGGGCGACCAGGTTTGGAGTGGGATGCCCTTTATGCAGGTGGTGGATCCCACCAGGATGGAAGTCCGGGCCAACGTGAACCAGATGGACGCTCCGTATCTCCGCTCCGGCCAGCGGGTGGAAATCCACCTGGATGCGTACCCCGGTGTCACGTTCACCGGGAAGGTGGAGCAGGCTTCCCCCATGGCCCTCCCGAGCGAGTTCTCCGACAAGCTGTGGCAGTCCCCCGCCGTCTTCTCCATCGATCAGAGCGATCCTCGGCTGATGCCGGACCTTTCGGCGGCCGTGGACGTGGAGCTTGACCGGGCGCCCAACGCCTTGGTGGTCCCGCGGGCTGCGATCTTCACGGAGAAGAGTCAGGCCTACGTCCGCGTGAAGAGCGGGGTGGGCTCAGAGAAACGGGCCGTGAAGATCGGGCCGATGAGCGATGTCGAGGCGGTGGTCGAAGCAGGAATGCAGCCGGGTGAGGTGGTGGAGAAGCAGTAGGCGGAGAGCAGAAGGCAGTAGGCAGGAAGAGAAAGAAAGACAGAAGGCAAAGGGCAAAAGGCACCGGTGAAGAGTGTCTGCGCACAAGAATTGACGATTGCAAATTGACGATTGGAAGACTGCCTCGTTGACGATTGTGGATGGCCGATTGAAAGGGTCGGCTACTCTTTTCTTTCAATGGTCAATCGTCAATCGTCAATTCTTCCAGATTGGGTCGGGCAAAATGAGGCTCGTTTCCGTAAACGTGGGGCTTCCCCGGGAGGTCGCGTGGAAGGGGAGGAGTGTGAGCACCGGAATCTTCAAGGAACCCGTCCCAGGCCGGGTGACGCTGCGAAGGCTGAATCTGGACGGAGACCGGCAGGCTGACCTGTCGGTGCACGGGGGCGCGGACAAGGCAGTCTACGCTTACCCTTCCGAGCACTACCCATCCTGGCGCGGTGAGTTGGCCGGAATGGAGCTGCCGTTTGGAATGTTTGGTGAGAACCTTACAACAGAGGGTCTGGCGGAAGGCGCGGTTAGTATCGGCGATCGCTTTCGCGTCGGGACGGCGGAGTTGGTAGTGACGCAACCGCGCCTTCCTTGCTACAAGCTCGCGCTAAAGTTCGGACGGGACGATATGGTGAAAAGGTTCTTGGCTAGCGCCAGAACGGGGTTCTATTTTTCGGTGTCCCGCGAGGGTGAGGTCGGGGCTGGCGATGCAGTTTCGTTGATCGATCGAGACCCGAACAACGTGGCCGTTGGAGACATCACGCGGTTGTACGTGAGCAAGAGGTACAGCCCTGCCGAGGTGGAAACCGTACATCGTGCGACGCGGGTCCAGGCACTGCCGGAGGGCTGGCGCGCGTATTTCCAGGAGCGCCTGGAAAAGCTCGGTTACGGAGTATAACGGGTTCACCGGGTGTTTCGATAACTAAGAGAGAACTTGACTTTATAATAATCCTTCGTTATGCTGGTTTCTATGATCACGCTACGCCGTTCGATCCTTGAGCAGGCAAGCTACTCAGGTTGTATAACATTTAGAGTAATTAAACCGCCTGACTTCCAGGGTGGGTCCGTGGTTCGCTCTATTATAGAGACGGTACAACGTAGAGAATTAACATGGGGCTCGATCGCGTTTTTGTCTCCCGCCTGCAATGAAAGTTGGCCTTGCGAATAGAAGGCGCCTCTGGGTGAGGGAGGCGAAGCAGATGGTTTTTTACGGGACCGAAGCCACTGACTTGTTGAAAACAAAGGATGGCGCCCCGGGACCGAGCCCAATACGAACCCATTTTGGAAAAGAGGTCACAAACAGGATAGCGTCCGAGATGGAATACGTTACACGCACAGGCAGGGAGAGCCACGTTACACGCGCATTTTCGTTGAATGTGGACCGCAAAACGGAGACGTTGCAGAACAGGCAGAAGGTGGAGGCTGTTTCCCGACCGATTTGGGAAAAGATTTCAAGTTGAGTGGCTGACGTCAAGTCATTGACGGAGAACCCTACGACCTTCCCGAAGGTAGCAGAAGAAGGAACGGACAGCTTGTTGAGCCACGCAGGTCAAGCGGAACTATCAGGCGGAGTTGCGGGTTGGCCCATTGAACAGGATGCTAGAAAAAACCTGCTTCGAGGGTCTTCGCAGCGGCGCCCTGTAGGGCGGCATTTTGAATTCAATAAGATGCCCGGCTAAAGCCGGCCTCTACGCAGCGGTCGCCTGATGCTAGGCTGTTGAACGGACCTAGGGCCTGCTCTTAGCTCTTCGACGTTGAACCCTCAACGGTTCGACCTCTTCAGATGGCTGATAGCTGATAGCTGATGGCTGTGGTTATATGATGAACCGTCGATCCCCAATTCTCCGAGGTTGGAGCAAGTGGGCCCTCGTGGCTTTCTTGGTGGCGGCAATAGGGGCCATCAGCTTGGGAGCGGTCCGTCTCTCCCATGCCACGCCGCAGACTCCTACCGTCGAGGTCAAGCGCGGCCTTTTTACTGACTACCTCCAGCTTCGCGGCCAGCTTCTGGCGCTTAAATCCGTCACCGTGACGGCTCCCTTACAGGCCGGCACCGACCTCCAAATCCTCAAATTGGTGAAGAATGGCTCCCAGGTGAAGCCGGGAGACGTGGTGGTGGAGTTCGATGCCACCAAGCTCCAGCAGACGGCGCGCCAGAAGCAATCGGAGTTAAAGCAGGCCGAGGGGGAAATCGAGCAGACCCGCGCTCAGGCTAACCTCACCGAGGAACAGGACAAAACGGACCTGATGAAAGCCCGCTACGATGTGGAAAGGGCGAAACTCGAAGCCAGCAAGCAGGAGATTCTTTCCAAGATCGAGGGCGAAGAGGACCAGTTGGCTCTCGCCGATGCCCAGCAGAAGGTGCAGCAGGCGGAGCAGAAACTCAAGTCCGATCAGGCGGATGCGGCGGCCGACCTGGAAGGGAAGAAGCAGAAAAAGAACAAAGCGCTTTACGACATGCAACTGGCGGAGAAGCAGATAACTCTCCTGGCCGTCAAGGCGCCGATCGCCGGCCTGGTAACCATGCTGCCCAACTGGCGCGCCAGCGGACCGTTCGACAATGGTCCCGATTTCAAGCAGGGTGACCAGGCGTGGCCGGGCGCTGGCATTGCGGAATTGCCCGACCTCTCCACGCTTGAAGCCGACGCTCGAGTGGATGAAGTGGACCGGGGGCGCCTCCAGGTAGGCTTGCCGGTGACGGTGCGGGTGGACGCGTTGCCGGACAAGGAATTTCAGGGAAATCTGGCCGAGATCAGCGCCTTGGCCAAAATCGACTTTCAGGCGGGCTGGCCGTTTCCCCGCAACTTCGACCTGCGGGTGAAGCTCCCGCAGATTGATTCCCGTCTGCGTCCGGGAATGAGCGCCACCGTGCGCGCCGCGGTAGACCACTTGCCGGATGCCATCCTCATCCCCGTCGAAGCCTCGTTCCAAAAGGGCGGGCAAACGGTGGCCTACGTTTTGAAGGGATCCAAGTTCGAAGAGCGCGCCATCGAGGTGGCGCGCAAGAGCGAGGGCCAGTTGGCGGTGGCCAAAGGACTGGAGCCGGGAGAGAAGGTGGCGTTGAAGGATCCGACGGAAGGGAAGAGGGACTAGGGAATTGCCGCTTGACGATTGCCGATTGGAAAAACGGAGTGGCGTTTTCTTTTCCAATTGTCAATCGTCAATCTGCAATCGGCAATTCCCAGGTAGGTCGCACATCGTAAATAATTAGGCGGGATGGGACGCTAGAGAGGTCGCGTAGTTCGTATGAAGCGCTCCGCCTCGCGGAAACGAACCTTCAGTTTTCCGTTATGGGAACACACACGCACGGAGGGCAGTGCACGTCATCAGCTATAAGGCGATAAGGGAATATAAAGGGGCATGGCCCGAGGCCGCCTCTGCCCTCGACAATTGGTATCGAGTCGTTACTCGCGCGAAATGGAATAATTTCACGGAAGTGAGGCAAGTATTTGGGAGCGCCGACTGGGTGAAGCCTTACGTGATTTTCAACATCGCCGGTAACAAGTTCCGCCTCATCGCGGAGGTGAATTTTCGCAGCCAGACGCTCTTCATACGGCACATCCTTAGTCACGAGGAGTACGTGGAAGGGAAGTGGAAGAAGTCATGACCACTCAAACGTTGAATCCGACCGCTTATCGAAAGCTCTTGGCCAAGGTGCAGCCCCACGCGATCAAGGACGAGCGGGAGTATGACCGTCTTGTCGCGGTGGTAGGCCGGCTGATGGAGCGAGGCGAGGAGAACCTCACCCCGGAAGAGACTTCACTCCTTGAGATGATGTCGATTCTGATCGAGGAATACGACCGGAAGCATTACACATTGCTCCCTTCGGAACCTCATCAGATGCTGGCTTTCCTAATGGAACAACGCGGGCTTGAACCCCACGACCTCCGGCAGGTCTTGGGATCGAAGAGCCGAGTAAGCGAGATCCTCGGGGGCAAGCGCCCTTTGAGCAAGGTCGAGACGAAGAAGCTAGCGGACTTCTTTCACGTCTCTGTTGATCTGCTTGTCTGAACAGGATGTCACAAGTTCGTTCGGATGTCATTCTGAGCGTAGCGAAGAATCTCTCTTCGAGTTCTGCGAATCGGCCGGATCACAAGAGGGATTCTTCGCTACGCTCAGAATGACATGCGAACGGAGTTTCGCGGAGAAATGAATGTGAAAAAAGCAATCTGGCCATTGGCAGGCTTGGCGCTCCTGGTGGTGCTCGGGACCGCGGCGCGCGGCAAGCTGCAAGAGTTTCGCGGCAAGACGGAGCAGGTGGTCCCGACCGCGCGCGTCGAGCGCGGCGATGTGTCCCTCGACGTGCGCACCACCGGCGCGCTGCAAGCCGGGCGCACCGCCATGCTGACGGCGCCGCCCGTCAGCGGCGGGTCGCTCACCATCGTCCACCTGCTCAAGACCGGAACGCCGGTGAAGAAGGGCGACCTGGTGGTGGAGTTCGACCCGAGCGAGCAGGAATACAACCTGGAGCAGGCCAAGTCGGACCTGGCGCAGGCGGAGCAAGAGATCACCAAAGCCAAGGCTGACGCGGCCGTCCAAGCGGCGCAGGACCAAGTGACGCTGCTGAAGGACCAGTTCGACGTCAAGCGTGCCGAGTTCGAAGTCAGCAAGAACGAACTGGTGAGCGCCATCGACGCCAAGAAGAACACCCTGGCTCTGGAAGAGGCTAAGCGCGCGCTGGCGCAGTTCGAGTCGGACATGAAATCGCACGCGATCTCGAGCCAGGCGACGCTGGCCGTAAACCAGGAAAAGCGCCAGAAGGCGACGCTGAGCATGCAGGAAGCCGAGCGCAACATCGCCAGCCTGCGCGTCGTTTCGCCCATCGATGGCTTGGTGGAAGTGAAACTGAATCAGCGGGCCGGCGGAGGCTTTTTCTTCACCGGCATGGTCTTGCCCGAATTCCGGGAGGGAGACCAGGCCTATCCGGGACAGATGATCGCGCAGGCAATCGACCCGGGCGATATGGAGATCCAGGCCAAGGTGGATGAGGTCGACCGGGCCAACCTCAGCCAGGGCCAGGCGGCGGACGTCCAAATCGATGCGCTGCCGGGCCGGACCTTTAGCGGCAAGGTTAAGACGATTGCGGGGATGGCATCGCGAGGCGACTGGTGGGAGGGCGGAAGCACCATGAGCAAGTTCGGGGTGACCTTTGAAATCGAGAAGCCCGGTCCTGAGCTTCGCCCCGGCTACAGCGCTCACGTCACAATTGCGGCCAACTCGCTTCACGACGTGCTCTACGTACCCACGCAGGCGGTGTTCGAGAAGAACGGCAAGCCGGTGGTCTATGTGAAGAACGGCAGCGCGTTTCGCACCCAAGAGGTCAAGATCAAGTCCCACGCCGAGGCCAGGACGGTGGTGGAGGGCGTCGCCGTGGGTACCGAGGTGGCCCTGCTGAATCCCGAGGTGCAGAGCAAGAGCGCGGCCAAAACGGCTGGACCTCTCGGGACGTCGCTCGGCGGAGGTGGCCGGTGACCGTGTCAGGGAACACCGCGGCGCTTCCTCGCCTCGCCCCGCCCCGGCGCTGGACTCAGTTTTTTCCCGACCTGCTCCAGGGCTTTGAAAACCTGCGCCAGCGCAAGCTGCGCTCTCTGCTCACCATGCTGGGCATGATCTTCGGTGTGGCGGCGGTGGTCTCCATGCTTTCCATCGGCGCCGGTGCCCAGAAGCAGGTGATGGCCTACATCGAGCAACTGGGCGTGCACAACCTTATTGTGGAGGCCAAGGAGGCCACGGACGATCAATCGTTCCAGAAGATCCGGCGCATCTCGCCCGGCCTCACCTTTCAGGACCTGCGCGTGATCCGCACCAACGTCAGCGGGATCGCGGAATCCACCGCCCGCAAGCGCTTCACGCCCCCCAAGATGATCCCCAAGCCCGGCCAAGACATCCCCATGATCTACGGCGTCAGCCCCGCCTATCGCGAGATAGGTAGCCTACACGTCGTCACCGGGCGCTTTTTCAACGACGACGAGACCGAGCACGCGTCGCCGATCTGCGTCCTGGGTGAAGGAGCCAAGGCCAATCTCTTCGGGCCGCGGGAGGCGGTGGGGCAGTACGTCAAGGCCGGCGACCAGTGGTTCCATGTGATCGGCGTGGTGGGGCCGCAGCTCACTGCCGAGACCAACCTTCCCGGGCTTCCGGCCCAGGACATGAACAACCTCATTTACGTGCCGCTCTACGCGGCCATCTACCGCCTGGCTGACGTCAATAGCCGCCAGAAGGACGAAATCGACGGCGTGTATCTGAGGCTTGCCGACGGCGCCGACAGCGTCGCCGTGGCGGACCTGGTCCGCGGCATCCTCAACGCGTCGCACCACAACGGCGGCGACTTCAGCGTGATCGTGCCGGCGGAGCTGCTCGCCGAGCAGAAGCGCACCGAGAGTATCTTCAGTATGGTGATGGTGGCCATCGCTTCCATCTCGCTGCTGGTGGGCGGCATCGGGATCATGAACATCATGCTGGCCAGCATCCTGGAACGTACGCACGAAATCGGCGTGCGGAGGGCCATCGGGGCGCGGCAGCGGGACATCATCCGCCAGTTCCTGATGGAGGCGATCTTGATTTCGTTTGTGGGCGGGCTGATTGGGATCGCCTTCGGCTTCGGGCTGTCGCGCCTCATCGCCTGGCTGGCCGGATGGTCCACCATCGTCACGGTGAACTCGATCCTGCTGGCTTTCCTGGTCTCGGTTTCGGTGGGATTGGTATTCGGGATTTATCCGGCACGGAAGGCAGCGCGCCTCGATCCTGTGGAGGCGCTGAGGTACGAATGAAGCAGTGGCTAGTGGCTAGTAGTCAGTGGCGAGCGCAGAATGAAGGATGACTCCGCTCGCAGCATTTCCGCTGCATCCAACAGTAGGTTACAATCGCCAGCCGCGCGAAATGGTGATCAAACCTCGGGGCGTTTTTGTTACCCCGCGGCTTGCGGCTGAAGGTGAGCATTTTTATGCCTTACGATCCACCGCCTGACCTGCTCGATCGAGATCTCGTTCTTGCCTTCTTCTGGAAGTTCTCCGTTTTCGAGTGTGCGCTGAGGCGTGCAGGATTCGTCCGTCCAAGCCGGAATGACGCCGCCGAGGCCGACTGGGGCAGGTTCGGAAAATCCATTCGCGGTCGGTTCGTTGAAGTCGGCGCGACTGGGTTCCAGGATGCTGTTCGCACCTTGAAGGAGGCCTCGCCGCGCAGACAGGTGGTCCGGGACCGCCAGCTCGGGTGGGAGTCGATTACGCGCCGAGTCAACGAGTCAGACGAGGAGTTCGTGCTGCGCCTGGTCAAGACGGCCAGGAATAATCTCTTCCACGGCGGCAAGTACCCCGATGGGCCAGCCGAGGAGATCGCGCGCGACAGAGCAATCCTCCAGGCGGGCCTACGGGTACTTGAGGGCTGCCGCGAGCTGCATAAAGGTGTTGCGCATTGGGTCAGGGAGGCGGCATAAAACTTTCCAATGCCCAAATCGACCGGTTAGGAGATCGCCTGCGAAAGGGCGGAGTTTCAGACGACGATCTTCGCTTGCTGAATGCCTACCGCGGGTCCTTTGCGGAGGCCTACCAAGAGTTGGTGGCAATCATCCGTAATGCGACACAATTGGAGCCGAAGGCCAGGCCCGCAAAGTCCACGACTTCCATAATCGCGAAGCTACGGCGCCAACCGATTCGGCTGAGTCGAATGCAGGATGTCGCAGGCTGCCGCTTGATTGTAAGAGGCGCTGTGGAACAAAGTCAGGTTGTGGAGCGGCTCAAGACCTCTCTGACGAAGGCCGTCGTGGTTGATCGACGGAAAAAAACCAGCCACGGATACCGCGCCGTTCACATAATTGCCACAGTTCGGAACCGACCGATCGAGATTCAAGTTCGGACCGAGGTCCAACATCTGTGGGCTCAGTTATCAGAGAAGCTCTCGGACTCCATCGATCCGGCCATTAAATACGGAGGAGGCGATTCCGAGATCCAGAAGTTCCTGTCGGCTCTTTCTTTGGGGTTTGAAAACCTGGAAGATTTGGAGTTACAGCGTGATACGGCGGAGGTGGCTCGCGGCTTCAACCTGATGCTTCGCCAATTGCTTGAACTAGGCGAGCTCGTGTTCGCCGCGAGGAAAGTGAGGAGAAATGATCTTTCTAATTGAGTACGACCGTCCCACAGGAACGCTCGTGCAATTCATCAAGTTCGAGGATTCGTTGCGACAGGCCGCCGCGCAGGCTCGACTCGACTTGGAATTACGTCTCAACCGCGAGGGTGTCCAGCACGAGGTCGTAACATTGGAGGCTCCTAGCGAGGAGGCAGTTCGACACTCGCACGGACGCTATTTCAAAACTATTGCTGAGCTAGTCGAAGATTGGGTAGCAAGCACTGGCGATAATGGCCGATAGGGGAGGCTTTTTTGTGACCTCTGACGCTAGATGTCGGAGCGCTGAGAGAATAACTGTTCGGAGGGGCAGCATGACAAGGCAGTTCAGGTTCATTCTTCATTTCCCATTCGTCACTCATTACTCATCACTCGTCACCTTTCTCAAACTAGCCACTAGCCGCTGGCCACTAGCCACTGCTCTTCTGCTCGTCACTTGTCACTTGTCACTCGTCACTGCTCTAAAGGCGCAGACCTTTCCCACGCCGGACTACTTCGATCAATTCACTCACCAGGCACCGGCGCCGGCGCAAGTCCGCGGCCCCGAGGGTCTGCACGACTACGTCGTCGATGGCAAGCTGCGCCTGACCTTGCACGACGCCGTCCGCCTGGCGCTGCTGAACAACACCGAGGTCCGCGTGAACCAGTTGCAGATCGAGAACGCCAAGTATGGGGTGCTCGGCGCCTATGCGCCCTTCGATCCGCAGTTTCTGACGAACTACAGCTCGAACCGCAGCAGTTCGCCGGCCACCAGCCAGTTGCAAGGCGCGTCCACGGTATCCACCCTTTCGCAGCAGAGCACCTCCACCTATTCCCAGACTTTCCAGACGGGCACCAACCTCAACCTCCAGTTCAGCGGCAGCAAGGGCGACACCAACAGCAGCTTTCAGTTCATCAACCCTTATCTCAGCGCCGGGCTGAACCTTCAGTTCACGCAGCCGCTGCTTCGCAACCGCGGATTGTTTCCCAACCGCGCACCTATCGTGATCGCGCAACGCAACCTGGCGCAGTCGCGCGACAATTTCGAAGCCCAAGTCAGTGCGACGCTGCAGCAGGCGATTGACCAATACTGGCAGGTAGTCCTGGCGCGCGAGAGCCTGCGCGTGGCGCAAAGTTCCTTCGAGCAGGCGCAGAAGAGCTACGAGCACGACAAGCGCGCGCTCGAACTGGGTGCCCTGCCGCCGCTCAATATTTATCAGTCCGAATCGCAGATGGCGCAGCGTCGCGTGGTCGTCATCCAGCAGGAATACGCGCTGAAACAGGCCGAGGACGCGTTTCGGCCCCTGGTGGGCGCGGACCTCGATCCCTATGTTAGCGTCCTCGACCTCGACTTGGTGGAGGATCCTGATCCCAAGGGTGATCTTCTAACCGTCGACGCCAAGACGGCTCTTAACCAGGCCCTTCAGCATCGCCCCGAGCTTCGCGCGCTGGAGCAGCAGCTCGAGAACGACGACACCAGCCTCCGGCTCGCCCACAACTCGCTGCTGCCGGACCTCGAGTTGACCGGCCTTTACGCCTCCAACGGCATCGGCGGAAACCAGCTCAGCACCGCGACGCCGCCCACCGTGATCCCCGGAGGTTTTAGTAACGCCCTCGACCAACTGTGGGGGTTCAACTACCCGACCTACGGCTTCACCCTGTCGCTGAACCTGCCGATACGCAATCGCAGCGCGGCCGCCAGACTGGGTCAGGCGTCGGTGCAGAAGAGAAGCGACCTCTATCAGCTCCGCCGGCAGAACCAGAGCATCGGCCTGGACGTGGTGACCGCGGTGCACCAACTCGAGCAAGCCAAGTTGTCGCTGGAGGCGGCCAAGATCTCACGCGGCCTCGCCCAGAAAAACCTGGAAGCCGAGCAGCGCAAGTACGAACTGGGCAGCGAGCCGGCCCAGTTCGTGCTGCAGGCTCAGACCGATCTCGCCACTGCCGAGTCGGGCCTGGTGCAAGCGGAAGTCGGATATCAGATGGCCGTGGCGGCGGTGGACCACGCCACCGGCGATCTGCTTGACCACCAGCACGTGCAGATTTCGAGCCTCACGAATTGACCGGGCCTTGGAGCCGAGATTCGGAATTAGGGTTAGCAAATGCAGCGCGGCTTCAGCAGCTTCTGCCAATCCGTGACATATTCCCCAGGCCGCGTAGTAGGGAAAACTGTGCGCGAGAACGGCGCTGCTTGCTTGAAAGCTCTGAAGAAATCGTTTGCGGCGTTAAGGTCTACATGGTAACGTCCCTACGTAATCTGATTACGTCCAATGAAGGAGGGCCGCATGAGTACGTGTTGCAAGTATCAGAGAAAGGAGAAAGATGAAATCAAGACAGCCGTCTGGTGTTATGACGACCGTGACAACTGCCCTATCGACCCTACTGGTGGCGCGGATCCAGGCTGGGTGCTGGTCCACGGATGGGCCGTTTCGGGAAAAAAGTGCAACGATGACCCGTGCAAAGATGAGCCCCCAGTACCTAAAGCGGTTGCCGGGGTTGGGTTAAGTTCTCCCGCAGAATCCGAGCTTACAGAGATACGCGTTTTGCTAGCCGAGGTCCAGGGTCGGCTCGCTGTGCTTGAACGTCTGAAATAGAAGCGCCAGTCTGTGGGAAAGCGCTTCGGCGGGGGCATCATTCTGCTGCATTCTGCTGCATGCAACCGCGAATAACACCCCTCGTTAGGCGCCCTGCACGCACGAGACGCGGTTTATACCTGGCCTTCTCGCCCTAAGCACAAGCGGCGTTCAGGCTGCCTCAGGTGGTGGATGATGATGACTTATTCCAGAAGCGCGCGCATCTCGAACAGACGATTCGGGGCCCCTCGCTCGCCATAATCGAGCTGCTCGAGCCCCGAATCCACCCTCCCAGGCTTACGCGCTGGCACCCTTGCCGAAGCTGGCGATCGCCGTGGCCTCGTCGGTGTGCACGTCGAAGACGGTCAAGAGCTTGGTGATCTGCAGGAGGTCGTGAACCTTTTTGGTGAGGTTCAGCAGTTTCATGTTGCCCCCCTGGTTGGAGACGGCGGTAAAGGCGCTCACCAGTTCGCCGATCCCCGAGCTATCGATATAGGTGACGTCGGCGAGATTCAGCAGTAGATTCTTGTGGCCTTTGGCCAGATAATCCCTGATCATCTGGCGCAACTGGCTGCAGGTCTCTCCCAAAGTGATCCTGCCACTGATATCAACGACGGTAACTCCATCTACTTCCCGTGCTGTAGCTTTCATGCTCACGGTCTATGTCCTCCTTCGTGAACCTTGAGTTGGTTTGAATTCAAACGCTTGATCAGAGTGACTTCGGTACCCGATCCCGCAGGGTGTTCGATCCGGAATTCGTCCATGAAAGTCCGGATCAGGAAGATGCCTCGCCCTGAAACCTTCAGCAGATTCTCCGGCGCCAGGGGATCGGGAATCTGGCTCACATCAAACCCAGTCCCTTCGTCCCGGATGTGGATCTCCAACCGGTCGGCGCGAATCTCGAAGCGCAGCCAGATCTTCTTGCTGGCGTCGCTCTTGTTGCCGTGGCGAACCGCATTGATCATCGATTCGTGGACGGCCATTTCGACCTTGTGCTGGTCCTCCTCTTCGAGCCCGGCGCGGGCGCACATGCGCATGGCAATCTCGTCCGCGACCTCCACGTTCTCCAGCGTGCTATCGAGCGTCGCTTCGACGGCGTTGGCGTCAGCAGTCATAGGTCGATTATGGCAAGGCGAATGCCGCCTCAGAAGTTACAACAAGGGACGCAGAAAGTCAACGAAAGTGCGATGAAAAACTTTGCCGTCGCCATCCGCATTGTTCGGTTCGCTGTCTCACGAGCTACTTTGGGCCTTCCGGCGCACCGGGATCTGGATCAAGCAATAGGCCAAAATGCCGAAAGCCGCCAACGACGTCCAGCCGCCCCACTTGGCCAGAAACGGCAGTTCGTCGCGACCCGTGAAAACGCGGGTGAGCGAGCCACCCGTGGGGAACAGCGCGGCAAGCAGGATACCCGCAATGGCTTCTCCGGCGATGAAGCCCGAGGCGAGCAGCGTACCTTTCTCCTCGGAGCTTGCCTTGTCCGGCCCCGTCAGCCTCCGGCGTGCCGCCACGCGGTCCGCCGCCCACTTCATGATGCCGCCGACGAAGATCGCCGACGTCGTTTCGAGCGGCAGGTACATCCCGACCGCGATCAGCATGGGCGAGGGCGCGTTGATCATGATGAGCGCAAGGCCGAGGAAGCAGCCCATCAGAAGCAGGCCCCACGGCATCTGCCCGCTGACGATACCCTGAGCGAGTTCAGCCATCAGACCCGCCTGCGGGGCAGGCAATTCCCGGCCGCCGATACCGCCGGAGGCTGAGTACGCCTGGTGAAGTTTGATGATCGGCCAGAGCAGGAAGAATGAAACGGCAGTAACGCTCAGTATCTCCACCACCTCCATCTTCCACGGAGTGCCGCCCAGCAAGTACCCGGCCTTGAGGTCCTGGATCATGCTGCCCGAAAGACAGCATGCGCAGCAAACCACGCTGGCCACGCCCAGCACCGCTGCAACTCCGCCCAGTCCCTTGGAACCGATTCCGACCATCACCAGGGCGGCGATCACCAACGCGCAGAGCGTCAGCCCCGAAACCGGCTGATTGGACGAGCCCACGAGCCCCACCAGGTATCCGCCAACTGCAGAAAGAAAGAAGCCGGCGACGGTCATCACCAAGGCGGCCAGGATGGCAGACGTCCAGCTTCCGGAGAAGTGGTAGTAGATGAAGGTAATGGGAATAATCAGGGCGACGATGGACACGATGACCCATTTGATTGGGATGTCCATGTCCAGGCGCGTGCGATTGAGGATGCGAGCGCCCTTGGCTTCCGCGGTTTCGAACGCTCCCTTCACCGAACGCAAAATCGACTCGCGCATGTCGTAAAGCGTGTAGACCGTACCCACCAGCATCGCGCCGACGGCGATCGGTCTGACGACGCTGTACCACACGGCCGTGCTGACCACGTCCCAACCGGCGTGCCCGCCGGCGGTGGAGCCAAGGCGCGCCGGAAGGTCAGGATCGACAAAAAGGACCAGCGGGATCAGCAGCAACCATGCCAGGACGCCGCCGGAAAAATTGATCGCCGCGAGTCGAGGACCGATGATATACCCGATGCCCAGCAGCGCGGGCGAGGCCGAGGGAGTGGTGTAAGCGATGCCGCCCGTGTAGGCAACCGAGCCCACCTGGTTGTTCTCGTAGATGTAGCTGATGGTCGACTTGGGGAAGCGCGCGAAGAAGGAGACCGAGTCCTTGAACAACTGCAGGCCGCGCTCGTCCTTGAGCACCTGGAGCAGAGCGCCGAGGCCCAGGGCGCCGAAGATGTACTTGGGGGCGTCGGCGGCGCCGTGCTGTCCCGCCTTGACGATCTCGGCGCTCGCCGTGCTCTCGGGAAACGGCAGGTCCGGCGATTCCACGCACAGCGGCCGCCGCAGGATGATGATGAAGAACACGCCCAGCAGTCCGCCCGCCAGGAGGATGAAGGTCGCCACCCAGTAATGGCTCCGCAGGTCGGTCCACAGCCGCTGGCCGCCCACGTTCACCATCATAAAGGCGGGGATGGTAAAGATAGCGCCCGCCACCAGCGCCTCGCCCACCGAGGCCGCCGTGCGGGTGAGGTTCTGCTCCAAGACCCCGCCTCGGAAGAACGGCAGGCGAAAGAGGGCGATGGCGATCACGGCCGCAGGGATCGTGGCCGCCACCGTCTGCCCGGCCTTCATGCCCAGGTAGGCGTTAGCGGCGCCAAAAATCGCCGCCATCAAGATGCCGGCCAGCACGGCCTTGAAGGTAAACTCTCTTTCCTTGGAATCCGCTGAAACGAAAGGCTTAAACTCAGGCAGCACCCTTGCCTCCATCACGAACATCGAATAAGGTAGACCATTACAGTCTGAGCGTCCATTGCGACGCTACATCAGGGGCCCCCAACGAAAAGGGGGCAGACGAAAAGAAGCCTTGCAGCTTTGCGTGCTCTGGTGTACTGTGACAAAGTTTTGATAAGCTCGTATAATAAGTCTTAAGGCATTTGCCCAGGAGAATCACCATGAATGTCGACCTCAACTCTGAACTACAAGCCTTCGTCACCGAAAAGGTGCGCAGCGGAGAATACCACACACCCCAAGCAGTGGTAGAGGATGCGGTACGCCTCCTCGCCGAGCGCGCCCGGGCCGAACAACGCCTCCATGCGCTAGTCCGGAACTTGAAAAGCACCGGTACCGTTGCCCCTCTGAACGAGAAGGATTGGGAAGCGATCAGCCGGGAGGCACAGAGCAGGCTGGTCAACCGCGCGTCGGTATAGGTTCCCCTTGCCGCCCCTAAACACCACAATCGTCCTCGCCAGCTTACGAGCCGGCCCCGTTGAGGTGTGAGGAAGAATTGCCGATTGCAGATTGACGATTGACGATTGGAAGAAAAGACGCAAGCCGCGTGTTCTCCAATCGTCAATCTAAAATCGTCAATCGGCAATTTCACTGTCCCAGCAGCGCCAGGTACTTTCCCACTGCCTCAATCCCCCGATAGAAGTTGGGCAGGTAGAATTTCTCATTGGGGGCGTGCAGGTTGTCGTCTGGCAGGCCGAAGCCCATCATGACCACGGGAACGCCGAGGATCTCATGGAACAACCCGGCGATGGGAATCGATCCGCCCGAGCGCATGTAGACGGTCTTCTTCTTGAAGACCTGCTCCATGGCCTCTGCCGCCGCCTCGATAAAGCGGTTCTCGGTGGAGACCACAGACGCCGGCGCCGAGCTCAGCACCCGCACCTTGGTAGCGATGCCCTTGGGCGTGATCTTCTTCACGTACGCGGTGTATTGCTTGATGACTTCCTTGGGATCCATATCCGGCACCAGGCGCATACTGACCTTCGCCGTGGCCACGGCCGGGATCACGGTCTTCGCGCCTTCACCCGTGAAGCCGCCGCGGATGCCGTGGACCTCGAGCGTTGGCCGCGCCCACAGCCGCTGGAGTACGGTGAAGCCCTTCTCGCCGACCAGCGCCGTGGCCTCCATTTCCTTCTTCAGGAAATTCTTCTCGTTGAACGGCAGCCGCTTCCACGCTGCCAATTCCTTGGCGCTGGGCTTCTTCACCCGCTTGTAGAGACCGGGTATGCGGATCTTGCCGTCCGGCCCCTTCAGGTTGACGATCATCTCCGCCACCGCCTGAAACGGATTGGGCGCCGCGCCGCCGTACATGCCGGAGTGCAGATCGTGCCCCGCCCCGCGCACTTCCAGCTCGGTGTAGACCAGGCCACGCAACCCGGTAGTCAGCGTCGGCAGCTCGGGGGCAAACATCTCGGTGTCGCAGATCAGCGCCGCGCTGCACTTCAGCCGGTCCGGGCGCTGGTGGACGTACGCCTCAATGTGCTCGCCGCCCATCTCCTCCTCGCCCTCGATGAGGAACTTCACGTTGATGGGCAGTTGGCCTTCGCCCTTGAGGAAGCCCTCGACGGCCTTCATCAGCAGGTAGGTCTGGCCCTTGTCGTCCACGGCGCCGCGAGCGTAGATGTTCTGGTTGCGGATGGTGGGCTCAGTCCAAAGTCGTGCCGTCTCGGGCGGCACGGGATAGGCCTCTCTATCCACGAACGGCGGCGATTTCCACTCGTCGAGCGGGTCGGGCGGCTGGACGTCGTAATGACCGTAGATCAAAAGCGTCGGCTTTCCCGGCGCCTTCATCCATTCCCCGTACACCAATGGGTGGCGGTCTTCGCCGCCTTCGATCAACTCCACGCCGTCGAAGCCCATGCCGCGCAACTCGTCGGCAATGAACTGCGCGGCGCGCCGAATATCCGGCTTATGTTCCGGCAGGGTTGAAATGCTCGGGATCTTCAAAAGGTCCGTGAGCCCGGTCAAAAACTGGTCGTGATTTGCCTTGTAGTACTCAAATGCGGATGTGCCCATCTTCTTGTCTCCTTTTCAGTGGAAAGGTGATTCAGGTAGACAGCAGACGGTAGACGGCATATGGGAAGAGGTCGCAGTCCGTTCCATACCATCCACTCTCTACCGCCTCCTTTATGCCGTCTACCGTCTACCACCTACTGCCTACTCTTCATTCATCATTCATAATTCATACTTCATCATTCTTTTCCGTGTCCGTACCTCAGCTCTCCGGCTTCCACCCGCACGTTCAGCCGATTCTGCTCCGGCGGCAGCGGGCAAGTGGCGAAAGGCGTAAACGCGCAGGGCGGGTTCTGCGCCTTATTGAAGTCGAGGACCACCTCACCGTCCTTTGGCATCTCCGCGTAGAGGAAGCGCCCCGGTGGATAGGTCTCGTGGCCGCTCGTCAGGTCCCTGAAGATGAAAAACAGGCGGCGGCCTTCCACCACGGGCTCGAGTGACAATGGGTGGCCTTCGAGCGTAAATTCGGCGCGGCCCGGGCACGATTCCATCTCGGTCTGGCCCAGGATGTTGGGAATGGCGATCGACTTGGCCGGTTCGTATGGCACCCACTTGGCGCGCACGCGGTACCCTTCCTCCACCGCGAAGTAGTGGATTCCGGTGAAATGTCGGCGCATCTCGCTCGACTTGTCGCGCAGCCGGATGCCGAAGCGGTCGCCGCGTTTGATCACGAACATCGTAAGATCGTTGAGGGTGAGCAAGGTGGGTGAGTCCGAAGTGTCCGGAGTCATTGTTGCGCCCGTTGCCGGCTTGCCGTCGATCGCCACGTTCACGTTCGCGGCTGCCTCAAAGGTGATGGCGCCGTTCGCAAACTCGAAAACCCCCACCCGGCCGGGCGCCGAGCCCGTCGGCAGCACGATGTCGTTGCCGGCGTCGGTCCCCACCGTGTTCTTCCCGTCTTTCAGCCAGAAGAGCCCGGCCACGGTGAGCCAGCCGTCGTCGGCCTTAAGCGCTGCCACGCGCCGCTGGCGCCACGCCTCGATTTCTTCGCGGTACGTTTTTGCGGGGCCTTGAGGAGATGGCGTCGTCATAAGCAGGCTTGCCTGAGAAGTGAGGGTCCAGGTTACCAAGAAACTGACAAGAGGGCGAAAACGATGAAGTCGGAGTGATGAATGAACGGAAAACCCCTGCGCGTAAGCCGAGTTCTCCGTCGCGGTATTCTTCTCGCTTGTGCCTTCTCGATTAGTGTTCACCGCGGTCCTCACGCAACCCGGCCACCTGTCCGGGATGCATCACCTGGACCTCAGAATAGCGGCTGAAGTCCGACCCGTTGAAGGTAAGAACGCTCCTCACACCATAAACCCGCATCGCAGCGACCAAACGAGCATCGTGCACCTGCACTCCAGAGACGCCATGAGCGACCACGAGCCGGCGGACTCGGCCTCCAAGACGTAGCAGTTCTTTCAGAGATTCAAGGGCCATGCCGTGCAACTCATGACTATGCTGGACAGCGCGCACCAATACGTTCGTGTCGGCAAGGCAATCCATCGCTTATTCCTCGTCCCTCCGATAGAAGCTCTCGCGCGTCAGAGCCTCGTCCGGGAGGGGGGGCGTGGGTGGAAAACTGTTTGCCCACTCCTCAAAGGCTTTGGCCCTCTCTTCTGGTGTCATCGAAGAAGAAGGCGTTGGTGGCAGTGGGACCTGCTGCTCCACCAACTCCTGCACGTATTTGGTCAGTGGGACTCCCCTCTCTTCGGCTCGTGCCTCGAGTTCCGCTTCGATTTCCGGCTTCAGCTCGATTTGAATGCTCATCGACCTTTCCTTTCCTCACTCGCCACTCGTCGTCACTCCTCAGGCGGCGGACACGATCTCCGCTCCTGGCCATTCGACCTTCAACCTTCAACCTTTGACTGTTCTTGCTGAGCGTAGCGCCGCCGCAGGACCACCAGGTAGTGTAACCCGGAAATCACGGTGATCGCGCCGGCCGCGTCGATGGCGACCTTCAGGAACCCGCCCGCGATCAGCGGCAGGTGAGCGGCCCAACCCAGCGCCACCAGCACCGTACCCATCTGCACGAACGTCGAAAGCTTGCCCAGCAAGCTGGGTGGCAGCGGCCGGTACCCGACCATCATATATACCATGAGGGCGGTGATGATGATGCCGACGTCGCGGCTGAGTACCACGATGGCAAGCCAAGGAGGCAGCACGTCGCGCACGGCCAGGGTGATGTAAAGCGTCATCAACAACAGCTTGTCGGCAATCGGATCCAGCGCGATGCCCAGCGGGGTTGACTGGTGAAACATCCTAGCCACGGCCCCATCCGTAAAGTCGGAGATCGCTGCCACTGCCAGCGCCCACAGCGCCCACTGGTAGCGCCGCTCCACCACCAGGATGGCCAGAATGGGAACAAAGGCCAGGCGCAGGAGCGTGATCTGGGTGGCCAGGGTGAGGCCGCTTGCATTGGCCTCACCCTTGGCGGAAAGGAACCACTTGAACTCTTCTGAGCGTGAGCGACGCATGAAATTGACGATTGTCGATTGACGATTGTCGATTAGAAGAGGTCCACAGTCGTCAGTTGCAGCACCGGACTCTGCATGAGCGACAAGTGACCAGGGACAAGTGACCAGGGACAAGTGACAAGTGACAACCTCTTAAAATCTCCATCCGTTCATTCTCCTCTGTCAGCTTCCACCTTCCGGCGGTCAGTGTCAACTTGCAGTCGAAAGTCGAAAGTCAAAGGTCGAAAGGCCAAGGGCCGACCCGCTTTGCTTTTGACTTTTGACTTTCGACTTTTGGCTTCCTTCTTGACTTAGATTCCGTCTTACTGTAGAGTAAGACAGAAGATGGAGATCATCATGCTGAGTTCCCGTGTATCCTCGCGAGGACAACTGGTCCTTCCCAAGGAAGTCCGAGAACAGTTAGGGTTGGGCGAGGGCGACCGCCTGACGGTGAGAGTGGAAGGCGATGAGGTGATCTTGCGGAAAGCGGTGTCAGGGAACTGGAGGGAATGGGAAGGACGATTCAAAGGTTCCGACCTCCTGGGGGACCTGGCTCGAGATCGGCGAAAGGAATTGATGCGTGACCGCAAGCGTTCTTGACTCCTGGGCGGTCATCGCTTGGCTTCAGGGCGAAGAGCCGGCCCGCGCCAAAGTGCGCGAGATTTTGGAACAGGCTTCGCGCGGCGAGACCAAGGTCAGCATGTCACTGATCAACGTTGGCGAAGTGTTCTACCTGATCGCTAAGCGTCACGGGGCCGCGCCCGCCGAGCGCTTCCTTGCCGACCTCGCGCTCATGCCGATTCAGGCGCTCCTCCCCGATCGAAGATTGATCCTCGGAGCGGCCCGCTTGAAGAGCCGTTACCCTATTTCTTACGCCGACGCGTTTGCCGTGGAAACGGCCCGGGAGCAAAACGCCATCCTGGTGACCGGCGACCCCGAACTATGGCAACTCTCGAAGCGAGAGCCCATCGAGCTCCTTTGGTTGGGCAAGCGGCAATCCCACTGAAGTAAGAGTGCACGGAAGCCCCATTTCCCGGGTGCATCGAGGGTTCGTCGTCGGAGGCCGTTCGGATTCGGACAACGGCGTCCCAGAATCGTACGCTGCCTGACCACAGCGGAAGCTCTGGCTTTCTATCTCCTTGTCGTTGGGAGGGTTACCTCACGTAGGATTGGGTATTGAACTGCGCTAGTGAAAAGGGGGGGCTCATTTTCATGCGAGTACTGCTTGAAGACCTGCGATACAGCTTCCGAATTCTGGCCCGGAGCCCCGGGTTTACGGCGGTGGCGCTGTTGACGCTCGCGCTCGGCATCGGCGCCAACAGCGCCATCTTCACCGTGGTCAATACCACGCTTCTGCAACCGCTGCCGGTCCGGGCGGGCAACCGCCTGGTGGTGATCTGGGTGAACAACCTGAAGCAGGGATGGAGCCGGATTGGACCTTCGGGCCAGGACTACCTCGATTGGAAGGAGCAGAACAAGTCTTTTGAAGACATGTACCTGTTCGAGCATGGCACCGGAACTGTGACGGGCGTGGGCGAGCCCGAACAGGTGGCGGGCCTGCGGGTCACCACGAATTTCGGCGACTTTTTTGGCATCAAGCCCGTCCTAGGCCGGACCTTTCGCCTGGACGAGGCGGAAGGGCGGCACAACCTTGCCATCCTGGGTTACGGGTATTGGCAGCGGCGTTTCGGTTCCGACCCCTCGGTGGTCGGGCACGGCCTGACGCTGAACGGCGAGCGTTACACCATCATTGGCGTCCTGCCGGCCTCGCTCGCCACCCTTTTTCCCGCCGACTTGGTGGTACCTTTTGATACCGACTGGGTGAAGCGGGCGGATGGGGACCTGGGCGTTTTCGGCCGCCTCAAACCCGGAGTAACGCTTCAGCGAGCCTCGGCGGAGATGAGTGTGATCGCGGAACAAATCGGCGAACAGCGGCCGAACCGCCAGGGTTTTGGCACCGTCCTGGTACCGCTTGAAGACGCAAGGGTGGAGTACATCCGGCCGGCGTTGCTGCTGCTGCTGGGCGCTGTGGCTTGCGTGTTGCTCGTCGCCTGCACCAACGTGGCCAATCTGATGCTGGCCCGCGCCGTGGCGCGCCAGAGGGAAGTTGCGGTTCGAATGGCGTTGGGGGCCAGCCGCCTCAGGGTGGTCGGTCACTTCCTCACCGAGAGCACCTTGCTGGCACTCCTCGGCGGCGCCGCGGGCTTCCTTCTGGCTCTCTGGGGCACGGACCTGCTGATGAAGGTGGTGCCTTCCAGCATTCCCGTGCCCAACGCTTCTGACCATGTCCGGCTAGCCCAGGTCCACATGGATGGGACAGTGGTCCTTTTCACACTGCTGGTGTCGCTGGTGACGGGAATCATTTTCGGCCTGGTCCCTGCTTTGCAGAGCCTGCGGTGCAACGTGAACGAATCGCTCAAGGAGGGTGGGAGAGGCTCTCTCGGCAGCCGGCGCGGACACCGTACCCGCGCCACGCTGGTGATTACCGAGGCCGCCCTGGCGTTCGTGCTGCTGATCGGCGCCGGACTGATGATCAAGAGTTTCTGGCGTCTGCTGGGGGCCAACCCCGGTTTCAACCCCGACCACCTGCTGACCCTGCGAATTAAACTACCCATGGACGTGAAAGACTCGAAATACCATGATCCAGGGCAACGAGCCGCCGCCCTTCAGCGGTTCCTGGGAAACGTCGAAGCCCTCCCCGGAGTTCGTTCGGCCGCCCTCACGGAGACGGTTCCCCTCAGCCAGCAGGACCAGGACCGGTGGTTCTTCGCGATCAAAGAAGCGCCACCCCAGCCTCCTGGCCGGCAATTCGCGGCCGACCTCACGGACATCAGTCCGAGTTACTTCGGTACGATGGGCATTCCCCTGCTGAAGGGTCGAGTTTTCACGAACCATGACAACGCGGACGGCCCGCGAGTGGTGATGATCGACGAGACACTGGC
Organism: Terriglobia bacterium; assembly: GCA_035315065.1. Lineage (GTDB taxonomy): Bacteria > Acidobacteriota > Terriglobia > UBA7540 > UBA7540 > DATFYM01. The sequence continues at coordinate 32,004 of DATFYM010000115.1, forward strand.
CCGCGAATTCTTCCCCAACCAGGATCCGGTCGGCCGGCACCTTCAGCTCCCGGACGCCACTCGACCGGCACGCGAAATCGTGGGCGTCGTCGGCGGTGTCCGCGACACCGGCTTCGACCAGCAGCCGCACCCCACGATCTATTTTCCTTACCTGCAGAGCCCCGACCAGACGGTCAGTCTGGTGGTCCGCACGGCGGCGGCGCCGGGGGCGATCCTGCCTGCCATCAAGAACGCGATCTGGTCGGTGGACAAGGATCAGCCGATCTTCGATGTCAAAACCATGGACGAAATCATCTCCGGGGTGGTCTCAGCGCAACGCCTAGCCTTTGTGCTGCTCGGGGTTTTCGCCTTCCTCGCCCTAGTCCTGGCGGCCGTGGGAATCTATAGCGTGACTTCCTACGCGGTCGGCCAGAGAACGCACGAAATCGGCATCCGTATGGCGTTAGGCGCGGAGAAATCGGACGTGCTGAGGCTGATCGTCGGACACGGAACGACGCTGGCGGTGATGGGCGTGGCCATCGGCCTCGGCGCGGCGCTGCTCCTGACTCACTTGCTCACCAGTGTTCTTTACGGCGTTCGCCCCACCGACCCGGCCACCTACGTGGGCGTCTCCTTGCTGGTGATGCTGGTGTCGATCCTCGCCGGTTACCTTCCGGCGCGCCGGGCGACCAAGGTGGACCCGATGGTGGCGCTGCGGTATGAGTGACGTCTCGGGCGGCGCGAGCGCGACCAGGCCCGCCACATGCCGTCAGAAGAATAGGGCGTTCAGCTTATCCCGTGCCTTGAGGGGTTCGGCCGGTCTCGGCTACCGTGCTCACCCGCAGCGGTAGGACTGGGGTGAAGGCTTGAGTGTTACAGCACCTTGGCTGAACCCCAAATTCAAAATGCGCCACTACGCATACATCTCTCTGGTGTATGATGTGTGTATGCGAACCAATATCAATATCGACGACCGCTTACTCTCTCAAGCCCGCAAGCTGACCCGGCTGCGTACCAAGCGCGAGATCGTTCATCGCGCACTGGAAGTCCTGGTGGAGAGCGAAGCCCGTAAAGGCATCTTGCGTTACCGCGGCAGTGGAATCTGGGAAGGAAACCTGAAGACCCTGCGGAGAAACCGAATTTGATTCTAGTTGACACCTCCGTTTGGGTGGATTTTCTTAACTCAGCTCGCGGGCCGGCAGGGGACGAGTTGGAGCGCCTGATCAGCGTTAACGCTGCGCTGGTTCTAACCGGACTGGCGGTGGCCGAAGTCCTGCAAGGTCTCAAGCGTGATGTGGCGCCGGTAACCAGGCTTCTGGTTCAGTGGCCTCTGGTCGAGCCGGGAGGGTTTGCCACCTATGAAACAGCAGCCACCATCTTCCGTCAAGCGCGAGAACGCGGGGTGAGTCTTTCTACCGTGGACGCGCTGCTCGCGGCCGTGGCCCTGGAATATGACGCCGCCCTATTTACCCTGGATCGAGACTTTGAGCGACTGGCCTTCACGGGATTGCGCTTGTATCGGTGAAAGGGAGGCCGCGCCTTGGAGGGCTCGCAGCGAACGCCCGGCGGTCAATGGATGGTCCCACGTGATCCGTCCGTCAGCCGATACCGCCAGGAGAAACAAAGCGATTCGTCACCAGCACCAGTCAGCCTCTCTCCCACGAAGACCTCGAATGCCGGGGCCGCGACCCGGTGGCTCACAGGTGTTTGTGAGGCCCAGCTAGAAACCGAAGTTCCTGCTATTAATTCCGTAAAGTGGTTTGAATTGAAGGTGATGGCGGATTTTCGACCTCCGAGTGTAGTCATGTAAGTGATGACTCTGTCGATTTGTGTATAGATTATTTGCTTGTATTGTGGCACTTTTC
>DATFYM010000116.1:0-5378 GCA_035315065.1 Terriglobia bacterium
ATGTGGCGAGTCCGGCATTTTGAAAAGCACCTGATTTTCTATCATCCCCATGCGGATGGTGTGCGGATCGAACGGGTTATTCACGCCGCCCAGGACTACACCCGGCTCCTTTCACCCTTCGGCGCTCGTCAGAAATGACCCACCTTTGCTCATCAGAAATGACCCACCAACTTTTCGTCTGACTACTCACTGGGCGTAGTGACTTACGGCGCGGTGATGATAGTCACCATGCCTGATCATCGAAAAAGACCCTGCTGCATCTGCCGCCGTTGGTTCCGCCCCGATCCGCGAGTGGGGGTACGACAGCGGGCTTGCCCTAAAGCGGAGTGCCAAGCCGCACGCCGGCGCCAGACCCAAGCCGCTTGGCGAGCGCGGAATCCAGATTACTTTATCGCCCGTCGGATGCAAGAGCGTGGCGGGCTTCCCCAGCCGCCCGAACCCCTGCGTTTACCCGCTCCTTTGAGCCAACTTCCCTGGGACCTCGCGCAAGACCAGTTCGGGGTGCAAGGCGCGGATTTCATAGGGGTTATGGGAGCACTCCTGGTACGGGCCACGCAAGACCAGTTCCGAGCTTATCGCCTTGATTCCAAGGCAGTTGTGGACACACTTCCCCCGCCGGGCAAACAAGACCCGATACCACTTCGTCCAGACTAACCCTCGCCGTCGTAAGGGAGCGGGCGAATGCGATTGGAGTTTCACCAACTGGACCGACGCTGGGAGCATTTGCGGGTTCGCCATCCTGCTCGGCAACGGCAGTTGCTGGCCTCGTTGGCGGAAGTGGGGCAACAGACGCCGATCGTGGTGGTGGCGGTCGAAGGCCAACCGGACCGGTACCTGGTCATTGATGGCTACAAGCGCTTGGCGGCGCTCCAACAACTGGGCCGGGACACGGTGGAAGCGGTGGTCTGGCCCCTGAGCGAAGTCGAGGCTTTGTTCCTGGACCGCTCGCTGCGCTGGTCCGAACAGGAGACCGCGCTGGAGCAAGGCTGGTTGCTGGCGGAATTGGAGCAACGCTACGGCTATGGGCAGGAGGAGTTGGCCCGCCGCTTTGATCGCAGCACGAGTTGGGTGTCGCGGCGGCTGGCCCTGGTCGATCTTCTGCCGGAAGCCCTCCAGCAGCAAGTGCGCGAGGGCAAGCTCTCCGCCCACGTGGCCATGAAGTTTCTGGTGCCGGTAGCGCGCGTCAGCCTGGACGACGGCGAGCGCATGGCCGCCGCTTTTGTTCAGCATCACTGCAATACGCGACAAGCCGGGCAACTGTATGCGGCCTGGCGCGACGCCTCGCCCTTGATCCGCCAACGTCTGCTCGACCAACCCGCGCTGTTCTTCAAAGCCCAGCCGCCCGCCGAACCGCAGCCTTGCACGGCCGGGGCCGCCGCCCTGCAGCGCGATCTGGACATGGCGACCGCGATTTTGAACCGCGCCCAGCGACGACTGGCGGGCGGGGAGGCCGCCGCCCTGGACTCCCACCAACGCCAAGCCGCTCGCGGGCAGATCGAACACCTCCGCCGTCAACTCCACCGTTTGGCGGAGCGCATCCCCGAGGAGGAAGAACCCGATGTTGAGCCCATCCCAACGGACCACGATTTTGGAGTTGCACACCCAAGGAGTGAGCAAGCGCCAGATCGCGCGGGTGCTGGGCGTCTCCCGCCTGGCGGTGCGCCGAGTCCTGCGCCTGAATTCCACGGAAGTGCCGGAACTGCACCGCCCCGAGAAAGCCGAACCCTACCGGCCACAGATCCTGGAGCTGTTCGCCACCTGCAAGGGGAATCTCGTGCGAGTCCATGAAGAGCTCACCGCCAGCGGCGCCCATCTCTCTTATCAAGCCTTGACCGCCTTTTGTCGTCGGCACGGCATCGGGCAAGCGCCTCCCGTGGCGGCGGGCCAGTACCACTTCGAGCCGGGCGAGGAGATGCAGCACGACACTTCTCCCCACGAGTTGGAACTGGCGGGCAAGAAGCGTAAGGTGCAGACCGCCTCCGCCGTACTGTGCTACTCCCGCATGCTTTTTTTCCAGTGCTCCCCGACCTTTCAGCGTTTTGACTGCAAGGGGTTTCTCACTGCCGCCCTGCGTTACTTCGCGGGCGCCCCGGGCCGCGTCATGATCGATAACACCCATGTGGTGGTGCTGCGCGGCAGCGGACGCGAGATGGTTCCCGTGCCCGAGATGGCCGCCTTCGCCGAGCGTTTCGGCTTCCACTTCGTGGCGCATGCGATCGGCGATGCCAACCGTTCGGGGCGCGTGGAGAGGCCCTTCTCGTTCATCGAGAATAACTTCCTGGCCGGACGCACCTTCGCCAGTTGGGAAGACTTGAATCAGCAGGCGCGCCAGTGGTGCGACAAGGTCAACTCCACCTACAAGAAACATCTCCGGGCCGTCCCGCGCGAGCTCTTCGCCGTGGAACGGCTGCACTTGCAGCCACTGCCCGTCTGGATTCCAGAGGTCTACCGGCTCCACCCGCGCCTGGTGGACATCGAGGGCTACGTCGCCTTGCACACCAACCGCTACTCGGTCCCCCTGGACTGGATCGGCCGCCGCGTGGAGGTGCGCGAAACCCAGGACAAAATCGAGATCCAACTTGATGCCCGCCACCTGGTGACTCACCGCCGGATCGCGGAGGCCGAGCATCAGCGGATGCTGCTGGCCGAGCACCGCCCGCCGCGCGGCCAGGGCCTGCCGCGTCCCGATCCCCATCCCGAGGAGCAGGCGATTCTGGCCACCGTGCCCGAGATCGCCGACTATGTCGCCACCCTGAAACAGCGCGGCCGCAAGGTGCTCACGCTTGCCTTGCGCCAACTGCTCCGCCTGGTGCGCGAGTATCCCCGCGAACCCTTGCTGGCGGCGGTAGGCGAAGCCGCTCGTTATGGCCTCTATGATCTGGACCGGCTGGAACGCATGATCCTGCGCCGCGTGGCGCGCGAATACTTTTTGCTGCAGGACGGCACGGGAGGCGAAAATGAAGATCAGTGAGGAACTCGAACAACTGCTGAAAAATCTCCACCTGAAACGCATCCTGGAGATTTACGACGAACAGGCGCAGGTAGCGCAGAAGGAGGACGTCCCCTACGCCGAGTTCCTCACCCGGCTGCTGCGCGCACAGTGGCACGCCCGGCAGGAGAGCGCCCTGGAGTGGCGTATCCGGCGCGCCAACCTGCCCGAGCGCTGGTCTCTGGAGACTTTCCCCTTCGCCCGCCAACCGGGCGTCAACCGCAAACAGATTCGCACCTTGGCCGAACTGGAGTTCATCGCCAAGGCGGAAAATATCGTCTTCATCGGTGAAACCGCCCGAGGCAAAACTGGCTTGGCCTGTGGTCTACTGCTGAAGGCGCTGGAGAACGGCTACCGCGGCCAGTTCGTCCGCGCCCAAGACCTCTTCGACGAAATGTATGCCTCGCTGGCTGATCGTTCCACCCGCCAGTTGCTCAAACGCCTGGCGCGCCTGGACGTCCTTCTGGTCGACGAGTTGGGGTATTTAAATCTCAAACCCGAGCAGTCGAATATCTTTTTCAAGCTCATGGAAGAGCGCTACCACCAGCATTCCACCATCATCACGACCAATCTTGTCTACGACGAATGGCCGAATTTTCTGGGCAGCCGACCTATGGTGGAAGCCCTGCTGAGCCGTCTGCGGCATTATTGCCACACCCTGCACATCAAGGGCCCGTCGCTGCGCGAGCCGCAAGGGTGAGGTGGAAACGGTGGAAGACAACCCCCTCGGTAGGGAAGAATATATTCAAAAGGTCCTCACGGCTTACCGCCAGACCCCAGGAACGACGGGGACGATCCGTCGCCCCGACCGTCTCCTGGCCGCCCAACTGCATGCGCGCGGTGTGCCCTTGCCCACCGTGGAAAACGCCTTGGTGCTCGCCTCCTCCCGCCGACTCCTCCGCCCCGCCGCTGCTCCGCCCCTCGGCACGATTCGCTCCCTAGCTTACTTTCTCCCCGTTATCAACGAGGTGCTCGAACTCACCGTCAGCCCCGATTACTTCCGCTACCTCCGCCGCCAAATCGCGGGCTTTTATGCTGGCGCCCCCAACCCACCGACCAGCCGTTGACAGCACCGGTTCCGTCGCTGCCATTCCACGCCTCCGGCGTGGGATGATAACCTCGCGCCCCTCCCATCCAGACCTGCCACGGCACGCCTTCGGCGTGGATGATAATGATGTTCTCGCTCTCACTCCAAATCATGTTCCAAATGCTGGTCCCGCCGGTGGGTCACTTCAACTGCGCACTACTGGGTCACTCTTGCCGAGCGCCGAAGTTTTCGCACCTATTCTTAATGGTTTGGGCTGTGATGCTGCTCAACTTCCGGCTAGGTTTGGGGTCCAATTTGCACTTCCGGCAAGTTTATGGGTTCAGAAGGAAACCATAGGCAAGGGAAGCTGCCGAGTGGGACCAGCAGGCTACGACGACGCGGGCGCAATGTTATGGGTCCTGAAAGGCAACATTACGGGTTCCGTCACATTGATACACCGTGGAATCAAATTCGGAGTGTTGTGGAGGCGAGAAATGGGCTCCTGGGCTCGACCCCGCCCGAACAGTGCTAATGCGAATTGCTGAGGTAGGTTTCGAGGCGGCGCGCCGCTTCGTGCAGATCACGCTCGGCAACGATGTTGTAGCGATCGAACACCGACCGCGTCTTGTGACCGGAGATCGCCATTGCCACGCGCTCCGGAACGCCTGCCCGCACCATATTCCTTACGGCCGTGCGCCGAAGATCGTGGAACAGCTTTCCGATTACGCCGGCACGCTTGCAGGCCGACTTCCAAGCTACTTGGAAATTGCCAATCCGCATTCCGGCCCTGGAAAACACGTATTCGCATTCGGGGAAGTTCAGGTCGAGGGTGGCCTTTTGTATTTTCAGGGTTTCGAGTAGCTCGCCAGCGAGAGGAATCGTTCGAGGCTGATCGTTCTTCGTGGTTCCGGGTTCGAGATTCACTATGCTAGCCTTCAGGTCCATCTGGCGCCACCTGAGGCCCAGGATCTCACCCTCGCGTGCGCCGGTGTAATAACCAAATGTGAGCACTGGCTTGAGGTATTCGGGTAACTCGCGGCGGAGCGCCAGATACTCTCCATGCTCGAAGAATCCTTTGCGAACATTCCGCTCCTTGAGCATAGGGATGTAGGGAACGCGGGCGACTTTCGGTGGTGTCATTTCGGCCGCCAGATTGAACATGCGCTTAAGCGCTCCCAGTTCGCGGTTGATGCTGCCGTTGCTTGCTCCTGCTTTTAGCCTCGCAACTGTGTAATCGCGAATCCGTTCGGTTGTGATATCCACCGCCCGCAGGCCCCCAAAGAAGGGCGTCAGGTGCCTTTCAATTCGCCGCTTTGCCCAGACCAAGGACTTTCTATTATTGGCTCGGTACTCGTTTAAGAA
>DATFYM010000117.1:0-5164 GCA_035315065.1 Terriglobia bacterium
GCCAGCCTGGACGGCCGTCAAGTGTATAACTGGCAGCAGGTGGAAGACCTGGTGGGGCTGTACCTGCACGGGGCGGACCGCGACAAGCTCGATCCGCTTCTGGATGCGTGCGTAGCCGTCTACCTGGAGACCCTTGACGAAAACGGCCAGGTGGATTTCAAGGGCAAGGCCAAGGCGTTTGTCCGGACCTACGGATTTCTGGCATCGGTGCTGCCTTACAGCATCGCGGCTTGGGAGAAACTGTCGATCTTCCTGAACTTTCTCATTCCCAAACTTCCGGCACCCAAGGAAGACGACCTCTCGAAGGGGATTCTGGAAGCGATCGACATGGACAGCTACCGCGTGGAAGTGCAGGCAGCGATGAAGATCGCGCTGCCCGACGAGGACGCGGAAATCGGTCCGGTACCGACCTCGGGCGGCGGGCGGGTGCCGGAACCGGAGCTCGACTACCTTTCCAACATCCTTAAGGCGTTCAACGAGCAGTTCGGCAACATCGACTGGAAGGACGGCGACAAGATCCGGAAAGTGATCAGTGAGGAGATCCCGGCCAAGGTGGCCGCAGACAGGGCGTATCAGAACGCCATGAAGAACTCGGACAAACAGAACGCTCGCATTGAGCACGACTTGGCGCTCGAACGCGTCATCGTCGACCTTCTGAAGGATCACACCGAATTGTACAGACAATTCAGCGAGAACGCGGCGTTCAAGAAGTGGCTGAAAGATTCCAATTTTGCCGCGACTTATCACGCACAGGCGGAGTGAATCCTCCCAAGAGCCAGTACGATTTTGCTTGACAAGGGAATTAGCATTTGGTAGAGTATCACTTGGTGATTTGCGAAGAAGAGTGGAAGTCAGGCTTCGCAGAGAACAGTCCGCGTCACGGACTCGGGGCCAAGGCTCGCAGGAGGAACCCTCGTGGTGCGGGACGGTCCGTGAAAACCGGAGCCGTGCTAAGACGGAACCAACGGCTGGAGCGAAAAAGCAGGAACTGCGCATGAGAGATGCCAACAGCCGGGACTCGGGACTCGGGACTCGGGGTTCGGGACTCGCCAAGAAAAACGGGACTCAGAACCCGCAGAAATATGGGATTAGGGATCAGTGCTCGCCGAGCAAAGGGCCGAACTGTTGTCAACAAGTGTCCTGGCCCACCGTCCAAAAGAGGCGAAACTGCACTCAGGGGCGAGGTTCGGGCAAAAAAATGAAAAAATGGGTCAAACAACCCCGACAAGTCTAATAGAATCATCAACATGACCCTTAGAACAAACCTAGAACAAACCTAGTAAGTCCTTTAAAATCGAAGGGTCACGAGAAACAAACCTAGAACAAACCTAGTAAGTCCTTTAGAGCGGAAGTGGCGGAAAAACAAACCTAGAACGAACCCGGCGTTATGGCTGCCGAAAGAGGAAAGTCCGTTTCCAATCCCGCGCGGCTGGCCGCCAACCGGCGCAACGCTCAGAAGTCCACCGGTCCCAGGACAGCGGCAGGAAAGCGCCGCGCCGCCCTGAAAGTTAAAAGCTACCATGAGCGACATGTTGGGACCAAGTAGCCGCGGAGGCTGCTGCGGGCATCGGGCGGAAGCCGGACCCTAATCCCAGGCCTGAGTCTGGGGAAAGAAGGCAGAAACGAACCCAATCGAAGCCACTCGAATCAAGGCGCGCATTATCAATAACTTGAGATGAAATCGACACGAACGAAGCCACTATGGGTAAGTGCTGTACAGTCAGTAGGTTATGATAGCCTTGAGGCTGATTTTCGATAAGGCAGGTCCAGTGAAGGGCTCCTCTCGATTGCCGATTCACGGTTACCGATTTATTTTCAATATGATGAGACGTAGGACATGCTTGAACACGCCGCTGCTGCCGGCGCTAATCTTCTTCTCCGCCTGCGGGGTCACATCGGCGCAGCAAGCCATCAAAACCGGCCCGGAAATCGGTTCCATGCTGCCTTCGTTTGAAGCGCCCGATCAGAACGGACGGCCGCAAAACCTGAAGAGTGTTCTGGGCCCGAAAGGCGCGTTGCTGGTTTTTTACCGTTCTGCTGACTGGTGACCGTTTTGCAAAACCCAGCTCGTCGAGCTGGAGCAGCATCTCGGGGACATCCGTGGTCAAGGCTTGGGGTTGGCTGCGATCAGCTATGACAGCGTGGCTGTGCTCAAGAGCTTCGCGGATCGGCAGCGTATTACCTTTCCTCTGCTTTCTGATCCCGATTCCAAAGTCATTCTCGAAGGCTCGCTTCGCTATCAGGCTTGCGACGACCACGAGTGTTACATTCCAGCGACCGTCCCGCTGAAGTGGACGTTCCTATTCGAGCCGCTCGATCGCGAGCGCGTTCCCGCGGAGCTCCAACGCAAGCCCAGACCTTAAATTTCTTCACACGCCTTTTTAGAGACAAGGTTGAAGAGAGCCATCTTCACGAATTTCGAATCTCGATTTTCGAGTGCAAGTCGGAGCGGGTTCTCGAATCCTGGGCCGAGCTTCTGAAATCCAAGGTAGTATCGGAGTTGAGTGGAACCTCTCCGAGGCGTACAATAGTAGTGTTGGGCCGAAGTTTGTAAAGAAGGAGGAAAAAGCAATGCGTAGTTTTCTGGCGACAGTGGTGGTGGGCCTGTTTCTCGCGGCTGGCCTGGCGGTTCCCGCGCAGGCGGCCATCAAAGGCGATTATATCGAGGTACGCAGCGCCGATGTTTACACCGGTCCGTGCTTCGCTAATTCGGAAATGAACCTGGAAGGCCAGCAGGCGATCCTGGCCTGGAAGGTCACGAGCGGAAGCTGGGACGGCGTGCCATTGGACGGGCTCTCCGTGGTGGCGGTGGTGAGGGCTAACGGGACTCTTGGCGACCGCTTTGAGGACCCGTATCCGGCCAAGGCCATCCTGATTGTGGACGTGAACGCCAACGCCCAACAACGCGCGGCCCTGGCCGATTTTGCCCGGTCGATGGCGGGACGCCTCACCGAAAATGTGGTGCGGGTGGAAGCGTCGGCGATCCGCCTGAACGTGAGTGAGGGCGGCCAGCACGGGTCCGCCACGCTGGCGGCCGGCAGCCTGGCCAACATCAAGACGCGCGGCCTCTGCGAAGGCGATCACATTTGCGGCAACGAAGAGGTGTTCTATCCCCCGCTCACGCAAGTCGCGCATGCCATGCCTGCCTACACGCTCCAAGACTCATTCAGCGGTCAGGGTCTGGGCGTGGTGTGGGATCGCTCCGACGCGCGCAGCGCCTTCGTGGGCAGCTTCTCGAATTGACGATTGGTCCTGAGCGAAGCGAAGGATTGACGATTGCAAAGAGTGCATGGCCGCCCCCGAGGTAATTGAGGGAAGAATCCGGTGCAACCATGTCGGTTTTCTTGTCGGCTACGCACCTACGAGCAATCGTCTATCCTTTAGGTCATCGTCCATCCTTGATTGTTTTGAGGAGTTCCTATGAAACCACAAGTCTCAGAGCCGGTCGAGCCGTCCGTTGGCGGCCACTTTTTCAAATCGTCAATCGTCAATCGTCCCCGCAGGGCGGGGTCAATTCTTCTTCTCGCTTTCCTCTTCTTGTTCGGAACGCTCGCGTGGGGCCAGGGCTCTTACAAGGCAGACACCGTCGCCGCGCCGAGCGCCTCCGATGTTCCGCAGGCTTTGCTGGACGTGCTCGATCCGCAAGGCTCGCGCTTGGTGAACGATAAGGGCGCCACGGTGGGCGAGGTTTGGCTGGTGAAAGGCGCCGCGCTGAGCCAAGGCGGCTCTTCCGACTCCCTGTGCCCGGGGCTGGGCGTGGGAGAGTTGGTGGGCCTCTTGCATTTTCCCAGTCCCAGCAGCGATTTTCGCAGCCAGAACATCAAGGCGGGCTTTTACACGCTGCGTTACGCGCACATCCCGCAGGACGGTAACCACATGGGCGCCAATCCTTACCCGGATTTCCTGGTGCTGGGCCCGGTGGGGGCCGATACGGCGCTCGATAAAGCGCTGGAATTCGCGGACCTGATGAAGCTGAGCAAGCTGGCCTCGGGCACAGTTCATCCGGCGGTACTGAGCCTGATCCCCGTCAGCAGCGGGGCCAAGTTCCCCTCCGCCGCGCAGAGCGATCAGGGGTACTGGGCATTGCAGATGAGCCTTGCGGGCAAGGGCGGGGGCAGCCAGCCGATGGCAGTGGTCCTGGTGGGACAGACATCGGCCGAATGAGGCGAAGAATTGCCGATTGCCGATTGGAAAAATCCTGAAGGCAAGAAGTGAATCCACAGATTTCGCAGATTTCGCAGACTCATGATAAGAAGGCAAGAGAAGCGAATTGTGCTGTTCTTACCCTGTATCTGTGCAATCTGCGAAATCTGTGGATTCACTTCTTGTCTTCCAATCGGCGATCGGCAATCGGCAATCGGCAATTCTTCGCACGTTCCATCCGGATTTCTGCTTTCTTATTTCTGATTTGCCTTCCGGCTTCAGGCAGCGGCAGCCCCCAAAAGTCGTCCACTTTAGAGGGCAAGCTCCTCGCAACAGCGCCCGGCGGTCCGTTTCTCGCCACTGCGGGCAAGCAGGTGCGGCTGGTGGCTAAGCTTCCCTTTCTCTTGCATACGCTGGAGGACAAGCGCCTCGAAGGCCGCGAGATTCGCCTGGAAGGGGCCGTCGAGCCCGACGGCGCATTCGAGGTTGATCGGCTCTTCACGGTGAAGGACGGGAAGCTTTTCAAGGTGCGATACTACTGCGAGATTTGCAACATCGCCGCGGTGGAGCCGGGCAACTGCGTCTGCTGCCAGCGGCCTACCGAGTTGCAGGAGATTCCGGTGAGCGAGGTGACGAAAGATACGGTCACGGTGCCGTGAAACGACAAGGATGAAGGATGAACGATGACATCAAGGTCGAGTAGCGGCCTGATGTGGGAAAGAACGGAATCCACAGATTTCGCAGATTTCTCAGATTAAGAAAACACGCGGTCACTTCTCTTAATCCGAAGTTCCTGCTATTAATTCCGTAAAGTGGTTTGAATTGAAGGTGATGGCGGATTTTCGACCTCCGAGTGTAGTCATGTAAGTGATGACTCTGTCGATTTGTGTATAGATTATTTGCTTGTATTGTGGCACTTTTCGGCTCATCATGTAGGCATGTACATAGCGACCGTCCCCAACCGCAAGTCCCCGCCGGCCATCCTCCTGCGGGAGTCTTTCCGCCTCCACGGCAAGGTCAA
>DATFYM010000118.1:0-37465 GCA_035315065.1 Terriglobia bacterium
CCCCTATGATAGCGGGCCCAACCCGTTCGCTCCCGTCGGCAAGGGTCGCATTGATTGGGTGAAGATCTTTGCTCATGTGCGCAAAGCCGGTACCGAGCACATCTTTGTCGAGCAGGACCGCTGCGACGGCAGTCCGTTCGAAGCTATTACGACCAGCTTTAACTATTTGAAGAATCTCCGCCTGAGCTGATGGCCACGGCCAGACGTGGTCGATGATCCGCACATTCGTCTCCCCATACAGGCCCGTTACGGCGATAGCCGTAGGAAGAGACTCGCAAATCGCCTGTCCATGCCCATTTTGGATTCTTGGCGGGAAATCCCCATACCACAGCGCTTTGTTTGATACTCGAGCTGTTCTCATCAGGAATACGTAAACCCGGGGCTACTAAGCACGAGCTATGCGCCCCGTCGTGGAGGCCTCCTGGCCGCGTGAAGAGCCAGGCGGAAGGGCTCGCGCGGAAGAACATAGCGAGCGGCGCTAAGCCAGCCGCGAGGCGCGATGACGCTGAAGGCCGGTGTTCACGAAGCCTGCTTGGCGACATTCTCCAGGAACGAAGACGCGCTCCAGGAACCAAGACGCGCACCCAGACGTATTAGTCGGTAGTGGAGACAGAGGCGTGTTGGAGAACCTCATTCGCGACATGAAGCACGGCGTGAGGTCTTTGCTCCGGGACAAGGGGTTTGCCTCGACGGTGGTGCTGACTCTGGCCATTTGCATTGCGGCGTACACCGTTACGTTCGCGATTGTCTACTCGGTTCTCTTGCGCCCGTTGCCGGGTCCAAACGCCGATGCGATCGTACTGATGTCCAACCAGTATCCGAAGGCCGGTGTCATCGATCAAACCAACAGCAGCGCCCCGGATTACTTCGATCGTCTCCGCGTGGTGACGGCTTTAGAAGAACAGGCGATGTACCGGGCCGTGGATCAGACGCTGGAGGTCAACGGCATGCCGGAGCAGGTTTCGGGCATGGCCGTGACGCCATCCTTCTTCGAGCTGGTGGGGATCCCTCCGGCGCGCGGGCGGGCATTTACCCCGGAGGAGGGCAAGATCGGCAACGAGCACAAAGTGGTTCTCAGCCATGCGCTGTGGCAGCAGCTTTGTGGCGGCGACCCCTCTGCGATTGGACGCGAGCTGCGTCTGGATGGCACGGCTTTCACCATCGTGGGCGTCATGCCGCGGGGTTTCGTCTTCCTGAGACCGCAAGTGCGCTTCTGGGTCCCCCTGACGTTCACCGCCGAGGAGAAGACTCAGTATCACAGCAACGACTGGAGCCACATCGGGCGGCTCAATCCGGGGGCCACCTTGGCCCAGGTCCAATCGCAGATCACCGCTCTCAACGCCGCCAACCTTGAACGGCTTCCCGAGTGGAAGGACACCCTCATCAAGGCGGGCTTCTATACCAAAGTGGAACTCCTTCAGCACGTGCTGGTGAAAGATGTAGAAGGCGCGCTGTACCTGCTATGGGGCGGAGCGGTGTTCGTGCTGCTGATTGGAGGCTTGAACATCGCTAACCTGGCGCTGGCCCGCTGGAGCGTTCGCGGCAAGGAGGTCGCTACCCGATTGGCGCTGGGCGCGAGCCGAGCCCAGCTCTCGCGCCAGTTGGTGGTGGAAAACGTGCTCGTGGCAGGGGCGGGCGGCATGGGGGTGTCCTGCTCGGTGCAGCGCTCCTGCGGGCGGTGGCGGCGCTTGGGCTCGACCGCTTTCCCCGGGCGGACGAAGTTCGCATCGATGGCACCGTGGTTTCTGTCGTCCTCGGGTTGGCCGCGGTAGTGGGGGCGCTGGTCGGACTCGTGCCGATGGCCGGCGCTTTCAAAGTGAACCTGAGCGCCATGCTCCGTGAGGGCGGGCGGACGGGCACAAGCGGCATCCAGAGCCGCAAGTTGCGCCAGACCCTGGTAGGCGCTGAGATTGGACTGGCCTTCGTGCTGTTGGCCGGAGCGGGACTGCTCCTGGCCAGCTTCCGCCACCTGCTAACGGTTGATCCAGGCTTCACGAGTCAAGGTGTGGTAACCGCGTCAACCAGCGCGCCGGAAGCCCGGTATCGAAGCGATGCGGAGTTGCGGACTCTGTTGAACCGGGCACTGGATTCCATTCGACACTTGCCAGGCGTGGCCGTCGCCGGGGCGACCACCGAGATTCCTTTGGGCGACAACTACAGTTCCAGCGTCATCATGGCCGAGGGTCATGTCATGAACCCAGGCGAGTCCGTCATCTCTCCGTACCGTCTCACTGTCACCCCCGGCTACTTCGAGACGATGAATATCGCCCTGATGCGCGGGCGCTACTTCGAGGAAGGCGACAATGAGAGCGGCGCGCCGGTGATCATCGTCGACGACCGGCTGGCCCGCCATTTCTGGCCGAATCGAGATCCGATAGGACAGCGAATGTTCAGACCGCGGAATCCGGAAGAACTAGCCCACCCTGATGTCAACACACGCTGGTACCGAGTGGTTGGGGTGGTCCGGTCCGTCAGGATGGAGGATCTTGCCGGAGCCAAGGGGGCGTCCGGCGCCTACTACTTCCCCTACGCGCAGAACCCTTCGCGCGATTACACGTTGGCGGTCAGGACCGCGGGCGAGACGGGCGCCATGGCGCGTGCGGTTCGCACGGCAGTGGCCCGAATCGATCCGGAGCTGGCACTCTTCGACGTCAAGACCATGAACGAGCGTGCTGCGCATTCGATGTCGTCTCGCCGGACGTCGCTCATGCTGGCATTGGCGTTTGGCGGCCTGGCGCTGTTCCTCTCGGCGATTGGCACTTACGGTGTTCTCGCCTACTTGGTGGCACAGCGGAGGCGCGAGATCGCCATCCGGGTGGCACTGGGCAGCACGGGAGCCGGGGTAGTGACCCTGGTCCTCAGGCAAGGCCTGGTGCTCGTCGCCATCGGGCTGGCGGCGGGATTCGTCGGCGCGGCCGGGTTGCAGAAGGTAGTCGCAAGCCAACTGTACGGCGTTCGGCCGCTGGATCCGCTGGTGATCAGCGCTGTAACTGTGCTACTGGGGACGATCGCGCTCGCTGCCTGTGCAGTGCCAGCGTGGCGCGCTGCGCGGATGGATCCGGTTGCAGTGCTGAAGGAAGAATGAGTAACCGATATGAATGATCCTTATGATTTACAGCGGTTTGTAGATGCGCAGAACCCGATGTTTGAGCAGGTGTGTTCAGAGTTGCAGGCAGGAAGCAAAGAGGGGCACTGGATGTGGTTTGTATTCCCTCAGCTTAAGGGTTTAGGTCATCGTTGGATGGCAAGCAAATTCGGCATCTCTTCGCGGGCCGAAGCCGAAGCATATCTGCGGCATCCAATTCTCGGACCTAGATTAAGAGAGTGCACTCGGCTTGTGAACCTTGTGGACGGGCGTTCAATAGAGCAGATCTTCGGCTACCCGGATGACCTGAAGTTCGGATCTTCTATGACTCTGTTTGCTGAAGTGGCATCTGACAAAGAGATTTTCATGAACGCCCTGCAAAAGTACTTCGGTGGCCAGCCTGATGGCCTGACTCTTGACCGGCTGTAATTATGCCAGGCTCCGCCCCGGCCCACCTAGAACTTCTCAAAAGCAGCAGTCGCGACCATTCTCCGCCAAGGGTGAACCCCTTGGCCAACTTTTGCCCTGCTTAGCTCTTCCATGCGGCATGGCTGTGGTGTGTTAAACGTCGCGCTCGGAAATACCCTTAGATTCCGGTTCGCCCGAGCCTTAAGGATTCCGACTGGGCATCGGCAGCTCGGGAGCCAGCGCCCCCGAACAACCATAAGTGTTGGGAAGTCCCCTTATCACCACTGATTTGTCAGCTTCTCAAGCGCCTCGGGAGAGGCATAGATCCTCCCTTGTCGGAATAGTGTTTTACCCACGATTGAGCAGAGTTAATCCGGGACGACGGGCACTGGAGATAATCCACTCGGACGCACTACGGCCTACCCATAGAAGTGCCGTAAACTCGCGTAGGACTGTCGGCCGCGCCTTCCCGCGAGCAACGCCGTAGGCCCGCAGGGCATTCGACACAACCCTGCAAGACTATTACTCGCGACTTAATAATGCTACGTAAGATATTGTTCTTGACAATGAAGACTATGTGGATTATCATATCTCTTTAGGCTAGCTTCGGACCGAATGCGGCTGTGGGTTGCCGTTAGTCGAAATAGAGAATAGTCCGGCGGCATGGTATCGGGGCGAAGCAGGCCGAGGAGATTAGTGCATGTCATTAGTCGAACGTGAAATGACGCCAGCTCAAATCGCTGCCAGCCAGGCCAACGGCAAGAAATCGAAAGGACCCAAGACCCCGGAAGGCAAGGCGCGCGTTTCCCTCAACGCGCTCAAGACAAGGACTCGCCGTCCAAATTCAAGGGGATCTTCGACCGTTTGGACCTGATCGAGAAATGGTGTGAGGCGCAAACGTGTCCCGCCGAGTATCCGGGGACGATGCGTGAGCTTTACGGTGAGTGTCCCACCCTGGCCGGGGAAAGGATCAGGTTGCTGATCATTGACTACTTCGGCGACGACGAGGCGGCGATGCACAAAGCCTGCGAGGAATTGCCCAAGTGGTTCGAGCAGGAACGGAACGACGTGGAGCAGGAGCGCGAACTCTACCATCGGGAGATGACCATCAGGGAGAAAGCCGGGCCAAACCTGACCCAGGAGTACGTAGATAAGAAGGAAGCCGCGCTCGAGAGACAGCTCCGCGAGCACACTCGGCTCCTGCTCCAGTTGAAGACCAAGCGGTCCGAAATAGGGAACAAGGAACAGGGAACAGGAAAGGACAGGGAACATGGAGAAGTCGCGCCAGGCGTCGCCGTCCGAAGCGGGGGACGTAGAGGCGGTCCCGCACGCGGGGCCGGCATCTTCCCCGCAATCCGCCGTCGCAACGCCACCCGGCACCGTAGGCGGCGCTTCCTTCTCCCAAAACCCTGAAAACCTCTGCGAGAACCCTTCGAGGGAACATGAGACGGTGGCGGCCGGGGCGGTGGCGGCGAAAAATGAAAAAATGGGTCAATCAAACCTGGCAAGTGCTGTATAATCAATGACATGACCCTAAAAACAAACCTGGAACAAACCTGATAAGTCCTTTAGAATTGAAGCGTCCGGAGAAACAAACCTGGAACAAACCTGGTAAGTCATTGGTCCGGGAAGGCCCTCCCAAAAACAAACCCGGGAACAAACCTGACTCAACTCCGTGCTCCGACGCCAGAGAGCATCAACGCCGGGTGAAGACGCGAGCCACCGACATTCCCGGTTTGCGGCTGCCGACCTGGGAAGAGGTGGTTTTTCGGGAATACCATCCCTGGGATCGTCGCCATCTCGTGATCGACACTGTTGGCCGTACGGTGAGGCAAAAGGTCGACATCCTTCGAAAAATGGTGCTGCACGGCCGACCTTATCCAGGCCAGCCTGAAGAATGGGTCGAGCCTGCCCAACAACGGTATGGTTGAACCTGTCGAGTTCATTTATTCACGAGATCGAGAGCGGCGAGTTGTGATCCTCAGGCACCCATCAGGTTCCTATGGTTACAAGGAAGAGCTTCACTTCAAGAATGAGACCGCGGAAGGTTGGGCGCCCCTTTACAGTCCACCCTCCTTTTACGACAGCCTGGAAACTGCAAGACGCGAGATCCGACATAACGTCCCCTGGCTGGTAGAACCGCATACAGGGGACTAGCCAATCTCCCCCCGAGGCTGAACTCGTCCCCCACAGGCCGCACCGCGAAACCGGCAAAGTGCGTCTTCCCCTCCTCAATTGAGAACCCGCGCGGGCTGCGCGGGCCAGTGTCGCCTCGGAACGACACTGTCGCCCCAAGGCTCCACTCGTGACGCACTCATAAATACAGCGCGGACACTGAAGCCATGATTCCGTTACATATAGGGTCTACAGTGGGATTGGTTAGGCAATTGCTACCAAGCGAGCGAACGCCCGAACGACAATCCTGAAGCTAAAAGGATAAGGGAGGATGAAATGAATACAGCAAGGCTCGAAGTGTTTCGAAACACGCCGTCACAGTCCACCGGCTCTCTCGCCCGAAAGGCTGTCGCGACCACACTGGTGGTGGCCTTCACCATTTGCTCGACGGCATCGGCCGCGGGTGGCCCGTTTTCGCCGCAGACTGGGACCGAGAAGGCTCCGACGCTGAAGGAACGTGTCTTGGCCATCCCGCCGCACGCGATGGTTCAAGTTAAGCTACGCAGTAAGGAGAAGATCAAAGGGCGCTTGGGCGAAGTCACCAACGAGGGTTTTGTTGTTCAAACCGCAATCGGCGACAAAATCGACAATCAGAAGGTCTCCTTCAACGACGTGAAGTCCATCAAGGTTACTGAAGGAGGTGGGAAGGGCGCCACAGTGGCCTCCTATATTATCGTGGGTGCTGTCGTCGGAGTCGCAGCGTTTATCGCGATTCTGTACGCGGTGGCAGCCCACGCCGATTGATGCGGCGGATTTGCACCGCAACTTAGTCCGAATCGACATCATTAACCGGAGCAAGAAGGCTTAAGCCGCGGGCTGGCGCAAAGCTTAGTTAGGGCTGGAGTTTCGACATTTCTCTTTGTTCGGCCTCGGACACTGCCGTCGCAGAACCGGACACTGCAATGCCTCACGCGCTCGCCAATTTACCAGATAAGGATCTTTTTAATCTGTGACTTAGCTGCTACGAAAGCTCTGGCAAGGCGCTTGCACCCTCCCGTGGAGCTGTCGATTGTCGGTTGACTTGCTCACTCCGGATCGGCTGAACGCCCTGGTGTTCGGTGGCTTCGCGGCAGTCGCGCTGGCGATTGCCGTGGTCGGCGTCACGGGCGTGCTGGCGTTCTCGGTCAGTCGGCGGACGCGCGAGTTCGGAATCCGCCTCGCTCTTGGCGCTGAGCCACAGAATCTCCTGACGCGTGTGATCGCTGAAGGCGCCGTGATGGCGGCTGCGGGCATCCTCGCAGGCGCGGCGTGCGGGTACGCACTGGCGCGCCTGGCAGGCAGCTACGTCCAAGACGTGCAGACGCCAGATGTCGTGACGGTGCTTGGCTCGGCGGTCGTGCTGCTGGCCGCCGCGGTGGCGGGCTCAGTGGTGCCGGCGGCGCGCGCCGCCCGCGTTGATGTCATGCAAGCGTTGCGGTCGGAGTAACCTGCGCTCGGTGTGGGTTGGAAGCGTGAAGCCAGAAGAGGAAGCGAGAAGTCAGTAGACAGAAGGAAGATCTCTTCATTCTGACTCCTGTCTTCTGTCTCCTCTCTTCCGGTTTAGCTTTCTTCTTTAATCGCCGCCTTCACCATAGCGAGGATGGGGGGGGGGACATTCGACGCCGGGATGTGGTGGTCCCTCTCGGCGTGCTCGGCGGCGAGTTTCAAGACTTCATCTTCATTCTCAGCCCGAATCTCAGTGGGACAGTTTATCCCGAGGTCCCGGCAACGCAGCACTTTGGTCATTAACGCCTCCTCCTAGAAGACTTTCGACAACGCCTCGGTATCATACCAGTCGAAAAGTCGAAAGTCGAAGGTTAAGTCGGCGGTCTTCACTTTCGACTCTCGACTCTCAACTTTCGACTTTCGCTTTGACTACTTGTAAAAATCAGCCAATCCGCTTACCCTATTCTGCTCGTATCTCTAAGGAGAACGAAAGCGTGGCGCTGAACATCCAAATGAAACCGGAAGAACAGGGCGCTGACCTTCGACTCATGCAGCGGATTGCATCCGGCGACCAAGCGGCGCTGGCCACCCTCTACGACCGCTACAGCTCGGTATTGTACTCGGTGGCCAAGCGGGTCCTCACCGACACCGGGGCGGCCGAGGAGATCCTGCAAGACGTTTTTCTCCAGGTCTGGCGCAACGCCTCGCGATTCGATCCGCAGCGCGGCAGCCTTTCGGGCTGGCTGCTGGTCACCACCCGGAATCGAGCCATCGACCGATTGCGCCGTCGCGCCTCCCCGGGTTCCGACCCGGCTCCGGAAGGATTGGCGATACCGGGCGCCAGCCTGGAGATGAGCGCGGCGCAGGGCGAAATGATGGCGCGAGTGAAGGCGGCTCTCGGGGGCCTTCCTCCCGGACAGCGGGCGGCGCTGGAGATGGCCTATTTCGAGGGTCTCACCCACAGTGAAATCGCAGAGCGCAGCGGTGAGCCGCTGGGTACTGTCAAGACCCGGCTCCGCACCGCGCTGCAAGTGCTGAAGAAGGCGTTGAACCCGTGAACGCAAGGGGTCATCCACAATTCGACGAGGACTTCGAGCTCTACGCGCTGGGCGCGCTCGATGGGGAGGAGAAGCAGACTTTCGAGCTGCACCTCCGTCAGTGCCCGGCGTGCCAGCAGAGGTTGGCGAGAGCGCAGGGCCGGATCAGCGTGCTGGGATGGTCGACAGATATCCAGCCGCCGCCCGCCGCGGTCAAGCAGCGCCTACTGGGGTTGCTGGAGTCGGTGCGCAAGCCGGAGGCTTCCCGAACTTTCCGCGTTCGACTCTTGCCCTTCTGGCGCAGTTTTACGCTCCGGGAATGGGGCGTGGTGTCGCTTGCCGCTGCTCTCGTGGTTGTGGTGGTTGTCAGCGCGACGATGGTGATACGCCTGCGGAACCAGAATCGCGACCTGCAGAACCAAGTGAGCACGCTTCAGACCTCTTTACAGCAGGAGAAGGAAGTATCCAACGGCGCCCGGGCCTTGTTCCGTGTCTGGTTCTCTCCCGACAGTGTCAAGGTGACTCTTGTGCCAGGGTCGCAACACCCCGCCCCCGAGGGTAAGGCGTTTTATGAGCCGAGAAGCGGAGGGCTGGTCTTCTACACCGTCAATCTTCCTACCCTGCCCCGCAACCAGACCTACCAACTCTGGCTAGTGCCGAACCTGGGCAACCCGATCAACGCCGGTATCTTCAACACCGATCGTCAGGGCAACGGCGGGGTACTACTGCCCCGTTTGCCTTCCGGTGTCAAGGCTAAGGCCTTTGCCGTTACCGTCGAACCGGCGGGCGGCAAGATCCAGCCGACCGGGCCCAAAGTGCTGGTCGGGGCCGTGTCTTGATTGTGGTTCAAAACTAAATTTTCGAATTTCCAATCCAAGAGGGCCTGCCTTAACGTACCTTCCATGAACGCTGGCATGGACGCTGGCGGTTCAGAAGCAGTCGAAAGCCAAGAGTCGAGAGTCAAGCCGACCGCTTCCACGTTCGCCTTTGAACTTTCGACTTTTGACTCTTAACTTTTCTAGCGTTGCAACAGGGTCGATCCAAAATCAAAGAGGAGGTTCGCCGTGAAGAAAGCGGTTCTGTGTGTGGCGATGCTGGCGGCGATGGTGGCCTTCAGTCTGAGCTTAATGGCCGCCGATTCGATGACCTGGACAGGCTGGATTAGCGACAGCAAGTGCGGTGCGGCCGGAATGAAAGCCGAGCACAAGGGCTGCAGCCTGAGCTGCGTCAAGCGCGGCGAAAAGTACGTGTTCGTGAATTCCGAAACCAAGCAGGTGTTCGCGATTCACAATCAGGACGCCGTGAGCGAGTCCAACCTCGGCATGGAAGTGAAGCTGACCGGGCAGGTGATGGACGACAAGTCCATCCACGTAGAAAGTATCGCGGCAGCGAGTAAGATGTAGTCGCGGTCGCAGTGCGACGTGCGGCTGAATCCGGCGGTTTACAGATTACCAGAACAGTGAATGAGACTTGAGGTCGGCCCTAAGGCGGCGGTGGCCCTGCCTCCTCAAGCTGAGGTGGGAGTGTCGCCGGATTAGCTGTGGCGCTGTGGGGGTTGCTATTGGTTTCATTGCATGTTTTCGCCGGGTGCAAGGCTAGGAATGCTCGGAGACGGTTGTAGGGGTATGGCTCGCCAAACCCGTTTTCTTCTGTCGCGGGCGACACGGCGGGTCGAACCCGTACAAGCCTAGACTAAGTTGACAACGTATATTTTGCTCGACGTTAGTCCGGACGCTGTCCGGTTTTTCACTCACAAATCTCAATCAAGGAGGAGCACGATGACCAAGCGGAGAGCTAAGCTTGCCTTGGGGATTATGGCGATTGCGGCGGGAACCGTGATCGCCGGCTTGATGACGGTTCCAAGCGGTCTGGAGGCATCCAGCCACCGGGAAGCCCCTATCACAGCGCTTGACACCAAGGCGGACATCACCGACATTTACGCGTTTCGCAGTTACGACGCCAACGGCCATGACACCAACCCGCCCAGCATCACCATCGTCATGTGCGTGGATCCTTTTCTCGAGCCAGCCAACGGCCCCAACTGGTTTCCCTTCGATCCCGGGGTCCTTTACCGGATTCTGATCGACAACAACAATTCTGGATTGCCGGGGTTGATTTTTGAGTTCAGATTCCACACCACGGAGCAATCGCCGGCCTTGTACACGGGCCTGGCTGGGTTTGGCAGCAATCCCAACGGCACCAACGGCGTGGTGCCTCCCCAGATCAACGATTTCAGCAATCCGGGCTTGAACCTGCTCCAGAGCTATACGGTCACGATAGAGCAGTACCCTCAGAACTCCTCAGCGCCGCCAACCGTAAGTTCCACTTCTCAGACTCTTTATGCGGTGCCTGCCAACGCGGGACCTCGCACCATCAATTACGCGGCGTTGTACCAGCAAGGGACCTACACCAATGTAGGCGGGACCGGGATTTCGGTCTTCGCGGGCACGGTGGACGATCCCTTCTTTATCGACCTAGGCGGTGCTTTTGACACTGGGAACTTTCGCACCGGATCGAGCGGCGTCCCCGGCGTGATGACGGCGGCCGAAGACGCGACCAACGGCAATTTCGCTGCGGACACGGTCTCCGGTTACGCGGTGAACGCGATTGCGATCCAGGTGCCGATCTCGATGCTTACCAGTACCGGCAATGTGGAGCCCGCAACGTCGCCGCACGCTACCATCGGAATCTGGGGCACGACCAACCGCAATCAAGTCGTGGTCCTGCCCGGCACGCCCGTGAAGAGTCCAACGCGTCAAGTGCAGCGTTTGGGGAACCCCCTGATTAACGAGCTGATCATCGGAACCGGCGCTAAAGACTTTTGGAGCATGTCCACCCCGAGTGGGGATTCTCAGTTTGCCGGCTACGATCTGAACCCCGTCTTCGTTACGGCAGTGGACGCGCTGTACAATGTTCTCCTGCCGGGGGCACTCATATCGCCCCCCCCGCCCCGCACTGATCTGTTACCCTTGGTGGAGTATTTACCACCCATCGCGGCCGCCGGGACAAAAGCCGGTCCCATCGCGGACATGCTAAGGCTCAACACTGGAGTGCCTCCTACGGCGCCGGGCAGTGCCAACCGATTGGGCCTGCTGGGGGGCGACCCGGCAGGTTTCCCCAACGGGCGCCGTTTGGCTGACGACGTAGTGGATGTTACACTGCGGGTTGCGGTCGGAGGCGTCCTGGCGGGAAACAAGTGCGGCGCCAGTCACAATTCGGCGTGCAACGTATTCCCGAACAATGCTCTTGGGGATGGCGTGAACGTCAATGACGTCGACTTGGACCTCGCGACTGACGGGGTTACGAATCTGGTTGAACCGAACACCCACTTCCACACATCTTTCCCTTACCTCGATTACTGCCCCAGCGGCCGCAATCGGGTTCACATTGACCCCGGCGACCCCGGCTGCACCGATGCCGGGTCCCCCATCAACTGCAAGGTCAACTGACGGCAAGGGGCTGTGGGCCGTTCGATTCGGACGGCCCACGCCAACCCATCTTCGGTCCATCCTGAGGACAACATGCAAGCTTGGCGCGGTTCGATTCTTGTTATACTGGCGGCAGCAGCCGTGTCGTCAGCACAGGTCGGGTTGCTTTCACCGGCCGAAGAGAAGATCCAGACGGCGGAGAAGGCCATCCAGAACAACCCGCAGCGGTATCAGAACTACAACGACCTCGCCTTTGCCCTCGTAAGCTGGGCCCGCGAGATCTCCGATGCGAAGTGCTATAGCCAGGCGGCGGAGGCAGTGGAGAAATCACTAAGTCTGGCCCCGGGCAATTTTGAAGCCCTGAAGGCACAGGTGGAGGTACTCCTGGGCCAGCGACGGTGGAAGGAGGCGTTGGAGTGCGCTCGCCCGCTCAACCAGCGTACCCCCGATGATGTTCCCATCTGGGGCTACCTGGCGGAAGCTGCGTTTGCGCTGGGTGACTACGACGAGTCTGTGAAAGCGACGCAGTGGATGCTGGATCTTCGGCAAAACAACGCGCGGGGACTGCTGCGCGCCGCCGAGTTGCGGGTGGTCCACGGCTACCTCGACGGAGCGCTGGACTTTTACAACCAGGTCTACCAGCAGGTGCCGCCCCATGAGGTCGCGCAGATCGCTTCCATCCTCACGCATATGGCGGGGGCTGAGCTCATGAGAGGACGCGTGGAGAGCGCCCAAAAGTTGCTCGATCAGGCCCTCCAGCAGTTCCCCGGCTATTACCTATCGATCGAGACTTTGGCCCGCTTGCGCGCGGCACAGGGCAACAGCCGAGAGGCGGTTGACCTTTGGCGTCGGCGCAATCAAGAGCTGCCGACCCCCGAGAGCCTGTACGGCTTGGCGCAAGCCCTGGAGCAAGACGGCCAGCGAGATCAGGCGAAGGCGGCCTACGCCGAGTTCGAGCGGGCGGCCACGCCACTGGTCGATCAGCCCGCGAATGCCAACCGCGAGCTCGTTCTTTATAATGTGACCTACGCCCACAATCCGGCGCAGGCGTTGCGCGTGGCGCGATTGGAGGTGGCTCGCCGGCACGACGTCTTTACGCTCGACGCTTACGCCTGGGCGCTCGCCGATAATGGCCAGTACGCGGAGGCGAAGGCGCAGATGGAGAAGGCGCTCGCTGTCGGAACTCAGGATGCGGCCTTCTTTTATCACGCCGGCGTAATTGCGTCCAAACTCAACGACCGCAGCGCGGCCGAGCATTATTTCAAGGAGTCGCTTGACCTGAATTCGGTCTCGACAGTCTCCGCGCAGGTCCGCCAGGAATTGCAATCGATCGAGACCCGAGATCGCTCGGGACAGGCGGCGGCGCGCGGAAAGTGACCGGCAGGGCGGGCCGCACACAGGGTTTCGATGGGTATGTCAGGAAGAAAGCTCGCTGTCGTCCTTACGGCTCTCGCGTGGTCGGTGCTAGCGGCCGGGCTCGCTCGACTGGCGGCGCAGCAGAGCGCGACGGATCGCCTGATTCGGTCCCTTCAGTCGCGCGTGAAGATGTATCCGCAGGACTATGCGGGCTACGATCAACTGGGCGCGGCCTATATCCAGAAGGGCAGAGAGACCGGCGACGCCACTTACTACGAGCTTGCCAAGGAATCGTTGGGCAAGTCTTTAGACCTTGTCAACAACGATCCCGCCGCAGCGTCCGCCAAGACCCACATGGCGGTAGTGGCGATGGCGGAGCACCGGTTCGAGGACGCACTTAAGTGGGCGGAGGACGCGCTCGCCCTGGGCTCGGGTGATCCCTCGCCTTGGGCAATTGTCGGTGATGCGCACACTGACTTGGGACAGTACGACGAGGCACAGGCGGCTTACGGGAAGTTGCGCGATCTGAACCAGGAGGGCCGGCCACTGAGTGGGATCTCTTATGTGCGCGACAGCCGCCTGGCGTATCTGCGATTCATTTTCGGAGATCCCAAGAGCGCCGTCGAGCTGATGCGCAACGCCATCCAGACGGCGATGGCGCTGCATATGCCCGCCGAGAATATTGCTTGGAGCGACTATCAATTGGGTGAGATTTGTTTCAAAAGCGGCGACTTGACAGGCGCCGAGCAGGCTTACCAAGCCGGTCTCGCGGCCGACCCCAACTCTTATCGCAATCTGGCCGGCCTGGCGGAAGTGCGGACCGCGCAACTCCGCTACCAAGACGCCATCGATCTCGATACGCGGGCGATAGCCGCCATACCCTATCCAATGTTCGCGGCCTCGCTGTATGACCTTTACCTGAAGGTGGGCCGCCCGGCGGATGCCGAAAAGCAGCATGATCTGATCGAGTTCATCGGCAACCTGAATCCCATTAACCAGCGCCTTTTTTATCGGGACCTGGCCCTCTTCTACGCCGATCACGACATGAAGTTGAAAGAGTCGCTGGAGCTGGCGCAAGAAGAACTCAAGGTCCGGCAGGACATCTATACCTGGGACATCATGGCCTGGGTGCTGTACAAGAACGGCCGCGTCCACGAGGCGGAAGCGGCCATCTCCAAGGCCTTGCGTATGGGTACCACGGATGCTTTGCTCTATTTTCACGCCGGTATGATTTACAGCCAACTCGGCGACAAGGCTAAGGCGGGGGACTATCTCGGCAAAGCGCTCGCGACCAATGGCCAGTTTCACATCTTCTATGCCGACGACGCGGCGAAGATGGTAGGCGTTAGCAGGCAAATCAAAGACGGGGGGCAAGATGGCAATCGGTAGACAGCAGAGGGTAGACGCCCATCCGAAGGCCCTGGAAGGGCGAAGAATTGCCGATTGCCGATTGACGATTGACGATTGGAAGAGAGGAGTCGGCAAGCCGCGCGGCGCTTTCGATGGGCCATCAACAATCGTCACTGAGACTCTCTTTCAATCGTCGATCGCCAATCGGCAATCGGCAATTCTTCGCGCTCCAGGGTTTCCAGATGGGTTTCTACGCACGGAAGGCAAAGACGGAGCGGGACGATTCACCTGTCTACCGTCTGCCGTCTGCCTCATGCTGCTTTCTTGCCTGTTCCTCGTCGCACCGCCGGCCGAGGCCCATCCCATGGGCAACTTCAGCATCAGCCATTATGCCGGGATCCGGATTGAGCACGGCTTCCTCGATGTGCGCTACCTGCTGGACATGGCGGAGATTCCCACATTCCAGGAAATGCAGCGCACCGGTATCGTCGCCAAGGTTGACGACGCACGGGTCGCGGCCTATCTCGCGCAGGAGGCAGAAGCACTCAAGCAAGGCTTGGTGCTGGAATTGAACGGCCGTCGGCTTGCGCTTCAATTGGTGTCGGACGATGTCCTGTTTCCTCCCGGGGCCGGTAACCTTCCCACCATGAAGCTCGGCTTTCTGTATCGCGCCGCGTTGAGCGAAGTGGTCGCCGGCGGCGTCGAGCGCCTTGACTACCAGGACCTGAACTTCCCCGAGCGCGCCGGCTGGAAGGAAGTGGTGGCGACGACGGGACAGGGGATCGCCGTCACCAGCAGCACGGTTCGCGAGACGGACCGCAGTTCCCAATTGTCGAACTACCCCACCGACCTTATCAACAGCCCACCGCAGGCGCTGGAGGCCCGGGTCATGTTTCGGGAGTCAGGGCTCGTCGCTGCAGAAGGCAACGGAGAAGGAGCAGTACGCAGAAAGCAGAAGGCGGAAGGCAGCCAAGCGCACGCCCAAGCATTGCGCCCGGCTCTGTCGCCGCAACGCGGATTTGCCGGTCCTGAGTCTTCAATCCAGACTCCGAAATCCAAAATCCAGAGTCCCCCGATCCAAAGTGGCACGACTCCCAACCTTGACCTCCGCCCCAATCAGCAGGGTACGCCGCGGAATGCCTTTACGGACTTGGTGGCGGCGAAGGAGTTCAGCTTGTGGTTCCTGGTGGTCGCGGCCGCCATCGCCGCCGGGCTGGGGGCGTTGCACGCCCTCGAACCCGGGCACGGCAAGACGATTGTGGCGGCGTATCTGGTGGGGTCGCGCGGCACGGCGGCGCACGCCTGCCTGCTGGGGCTGATCGTGACCGCCTCCCACACGGCGGGTGTGTATCTCCTCGGGGCGATCACGCTCTACGCATCCAGGTACGTCGTTCCCGATCGGCTGTATCCGTGGCTGGGGGTCATTTCGGGACTGACGATCGCCGGTGTCGGTTTCTATTTGTTTCTGCTGCGCCGGAGAGGTGATGCGCACGGGCATTCTCATCCTCACGTTCATCCGCGTGTTCATCCCCACGTCCATCCTCACGAGCATGAGGTGGAAGCACACGAGAGGGCGAACGCGCACCAGGTGCTGCTTAAAGCGCGGGAGGAGGTGCTCGTTCATGCCCACGGGCGCGCGCATTCGCATAGCGTGACGTTCGCCGGTGAGGAGACCGACGCAGCAGGGTTGGTTCATGCCCATGGGCACGATCATGCTCATTCGCACCCGCACCACCATGCGCGAGGCCACGAGCACCACCATAAGGCTCATCACGATCACTTCCACGCTGCTGAGGCAAGCCCGGAGCACGCCCATTCTCATTCAGCGGGGCACTCGCACCCGCACTCCCACGTTCCGAATTCCGGTTCGGTTTCTTACCGTGAACTTCTGGCTCTCGGAATCACCGGCGGAATGGTACCTTGCCCGGCTGCCCTGGTGGTGCTGCTGAGCGCGGTCACCTTGCACCGGATCGGATTCGGTCTCTTTCTGATCGTGGCCTTCAGTGTGGGCCTGGCCGCGGTGTTGATCGGGATTGGCCTCCTCACCGTCTGCGCCGGCCGCTTCATGTCGCGCTTCAGGATGGAAGGTCCGCTGATCGGGCGCTGGCTGCCGATGGCCTCGGCGGGCGTGATCACGCTGCTGGGCCTCGGCATCACGGTTAAGGCTATGGTCTCTACCGGTATACTGAAGCTGTGAAAAAAGTTGAAAGTCGAAGGTCGAAAGTTAAGAGTAAAGAGGCGGACCTTTGGCGGTTTTTTCAACTTTCGACTTTTAACTTCTTGCGGAACCTATGACTACTTTACTTGCCGTCATCGCCCTCG
Organism: Terriglobia bacterium; assembly: GCA_035315065.1. GTDB lineage: Bacteria > Acidobacteriota > Terriglobia > UBA7540 > UBA7540 > DATFYM01. The sequence continues at coordinate 16,587 of DATFYM010000118.1, forward strand.
GTTTCTTCCTCGGGATGCGTCACGCGACTGACCCGGATCACGTGATTGCCGTCACCACCATCGTAGCCCGGCAGCGGAACCTGAGGCACGCCGCCTGGATTGGGGCTCTCTGGGGTGTGGGACACACCGTGACCATCTTAGTTGTAGGCACGGCGATCATCGTGTTCAGCCTCGTCATTCCCGCTCGGATCGGCCTCACCATGGAACTCGGCGTGGGATTGATGCTGATCCTGCTGGGCGTGCTCAACCTGACGGGGATCATGCGCTGGATCACCGAGGTCCTCAGCCCGGCGGCGCTCCCGCACGGCACGCCGCTTTCGGGAACCGCCCCCGGAGTCCACTCGCACACCTTGGAGGACCCTCCCGCGCACTCCCACTTTCACGTTCATGGCGATTATGTCCACGCTCACGTTCACGGACACGGACCGGCGGGCCACGGGCATCGAGAGGACGCCACGCCACAGGGCTGGCTGGACCGCGCCTTCGGCCGCCTGGGGCTTTATCATTTTCTGCGTCCCCTGGTGGTGGGGATCGTCCACGGCATGGCAGGTTCGGCTGCCGTGGCCTTGCTCGTCTTGACGGTCATTCGCAACCCTGCGTGGGCTGTCGCCTACCTGTTGGTGTTCGGGCTGGGCACGATCGCTGGCATGATGCTGATCACCGCCGCCATCGCCGTGCCCTTCGCGTACACGGGCAAGCGCTTCACGCGTGCGAACCGGTATATGGCGGTCGCTTCCGGATTGATCAGCCTGGCATTCGGCTTCTTCATTGTCTACGAGATCGGCTTTGTTCAGGGCCTTTTCACCAGCCATCCGCATTGGACCCCGCAGTAGTGCGAAGGTCGAAACTCGAAAAAGTCGAGAGTCGAAAGTCAAAAGTCGAAAGTGGAAAGAGCCGACTTTGATGCCACTTTCCATAAGTTTCAAAGTTGTCTTCACTTTCGACTTTCAACTTTCGACTCTCGACTTCCTTCAAGTTTCGAGTTTCGAATTTCGCTTTTGGTGTTACGCTAAGCTTGGAGGCATTGGAGCACATGTTTTCCAGGACCCTCGCGATTCTCTTCGCCGGCGTGCTCCTGGTTTTGTGGCACGACGCCTCCGCGTCCCAAGTCCAAAATACGCCACCCGCCGCAGCGCCGCCGTCAGCGAAGCAGCCCGCGCCCAACCCATCCGCTCCGCCTCCCGTCACGCCGACCACCCGCCCCGTGGACTCACGAGCCCCCGTTTCTGCCCTGAAAGTAAGGTGGGAGGCGGGGAAGCTCAGCCTCGACGCCGAAGGGGCTCCGCTTTGGGAGGTACTCCAGGTTGTCTCCCGCCAAGCGGGGATTGTGGTAACGGGCTCGCAGGGGCTCCGCGACCCCGTTTATGCGCACTTCACAGGGGTGGAACTGCGCCCGGCATTGCAAGGGCTGCTCTCGCGTCTCGATTACGCCATCATCGCCGGAGGCGGGGGGCTGGCCGTGCCCCGTGGCATGCGGGTGGTCATCTTTAAGGGCAGCCTGGATTCTGAAACGGCCATGATGCTCGCCAAGGCTTCGAAGGTGGCGGCAGCGGAGAACTCTGAACCGCAGGAGGCGAAGCTGAAGGCGATCCATGAGGCTAACAAAGCCGGCGATCGCGACACCCTGCGCAAGTACCTCCAGGATGCCGATCCGGTGGTCCAGTCGGCGGCCTTCGATGCGCTGGCCTTGCAGGACAAGGATGCGGCGATTTCCGGTATTCTGGCCAGCGTCCGGAGCGGCACGGACACGATGACTCGATTGCAGTCGCTCCAGCTTCTCGACCAGTCCGGGGTCGCCGACGAATCGACCATGGTCTCCGCGCTGCACGACGTGTTGCGGGACTCCGATCCTTCCCTGAGCGCGTATGCCATCCAGTCGCTGGCGGGCCGTGGAAGCGCCGACGCCCTGGATGCCCTGACTGACGGCCTCCACAGCGACGATGCTTCCATCCGCTTGATGGTGGTGGAGAGTGTGGCCCAGACGAAGGCGGGTATCCCGCTCCTGCACGAGGCCGTTTCCGATCCGGACGAGGCGGTCAGCAACGCCGCCACGACTCTGCTCAAGCAAATCGAAGCCGCGGCCCGTCCCAACGAAATTCAGTAGGGCTGAACAGCGTTCGGACCCATTGTGCCCTGGGCGAGGTCCTATCATCCCATGCGAAGACTTCTTCGGATAGCAATCACGATGCTGGCGGCGATGGGGTTGCTGTCGGTGCCGGCGTCGCGCGCGCAGGGAGATGTGTCCCTCCGGGATCAGATCAAGGCCCGCCAGGAGTTGGAGGCGAGCGCGCTCAAAGCGCAGCACAAGCTCGAAATGGCTTCGGCCAAGAGCCAGCATCTTTCCAAGGCGCAACGGAAGCAGATGCGGCGAACGATGCAGCAGGAGAGCCGGCAGATGCGCCAGGCGCACAAGGCGCAGTGGCGCGACCTCAAAGCTCAAGACCAGTGGAACAAGCGGCACGATGAAGAACAGCGGATCGCCCCCAGGGGTTGACGATTGCATAACCCCACCGGTCAACGCTGCTCCCATCGCAATTGAATCAGTGCTGGGCGTAACGCGACTGGGAGCTGTGGTCGGCGGAGACCCATTCGATCCCAAGCCCTTGAAACGGAGCAACCCTCCACCCGTTCTCCTCAGCAACTTGGCTAACAACCACCGGGGAATCTTTAGATTTGCTTTCGCCATGTTGTCGGTCGCCCGACAAAACCTGAAAAGCTGGTCTGTCGCCCGCCTTGGGGAAAAAACGTGGCCATTAAGTCTTTTAGAATCAGTATGCCGTCGCTTTTTCGACGGGGAACTTGGCCAACAACTCAAGCCTCGGAGTGCATGTCGGGCCGGTGAGCACGGTCACGCCCACCTGTGAGAGCCATCACGTGCAAAGACGGGGTTCTTGGGGTATAAGAGGCTAAGGCGTTTTTGGATTTTTCGGCTTGGCGACTTCCGATTGACTCACTGGCAGAGGGTGAGGATCAGGTCCAAGGATCGGCCATCAGCAATCGGCATCGCTGGGTCGAGCCGGATCGATCGAATCGTCGCACGGGGGTGCCTCTATGAACATTCGCAAGCAAGACGCGCTGGATTATCACAGACGAGGTCGCAAAGGAAAAGTGGAGGTGGTGCCCACCAAGCCGTGTCAAACCCAGTGGGACCTGAGCCTCGCCTACACGCCGGGTGTCGCCGAGCCTTGCCTGGAGATTGCCCGAGAGCCCGAACTCAACTACGAGTACACGGCCCGCGGAAATCTGGTAGCTGTGGTTTCGAACGGCACGGCCGTGCTGGGCTTGGGCAATATCGGAGCGCTGGCCGGCAAGCCAGTGATGGAAGGCAAAGGAGTGCTCTTCAAGCGCTTCGCCGATATCGACGTGTTTGACCTGGAGGTGAACTCCGAGAACCCCGACGACGTGATCAAGTTCTGCCAGCTTCTGGAGCCCACCGTGGGCGGCATCAACCTGGAGGACATCAAAGCCCCGGAGTGCTTCACCATCGAAGAGACGCTCCGACAGACGATGTCGATTCCGGTCTTCCACGACGACCAGCACGGGACTGCCATCATCTCCGGCGCTGCTCTGCTGAACGCCCTGGAATTAGTGGGAAAGAATCTCGCCCAGGTGACTATCGTCATCAACGGCGCCGGCGCGGCCGGAATCGCATCCGCCGAGCACTACATCCGGCTCGGCGTGAAGCGCGAGAACATCATCCTATGCGACAGCAAGGGTGTGGTGTTCGCAGGCCGCACGGAAGGGATGAACCCCTACAAGGAGCGCCTGGCTGCCAAGACGCCGGCGCGGTCTCTAGCGGACGCCTTGGTGGGGGCCGATGTCTTCCTAGGACTCTCGGTTGCGGGATGCGTCACGCAGGAGATGGTGCGCTCCATGGCCGATCAGCCTGTGATCTTCGCCATGGCCAATCCGGTCCCCGAGATCAGCTTCGAGGAAGCGAAGGCGGCGCGGCCCGACGTTATCATGGCCACCGGCCGCTCCGACTTTCCCAACCAGGTAAACAACGTTCTGGGCTTTCCCTTCATCTTCCGTGGGGCGCTGGACGTGCGAGCGCGCGCCATCAACCACGAGATGGAAGTCGCGGCCACCCATGCCCTTGCCGATCTGGCCAAGGAAGATGTGCCGGATTCCGTGCTGCGCGCCTACGGACTTGGCCGCCTACGGTTCGGCCGGGACTATATTATCCCCAAGCCGTTCGACCCGCGGGTACTGATCTGGGAGGCGTCGGCGGTGGCCGAAGCCGCCATGCGCACTGGCGTGGCCAAGCTGTCTCTTGATCTGGAGGAGTACAAGGTACAACTGTCCCGGCGCTTGGGGCGCACGCACGAAGTGATGCACGGGGTTCGTCAGCGGGCCAAGGCCGCTCCCAAGCGCATCGTCTTCTCGGAGGGCGAACACGAAAAGATCATTCGCGCCAGCCACCAGCTTATCGAGGAGGGCATCGCCCACCCCATTCTGATCGGGCGCCCGGCGGTGATCAAGGAGAAGCTCGACGATCTGGGGCTACATGATTTCGCGGCGCCAGTGGTGGAGCCGGCCAAGTCGCCCCAGTTGGAGGCGTACGTCGAAGAGTACTTCCACCTGCGCCAGCGGCGCGGCGTGACCCGCAACGAAGCGCGCGAACAGATGCTCAATCCCAACTATTTCGGAGCGATGATGGTGCACCGGGGCGACGCCGACGGCTTCCTGGCCGGGGTATCCCAGCATTACCCGGAGACCATCCGCCCCGCTCTGCAGATCATCAGAATGCGGGACCATATCCACCGCGTGTCGGGCGTGTACGTCATCATCACCCGGCGTCAGTTCTATTTCTTCTCCGACGCCACGGTGAACATTGAGCCCACCGCCGAGGACCTGGCGGAGATCGCCGTCTTGGCCGCGGAAGTGGCACGCGATTTTGGCTTCGAGCCGCGCGTGGCCATGCTCTCCTTCTCCAACTTCGGCAGCACCCGGCATCCGTTGACCGAAAAGGTCCGGAGAGCTACTGAACTAGTTAAAGAGAGGTACCCCGGCCTGATGGTAGACGGGGAAATGATGGCCGACACGGCGCTGGTGCCGGAAATCCTCGAAGAGGACTACCCGTTCTCGACCCTCAAGGGCGGCGCCAACGTTCTAGTCTTCCCCAGCCTGGAGGCCGCCAACGTCGCGTACAAACTGATGACACGCATCGGCGGCGCCGAGGCCCTGGGTCCGATTTTGGCCGGCCTATCGAAGCCGGTCCACGTCCTGCACCGGGGCGCAACGGTGGAGGAAATTGTCAATATGGCGGCCATTGCCGCAGCGCAGGCGAACGCGGACGTCGAGCGGCTCGAGGCACGGGAGGAAGTGCCGGCAACGGTATAAATTTTGGATTTTGGATTTTGGATTGAAGCCGTTCCATTCCCGACTGCACGTGCCTTCCCAAGAAAGGGTTCTTCAATCCAAAATCGAAAATCCAAAATTAGTCAGCTCGCCGGACGGTTGGTGCCGCGGCTAGCCCGGTAGGTCCTGGCGCGGGAGACCAAGTCGGCGCTCTGGGCCAGCGACTCGATCGCTTTCTGTACCAGGACATCATTCTGCGCCGTCATTTCCAAAGCTTGGTCCTCACCATAGAGCATGCCCACCATCACCTCCCGCAAGTGCTCATGGATGAACGACAGATTGTGCTGCACGTCCTCATCCGAGAGCATCACTCCTTGCCGGGCGAGATAGCCGCGGAAAGCTTGCACCACCTGATCATCGGGCTGGAAGTCGCGCCCCACGGTCTTGTGAATGCCCAGGTAATAGCGGCTGAACTCGTAGAACGGACCGCAGAGAAGGAAGTCCGGACACGATCCGGCCGCCACCAACTCGCTCTCCACCCGATTATAGGTGGGCTCGCTCGCCTGAACGTCCGGCGAGAGGCCGCCCCCGCCGAACACCTCGCGGCCGCCGTCGGTGTGGTGCACTTCCGTGTGCGCCGCGGGCCCTTGTACATGCGCGTACATATAGTCGTAGAGCGAGACGTTGTCGTAGTTGCGTTGGATCAGCCGGCCGCTGGGTGTGTAGTAGTGGGCGGTAGTCAGCAACAGACCCGTGCCCTCACTGAGGTTGTAAGGGGTTTGCACGAGGCCTTTGCCGAAGCTGGTCTCGCCGATCACCAGGGCCCGGTCGTGGTCCTGCAAGGCTCCGGTCACGATCTCCGCCGCGCTCGCCGTGCCGTGGTCGATGATCACCACGATCGGGTACGTCCGCTTGCCGTCGCCACCCTGCGCAAAGTAGCGCCGTTCGCTCGAATTGCGCCCGCGATGGTAAACGATAAGCTGATGTTTATCGAGGAAGTGGTCCGCCACTCCCACCGCCGTTTGCACCACGCCGCCCGGGTTGCCGCGAAGATCGAGAACCAGGCCCTTCAGGTCCCCTTCCCCCAGCTTCTTCAGCGCGTCGGTCATCTCGTCGCTGGTGGTCTCGGAAAAGCTGGCAATATGGACGTAGCCTACGCTTGGCCGGATGAGGAAAGAATTGTCCACACTCAGGCCGGTGATTTGCCCGCGCGTGAGGGTGAAGTCCAGCGCGCTATCGTAACCCTCGCGGCTGACCGTGACCTGAACGATGGTGCCCTTCGGCCCCTTTAGCCTCTTGGCCACCATCTCGCCGTCCAGGTCCAGCGTGGGCTTGCCGTCGACCTTCAGCAGGAGGTCGCCCGGCCGAATACCGGCCCGAAACGCCGGCGAGCCTGGCATGGGCTCGGTCACGGTGGTGGTCCACTGCCCGCCTTTCAACGGCACGGACACGATCTTCATGCCTACCCCGTAGTATTGGCCCTCTTCCGTCTCCCGCAAGCGGGCATAGGTGGCGGCGTCGAAGAAATTGGAGTGAGGGTCGAGCGTGTGAAGCATCGACGGGATGGCCCCCAAGGTGTTATTGTTCTCCGGGCCGAAGATCGCCTGGTCAGGATTGACGGGGTCCGCGTAGTTGTGCTCCACCAACGTGAAGATCTTGGCGAAGGCGTTCAGATTCTCGGCCATCGCCTTCTCGGAACCTGCGCCGCCGTCGATGGTAGCTTCCACGCGCTGACCGTAGACGCCTCCCAGCACGGCACAGACAATCACGCTCAAGGTGAAGAACCATGCGATCCGGTGCGAAGCTTTCATTCCCTGCGCCTCCTGGCCCATCTTGATGAGTATAACACTCTGACTGCTTTTCCAGGCTCACTTTTTCACTGCCGATTACGATTCCCGATAGGGAACGGCTTTCAGCTTTCAGCGGTCAGCTACCAGCAACGACGGTCAATTTCTCGCTGATCGCTGATGGCTGAGAGCTGAAGGCTCTTCCAATCGGCAAGCAGCAATTTCCTACCGCTCCTCGGGATAGGCATACAGCAGGTGCGAAACAACCGGCGGCTCTTCGCCCAGATGAAACCGCTGCACGCGTTCCCGAACTTGCTGGTCGGCTACCGTTGATCGCTCGTGCTGACGGAGGTGCTCCACCCACGACTCCACCACGAAGGTCTCGAGATACCGCCCCGGCTGCGCGACATCCTCAAACAGACCCCAGCGCATGGCGCCGTCCCGCCGGCGAACACGCCCGAGTTCGATCATGGCCCGAGTGAATTCCGCCGCATGCTGAGGATCGATCCGATACTCCACCGTCACCAGCAGCGGCCCACGCTCCGCCTGCGGCTCGCTGGCCGTCACGGGCGCCGGCCGCGCGGAAGGAGCGAGATCGATGCCCTCGCCGAAGCTCACCGGGAAGCGCACGGCCACCACAAGGCCCACCGCCAGTGAAAGAGCTGCCACCAGTAGCGCGCGCGGAATGCCCAGACGGAGCGCCACCGATCCCCACAGAGCGCTGCACGCCCCCATCCCAGCGAAGTAAGTGAGCTGATAGACGGCCAGGGCACGACCTCTTACCCAGGCGGGCGTAGTGAGCTGAACGCTGGTGTTGAAAGTGGAAAGCTCGGTGGTCCAAGCAAAGCCGGCGGCGAACATCCCCACGCAGGCGACGGGAAAATGTCGCCACGTCGCCATCAGCGCCAGCGCCGCCGCAAACACGAGGGCGCCTCCGGCCAGCAACCGCCGGAGGCCTAGTTCCTGCTGTAGGCGCGGCAGAATCGATCCGCCGATCACGGCACCGGTGCCGAAGAATCCCAGCAGCACGCCGTAGCCTGCGGCTCCGCGCCCGAGGGTTGCACGGGCAAAAAGCGGCACCAGTCCCCACAACGCGCTGGCCCCAAACATGAACAACGAGACGCGCACCAGCACCGAGTGCATGGACGGGGCATGGGCCACATAGCGCGCCCCGGCCCGGATAGCTCCCATCACGCGCTCCGCCGGCAGGACGCTCGAGCGCGGCGCGTGATGCCACCGGTAGAGGACCACGATGACCCCCAGAAACGAGACCGCATTGAGCAGAAAGACAGCTCCTGAACCCGCGGCGGCCACCACTAATCCGCCGAGCGCCGGACCGGCAGCACGCGCCACGTTGAAGCCGACGGAGTTGAGCGAAACCGCCGCCGGCAGCTCGCGACGCGGAACCAGCTCCGGCACAATCGCCTGCCAGGCCGGTCCGTTCAAGGCGCCGCCGAAGCTGAGGAGGAAAGTGAAGGCCAGAAGAAGCTGCGGCGTGGTGAGATGGAGCACCGTCAGGATACCCAGCCCGAGCGCGGCCCCCAGCATCCAGCTTTGGCTGAAGATCAGCAGCCGACGGCGGTCCACTACGTCAGCCAGCGCCCCCGCCGCCAGCGCCAGCAGGAATACCGGGAGCGCTTCCGCCGTCTGAATCAGCGAGACCATCAACGGCGATGGCGCAAGCTGCGTCATCAGCCAACTCGCGCCCACCTCGTGCATCCACGTGCCCACGTTGGAGGCCACGGAAGCGATCCACAAGACGCGGAAAAGCTCCTGCCGCAGCGGGACCCAGGCGGAAGTCACCGTCCCGAGCTTCTCGCGAGCGGCTTCCATCGGCAAGGGCGCGCTGGCAGGCGGCTCTCCCGGCCTGGGCAGCATGTCAGCCATAGTAGTTCAGAATAGCAAGGACGGAGGGCCAAAGAATTGCCGATTGACGATTGACGATTGGAAGAGAAAACGCATGCCATTTGGTTTCTTCCAATCGTCAATCGGCAATCGGCAATCGGCAATTCCACCCGGTAGTCGCGAGATCACTCCTCCGTGCTTTTCTCCGGCCGCAAAAGTGGGAAAAGAATGACGTCGCGGATGGAGCGCGAGTTGGTGAGCAGCATGGTGAGGCGGTCGATGCCCACTCCTTCGCCGCCGGTGGGAGGCATGCCGTAGCTCAGGGCGCGGATGTAGTCCTCGTCGATGGCGTGCGCGCTCAGGTCGCCCTTCTCGCGCAGGAGTTGCTGGTACTCGAAGCGGTCGCGCTGCTCCTTGGGATCGTTGAGCTCGCTGAAGGCGTTGGCCACTTCCATTCCCGCGATGTAGAGCTCGAAGCGCTCGACAAAGTTGGGGTCGTCGGGCTTCTGTTTGGAGAGGGGCGAGACCTCCAACGGAAAGTCGGTGATGAAAGTAGGTTGGACCAGATGCTTCTCGGCCACAGCTTCGAACAAAGCTTGGAGGACCGCACCGGGGGCGGTGCCGGAAGGCGCGTCCACGAGCTGGCGGTCACCTCCCGCTTTCGCCGCCCAGGCGTTGTAGGCGTCAACCCAGGAGAAAACGGCTTTGGGATCCTGCAGGTCTTCCACCGTCGGACCGGTGCCGGCCTCCGGCGGCCAGAAGCGCGCCACCGCTTCCTTCATAGTGAACCGCTGGAATTGCGCGAACGAAAGGTGGTGCTGCTCGAAATCGAACTCCTGCGAGCCCACCGCCGCCTCGGCCACGCGGCGAAGCATCCGTTCGGTGAGCGCGATCAAATCCTCATAGTCGGCGTAGGCCTGGTAAAACTCTAGCATGGTGAACTCGGGGTTGTGCTGGGTGGATATCCCCTCGTTGCGAAAATTGCGGTTGATCTCGTAGACGCGGTCGAGGCCTCCCACTATCAGCCGCTTCAGGTAAAGCTCGGGGGCGACCCGTAGGTACAGGTCGATATCAAGCGTGTTGTGATGGGTGACGAAGGGCCGGGCCAGCGCGCCGCCAGGCAGCGGCTGCATCATGGGCGTCTCGACTTCGAGATAGCCCTCCGACTCCAGGAACTCCCTCACCGCCCGGACGATCCGCGCCCGCTTCTCGAACACCCGGCGCACCTCGGGATTCACCATCAGGTCCAGGTAGCGTTGCCGGTAGCGGATCTCAACGTCGGTGAGGCCGTGCCACTTCTCGGGAAGCGGCAGGAGCGCTTTGGCCAGAAACATGAGCCCTTCGGCGTGGACGCTGAGTTCGCCCATGCGGGTGCGGAAGAGATACCCCTCCACACCGATCATGTCGCCCAGGTCGAGGAGCTTGTAGAGATCGAAGTCGCGCTGACCCACGGCGTCCAGGCGGACGTAAATCTGGAGCTGCGCCCCGCCGCCCGCCAGGTGGGCGAACCCGGCCTTGCCCATTGGACGCATGGTCATGATGCGGCCGGCGACTCGAACCGGAAGGCGCTGCGCTTCCAGTTCCTCGGCGGTGGTCCCCGAGTACCGGGCGACGATCTCGGGCAGGGTGTGAGTGGTCTCGAACTTGCGCGGGTAGGGCTCGAAGCCCAGGTCCATGATGGCTTGGAGCTTTTTCTGCCGCTGAAGAATCAGATCCTGCGGTTCGTTGGTCGGCATGGCTGTACCTGACGACATGAGTCGTTTGCGCATCGGAATCTATTTTGGATTTTGGATTTTGGATTTTGGATTGAAGAACGCGCGCTGGTCGTGCTTCTCTTCAATCCAAAATCCAAAATCCAAAATCCAAAATAGACGCAATCGTCGATTACTTGCCCAGCGCGAGCCGGTCCACGCGACGGCTCACGTCGCGCAGGTAGGCGGCGTCGCCGCCGTCGAGCTCGGTGGTGGCTGTCCCCGCGTAGCCGATCTCGGCCAGCGCCTTGCGCACTTCGTCCCAATCGACGTCGCCCTCACCCAGATTCACCCAGGCGTAGCCGTCGTTCTTCCGCTTGAAATCCTTGAGGTGGAGCTCGACGATACGGTCGCCCAGCGTGCGGATCCAATCCTGCGGATAACCGTAGAGCACCACGTTGCCCACGTCGAACCAGACCTTGACCCAAGGGCTATGCAACTGATCCACGTACATCGAAAACTCGAGCGGGCTGAGGAGGAATTTGTTCCACACCTCCTCCAGCGCGATCACGATCTTCAGCTCTTCCGCCAACGGGATCAGCTTGCGAATCTGCGCCTGCGACCGCGTCCAGGCGTCGAGATAGCTGGTTTGCGGATTCACCACCGCAGGCACCAGAAGCACGGAGTAACTTCCCCACAGCTTGGCGTTTTGGAGCGACGTACGCATGGCGGCAAGGCTCTTTTCCACCACTTCCGGATCGCGCGACGAGAGCGGCCACTCCCAATGGCCTTCGTTCATCACCGAATCGATCTTGATCCCGGCCGCGTCGGCGGCCTTCTTGATCTCTTCCGCCTCGCTCTCCTTGGGCGTGGTGTAGGCCTGCACCGCTTCGAAGCCCACGTCCCGCGCCAGCTTGAAGCGGTCGGCGTAGCTCAGTTCTTTGGGAAGCATTCCCAGCAGCACGCCTTTCTTGATCGGCAACGGCCCGGGCACGGCGGCGCCGGGAAAAGACGACGGCTGGCTGATCCGCCGAGGAGGCGGAGTTTCCTGGGCCGGCAGCGCCGAAGCCGCGAGCGGCGCGGCAGCCCCGGCCAAACTGGCGGCCAACGAGGTTTTCAGGAACTGGCGGCGAGACGGGTCACGTTGCATCAAGTCTTCCTCCCAGGCGAAGATTTGCCGATTGCCGATTTGAAGAGGCGTCAGTTGCCAGTCCGTTGTCAGTTGCCGCCTCTTCCAATCGGCAATCGGCAGTCGTCAATTCTTCGACCCACGCCTCCACGACTTCGTCGGGGACCGCTTCGCCTCGCTCCGCCGCCGCGCTGCTCTCTTTGACCTTACGTTCGAACCAATCGTCGTAAGTAACGAGATCCTTCACGGCGTCCTCCAAAATCAGATCGGCAAGGTAGGAATCATTGGGTCCGTTCGAATCTCTCTACGAAAGGTTTCCCGACGTAGAGCTTTCCGACCATCTCCTGGCACATTTGCCATGTCGCTTGTGTACCTTGGGTGGCATACCCCCGGCGACCTGTGATAGTGACACCCATCTTTGTGGCATGTTCGGAGGTCCGAACCTCGACCCATGCAAGCATCTGACACGTTCCGAGAGATTTGATCCCCTGGCCCCCGAGCGAGTTCGCCTGGGCGGAAGTTGTCCCAAACGCCGTGAGCGAGTTGGAACCGGACGCGACCGAATTAAGCTTCCAGCCGTAGGGACCGATCTTCATAATGTAGGCCTCGCCTACTTCTGTTACCCAAGTCCCCTCGGGCGACTCTAGCTGGGCTAACACGTCCCGGGCTTCCGCCCTTGCTGACGTCGCGTCTTTCCACTTCGGAAAGAGATCGTTAAGCCGGTGTAGCCGGTGTACGTTGTCCGAATCGCTCTTGGTTGGGGAGGTCAGCAGCTCTTCGTATAGTTCACAGGCGAGGACACGCTTAGGAAGGGACCCCTCTGTTTCCCACATCTTCAGGCGTGCATCGGCAAGCCGCTCCGTAGCCTGCCACAGATCAGGGTCTATCCTCCGCACGGTCTGAAACTCGCGAACCGCCTGATCGTAGTGCCCGAGCCTGAACAGGGCCTCGCCCAGCACGAAGCGGTTCACTGGATCAAATTCGTCTTTCGAGACAGCCTCTTTAGCCCAGTCTAAGGCTTCGCCCCACATCTCGCTTTCGATATACCGTTTCAGCTTCTCGGACTCCAGCGATGTCGTCGTGCCAGCAGGAAACGGAGCGAGTTCTGAGAGTTTCGTCGCGCCCGTTGTTGCTGTCAGTATTCTCGTAATTTCCTTCGACGGAACCGCCAAGTTCACATTCTGCCCTTCGCGGACGGTCGCGTCAGCGACCCCGACGACGTCGCCATTGGCATCGAAAACCGGCCCACCGCTGCTTCCAGGCGAAATGGGAGCCGTTATCTGCAAGAATGTTCCGTCTTCAAAATGCCTCACGCCGCTCAATAGGCCGTTGCTAATGGAGTTTTCCAATCCTAGGGAGTTGCTGATGACGATAACTGAATCCCCTGGCGCAACGCGGTCGGAATCACCCAATTTCACCGGTTTGAATCCGTTGCCTTTGAGTTGCAAAATCACGAGGTCCGAACGAAGGTCTTGCGCTATGACCTCGTCAACCGTGAATTCAAGGCCATCAGTCAGCCTGACTGAAACTTCTCTTTCACCGGATACCACGTGATAGTTGGTAACGACCTTGCCGTCGGTTGAAATGAAGAAGCCCGAGCCCGCTTTCTTCTCACCCTGAACGAATACGATCGCGTCTTGGTTGTCGCGGTATATCTCAGCAGGCGCCTTCTGGGCGGCAGGAGTTGACGGCTTGCTTCCGTAGGTTCCCTTACGCACCTGCCCCTGCTTTTGTGACATTGGAGTCAACGACGCCACGACAAAGGTCACCCCTACCAATACCCTCGCGAGAAATTTCCTCACAGCTTCCTCGCCAGTCTCATCCCGCAACTCCGGCGCCGAAGGGTGTCTCTGGGTCCCTTGGTCAAGATGGGTAGGTCAACCGGTACAGGTCCGATTGGACGACCCTCGACTCTTCGACGCCGTACTTACCCGCCACCGATCTCACAACGTCGTGAAACCAGTCGTCAGCCACGGGCGAGACGAAGACCTTCTTGATCAGCCTTTGGACATCCACCGAAACGTAAACGCCTTTCGGGACCTCGAAGTAAGCTGGATCGCCGAAGAGAAGCGCCCTCAGTTCGTGCTCATGTTCGAAGTTCCGGCGCTTGCGCAAAAAGCTGTAAAAAGCATTGCCGAACTTTCCGGTTTCCCTCTCGGCGTCCAGGTATTCCACCTGCCCGATGTAAACGGGGGCGTCCGCCGGGGTGAAGGAATCCCTGAGGGTGGCAAACGTGCTCTGGATGGCCACGCCTTCCTCACTTTTCAGATACAACTTCCACATTGCCGCCGACTCGTAGTCGTTTATATGCCAGCAGTTAATGAGCACCCCCCTCCTCGTGTCGCGGTAGAATTGGCTAACCGTTTCTTGTTGGCCCGGTCCGAAGTACCGTTCGATCTCTCTGAGGGACGGCAGGCATTCATACGGGTCCTTCATTGCTGCTGGCTTCGAGAAGAATAATGCATTCCTGTCGAGTATCGATATGAATTGACTCAGGTCCATGAACCGCCAGATTGGCGCGCGCTCGTCGTCCGGCGTCTTCAAGAAGTTATGCCGTTCGTACATTGCTTCGAGAACCCCCCGCCTGTATCCGGTGTGCGCTTCCGTGTCGGCCCAGGTTACCGCTCAACCTTCAGGCTACCCGCCGGGCCTCGAAGCTACGCCAAGTGGTTCAAATCGATTCCCGACTCCCACTTTTCATTCGACGCCAGCAACTCGTCCCAAGTCACCGCGTGGCCCTGGTATGCCGCGGGCTTGCCGGAACCCCAGGCCCACTTTTCGTCACCGTAGATGGCGCAAGGACCCGAGTAGTGCGACTCGCTGACTCCCTGCTGCCGAAAAACCGGGTATTCCCCCGAGGCCGCGCCGACCCTTTTACTGCCACCTACCAAGCGAGAGTCGCCGACCAAACCATACACTATCACATGCGAGGACAGTAGAGAAGCCTGTCACCAATCACCCTTTGCGGGCCCCGGACTCCCACTTATCACCAGCACAGGCCGTTGAGAAGTTGCTAGAATCGATAGACCCATTGCGGGCGTACAACAAAGTATGAACCGAGTCTTGATCTTTTTCTCTTTCTTCTTCGCGGCGACCTCACTCTTCGGTCAGAGCAACGTGAGTGAGCTGCGCCTCAAAGTGACCGATCCGGCCGGGCTCGGGGTCGAGAGTTCGGTTGAGCTGGTGAGCGAGGCCAATCAATTCCGACGGACGTTGGCGACCGACGAAGCGGGCAATCTCATCGCCAAGCGCCTTCCTTTTGGAGTGTACCGAATTGAGATCAGCCAGCCAGGTTTCGCACCCTTCTCCGAGTTGCTGGAACTCCGGTCCGCTATTCCGATCCAGCATCAAGTGAAGCTCAGCCTGGCCGCCGTGAACACCTTGGTGGTGGTGGGCGATCGGGCCACGCTGATCGATCCTCATCGCACCGGCACGATCAATCGCATTGGCTCCGACGCGATCGAAAACCGGCCCTCCTCCCTGCCCGGCCGGTCGCTGGTTGACCTGGTGAACTCACAGCCTGGCTGGCTCTACGAAGGCAATGCCGTCCTGCATCCGCGCGGCTCCGAATACCAGACGCAGTTTGTGGTCGACGGGGTTCCACTCACCGACAACCGCTCCCCGAGCTTCGGCCCTGAAATCGAGGCTGACGACGTACAGTCGATGAGCGTCTACACGGCGAATTTTCCCGCCGAGTATGGAAGAAAGATGGGCGGTGTGGTCGAGGTGACCACCGCCAAGGATACGCGGGAGGGCTTCCACGGAGAAGCGGTAGCCGACGGCGGCAGTTTCTCGACGGCCGAGGGGTACGTCCTCGCCCAGTATCGATGGGGCGAGAACACCCTGGGAGTGAGTGGCGACGGCGCCGAGACGGACCGGTATTTGAATCCTCCCGTGGTTCAAGACTACACCAACCGCGGTACCACGTCCGATTTCGCGGCTCGTTACGAGCGCGATTTGACCCCACGCGACCGCCTGGCCTTCAGCGTCCGACGCGAAGCATCCCGGTTCGAGGTGCCCAACGAGCAGGTGCAGGAAGAGGCCGGCCAGCGTCAGGACCGCGATAACGCTGAGACAATGGGAACGCTTTCTTACCAACACGTGTTTTCCGCCAAGGTCCTGGGAGACCTGCGGGTGATGGTGCGAGACGACGCGGACCGCCTGTGGTCGAACCCGCTCGCGAAGCCGATCGTCGCCGCGCAGGACCGGAGCTTTCAAGAACAGTATGTGAAGGCCAGCCTGGCAGTGCACCAAGGCAGCCAGGAGTGGAAGGCCGGAGTCGAGGCGGACTTCACTTCCCTCCACGAGCAATTCAAAGACGCGATCACCGACCCCACGCAATTTGATCCCGGAACCCCGTCGGCGTTCAACTTTTTCGGCCGCGGGCGCGACCTCGAGCAGTCGGCGTTTGTCCAGGATCTGATGGTTCGCGGCCCTTGGACGGTGAGCGCCGGCGTTCGCTGGGACCACTACCAGTTGTTGGTGAATCAGAACGCGGTGAGCCCGCGCTTGGGGGTCGGCCGGTACTGGCGCGGGGTTGACCTCGTGCTCCACGCGTCTTATGACCGGGTGTTTCAAACACCGGCCTTCGAAAACATCCTGCTCTCCAGTTCCCCCCAAGTGCTGGTGCTCAATCCCAATGTCCTGCGGTTGCCGGTGCTGCCGTCGCACGGCAACTACTATGAGGCCGGGTTCACCAAAGGCTTTTTCGGCAAGATGAAGCTGGATGCCAACGCCTTCCGGCGGTCGGTGGATAACTACGCCGACGACGACCTGCTGCTCGATACTGGCGTCAACTTTCCCATCGCCTTTCGCAAAGCTGAGATCTACGGGGCCGAGGCGAAACTCGATCTGCCGCGCTGGCGCCGCCTCTCCGGATTTGCCGCCTACTCCTACATGGTGGGATCCGCCTATCTACCCGTGACCGGCGGTCTTTTTCTGGGCGATGACGCCACCCAGGCGCTCAGCCAGGTCACCGGCCGCTTTTGGGACTCCCAGGACCAGCGCAACACCGTGCGGAACCGCTTTCGATGTGAGCTCAGCCCGCGCCTGTGGGCGGCATTCGGCGCCGAGTATGGAAGTGGCCTACCGGTGGAATTCGATGGCACGGAGCAGGAAGCGATCGCCGAATATGGCCGTAAGATCGTGGGTCGCGTGGACCTGGCTCGTGGCCGCGTGCGGCCCTCGCTTTCGGTCAATGCCTCGACGGGAGCCAACTTGTGGAAAAGCGATCGCGTCGTGATGCGCCTCGAAGGCGACGTTCAAAACCTGAACGATCGCCTCAACGTATTGGACTTCGCCGGACTCTTCTCCGGAACCGCCGTGGGGCCCCCCCGCAGTTTCGCCGTCCGCTTGCAAACGGAGTTCTGAGGGGAATTGCCGATTGACGATTGACGATTGACGATTGACGATTGGAAAACCGAAGTCGCTTGCGTTTTCTCCTCCAATCGTCAATCAGCAATCGGCAATCGGCAATTCCTCACCGGGCTGAGGCAACTTTGGCCATCAGCACTGAGCGCGTCGAGCCGAGCGTGTGCTCCAGCGACTCCTTGGGGACGCTGGTGACGAAGGGCCCGATGAGCCAGCCGAGTCCGGTGGGAATGTCGCGCGTCAGAGAAATGGATTCGCACTCGATAGTGACGCCGCCGTCCCCCTGGACAAACCGCCAGTAGGAATTCATACGCCACAAGAAGCCGCTATCGTGCCCGACCGGCTTCTCGTGCTCTCCAGGCGCGCCCGCATCCACCACTTCGGCGATGCGCGTGGAAGCACTGCGACTGACCCAATGGGCTTCATCCACACGTTGATAGTGGACGTCCATATCCGTATCGAGCGTCACCGTGATCACCTTATGTTTACGCAGGCGGTAGAAGATTTTGAAGTCATCGGCGGTGTGGCTCACCAGCCGCGAGCGGACCACTTCCGGCTGATAAATCTCCTGGTGGCGGTTGTAATCCTGGACGAGATCGAGCACCTGTCGGAGGGAAGTGCCCGGCACAAAGACGTCACCGATCCAGTGATGGATCAGCGCGCCCCGAGCGCGGATCACGCGGCCTGATCCATCGCGCGTTTCGATGGGCGCCATATAGATCTCTCCCCGCTTGAGGCCGGCGAGTATCTGGGAGCGCTGCGGCTCACTCAGCCTGTCGATGTAAAGGAACGAGTCGGGCCGCGACTGCTGCTGGTCGATCCGCGCTTCCGTTGCCTCGACGTAGCGGGCGAAGGCCGCGAGTGTCTCCGGCTTCAGTTCGGGATCCAGGATCTCCGGCGCCGGTGGAACCAGTGTGGCAGCGCTGCTCATCGTCACAACGCTGCTCAGGACGAAGACCATTGCCGCCAGTAACAGTTTCATGCATCCCTTTTCACGTAGCGCGGACGTCCAGCCCGCCGTGGCGCGGGCATCCCTTCGCTCCGCTCAGGGCAGGCTCTGCCCGTGCTCTTCCAATCCCTTGGTACAGGTGGAGACTCCTCATTCCAAGTCAGGCAACTCCTCTGGCGGGATCAGGAGGCGAATGGAACGGGACACTCCTGGTGTTCGTTCAATGAAACCATGGGCCTCGAGCCGCAGAATCATATCGTGGACCGACGGCGGCGAAACTCGGAAGTGCCACTGAATGTCCACTTCGGAGGGCGCACACTTGTGGAGTTTGCCGTAGAGATGGATAAACGCGAGGTACTGACCCTGCTTGTGAGTGTAACGCTGCTTCATCCTATTGGGCTCACTTTGCCGCGTTGCCGAATGTCAACCGAAAGCCTGACGACAGGAGCAGGTCATTCGTCTTCTTCCCCGGCACCGGGTTGCTCAGGTAAAAGTCGTTGAAGGAGGTTTGCCAGCTCAAGACCTTGGTGACCTTAGTGGTTAAGCCCAGGCTGAAAGTGCTGCGAAAATCTCCCGTGGACGATAGGTTGGGGTAGAAAAACAGCGCTTCGTTAAAACTCGAGGAGGCGAAGAACTTGTGGGTGAAGGTCTCGCCCAGAAGAACCTCAGCGGAAGAACGATTGAATGTGGTGAAGGACTCCCGGTCGAAAGTCGCGCCCAGGAGCAGGTCGAACGACGTGCGACCGTCTTTGATCGCGTGGAAGCCGCCCCCTGCGCCCAGCGCCGTCCGTAGATCAAGGGCCTGGAACCGGTCGTTGAAGAGATCCACCGTGCCGAACGCAAAGGCCTTGTCGCTCAGGTTCAGGTCGTATCGGACGCCGCCGGCAATGGCTTGGGCAGTGGTAGATGCCACGCCATTTACCGTGCTCCGAGAGAAGGCGCCGTTGGTGTAATAGGTAATCTTGTCCCGTGTGGCCGCGCGCACCGCGTTCAGCCCGAGGGTGACATTGGTGCTCTGCGAATTGCCGGTGACCAGCCCCAACCCGGTATCCAAGCTGCCGGTCCACAGATCGGCCAGGTGAGGGTGTTGCAGTCGCTCCAGGGCGGCCTCCGTCTTCTTCTCTTCGTCCGCGTTGCGGAGGGAAGTCACGTCGGCCTTGGCCACCGCGACACTACCGGACTCCTTGGTGGCCATTACCAACTTATCGCCGCTGGTCGTCACCGGACCGATGACGACTTGCCCGCCTTTCGTTCCCACGTAGAGAGGCTGGCTCGACTCAATTTGTTGCACGAAATCCCACTTAATGGTGACCGCGTCGGCGTACTCCGTTTTCAGGACGAGCGTCTTCGCGTCGGAGGTAACGATGGTCCCGCTGAGTCGATCGCCGTTTTTCAGGGTCACCACGTCGGCGTGGGCGACTGCTCCCGCCGACATGAATACCAGTACACTGCACACGATCACCTTCAAGATTTGCCTCCATCGGGAAGATTAACGATTGATCATGTTAACACCGCCACGACGATGCCGGATAGTCCCCCGGCGGAGACCGGATAGTCTCAAGCCGGAGAATTGACGATTGCAGATTGACGATTGGCGATTGAAAGAGAACCATTGACAATTGGCCTATCGAAAGCGCCCGCGCCGCTTGCTTCTTCTCTTCCAATCGTCAATCGTCAATCTGCAATCGTCAATTCTTCATGGTTCTCAGTTCAGCCGGTACACCCGCACCGCGTTTTCGTGAAACAGCTTGCTTCGATTCTCTTCGCTCTCGCTTCGAGTGAGGGCCGACAATGCCCCCACCCATCGGGCGTAGCTGGCTGCCAGCGTACACACCGGCCAGTCGCTGCCGAACACCACGCGGTCCCGGCCGAAGCATTCGAGGACGGGCTCGAGGAACGGTCGCAAATCCTCGGGCGTCCAATTCTGGGGATCGGCGTTGGCCACCAGGCCTGACACCTTGCAGACCACGTTGGGGCAACCGGCAATTTCCCGGATGTACCTTCGCCATGGCTCCAGCAACTTCTCTTTCACCAGCGGATTGCCGCAATGGTCGAGAACAAAGCGAACGTCGGGGCACCTTCTCACCAAATCGAGGGCAATCGGCAGTTGCCGAGCCAGGACGCAAACGTCGAATGAGAGGCCGTACTCCGACAGGCTGCGAATGTTTTCGATGAAGGTGCCGCTCTGGCTGAGCTCGTCTGGCTGAGTGTGCAGCACTCGGCGCACTCCCTTGAGCTTGGGATGGCCGGCGATCTGATCGAGGTAGTGGCGGAAGTCCTCGTGCTCCGGCCGCGACGACGCCACCACGCCCTCCAGGGGATTGTCCGTTCGATCAGCCAGCGAAAGCACAGTCCGTGTTTCCGCCAGGATGTAAGGCTCGTCCACGTCGGCATCGACGTAAACCGTTTTCTCGACACCCAACCCACGGGCGGCCTCCAGGTAGTCGGCCATGCGGAAGCTTCGGTTCAGCGCCGGAAACGCGTGGCACCACGAGTAGGGAAAAAGGTCCATGTCCCAGAGATGCTGGTGAGTGTCGATGATTTTCATGGCTCCTTGGCGACTGTATGCGAAACGGCTCGGGCGAGTCAACAAACCGGAGGCAACGAATGAAATGAGGATGGTACAATACAGGACGGGATTGGGAACTGCCTTGTGAGCCACGGCGGTGATATCGCCACTTCCTTCACTCTCATGCCGGAAGCACTTCCCAGCAGCGCACAGAAAGTGCAGGCCGCTCTCGCAGCGCGCGGAGTCCAGGCGCAGGTGCTGCAGATGCCGGAGAGCACGCACACCGCGGCGGAAGCGG
>DATFYM010000119.1:0-27720 GCA_035315065.1 Terriglobia bacterium
AGGCTGTACCATGAGGATGCCCTCCTTTTGGGTTTTCGTGGCGGTTTCGTTCCTACCAGAAACTGTTGCCGCCATGAAGATTATAGGAGGGCTTCCTACTTCTCTCTAACTCAAATCAAAAGCTGTTTTGGACAAGAGTGAATGATGAATAAAAGACAAGAGCACGACTTGTTCTTGTCTTTTATTCATCATTCATAATTCATCGTTTCTTCTCCTAGCCACAACCGCAAGCCACTTTTGGAGGAGAGAATGGCGCGAAAGTTCAAAGACCTTTCGGAGCGTGAGATCCTCGCCTTGGCGATTAGCCTGGAGGAGGAGGACTCCCGCATCTACGCCGACTTCGCCGAAGGGCTGCGCGAAAGCTATCCGGCTACCGCAAAGATGTTGGAAGAGATGCAAGCGGAAGAATCCGACCACCGCAAGCGTTTGCTCGAGATTTACCGTCAGCGCTTCGGAGAGCATATTCCCCTCATCCGCCGGCACGACGTAAAAGGCTTTGTCACCCGGCGCCCGATCTGGCAAGTGCGGCCGCTTGGCCTGGACGCGGTGCGGAAGCAGGTGGAGATCATGGAGATGGAAACCCTCCGCTTCTACGAGCGCGCCAGCCAGCGAACCACCGACACTTCCACCCGCGAATTGCTTGGGGACCTGGCCGAGGCCGAGCGCCAGCACTACGCGCTGGCTGGAACGCTGGAAGAAAAACACGTGACGCCGGACGTGCGAAAAGCCGAGGAGGCTTCCAAGCGGCGACTGTTCGTTCTGCAGGTGGTCCAGCCTGGTCTGGCGGGCTTGATGGACGGTTCGGTGTCGACGCTCGCGCCCCTGTTCGCCGCCGCTTTTGCCACGCACAAGAGCCACGACGCGTTTCTGGTTGGGCTCGCGGCGTCAGTCGGCGCCGGCATCTCAATGGGCTTCGCCGAGGCTCTCTCCGACGATGGCTCGCTCACCGGGCGAGGCAAACCAGTGATGCGAGGCGTGGTTGAGGGTCTCATGACCACGGCAGGCGGTATCGGTCACACCCTGCCGTTTCTCATTCCCAATTTTCGCGTGGCCATCACGGTCGCAGGGATGGTGGTGGCAGCCGAACTCGCGACCATAAGCTGGGTACGGCACCGCTATATGGACACTCCCTTCCTTTCCGCCGCCTTCCAAGTGGTGGTGGGCGGCGTGCTGGTGTTCCTGACCGGAATCCTGATCGGGAGTTCGTGAGGTTTGGCGGGCCACCACAGGGTAGATTGGACCATCATAGGCTGTATGAAAACATTGGGGCTGTCCCCGCGCTTGTCTTTCGACGGCCCTTGGATGAAGGCAATTAAGCCGAGGTCAGGGGCTCTTTTTCGCCGCCTCACCTCGTGCGGGGTGATTAAGATCACCCGCGAAAGTGATTCGCATCACATCGACTTCGCTCGCGGAGCGATACAAGTGCCGTGTTGGTGTTTGTACTTGAGTGGCCTCCCCCTCGCTCGGGCTTCGGATCGGGGCGGGCGGACCGTGCGGGAAGCTTATTGGGTTCGTCTTTGAGAACCAGACGCTCCCCAAACTGTCCTCGATCCTGACGGGAGGGCGGACATTTTCTTGAGAACGCAGAGCTGATGCACGCGCTTAGCCGACGGTCAAGCGGGCGGGCATTCGCCGGTCGAAATTCACAGGAGGAAACGCTATGGCAAATGAGTTCCTGAACGTCGTCGACAAGCGCACCAACGTGGCTTACGATGTCCCCATTGATCAGGGCACTATTCGCGCCATGGACTTGCGCAAGATCAAGACTGGCCCCGAGGATTTCGGGGTTATGACCTACGATCCTGCCTTTATGAACACGGCGTCGTGCAGAAGCGCCATCACGTTCATTGATGGCGACAAAGGGATCCTCCGTTATAGGGGCTATCCCATCGAGCAACTGGCGGAGAAATGCTCCTTCCTCGAAGTTGCGTACCTGGTTCTTTGGGGCGACCTGCCGACCGAGGCAGAGCTCAAGGCCTGGGTCGACAACATCACTCACCACACCATGATCCACGAGACCACCAAGAAGTTTCTGGAGGGATTCCGCTTCAACGCTCATCCCATGGGCATGTTCATCAGCACCGTCGCCGCGCTCTCCACCGTTTACCCCGAAGCCAGGAACGTGCTGGATCCCGAGGTGCGAAAACTCCAGATCCTTCGTCTGGTCGGCAAAGTGCCAACCATCGCTGCCTATACTTACCGCCACAGCCTGGGCTTCCCGTACGTTTATCCCGACAACGAGCTCAGTTACACCGAGAACTTCATGAACATGCTGTGGAAGATGGTAGAGCCCAAGTACCGCGCGAACCCGGTGCTGGCGCGGGCGCTGGATATTCTCTTCATCCTGCACGCCGACCACGAGCAGAACTGTAGCGCTAACGTGATGCGCGCGGTGGGTAGCTCCCAAGCCGATCCCTTTGTGGCGACGGCTGCCGCGGCTGCTGCGCTCTCCGGCCCTCTGCACGGAGGGGCGAATGAAGAAGTGCTGAAGATGCTGGATGAGATCGGTTCCAAGGACCGGGTCCCGGCCTACATCGAGCACGTTAAGGCGGGGCGCGGGAAACTGATGGGATTCGGACACCGGATCTACAAGAACTACGACCCGCGCGCCCGCATCATCAAGTGGGCGGCCGACCAGGTCTTTGAGGTGACGGGCAGGAATCCCAAGCTCGAGATTGCCTTGGAGTTGGAGCGGATCGCGCTGGAGGACGAGTACTTCATCAAGCGCAAGCTCTATCCCAACGTGGATTTCTACTCCGGCATCATGTACCAGGCCATGGGCTTCAGGCCGGAAATATTCACCGTTCTTTTCGCTATTCCGCGCACGGTGGGATGGCTGGCGCAGTGGCAGGAGATGATCGAGGATCCGGAGCAGAAGATCGCGCGTCCTCGGCAAATCTATACCGGCCACGACGTGCGGGACTTCATCCCCATCGAGAAACGGGGTGTGAAGACTGCTCCCCTGACCTCGTAGGCTGAGTCTTGCTTCCCCTTTGGCGCTCGGTATGAAAGCGGGGTTCGGGATTCGCAAAGAAGACGGGACTGGGGACTCGGGGCTCGGGACTCGCAGACCGCGATTCTCGGTTGCTGGCTCTCTTCTTCTGTTTTCTCCGCGAATCCCGATTCCCGAGCCCCGAGTCCCGGCTCTTCTGCGAATCCCGATTCCCGAATCCCGAACCCCGTTTGCCGGAATTGGGGCACTCTCGGTCTTCCTGCTTGCCACCGCTTGTGCGGGCGCCGCCTCCTCGGGGCGGAGATCCGGGACGGATGCCTGGCAACCCGCATCGCGATACCTTGAACAGCATCCCGCCCGCTACAAGGGAATCTCCCGCACCTCGTTCTATCTCACCATGCGTGACGGGGTGAAGATCGCCGTCGACCTGAGCGTGCCAGGAGAACTGAAAGCGGGAGAGAAGATTCCGACCATTATCCGTCAGACGCGCTACTACCGATCGTTTGACCTGGGCCCATTGCTCCGCTTCTTTACCCGGAATTGGCCGAGCGCTCAGAAGGTGTTCGTGGCGCGCGGGTATGCATGGATGGACGTGGATGTCCGTGGAACGGGTGCATCTTTTGGACGGTGGCCCTACCCCTGGTCGCCCGACGAAATCCGGGATGGTGCGGAGGTGGTGAACTGGATCGTCCGCCAGCCGTGGTCGAACGGAAAAGTGGGAGCAATGGGAATGTCCTATGACGGCGGCTCCGCCGAGTTCCTGCTCGTCAACCGGCATCCGGCGGTCAAAGCGGTCTCGACCGCGTTCAGCTTTTTCGACGCGTACACGGACATCGCTTATCCGGGAGGGATTCCCTTGAATTCCTTCATCACCGTTTGGCAGAATCTCGATCGGGCCCTGGACACCGACTACCTCCCGAGTATCAGGGCCTTCATGCCGAGGATCGCTCGGTCTTCCTATCGTGGAGTGCGACCTGTCGATAGTGACGTCGATCGATCGATGCTCGGCCAGGCCATTCGGGAACACGACTACAACCTCGACGTCGCCGCCATGGCGCGTCAGATCACTTATCGCGACGACGCGCCGTGGCCTCCTGGAGTATCGATCGATGCCTTCAGCCCGTTCGCCCACGCTTCCGAGATCAGTGCGTCAGGGACGGCCATGGTTCTGGTGGACGGATGGTTTGACGCCGCATTCCAGAACGCGGCCATCAACTGCTATCTTACGTTGAAGAACCCGGTCAGGCTTATCCTGGGGCCGTGGAATCACGGCGGATGGAACGACGCCAGCCCCTTCAGCCGTTCCTGGCGCTCCGCGTTCGACCTTAACGCGGAGTTACTCCGGTTCTTCGACTACCAGCTTGGCGGTGGAGATGATGGGACATCGAGCGAGCAGTCAGTTCTCTACTTCACGATGGGTGAAGAGAAGTGGAAGTCCGCGGTTCGATGGCCTCCACCCGGAACTCACACCGTCAGCCTATACCTGGATCAAGGTCACCGGCTCAGCAGGGAGAAGCCAACGGCAGCCGAAGCTAGCGACGGCTACGTTGTCGACCTGACCCACGGTACCGGTCGGACTTCGAGATGGGATCTCGGCGCCCAGGTGATTTACCCGGACCGGCGACAGGCCGACGAGAAGTTGCTCTGCTACACCTCCGCGCCCTTGGAGGCGGACACCGAAGTGACCGGGCATCCGGCGGTGACTCTCTTTGTCAGTTCCACGGCCGCCGACGCCGAGTTCTTTAGTTATCTTGAAGACGTTGATCCGCAGGGGCGGGTGGCGTATGTCACCGAGGGCGAACTGCGAGGCATCGACCGAAGGCTGGGTGGCGGACCGCCTCCGTATCGCCAACTCGGAGTCTGGCATTCGTTCCAGCGCCGAAATTCCATGCCTCTCGTGCCCGGCGAAATAACCGAAGTCCAGTTCGCAATCCTGCCGACGTCCTATCTGTTTAAGCGAGGACACTCCATCCGGCTGGCATTGGCGGGAGCTGACAAAGACCACTTCGCTTTGCCGTCCGGTCCGGTGCCTACCCTAAAGTTCTACCGAGACAGTAGCCATGCTTCTCGGGTCGAACTGCCGGTGATGAAGAAGGAGTCAGGAGACAGGAGTCAGGAGCCAGAATGAAGAGAATACAGTCGAGGGATCGTAAGAACGGATTGCCGCCCGTACATCCCGGCGAGATTCTCAGGGAAGACATTCTTCCCGAGGTCGGCCTGTCCGTCACCGCAGCCGCGAAAGCGCTTGGCGTCTCGCGCCAGATGCTTCACGACATTCTGGCCGAGCGGAGGCCTCTGTCAGCGATCATGTGCCTGAAGGTCTCCCGTCTGCTGGGCAGCACTCCCGAATTCTGGATGCGCTTGCAAGCAGCGTACGACCTGAAGAAGGCAGCCCAAAACAAAAAGGTCATGGAACGCGTCGCGCAGATCGTGTCGGTGCACCAACAAGCAGAAGTCCATGCCTGACTATTTGCACGCGCGAATGCCCGATCGCGCCTTACTGTGGGGCTCGGCGATCCTGGTTGTCATCGGCGTAGCCCTGATCGTGCTGGCTCCGGCCAAGCAATCCGTCGAGCGGGTATCGGCACCTGGTTCCTAGCGCGCACTCCGGGAAAATGTCGGCCCCGGCATCCCGATCCTGATGGCTGGCGCTAGGCATACCCCTGCCTGTAATAATCCGCTTTGCCCTGCGTCTTTACCTATGAAACCCACTGGCGTTGCTTTGCGACCCAGCAAAGGGTGCCGGAGAGAGGAGTTCTTTGGAATATGAAACCAGTCGTGATTCTGGCATTCATGCTGCTGTCGCTTCAATGCGGCTCTACCATGTCAGTAGTCGCCCAGGTAGCCCCGTCAGTTACTCAATCCCCTGAAATCACGTTCCACAGCTCATCCAATCTGGTCCTGGTTGATGTGATCGCCCTGAATGCAAAGAATGGCCTTCCCGACAAAACTTTGAAGCGCGGCGATTTACAAATCTTTGACAACGGTCATCCGGTTTCGATCGAAACGTTTGACAGCGGGACTACAACTCGGCCCCTCGCCCTTTGGTTTGTTGTGCAATGCAGCATGCAGGACTACGACTCGCAGGGTTCGGGCTTGTTTCGAGGACGAATCAGTCTTTTCATCCCCGCTCTCGAGAATCTGGGAAAACAAGATACGGTGGCCGTCGCTCACTGGTGTGACAACGGTGATTCAAAACTCGACCTGCTACCGACGAGCAACGTCGAGGCGGCGGCCACGTCCTTGGAGCATGTGCTCGCGCCAACTTTCGACCCCAACAACCACGATAGGCCAGGCGAGCTTGCGCTGCAAAAGACTCTGCAACTCATCGTTGATATTACGCGCCCGTCAAAACCCGAACCACTGCCCGTGGTGATCTTTCTCTATGGAGACTGGAGTGGAATGGACAGATCGGAGGCCGATCACTTCATTGATGAGCTCCTGGGAACCTCGGCCATAGCCTATGGCCTGAAGGACCGCCGATCCCCGCATATGTGGTTTCCGTTGCCCGGCGAACAGAAGGAAATTGCGCATTACATTGCAACCCAGACCGGGGGCCAATACTTGGAGGTAACGCCCGAAACATACGCAACCGGCCTGGAAGAGATCCTGCGACAGCTCCATTTCCGCTACGAGCTGGGATTCCAGCCAGAAACGATGGACGGCAAGCGTCATCAGCTCCGTGTGAAACTGGTCAATGCGGTAAAGAACCGGCACAAAGGAGTGCGTCTGAGATACCGCGCCGCCTTTGTTCCGATCAGCCATGGGATCAGGTAGTCTTGCCCAGGGCCTCGGCAACGCGGATGAGACAATCGAGGGTGGGCGCTATCAGGACCTAAGATAGCGCTCGGATCGCCCGGCTCGCGCAGAGTGCAACTCTGCGATCCACCTTTACGCTTTGTTTGGCTGAAATGCCCCCCTCGAGTCAGGTGAGCCCGGGACCCCCACTTTGAGCCCGACTGGTTCTGGTTCATCACTATTCAATACGTACCGCCGCCTGAAGCTCGTGGACAGCGCCCGCTTTGGCCGGTCTTTGTCGAAGCCTCTCGCAACTGCGGCGGCGAACCTCATTCTTGCTGATTTGCTGGGGTGCAAACCCAAGCCAACATCGCAGCGCTGCGTTCGGCGCCAGCCCGCGATTTAGGCCCGATCGTGAAGCCGGGGAATCTCTACGCGCTGAAAGGGAGTTCGAGAGAGATCGATTCATAGGGTACTTCCGGCCGGACCCGTCCGCGCTGCCCACGATGAAGCCGCACGAAACCATAGTGCTCCATCGTCTTCAAGGTTCGGGACAGATTGGACGCCTTGCGCCCGGTACGCCCGGCCAGCTCCTGAAGTGAAACCGGATTCGTCGTCGCGATCGTCGCGAGCAAAGCACGGTTCTTGTTTGATAAGACCTTCGCAAAACTCTCCGTCGAGGTAAACCATACCTTGGGATCTCGCGGTTTCGGCTTGATCTCGCCCCGCGCGATCGCCATCGTCCGCGCCTTCATGTCCTTGTAGGAAGCGATTCCGATTCTAAGGGTCTTCATGGCACAATTCCTTTCTCGCGGAGGACCGCGTCAACTGTTGACCAGAAGTCGGCGAGCAGAGTCCACGCGTCTTTGTACTCGTACGGGCGCACCGCGTTCAGCCGGTGCTTGTGATCGAAGGTCGAGCCGATTTTCGCGCCCGGACCCGAACCGCCCTTCACCGGATGTGCGTTGTCAAATCCCATTAAACGTTCGCCATCAGGACGGTGCAGCGTCAGCGAGTAGTCAAGGCCGTGAGGCTTCGCCTCGCTCGCCGGAACTCGGCGGACAGCGAACCGGACCCAGTACCTGGTCTCCGGGTCGATGACCAATACCTGCCCGTCGAGTTCGAGCAGGGCGTCCAGGGACGGATCACGCTCCACTAATTATCATTATCACAGACTGATAAGGAAGTCATCCAACGGAAACTTGCCCTATCGGCCAACCCGTCCCCGCCGGCTTCGAGTTTACATTCTAGGTCGCACCTCCAACGGAGAACAGTGCATTGGAGAGCGTAGACCCAAGCAAAGATCGAGAGCTCCGCTCTGCGCCAGCCTGCCGAGAGCACCTCACACTGAAAACTTGACTCACAGTTGCATTCAGGGACGGCCAAGTGTACGTTATCGATTATTGGACAGTTGGAAAAGGAGATTCGGTTAACGAAACCAGGAATAGGAGGCCCACCATGGAAGACCTGAGTCTATTCTCGCGACGCGACTTCCTTAGGGGAGTTGGCGCTTTCAGTGCTGCCAGCCTTGGCTTTTGGGCCGGCGGATGCGAGTCTTGCGTGCAACAGATCCAGAATCGGCCGACACGGAAAAACATCCAGACCCTTTGGGCCGCGAACCCCTCCGACCCTGTCATCACCACTTACAAGGCGGCTGTGGCGGCCATGAAGGCGCTGGACACATCCAAACCGAGCGACCCGCGAGGCTGGCAGTACCAGGCAAACATCCACTTCAACAAATGTATCCACCGCAACTGGCTGTGGCTGCCGTGGCACCGCGTTTACCTGTTTTATTTCGAGCGCATCTGCCGCAAGCTGACCGGCGACAACAGCTTTGCATTGCCGTACTGGAATTGGAACACTCATCCTGCGGTCCCCGATCCGTTTTGGGATACCACGAGTCCACTCTATGACTCCAATCGGGCCATCACTCAGACAGATCAAGCGGACGCCTCCTATATCGGCACCAGCGTGCTCCAGAACATCCTGAACGAGCCCAACTTCGAACTGTTTGCGAGCGGCCCACCCCCGACCTCCGACCTGCACGCGGGGCCTGACGCGACGGGCATGCTTGAAGGAACCCCTCACAACAACATCCACGGCTTTGTCGGTGGCGACATGGGTGCGTTCCACTCGCCGCTCGATCCTGTGTTCTACACCCATCACAACATGCTCGACTGCATGTGGACCCACTGGAACATCGATCTGAATAACGCGAACACTAACGACACGAGCTGGACCAACTTCGCCATCACGGACTTCGTGGACGAAAACGGCAACCCGGTGAGCGTGACGGCGGCCATCACAGTCCTCTACCCCATCTTCTCCTACCAGTTCGAGCCGTGCTCACTGATGACCGCGGGACAAGGTGCCAAGAAGCTGCAGGGGAAAGAGCTGGAAGCGTTCCTGCGCGCCGGGGCCCCGTCGAAGCTTGAGTTCGGACCGCGCTTCGAGCTGCGGCAGTCGGTGACTACGGAGGTGGACAAGCCGTCCACCAGCGCCATCACCGTCGAGCCTGGCGCGCTCGCGGGCGCGCTCCAAGGCGGTTCGCACACCCGCCTCGTGCTGACCGTGGGGGACGTCGAGATGCCCCCCAAGAGGGACTTTTTCGTGCGGATCTTCTTGAACAAGCCTGACGTTTCGGGGGCCACTCCGATTGAAGATCCCCATTACGCCGGCAGCTTCGGTTTCTTCTTCGATGAGTCGGGCATGAAGAGCCAGGAAGGGGCAGCCGGGATGAGTGCAGCACCGCTCACCGGATTTCTGGTTGACGCGACACCGACGCTTCAGAAGCTGAACCAGGCAGGCTCGCTTTCGTCAAACGAGGTGCAGGTGAGCCTGGTGCCGGTGCCCTACGCTCGCCGGCAGGCCACCGGGGAGCGCCTCACGCTTAGGCGGCTGGAGTTGGCGGTGGCCCGGTTCTGACAAGTGACCTCGTGAGCCGGTTGGCACGGTTGGCATCAAACTCATTGAGGAGCGCAAGGAGATGACACCCGTGGTTCACGGGTTGCTGGTCTGGGCTCTGCTCATTGGCGGCGCGCGACCTGGGGGGCAGGGCCCGGAAGGCTATCAGGATCAGAGGGAGGCGGCGCCGCCTCGGGTGATGCTCACCAACGACCGCCCTTCGGGGTATTTCCCGATTGATCAGCAGACGCTCGCGAGCGCCCCGCCGATCCTCGTGGTGAGAATCACGAGCGTGGTCAACCCCGACAGAACCCCCTTCCAGGTTTTCGTCTACCTGTCGTACCAGTCAAGGGCCGGACAGTCGGAGCCGGAGAGGATTCTGATTGGCAACTTCGGCTTCTACCCCCCGGATCATCCCTCCGCCTTCCTGCTGCGCGCCTCCACTGCCTTCCGCAAGCTCAAAACAACGAGCTCAAGACCAACAGATGTGCGCCTTCTACTGGAGATGAGGCGAATCCACGAGGCGAAGCCGTGGACCCCCGTCGAGGTGACCGTCGCGCCACCCGAGTGGCGCGATCAATAGCTGAAAGGACTTCAAGAGTCCCCACTCGTCTACCTGATGGTGGGGGGATCGGATTCAGGACCGTACGCTTGCGTGGCTAATTCCGGCCCCAAGAGAATTGGCGCCAGCCGCCGGCAGAGTTCCTGTGGGGTGGCGGAAGGGAATCGTTCGCGGAAACCTGCCAACGCCACCTGACGCATGGGCATATTCAGGGCATTCCACAACTGGAATTTTCGTCACGAAGGCATGGAGCGTAGTATTTCGATTTGTACGCGCTCGGCGTCCCTCGCGGCTGGCGCAGAGTGCAACTCTGCGATCCACCTTTTCCCTTTGTTTAGCCGATATGCCCCTTGAGTCAGGTGAGCCCCGAACCGCCACTTTGAGCCCAACCAATGCCGTTTATTAGCACCAGTGCTTACGGCCGCCTGAAGCTCCTGGGCAGCGACCGCTTTGTCTTTGCCGAAGCCTCTCGCAACTGCGGCGGCGAATCTCATTTTTTTGCTGATCGGTTGGGTGCGAACCCTCAGCAAAGATCGCAGAGCTGCGCTCTGCGCCAGCCCGCCGGTCTGGGGAGAACCCCAGAAGAATTAACTTGACATATAACCCTCACATGCGTACTATCTAAGCTAGGCTCGAAAGGACCGGCAAGCGCGTAGGCTCTGCATACGCATGGTCGAATTCGATGAGATGCCGGGCTAAAGCCGGCCTCTACGAAAGCCCGAAGGGGTCTTGAGCACGCTGTTGGTTTAGGGGACAGGATACGGGTTGATGGACGCAGAGAACGATTCAAAGCCGAAGCGCAAGTACGTGATGACTCCCGAGCACCGGGCGAAGGTGTTGGCCAATCTGGGAAAGGCCCGCCTGGCGCCCAAAGAGAAGGTTTACCGCAAGACCCCCAAGCGCTACGCCGCCAATTTGAATAACCTGGGGATCGCCAACGCCAAGCGCCGCCAGGAGGGGGAAGTGCTGAGCGCCAAAATGGAGGGCCTCTTTCCCCCGCCCGAGGTTCCCCCGCCCCTCCTGCCGCGTCTTCAGCAGTCGCCCGGCGATCCGCCCCGTCGCATGCCGCCGTGCTTCTTCCTCGACCCGATGGAGGAGGCCAAGCGGCTGATTGGCAAGCGCCTGCGCAAGGTGCATGCTACGGTTCGGCGCGAGGGCCGGCGCATCATGCGCCTGCTGACGGCGGCGCTGAAGCGATCGCAACCCCTGAGCGTCGAGGAAGCGAGGAACCTGGTTTGCCAGTTGTTGAAATGCCTGGACGGGGCGCGGGTTACCGAGGAGGCGCGGCGACTGAACGGCAAGATCGCGCACCTCCTGGGGAAGATGATCGAGGTCCAGTACGGGGTAGAGCCGGGGGCGGTTCCGGTGGAGATTTGGCTGGAGCAGTTGCGGGAGGACCGGCGGGCGCGGGCAGCGGCGGCGCGCGAGCGGCGCGCGGCCCGAAAAGCCGCGAGGACGCAGGAAGCCGGGGAGGTCGGGAAGGGAAATTCGGTAACGCCCGGCGACATGGCGGAGGCCCGGGCTGAGGTTGGCCCGGCAAGCGTCGTGGAAGGCGGGAAGGAAAAAACCGGGGATTGGGGAGGACAACGTAACGAGCCTAGTAATATATCAATTCCCGAACTGCCGGAAACGCTGGAAGAGTTCCAGGATCTGGTGGGGCGCGCGCTGGACCTGGAGGACGAGCCCGAAGTGGCTGGGGTGCTGTCCGGGGCCCTCTGGAACCGCCTGCACTTGTGGAAGGAGCGGGAGGAGACCGAAGCGCAAGAACTGGAAAGATTCTTCCAAAAGGGGGCGGCCAACCCTCCCGACTCCTACCCCAACTCCTACAAGGAGCTTTACAACCGTGCCTACGACATCCCACTCATTCTGAAGCTGGACGATGACTTTCTTCGCTGGATGGACCAACTCACGGAGAGAGTGGAGAAAGCGTTAGATTGGTGGGTGTCCATGATCCCTTCAATCCAGAGCCGAAGAGCGTCGCGTCCCGCAGAATTTCCCGCCAAACCGCCTGTCAGGGTTACCTCCGACCAACCAGCCACGGGTTCGGAGGATCTGCCGTCCGTCGCTTGAAAAGATGATGAATTATATATGATGAACGGAAGAGAAAGACGGCTTTTTTTCTTGTCTTTCAATTCATCGTTCATAATCGTTCATCACTCAGAATTCTCCAGGTGCGGCTTGGGATGGGGCAGGACAACGGGTAAAGGGTGAGGGGTAAAGGGTGAACGAAGAACTGACGATTGACGATTGAAAGAGAGGAAGCAAGCCGCCGGATATTTTCCAGTCGTTGAGTCGAAATCGACGATTCTTCATCTTCTCTTCCAATCGTCAATCCTTCGCTTCGCTCAGGACCAATCGTCAATCGTCAATTCTTCGTTTGCCCTTCACCCTTTACACTTCACCCTTTCAACGCCGTGCTATCATAGATGATTGTTGGGATCTGTCAGCCATTGAAGATCGCATGCCGGAGGTGCCGCCATGGTCCGTGACCAACAAAGCCGCCGACAGTTTCTGGAAAAGATTGCGGGCGGGTTCGCTGCGGGAGCGGTCAGCGCCCTGCCGGGGGCCGGCAGCGATCTCCTGGCCGAATCCAAGGGCGGCATCGCTTACCGCACGCTCGGCCGCTCGGGAGAGAAGGTTTCGATGGTGGGCCTGGGCGGCTACCACATCGGCATCCAGCGCGACGAGCAGGAGAGCATCCGCATCATCCGCACCGCGCTCGACAACGGAATCAATTTCCTCGACAACTGCTGGGACTACAACGGTGGCGTCAGCGAGATCCGCATGGGTAAGGCGCTGAAAGACGGATACCGCCAGCGGGCCTTCCTGATGACGAAGATCGATGGCCAGACCAGCGAAGCCGCGGCCCGGCAACTCGACGAATCGCTGTCGCGTCTTCAGACGGATCACATCGACCTGCTGCAGTTCCACGAAGTGATCCGCGAGGGCGATCCCGACCGCATTTTCGGCTCCCACGGCGGCATGGAGGCAGTGCTTGCCGCAAGGAAGGCGGGTAAGATCCGCTATATCGGTTTCACGGGTCATAAGGACCCGGAGATCCACCTCAAGATGCTGAACACCGGTTTCCGGAACGGCTTCACCTTTGACGCGGTGCAGATGCCGCTCAACGTGATGGACGCTCACTACAAGAGCTTTGGCAGGAATGTGGTGCCGGTGCTGGTGGCGCACGGCATCGGGGTGCTGGGCATGAAACCGATGGGCAGCGGCATCATCCTGAGGAGCAACACGGTGACGCCGGTCGAGTGCCTGCACTACGCCATGAGCCTGCCCACGTCGGTGGTGATCACGGGCTGCGATTCGCTCTTGATGCTCAACCAGGCGCTGGAGGCGGCGCGTACCTTCAAGCCTCTGAGCGCGGCCCAGACGGCTACTCTTCTGGCCAAGACCGAAAAAGCCGCCGCCGATGGCCAGTACGAACCGTTCAAGACCACCACCGGTTTCGACGCCACCAACCACGATCCGAAGTTGCTGGGGTAGGCTAACGGCGGGCAGTCGAAAGTCGAAAGTCGAAAGTGAAGGAACCTCCTTCTTCGACTCTTGACTTTCGACTTTTGACTTTCGACTTCTTGATATGGCAGTCGGCCTCCCGAATACGCAGCAACGCCGGCACGATCTCGACTGGCTGCGAGCTGCCGCCGTAGCCGTTGTGTTCCTCTATCATAACGCGCGCTTCTTGAGCGGGCCGTACTGGCAACTGAGGAACCCCCAACGCAGCCTGCTGGTGGACGCGCTGGTTGGCTTCATAGCTCTTTGGCTGATGCCGCTTTTCTTCCTGCTGGCAGGCGCCGGCAGTCGGTTTGCGCTCCGTTCGCAGCCACCGGGCCGCTATTTGTGGAACCGGGCGAAGCGGCTCCTGTTCCCGTTCATCGCCGGCGTTTTCCTTCTCAGCCCGCCGCAGGCTTACGTTGAAGCGCTTCTCTACTCGTCGTTCCGAGGCTCGTTCGTCGAGTTCTATCCCCGCTTCTTTACCGCCCGACTGGCGATGCCCCATTGGAGTCTAGGCTGGTTCTTCGCCGGGTTTGGCTATCATTTGTGGTTTCTCGGCTTTCTTTTCGTCTATTCGGCGCTGGCCCTCCCATTATTCCGTTGGCTGGACGGCACAAGTTCGGGACGCGCCTTCATTTCGAAGCTCGCGAGTTGGACCCGCGGCTGGAGGGTACTAGCGTGGGTGGTGCCCACGGCGGTGGTCCAGATGGGGCTCCGCTGGCGATTCCCCAACTACCTCGACTTGGCCGACTTCGTTTATTGGTTGGTCTTCTTTGTTTACGGCTACGTTCTCTTTGCCGACGATCGCTTCACTCGCGCCATCGCCAGCCAGGGGAGAACCGCGTTGGTGGTCGGCGCTCTCTCCTTTCTCGGCTTGGTAGCGGCGCTCTATGCAGGGCCGCTAGCCAATTGGATCTTGCGTCCGAACGCCTCGGCTGGATTCATGCTGTTTCAAGCCCTCTGGAGCCTGGACGCCTGGGCCTGGGTCGTTCTTATTCTGAGCGTTGCCTCGCAGCGCCTGGATTTCGGCAGTCCGGCGCTCGACTACGCTAATGAGGCAGTGCTGCCGTTTTACATCCTCCACGAGCCCCTAGTCATGATGATTGGCTTCTTCGTGGTGTCGTGGTCTGCCCCGGTCCAGATCAAGTTCTTTTGCCTCGCTACCGTGTCATTTGCCGCCACACTCGCGGTCTACGATCTGGTCGTCAAACGAACCCGTTTCACCCGCGCTCTTTTTGGAATGAAGGCGGGAAATCGTCAAGCAGCCCGAGCGCCCTTCGGGGCGATCGCACGATTCAGAGGAAAGATACCGGTCCGAAGGCCGGCGCTGCCGACCACGGATGAACGTCTCGTGGCTCGCCATACGCATCCAAGTAAGGTAGAATGAGATCATTGCTGATTGAAGATCGAAACTCGAAATTCAGGAATCGAACACGGCGCGAAGTTGTCTTCACGAGCTTCGAGTCTCGAATTCAGAGTCTGAGCTGATCGGAGATTGGCAATAAGAGGTACTTGGTTCTTCAGGATATGGGCAATTATTTTCAGATCGCTTTAGGCAAGGTCATCGGGACCAAAAACGAGCGCGAGTTGAAGCGCCTGAGCGGGCGCGTGGAAGAGATCAACGTGCTGGAACCCGAGATGCAGGCACTCCCGGACTCCGAGTTTCCCCTTCGCACCGAGCAGTTGAAAAAGCGGCTGGCGGATGGTGAGACGCTTGACGACATCCTGCCCGAGGCTTTTGCCCTCTGCCGTGAGGCAGGGCGCCGCACCCTAAACATGCGCCACTTCGACGTGCAGTTGATGGGCGGCATGGTGCTGCACGAGGGCAAGATCGCGGAAATGAAGACCGGCGAGGGCAAGACGCTGGTAGCCACGCTGCCCGTGTACCTGAACTCGCTGGCGGGCAAGGGCGTCCACGTGGTAACGGTGAACGACTACCTGGCCAACCGCGACGCTGCCTGGATGGGTCCCATCTATCGGTTGCTGGGCCTCTCGGTGGGCGTGATCGTGCACGACCTCGACGACGAGGAGCGCCGCCAGGCTTACGACGCCGATGTCACTTACGGCACCAACAACGAGTTCGGGTTCGATTACCTGCGCGACAATATGAAGTTCGACTTGGCGGACCTCGTCCAGCAGCGCGGTCACAATTTCGCCATCGTCGACGAGGTGGACTCGATCCTGATCGACGAAGCGCGCACGCCCCTGATTATTTCCGGCTCTTCCGACGAGGCGGTGGATAAGTACTACAGGGTGGACAAAGTGGTGGCCACGCTCGGATCAGAAGACTACGAGGTGGACGAGAAGCGCCGCCAAGCCACGCTGACCGAGTCGGGCGTGGCGAGGGTGGAAAAGTCGCTGGGCCTCGAGAACCTCTATGATCCCGCCAACCTCGATTATGTTCACCACGTGTACCAGGCACTGAAGGCGCACACCCTGTTCCACCTCGACAAGGACTACGTGGTGAAAGACGGCGAGGTGATGATCGTCGATGAGTTTACCGGGCGCCTCATGCCCGGCCGCCGCTGGAGCGACGGGTTGCACCAGGCGGTGGAGGCTAAGGAAAACGTCAAAATCGAGAAGGAAAATCAGACCCTCGCCACCATCACCTTCCAGAATTATTTCCGCATGTACAAGAAACTCGCCGGCATGACGGGTACGGCGGAGACCGAGGCGGCGGAGTTCGAGAAGATTTACAACCTGGAAGTGGTGATCGTTCCCACCAACCGAAGTTTGATCCGGCACGAGCACCCGGACGTGGTCTATCGCACCGAACGCGAAAAGTTCAACGCGGTGATCGAAGAGATCAAGGAATACCACCTGCGCGGGCAACCCGTGCTGGTGGGGACGATCGCCATTGAGAAATCGGAGAAACTGAGCGCGGCCCTGCGCAAAGCCGGCCTGTTGCCGAATCGCTTGCAGGAGTTGCTGAAGGCGGCGGGCCTGGAAGGACCAAAGGTCGAGCGCTGGGCGGCGGCGCTGGCGCAGAGTCACGGCGCGGCCATGGAG
The DNA here is from genome assembly GCA_035315065.1 of Terriglobia bacterium. GTDB lineage: Bacteria > Acidobacteriota > Terriglobia > UBA7540 > UBA7540 > DATFYM01. The sequence continues at coordinate 16,674 of DATFYM010000119.1, forward strand.
TGGCTGATCCGCGCTGCCGTGCCGGTCTCCAACATCCAGAAACTGCTCTCCGCAGGTAAGTTCCAGTCCCTCAAGGCAGGCGCGGGCACTGCCCCTAACGGCGATCGCAGCGCTTTCCTGCAGGCGGTGTTGAAGCGTGCCCACCAGGACTATACGCTGCAGGCGCTGCCGGACGCCGACGTGGCCATGGCGCCGCAACTGGCCGCGCTGGCGGCGAGCGCGGACGAAAAGACACTGCCCCTGATCGACTACCTCATTGAGGTCCATTGCCGCCCGGCACGGCTCCTGGAAGTGGTGAAGGAACGCGATCTCAAGCACTTCGTCCTGAACGCCAAGCAGCACGAGAAGGAAGCCCTGATCGTGGCCCAGGCCGGGCGCGTGGGCGCGACGACCGTCTCCACCAACATGGCCGGCCGCGGCACGGACATTCTGCTGGGCGGCAATCCCGAGACCATGGCGCGGGAAGAGTTCCGCCGCGCGCCCGAGAAGTATCGCGAGCAAGGAATCGATCCGGAGCCGCCCGAGCGCCCCACGGAGGGAACGGCGGAGGAGAATTACCTAGCCTATGTCGATGCCTACCAGAAGTGGCGCCGGACCTGGGGCGACTTTGTCAGCCGCTACAAGGGGACCACCGACGCGGAGCACGACCGCGTGATCGAGTTGGGCGGGCTGCACATCCTGGGCACGGAGCGGCACGAGGCGCGGCGTATCGACAACCAGTTGCGCGGGCGCGCCGGCCGCCAGGGCGATCCCGGCTCGTCGCGCTTCTACCTTTCGCTGGAAGACGACCTGCTGCGCATTTTCGCCGGCGAGCGCATTTCCAAGATCATGCACCGGCTGGGGATGGAAGAAGGCGTGCCGATCGAGTCGCGCCTGATCTCGAAGCGCATCGAGGCAGCGCAGAAGGCCGTGGAGGCGCAGAATTTCGAATCGCGCAAGCACCTGCTGGAATACGACGACGTGATGAACAAGCAGCGCGAGACCATCTATGGCTTGCGCCGCCAGTTGCTCGAAGGAGGTGACCAGAAGGACTACGTCCTCACTGCGGCGGACGGCGTGGTGGACTGGGTGATCACCAACTATTGCCCCAAAGAGCAGCCCGCCCAGGAGTGGAATGTCGACGCGCTGCGCAAGGAGTTTTGGACGCGATTCGGGATCGACCTGCGCGTCTATCAGGACCTGAAGTTCGAGCCTAGGGCGCTGCCCGAAGCTACCGAGAAGCTTAAGCAGACTGTGCGCGAGCGCTACCAGGAGCGGGAGAATGTTTGGACGCCGGAACGGATGCGCCAGCACGAGCGCATGATCATGCTGCAGGTGGTCGACAGCCAGTGGAAGGATCACCTGCTGGCCATGGATCACCTGAAGGAAGGCATCGGGCTGCGCGGCTACGGCCAGAAGGACCCGGTGGTGGAGTACAAGCGCGAGTCCTACGACATGTTCGAAGCCATGATGGATCGGATCGAGGACGAGATGCTGCGCTACCTCTTCCTGTTGCGTACGCCGGAGGAAGAAGAGGAGATGATCCGCGCTTACCAGCGCCGCAAACGCCGCGAGCAGGCGGAGATGAGGATGGTGGGCGCAGGCGCCGCCGAGAAACCGCAGCAGGTGATCCGGCGGGAGAAGATTGGGCGCAACGATCCCTGCCCTTGCGGCAGCGGCAAGAAATACAAGAAGTGCCACGGCGCGGCGCTGCCGCCGGCGGGCGGCAAACCGGGCGCGGACGATCGGCCTTCACCCACCACCTAGAGGCGGCCAAGCTCGCCACCGGTGCACCGAATAGCCTACTTACATAGGGGGAGCGGAGGCTGCCGGTTCCTACTTTGGCAGTTGCAGCACACCCCGCTCGGGCGTCAGCCGAAGGCAGGCGGGAGGGAGAGAGCAACCATGCCGGAAGAGGTCCACGAACTCGAGGAGCATGCTGAGCACGCGGCTCACGATCCCAGCCTGGCGCCGGTGACCGTCACCATGGCGCTCCTGGCGGTGCTGGTAGCGGCGGTGTCACTGCTCGGGCATCGCGCCCACACCGAGGAGATCCTGCTCCAGAATAGGGCCACGGATACCTGGAACGAGTACCAGGCGAAGAGCATCCGTCGTCACGGCTACGAGCAATTCAATGATTTGCTCTCGATCTCCGACTTCAAGAACGTCGAGGCGGCCGCGAAGATGAAGGAGAAGTACAGCCGCGAGATCGAGCGCAACAAGGACGATCAGGACACGCTGTTGGCGGAGGCGCACAGCCTGGAGGATGAGGTTGGAGCCGAGGGGCGAAAGGCCAACCGCTTTGATCTTGGTGAGGTTTGCCTGGAGGCGGCGCTGGTGATCACCTCCATGACCATCATCACGCGGCGCCGGATCTTCTGGTACGGCGGGTCGGTGCTGGCGATAGTAGGCCTCGGGCTGGCCGCCACCGGCTTCCTCGTCCACTGACCATGGGACCGCTGTCGTCGCCACAGCCAGCAGCCGAAGGTTCGACATGGTACTTTCACCTTCGGCTGCTCCTGGCTGTTCACTAACTGGTCTACTGGTCGCCGCCATCATCATCGCCGTTGTTGCTGCCGGGCGTGATCACGACGAACAGGCCCTGACCTTGGCGAACGACGCGCAGCAAGGTCCGGCCCTTGGCCTCGGCTGCCAGTTTGTTGAACTCGGTTGCGTTGTGGACGGGCTGACGGTTGACCGATTGAATCACGTCGCCTTGGGTCAGTGCCTGCGCCGCCGGGGCATTGCGGTCAACTTGAGTTACCACCACGCCTTGCACTCCGCCCGGCAAATCGAGCTCCTGTCGCACTTCGGGCGTCAGGTTCTGCACCTGGACGCCGCGCAGAGCCCCTTCCTCCGGTGCTTTGGTCGGACCACCGGCAATCACAGCCAGATTCGCAGGGCGCTCGGCCAACGTGACCTTGATGGTCGTGGGCTGGCCATTGCGGATAATGTCCAACGTAGCCGTGCTGCCCGGGCTGCTTTCGGCCACCATATCCGTCAACGAGGTGTGGTCGTCAACGGTCTGTCCGTTGAACTTGCGAACCACGTCGCCCGCCTTCAGACCAGCCTTCTCGGCGGGTCCGCCAGGCGCCACGTCCTGCACAAAGGCGCCAGCCGTGTCGGGGATTTTGAACTCCTGCGCCAAGTCCTGAGTCACCACGCCGACGGTGGCGCCGAGGTATCCACGCGATACCTTACCGGTTTTGACGAGGTCCTCCATTACGTGCTTGGCCATGTTCGACGGAATCGCGAAGCCGACTCCCATGAAGCTGCCTTCGCCGCCGGGACCGGAATTGCCGCTAAGGATGGCGGTGTTGACTCCGATCACTTGGCCGCGCACGTTCACCAGCGCCCCGCCCGAGTTTCCGGGGTTGATGGCCGCGTCGGTTTGGATAAAGTTCTCGAAGCCGCCGCCGCTGTTGCGCCCTTCGATCCCCAACTGGGACCGGCCGAGGGCGCTCACCGTTCCGCGTGTGACCGTGAAGTTCAGCCCGAAGGGGTTGCCAAAAGCCATCACGGTGTCGCCTACGTGCAAGGCTGCCGAATCACCGATCGGCACGGTGGGCAGGCTGCTGCCATCGATCTTGATGACGGCGATATCCGTCTGCGGGTCGGCTCCTACCACCTTGCCCTTGAACTCGCGCTTGTCCGAAAGCATCACCTTGATGTCACTAGCCTTGGCAATGACGTGATTGTTGGTAAGGATGTAGCCGTCGGGAGAGATGATGATTCCGCTTCCCAAGGCGTGCTCCACCTGATTGCGTGGAGCGCCTCCAAAGCCAGGCATCTGGTCCCCGAAGAACTGCCGGAAAAAGGGGTCCATCATAAACGGCGATTGGCTGACCTTCACCGTCGCCGTGGTCTGGATGTTGACGATCCCCGGCGTCACGGCCTGGGCGATGCGCTCGTAGGCTTTGTTGAGTTGTTCCAGACTGTTGATGTCCGCCCCGTCCAAGCCCTGGGTGCTGCTGGCCAACGCCGACCGCGAAGCACCGGCGTGCGGGCTGGAGTAAAGCACCAATGAAAGGACCAAGCATCCGACTCCGATCAGCGTCAGGCTTAGTCCCAGAAAATTCTCGCTCCAAAACTCCTTATTGAAACGTCGCATGTGAAACCTTCCTCCTTCATTTCGTTCACGAGGAGGCTTCGACCCAGCCTCGACTCGCACTGTCTTTTTGCAAGACCAGATAGATTAGACGAGCGGCGCGCGTTTTTGTAACCATCGCTGAGATAAGTATTCGCTGCCGGCTTCGAGCCTCTTGCAGCCACATCTCAACCCCGCGCCCCCCAGGCGCATTGATTCCCAAGCGGTGTGCCCGAGTCGTCGTTCTGTTAGATGCTCCAGCCGCCGTCCGAGTTCTGCCCGGACGGGCTGAGAAGACGGTGGCGAACCGAGTCCGCCGACCTGACGCAGCCTCGCGGGCCATCGAGCCCGGAGCTACGAGCTACAAAACTCCTTCGCGCACTCGCAGAGGGTCTCAGCGCAAAGCGCCACTGACTCCACGTCCGCGTATTCGCTCGTCGAATGGAGCCCCTGTCCGCTGGGGCCGAAAAGTACGGTCTCGATTCCGGCCTCGGCGAGCAACGCCGCGTCCGTCCAGAAGCTTTGCACTCCGAACCTGGCGTGTGGCCCCATCACATGGCGGGCGCAGCCGAGCAGTTTCCGCGCCAAGGGGGCTTCCCGGGAGACCTCGAAAGGCCGAGCCGAGTAGCCTAACTGGTACCTGGCTCGGAACTCCGGGTCGCGGCCGGAGAGCCGCGCCAGGATCCGGCTAAGTTCCTGGTCGAGCGCCGCCGCGTCCTCCCCCGGGACCAGCCGGCGCTCCAGGCTCAGACGGCACTCGGCCGGGTAGCTGGAAAGTTCCTGGCCGCCCGAGATCAGCGACGCGTGCACGGAACCGTGGCCCACCAGCGGATGCCCTGGCGCCGCGTCGAGCGCTCTTTGCAAGGCTTCGATTTCCCCCAGGACGCGTCCCATGGCGGCGATGGCATCGCGGCCTTCGTCGGGGCGGCTGCCATGCGCGGCCCGGCCTTCGGTCACCACATCGGCCCAGACGAATCCCTTGTGGGCCGTCACCACCGCCAGCTTGGTCGGTTCCATCACGATGGCCGCGTCGGTGCGGGCTCCACCATCGAGAAGGGCGCGGGTGCCGATGCTCTTGTACTCCTCGTCGGCCACCGTGGCCACCAACACCTCGCCGCCGGAAAGGCCTTCCCGGGCCAGCGCCTCCACCGCCACCAGGGCCGCGGCGATGCCGCTCTTCATGTCCTCCGCGCCGCGGCCATAGAGCCGGCCGTCTTCCACTCGGGCGGAGAATGGTCCCTCCATGCCCGCCACACCCACCGTGTCGAGGTGGCCGTTGAGCATCAGGCTCTTTCCCTTGGCCCGCCCCCGCAGGACGCCGAGGGCGTTGAAGCGGCCCGGACTCACTTCTTGAAGCCGTGTCTCGAGTCCCGCCGCCTCGAGAAAGGCAGCCACGTGCTCGGCGATCTGGCGTTCGCCCCGGCCGCCCGCGACAAGGTCCGGGTTGACCGAATCGATCTTCACCAGACCGGCCAAAATCGAGACGAGGCGTGATGAATCCAACATGTGGGCCTGGGGCGCCGCTCTCCGTGACGGCAGGAAAGGAATGATATAGGCTATTAGAGTAGTTACTCCGCGCCCGCCCAGCGCCCGATGGCCACCAGTGGTTGGACCGCCGCCGGCGCCACGGTCGTCAGGTTGCCCGCCCTCGACCCTGCTTCCTGTTCGTTTTGCAACAGGTCCCGCAGCGTGGTTTGACTGAGCACCCGGTCGACCAGCACCTGTACCGTGCGCCAGAGGGAACGGATGGAGCAGTCAACCGAGTTCGTACACACATCCCCCACCCCAGAGTGCTTGTCGCAAAAAGCGGGATCGTAGAGCCGGCCGCCGAGCAGCGCCATCACTTCGCCGATCACCACCTGGTCCGCCGGGCGCGCCAGGGTGTAGCCGCCGGCCTGGCCGCGGGCGCTGGTGAGGAATCCGGCGCGGCGCAGAATCCCCAGCAGTTTGGCTACGTAGTGGCCGGAGATCCCCTCCGCCTGGCTGATTTCGGGAATCGTCAGACTGCCGTTTTCGCCTTCCCGGGCGATGCGCAGCAGGCAGCGCAGCCCGTATTCCTCCTGCGAACTGAGTTTCATGGTGACCTCGAAAGAGAGTCGAAAGTCGAAAGTCAAAAAGTCGAAAGCCACGAACGGCCGCTTCTACTTTCGACTCTTAACTTTCGACTTTCGACTGTTCTCAGAACATTCCCAACTGCAGCCTCGCCGCCTCCGTCATCTTGCTCATGTCCCACGGCGGTTCCCAAACCACCTCCACCTTTACTCCGCTGAGTCCGTCGATGCCCTTGGCTTTATACTCCACTTCGCCCGGAAGAGAGATCGCCGCCGGACAGTTGGGCGTGGTGAGCGTCATGCGGATTTGAGCCTCGCCGGTGTCGCTCACTTTCACTTCGTAGATCAGCCCCAGCTCATAAATGTTCACCGGGATTTCGGGGTCGTAGCAAGTTCGGAGGACATCAATCACCTTTTCGCGAAGCGCGCCTTGCTCAGTCGCGCCGAGTGAGGTTGCCCGCGACCCAGCAGGAGCCGCGGTTACTGCCGCCGAGGCTGGACTCAGCGCGCCATCTGGTGTCGAAGAGCTTACGCCAGATTGATTCTCGTCGCTCATGTCTGCACCTTTCGGTTCGAGGAGCAATCAGCTTTCAGCCATCAGCTATCAGCAAGAACCGGGCTTTCGTGCTGAGATCTGACCGCCGATCGCTGAAGGCTGCTTACCAATAGTCAATCGACAGTTCTTCGTCGGTGGTTCGTTCCTTCGGTGTGCGTGGCGGACAACAGGCTTTATGATTCCGGTTCCGGAGCCGTAATCTCGCCCGCGTCGGTCTCGGTCGTTGCGACTTCGTCCGCCCCGCTCAGCGCGCTCTTGAGCGTGTGCCACGCCAGCGTGGCGCATTTCACACGCATGGGGAACTCCGAAACCCCGGCGAAGACTTCCAACTTGCCCAGCGGCGGACGATCAGCTTGGTGGTCGGCTGGGCGATGATCCCCGTTATTGCCGCTTTGAGCCGAGCCTTTGCCGGTGACAAGGTCGTGAAACTCCTCGAAGAGCGCCTCGGCCTCCTCGCGAGTCTTACCCTTCAACGACTCGGTCAAGAGCGACGCGGACGCGGTGGAGATGGCGCAACCCGACCCCTGAAAGCTCACGTCGCGGATGCGATCGCCTTCGAGTTTCACGTAGATCGTGACCTTGTCGCCGCAAAGCGGGTTGTAGCCGTTGGCGTGCAGCGCGCCTTCGATCGCGCGGAAGTTGCGCGGCCGCTTGCTGTGGCCGAGAATCACTTCTTGATAAAGGGCACGTAAATCGGACATGTTTTTTAGCAAGGAGTCAGGAGCCAGAAGTCAGGAGCCAGCATGAAGAATTCAATTCACGATTCCGGCATTTTTCTCTTGCTTTCTGACTCCTGACTCCTGACTCCTGACCCCTTTTCTTCAGGCAAACGATTTCCCGCAACTGCACGTATGCGTGGCGTTGGGGTTGTTAAACTCGAACCCGCTTTGCAGCAGCGACTCCTTGTAGTCGAGCGTCATTCCGTCCAGGTGCTCGTAGCTCTTCGGATCCACCCACAGCTTGACGCCGTCGAACTCGAATACGTTATCCGTGGGCTTGGGCTGGGACTCGAGCTTGAACTTGTAAGTGAGCCCGGAACAGCCGCCGCCCACCAATCCCAGCCGCAGTCCGCCCTGGACGTGGTTCGCTTCCAGCAAGTGCCGGATTCTGGCTACCGCCTTGGGAGTTACGTCAATCATTGTTCCCCATTTCTCCCTGGATCTGCTGGCGCCAGAGCCGTATCTTCGGTCCAGTTGCTTACCCAGCTCTCAGTTGCCAACGTCCCATCCAGATGCCGGAAGCCCGGCGCTACGTCAAATCGGCAAAAATCTCCTTCACCTTTTGGATGCCCGCAACCAAGGCGTCGATTTCCTCCCGGGTATTATAGAAGGCCAACGACGCCCGCACCGTGGCCGGGACCTGGAAGCGGTCCATCAGCGGTTGCGCGCAATGGTGGCCGGTGCGGACGGCGATGCCTTCCTGATCGAGGACCGTACCCACGTCGTGGGGATGAATGCCGTTCAGCACAAAGGAAATTGCGCCCGTCTTTTCTTTGGCGGTCCCGATGATCCTCACCTCGGGAACCTCGGAAAGCTTCTCCGTCGCGTAGCGCAGTAATTCATGCTCGTAGGCTGCGGCGGCGTCGAGATCGAGGCGCGTCATATAGTCGATCGCCGCCCCGAGGCCGATGGCTCCAGCGATATTGGGGGTGCCGGCCTCGAACTTGTACGGGATCCCGTTGTAGAGCGTCTTTTCAAAAGTAACGGAGCTGATCATGTCGCCGCCGCCCTGGTAGGGTGGCATCGCTTCCAGCAACGCCGCCTTGCCGTAGAGGACTCCGATGCCGGTGGGGCCGAAGACCTTGTGGCTGGAGAAGGCATAGAAATCGCAATCGAGGTCGCGCACGTCCAGTTTCATGTGGGGCGCCGCTTGCGCGCCGTCGATGAGCGCCGGAATGTTCCGGCGATGGGCGGCGGCGGCGATCCGCTTCACCGGATTGATGGTGCCGAGCACGTTCGAGACGTGGGCCATGCTTACGAGCCGGGTGCGCGGCCCCAAGAGCTTCTCGTACTCTTCGAAAATCAGCTCGCCCTCGTCGGTGATGGGCGCCACCCGCAGCCGGGCTCCCTTCTCTTCACACAGCATCTGCCAGGGTACGATATTCGAGTGGTGCTCCATGGCGGAGATCACGATCTCGTCGCCCGCGCCCACGTTCTTGCGACCGTAGGTGGCGGCCACCAGATTGATAGCTTCCGTGGTCCCGCGCGTCCAGACAAGCTCGCGCCAGTCGCCGGCGTTCAGCAGGCGCTGTACCTTCACGCGCGCGTCTTCGTATTCCTGCGTGGCCCGCGCGCTCAACAAATGGACGCCACGATGCACGTTGGAGTTGATATTCATGTAGAAATGTCGCTCGGCGTCGATCACCGCCCAGGGCTTCTGGCTGGTGGCCGCATTATCGAGATACACGAGGCGCTTGCCGTGGACCTTCTGCTGAAGGATGGGGAAGTCCTGCCGGATCCTCTCTACATCAAAGCCGGTAAGCGAGGGCGTTCGAACCTCAACCTCGTGCGTGGCAGTTGTAGCAGAACCCATCACCTTAGCCTCCTTGCCATAACTTCTCCCCTCTCCAGGTCCTCTGATCAATGGCGCGATTCAACATTTGGCTTGGCTTCAAGCCTGTTCGCCCCCATCATGCCGTCCATTGCTTCCGAGTCCGCGGATGAACCGGTCCATGTTCTCGAAGAGTGAGGTCATTGCCGCCTGCATCACTTGCAGTTGCCCCTCCTGCTTCTCAGTCCGCTATTTCGCCAGTTTGGTCGACAATCTGTCTCTCAGCCTCGCGGCCAGCGGTTCGTACTTCACACGTCCGATGATGTCACTCGCAAAAGCCTGGACCAGCAGCGAGCGAGCGTCGTCCAACCCGATGCCGCGCGAGCGCAGATAAAACACCGCCTCCTGGTCTACCTGCCCGATGGTGGCCCCGTGCGTACACTTCACGTCGTCGGCGTAAATCTCCAGTTGCGGCTTGGAGTCGATTACCGCGTCAGCCGAGAGCAGCAGGTTTTTGTTGCTTTGCTTGGAGTCGGTCTTCTGCGCGTCCTGGCGCACGATGATCCGGCCGTTGAAGACAGCGTGGGCGTGACCGTCGAGCACGCCCTTGTAGAATTCGCGGCTGGCGCAGTGCGGCCGGGCATGGTCGAGGGTGGTGTGATTGTCCACGTGCTGCTCCCCGGAGATCACGTAGAGCCCGTTGAAGGTGGACTCGGCCCCTTCGCCGTCGAGCACGTTGCGCACCTCTTCGCGCACCAGCTTGCCGCCGAACTGGATGGTACAGGTGTTCACGGTGGAGGATCGCCCCTGATGAAACACCAGCGTGGCAACGTGGAAGGCGGACTCGCTTTCCTGCTCCACCTTGTAGTGATTCACAATGGCGCCCTCGTCGGCCACGAACTCCGTGACCGCGTTGGTAAAGTAGACGGAACTGGAAAATGGAAATTGGAAACTGGAAATCCGATTTCCAGTTTCAAGACTCAAATACCCCTCGATCACCGTGGCCTGCGCTCCGCGACCTGCCAGAATCAGGTTACGCGGGTGGGTGACGGCAGGCTTGTCGTCGGGAACTGAGACGTAGAGCAGATAAATGGGCTTCTCCAGTACCACGTCTTTCGCGATCTCCACCAAAGCGCCGTCCTCCATGAAAGCCGTATTGAGCGCGACGAAAGGATGCTTCTGGAAGTGGGCATATCGCGTAAGCTGTCGCTCTAATACCGGCGACCCCGCAGCCAGCGCCGCTCGCAAGCTTCCGGCCTTCACACCCCCCGGCAAGGCATCGGAAAGCTCCGGAGCGTAGCGGCCGTTCAAGAACACCAGCCGCGGGCAGCCGAGGTCCGCGAAGGGCGACTGCGCGAGCTGACTCCCAACCGTCGCGCTCTCCACCGGAGCGGCAGGTTCGAACGGCGTCGCCGCAAGCGCGCCGATGTTTGTGAATCGCCATTCCTCATGCTTGGTGGTTGGGAATCCCAGCTCGGCAAAGCGCTCGATGGCCTCGCGGCGAACCTGTTCGATCCAATCGTGCCCCCGCCCAGCCAAACTCTTCTCAAGTTCAAGGAAGCTGGAGAAGTAAAAGTCGTGTTTTCCTGTAACTGCAATCATCGATTGAGAATCCCCCGTGCGGGCGTCTCCCGCTTTTGGAGTGCGGCAGCTTGCTGCCGCTTTTTCGGCCGCAGCTTGCTGCGGCGCTTGATAATTGGCGACGCTAGACGACCTTGCGCCGTCGCCGGAAGCAAGCTTCCGGCCTGGAGTTTCTACATTTTCACAGGGAGATGTCTCAAGCTAGTCCTCCCCGGCGGGGCTCCCGCGCTCACAAATAGGTCGGTTCTTGCATTATTTAGTTGACAGACCGACTTGGGCGTGTCATCCTTCTCTTGAGCCTAA
>DATFYM010000120.1:0-21869 GCA_035315065.1 Terriglobia bacterium
GAAGGCTTGCTCAATCTAAAGGACTTGCTAACCGCTCTTCCGCCGAGGCTTAAGGGCTTATTTGAAAACGAGCCCGTTTTGAAACGGGTTTTTGCTACCAAATCGTACCAAATTTTACCATTTTCGACCAAAAACGTGCAGCGAAGAGGCTCGAACAGGCAGATAACGGGCGCTTTTCAGTGGTCCAGAAGCTGGTGAAGCAGGCACTCGAATGGCCACCACGGAAAAACTCGCGGCTTCCGATCGCCAAGCATCGCTGGAGCGACCTCGCGACATGCTTGCCACAAATGTTGCGGAGGAGCCGGCCGGATTAACGGCCGAGGAGGCCGGCCAGAATTGCCTCCCGAAGGGCAGCCTGGCCCTTCTCGCCACCGCGATAGGACAGATCGGCGAGGCCATCGTCATCACCGATACCTCGGCCACGATTCAGTACGTCAACCCAGCCTTTACCAGGATAACCGGATACAGCGCCGAGGAAGCAGTCGGCCAGAACACGAGGCTCCTGAAGTCCGATCGTCAGGACCCCGCCTGTTACCGTGAACTGTGGAAGACGATCCTTTCGGGCCAGGTTTGGCAGGGCGAACTCATCAATCGGCGGAAGGACGGGACCCTCTACACTGAGGAAATGTCGATCACGCCGGTTCGCGACCCCAACGGCGTCATCACCAACTTCATTGCCATCAAGCAGGACGTGACGGAACGTCGCGCCACCGAAGCCGCGTTGCATAGAAGCAAGGAGGGCCTGAAAGAAGCCGAACACCTCGCCGCTCTCGGAAGTTGGGAGTTGGATGTAAGGTCGAGCGAATTTCGCGGGTCAGACGGCTTATTTCGCATTTTCGGTTGGGCCCCAAGCGCGACTTCCCTACCGTTCGGCAAGGTGATGGACGCCATTCACGCTGCCGATCGTGAACGCGTCAACCAAGCCCTCAAAGACACCCTCCAGACCCATGAACCTTTCGACGTTGAGCATCGAGTCGTGCGCGGTGATGGGACGATGCGTGTGGTCCGCAGTCGCGGTCAAGTTGTCGCCGACCCCAACCGCAGATCCGCCCGCCTGGTCGGTACCACTCTCGATATCACCGACAACAAGCTGGCGCACGAGGAACTCCGGCAGAGCGAGGAGAAATTCCGGTCTCTGGTCGCCAACATCCCCGATGTCGTCTGGACGAGCGACGCCGGAGGTAACCCGATTTTCGCCAGCCCCAATTGTGAGAGGGTGTACGGCTACACCCCCAAGGAAATTTGCAACCCGGGCTTCTTCTTTTCGCGAGTTCATCCCGACGACCATCCAAGGGCTTTGGAGGCCTACAAGGCATTCGTCAACGGCCATGGGGTCTTTGACGAGGAATTCCGGATCCAGAGAAAGGACGGCCAATGGATCTGGGTACACGACAGAGCGGTGGCCAGCTACGAGAAAGACGGCAAACGGTACACGGACGGGATGATTTCCGACATCACCGAACGCAGGCGGGCGGAAGAAGAGTTACGGCGCAGCGAGGCCTACTTAGCGGAGTCGCAGAGGCTTAGCCATATCGGCAGTTGGGCTTGGAACCTTTCGTCAGGAGAGCTTTACTGGTCGGATGAGACTTTTCGCATTTTCGGCTTCGATCCCGCAAAGACAAAGGCCTCAGTGCGCGACACCTTCCTCTCCAGGATCCACCCCGACGACCGACCCGGGATCGAAGCGGGGCTCAACGCGGCGCCCGCTCAACGAAGTGAGGTCGAAGCCGACTATCGAATTGTGCTTCCAGACGGCTCGGTCAGGCACCTCCATGAAGTCGTTTATCCAGTGACCAATGCTTCGGGCGAAGTCATTGAACGCTTTGGCGTAGTAAGCGATGTCACCGAACGCAAGCGGGCGGAAGAATCTGTGCGAGCTTCCGAGGCACGCTTCCGGTTGCTGTTCGAAACCAACGTCGCCTTGATCATCCGCAACACAATCGACGGCCGCATCGTCGATTGTAATGCTCCAGCGGCGCGCGTCCTGGGTTACGGGTCGCCCCAAGAAATGCTGGGCCGCAACATGAAGGACATCCACTGGGACGCTGACAAGCGTGTGGAGTTGATGGCCCGGCTGCAAACCGAGAGGATCGTGACCGGGGTCGAAGTGAAGTTCCGGCACAAGGATGGCAGACCCATCTGGCTGATTGTCAACCTCAGCCTGACTCCAGCCGACGACACCGGCGAGTTATTTGTACAGGGTACGCTGGTCGATATCACCGAGCGCAAGCAGGCCGAGCAGACGCAAGAGCAGTTGCAGGGGGAGCGCGATCGAGCCCTTACACGGCTACAGCTCCAGATTGATCGAATGCCCGTCGCTTACCTCGTATCTGATTCCGAAATGCGCTATACCGGGTGGAATCCGGCGGCTGAGCAGATCTTCGGCTACACACAGGAAGAAGCGCTCGGAAAAAATCCCTTTGAACTCATTGTGCCGCTGCAGTCCCAAGCCTATGTGGGGGAGATCTTCCAACGCCTGATGGCAGGGGACACGGAGACATACGGAACCGCCATCGGAGAAAACGTCACCAAAGACGGACGCACGATTGTGTGTGAATGGCGCAACACGCCTCTTCTTAAACCTGATGGCAGCTTCGACGGAATTCTTTCCATGGCCCAAGATATCACCGAGCGCAAGCAGGCCGAGGAAGCGCTGGCCAGCGAGCGCAATCTCCTGCGCACTTTGATCGACAATCTGCCCGGCTGCGTTTACGTCAAGGACACCGAAAGTCGGTTTCTTATTGCCAACGCCGGGGTTGCTCGTCTGATAGGGTTAACGAAGGGACAGGACCTGCTTGGAAAGACGGACTTCGATTTCTTCCCCAAGGAACTGGCGGCGAAGTACCACCGCGACGAACAAGAGGTGATTCGCTCGGGCCAACCCATGAGCGGCGGCGAAGAAACCACTGTGGACGCAAGTGGCCATATGAGATGGCTCTTAACCACCAAAGTGCCGCTACGGGATGCTCTGGGGAATATCGTGGGGCTGGTGGGCATTGGCCACGACATCACCGATCGCAAGCAAGCGGAGGAGGCGCTACGTCAGGGTGAAGCCGACCTGAGAGAGGCACTGCTGGCCGCCCAGATGGGCGTTTGGGAGTGGGCGCTGGCGACTAACACCGTCACCTGGGATGAGAACCTCTACCGTATCGCGGGCCTAGATCCGAACCTGCCTACGCCCAGCTACCAGGAGCAAGCACGCATGTTTGCCCCGGAGAGTCTGGAGCGACTGAAAGCGGCAGTGGAGAACGCCCTTGCCACCGGAGCCCTTTTCGAGCTCGATTTGGAACTGGTCCGCTCAGATTGCTCAAAGAGGTGGTTGATTGGCCGTGGGGAACCGACGCGCGATGCTAGTGGCCGCATCACGCAGTTCCGCGGCACGGTGCAGGACATCACCGAGCGCAAGCGGGCGGAGGAGCGACTCCGGAAGCTGTCGCTCGCGGTCGAGCAAAGCCCTGCGTCGGTGGTCATCACCGACGTCCAGGGTAACATGGAGTATGTCAATCCCAAATTCACTCGACTCACGGGCTATACGCCGGAAGAAGCCATCGGCCGGAACCCCCGCATTCTGAATTCGGGGATGCAGCCTGCCGCGACTTACACGCAACTCTGGGAGACGATACTCTCCGGGGGCGAGTGGCGCGGGGAGTTTGCTAACCGGAAGAAGAACGGCGAGATCTTTTGGGAATCCGCCTCCATCGTTCCCATAAAGGACTCCGGCGGCGTCATCACCCATTTCCTGGCCGTGAAGGAAGACATCACCGAACGAAAGTACGTCGAGGAGGCCATTAGCACGTCGGAGCGTTTCCTGCAATCGACCCTCAATGCCCTGTCATCGCACATCGCGATCCTGGACGAGAAGGGTGAGATTGTGGCGGTGAACGCTGCCTGGCATTGTTTCGCCGCCGCCAACGGTGGGAGCCCGTATGCCTGCGGAGTGGGCAGCAACTACCTGGAAGTGTGCCGAATGGCTTCCCCCAATTGTGCCGAGGCGAGCACCGCTGCCGAAGGAATCCGGCAGGCAATTGCCGGGGCACGGGACGAGTTCAGTCTTGAGTACTCATGCCACAGCCCGGAGGAGAAGCGCTGGTTTGTGATGAGGGTCACGCGTTTTGCGAATGAAGGCCCTAGCCGTGTCGTGCTCGCTCACGAAAACATCACCAAGCGCAAGCTCGCCGAGGAGGCGGTCAGAGAGTCAGAGGGGCACTATCGTCTCCTGTTCGAACGCAACCTGGCCGGGGTTTTTCGGTACACGGCAGAGGGCAGGGTACTGGATGCCAACGACGCTTACGCCCGTATCCTGGGTTATGCCTCTGGCGCGGAACTGGCACGCATTTCTAGAACAGAGCTGGTTTTTGACCCCGGTGATGCGGAACGCACCTGGGCGCAGTTGCAGGAACAGAAGGTACTCACCAACCTCGAGGTGCGCCTGAAGCGAAAAGACGGCAGCGCCGTGTGGGTCCTGGAAAACATCGGTTGGGTTGAGGGCGGAGCCGGGATCGCTCCCCTAGTGGAGGGCACCTGCATCGATATCAGCGAGCGCAGGCAGGCCGAGGAGGAAATGCGGAAAGCCAAGGAGGCCGCCGAAGCCGCCAACCGGGCGAAGAGCCAGTTCTTGGCCAATATGAGCCACGAAATCCGCACCCCGATGAATGGCGTCATCGGAATGACGGGTTTGCTTCTGGACACGGAACTAACCACGGAGCAACACCAGTATGCGGAAATCGTGCGCACCAGCGGGGAGGCGCTGCTGGCGGTGATTAACGACATTCTGGATTTCTCCAAGATCGAGGCACGGAAGTTGAGGCTGGAGATAACCGACTTCGATCTGCACACGGTGCTGGAGTACGCCGCCTCGGTGCTGGCGATCAAGGCGTCCGAAAAGGGGCTTGAACTGACGTGCGAGCTGGAGCCGGGAACTCCCTGGCTGCTGCGGGGCGATCCCGGCAGGGTCAGCCAGGTGCTCGTGAACTTGCTGGGGAACGCTGTGAAGTTCACACCTCAGGGCGAGGTTGCCGTCGGGGTGCGACTCGAGTCGGAGGGCGAACGCACTGCCATCCTGCTTTTTACCGTGAGCGACACCGGCATTGGCTTCCGGCAGGACCGGGCCTCCGCCCTCTTCGAGCCGTTCGTCCAAGCTGACGGATCGAGCACGCGTCGATACGGCGGCACTGGGTTGGGTCTGACCATTTCCAAGCAACTAGTCGAGATGATGGGTGGCCGGATTGGCGTCGACAGCGAAGAGGGCAAGGGATCGACGTTCTGGTTTACGGCGGTCTTTGAAAAGCAGCCCCAACCCGCTGCGCCAGCGACTGATGTACAGACCAGTCTGCAAGACGCGAAAGTTCTGGTGGTGGACGACAACGCCACGAACACTTCGCTGGTACGCAGACTGCTGAACTCCTGGGGTTGCCATACAGAAGAGTCCGCAGATGGAAACTCCGCCTTGGTTGTTCTCCGCCAAGCCGTCCGGGATGCTGACCCTTTTCGGATCGCGTTACTGGATATGAGCCTGCCGGGCATGGACGGAGAGGAACTGGGGCGGCAGATCGCGGCCGATCCTCAATTGAAGGATACGGCGCTCGTGTTGATGACTAGCCTCGGCCGGCAAAGCGACCCGGCACGCTTGCAAGCGCTGGGGTTCGCGGGACACGTTTCCAAGCCGATTTGGGAGCGCAGTCTGCGCGAAGCCTTGCTCGCCCTGAGCGCGCAAGGCAACGGGCCGGCACCCGCCGAAGCCGCCCCCACTCCGCTCAGCGTTGTCCGCGGGAATAGCCGCGCCCGAATCCTGGTGGCAGAGGATAACGGGACCAACCAGGAGGTGGCCGTCGCCATTCTGCGCAAACTCGGCTACGACGCGGACGTGGTGGCGAACGGCGAGGAGGCGGTCCGGGCGCTCCAGCGGGTTAACTATGATGCGGTCCTGATGGACTGCTTGATGCCCGAGATGGACGGTTACGAGGCAACGCGCCGCATCCGGGAGCGGCGGACAGGGACGCGCAACCCTCACGTTCCTATCATCGCCCTTACCGCTGATGCGATGACCGGCGACCGGGATAAATGCCTTCAGGCGGGAATGACCGACTATCTGGCCAAGCCGGTTGAGCCGCGGCAACTGGCTGACCTCTTGGAGAAATGGCTGATCACGCCCGCCGCTGGAGGCGAGGCAAGCTCTCCAACCGACCCTTCACCGGCAAGAACAGAAGCTGTTTTCAACCCGGGAGAGTTGCTCGGTCGTCTCATGGACGACAAAGGACTCGCCGGCAAGGTCATCGCCGGGTTCTTGAACGACGCCCCGCGTCAGTTACGCATCCTGAAGAACAAGCTGGAGAAGGGCGATGCCGACGGCGCCCGGCAGCAGGCGCATGCCCTCAAGGGAGCGGCGGCCACGGTGTCGGCCGAGGCCCTGCGAGCGCTCTGCTTAGAGGTGCAGGAGGCGGCTGCAGCGAAGGAGTTGAACCGCGCCTTGGCCCTGCTGCCCCGGATGGAGGAGCAATTGGAACTGCTCCAGGCCACCCTGAAGCTGTCAGGGTGGGTGTAGTCGACCTCAGGAGGAAATCACCGAGATGCGCACGCTTATCGTCGAAGATGACTTCACTAGCCGGCTTCTGCTGCAGTCGTTTCTATCCCCATATGGCGAATGCCACGTCGCCGTTAACGGTAAGGAGGCGGTGGCAGCGTTTCGTGCTGCCCAAGAGAGCGGGCACAAGTACGATCTGATCTGCATGGATATCATGATGCCGGAAATGGACGGCCAGACGGCCGTCAGGGAAATCCGGGCTCTCGAAGAAGCCGGAGGCACACTATCCACCGCCGGAGTAAAGATCATCATGACCACGGCGCTGGACGATGTGAAGAATGTCGTCCAGTCATTCAAGGCGTTGTGCGATGCCTATTTGTTCAAACCGATCGACACGGCTAAGTTACTCGGTCACATCAGGGACCTTCACCTCGTGTAAGTTATCCGCGGTCCCCGGTCGGTTTGGTGGGCTGGTTTGATTGAAGGGTGAAGGAGAGATCAGAGGTTCGAAAGTAGAAATCAGAAAGGGAATACGTCTTGGTTCTGATTTCTACTTTCTGATTTCCGCTAACTGTTAATGGAAGCACAGAACGAAACCGGCCAAGGTGCCGGTTCGGACGGGGCGGGACAAAGGGTAAAGGGTGAGGAGTAAAGGGTGAACGAAGAATTGACGATTGACGATTGCCGATTGCCGATTGAAAGAGAAGAAGCAAGCCACCGGATATTTCCAATCGCTGAGAAGGTGTGAAATAATTGCGAAGGAGCTTCCAACACAGAGACACAGAGGCACAGAGAAAAATGACAAACGTCTGGAAATAAATGACATCTCATGTATCTTCTCACTCTCTCTCTGTGTCTCTGCGCCTCTGTCTTAATTCTTTCACAGCTTCTGAGCCGTCGATCGGCAATTCTTCGTTTACCCTTTACCCTTTACCCTTTACCCTTTACCCTTTGCCCTTACCTCTCGGCCCGCTCGTGGTGAGAAGTCCGGGTGACTCTTGTCAGTCGAGGGACTTATGGAACCGAATGACGCTGACGGCGAGCATAACGACGCCAAAAGCCGCCATGGCCGCCATCTGGGGCCAAAGAACGTCCAGGCCCACCCCTTTCAAGTACAAACTGCGGAGCACCACCTGGAAGTAGCGGAGCGGATCGAGATAGGTGAGCCTTTGGAGCCACGGCGGCATGCTGCTGATGGGAGTGCCAAAACCGGAGAAGATGATGGCGGGCATAATAAAGAAGAAGCCCGACACCATGGCTTGTTGCTGCGTGGCGGAGATCGTGGAAATGAACAGTCCCACACCCAGCGCGCCCGGCAGGAACAACACCACGCCCAGCGCCAGTAGGGCAATGCTGCCACGGAAGGGCACTTTGAACCAGAGCGTGCCCACCGCCGAAATCAGCGCCGCATCGAGGAGACCGATCAGAAAGAAAGGCACGGTCTTGCCGAGGATGAATTCGACGCGGCGAATCGGCGTGACCATGATCTGTTCAAGCGTGCCAATTTCCCGCTCGCGGACCACGGCGAAAGCGGTCAGAACCACCACCATGATCATAATGAGATTACCGATCACCCCCGGCACGAAGAACCAGCGGCTTTCAAGATCCTGGTTGAACCACGGCCGGCCTTCGAGCTCAACGGAAGGCATCACCGCCAACTCCCGGGGCATGAGTCGATGCAGGCGGTCAGCCTGGTAGTCATCGGCAAAACGCGCGGCCACCTGATTGACGTATCCCAGGGCCACCAGCGCCGTGTTCGAATTCGAGCTGTCCACGATCACCTGGAGCGGCGCGGTCTGGCCCTTGCGAAGCTTCTCGGCGAAGCCGCTACGGATCTGGAGGGCTAGGACGACCTCGCCACGATCGATCAGTTCGCCAATCTCGCGCCGGTTTGCCAGTCGAGCGCGGACGTCAAAGTAGCGGCTGGCAATGAAGTGCGCGATCAGTTCGCGGCTCTCCTGGGTATTGTCCAAGTCAAGGATGGCGGTGGAGGCGTGATGGATTTCCAGGGTGGCGGCGTAACCGAAAACCAGCATCTGGATCAGCGGCGGTCCGAACATCAGGAAGCGGCTGCGCTTGTCGCGGAAGACCTGTATAAACTCTTTGGTTAACATACAGCGGATTCGGCGCAGCATAGTGAGTCCTCAGAAGTTGTGAAGAATTGAACACAGAGGCACGGAGACACAGAGAAGAGAAAGAGAATCACACGAAGATGTCGTTGGTTTTCCCGACGTTTCCCATTTTTCTCTGTGCCTCTGTGTCTCTGTGTTGGAACTTCCTTCGCAATCACTTCACACCTTCTCAGCCAAGTTTCTTCTTGAAAGCGCGCGTGGCCAAAAGGGTCAGCGCCAGGGCGAACACGGCCAGCGCCCCCAGGTCATTGGTGAGAAACACCGCCGGCGAGCCTTTCAGGAAGACGCTCCGCATAATCGATACAAAATAGCGCGCCGGAATCAAGCGCGTAACAAACTGGATAACGGTCGGCATCTGATCGATGGGAAAGAGGAAACCGGAGAGCAGGAACGCCGGGAGGAAGGTGGCGATCAGCGCGGCTTGGCTGGCCGCGAGTTGGCTCTTGGCAACCACCGAGATGAAGTATCCCAGCGAAAGCACCACCATCAAGAAGAGAGCGGAGCTGCCGAAGAACACCGACCACTTTCCGCGAAAGGGCACGTGGAACCAGCCCACTCCGAGTGCGGCGCAGAGCCCGGTATCGACCATGCCGATCACCACATAGGGCGCCAGCTTGCCGAGCATGATTTCGAGCGGCGTCACCGGAGTGGAAATGAGCTGTTCCATGGTGCCGCGTTCCCACTCGCGTGCAATCGTCAACGCGGTGAGAAAGCTTCCGACTACGGACATAACAATGGCCACCACGCCCGGCACGATGCTCGCTACGCTCTCCAAGTCTTCGTTGAACCAGGTGCGGGCGTCGACGCTGAGCGGCGGCTGGCCTCCGGTCTGGCCCCTCAGCCTAAACCAGTCCAACTGCACCTGGGCCGAATAGGTCTGGATCACCGCCTGGCTGTAGTTCAGGGCCAGCGTCGCGCTGTTGGCGTCAGATCCGTCCACCAATGCCTGGACATGGACGGGGCCACCATCCTGCAGCTTCAGGGAGAAATCGGGTGGGATCACCACCCCCAGTTGGCAGCTTCCGTCATCGATGGCGCGGATCAAGGCCGGGTAGTTGTCCACCGCCCGGACCAGATCGAAGTAGTCGGAAGCTTGAAAGTGCTTCAGCAGATCCTGGCTGGGCTGGCTTCCCTCGCGATCGAACACGTAGACAGGGACGTGTTTCACGTCCAGGCTGATGGCATATCCAAAGGTGAGGATCAGGATCACCGGCATGGCGACCACGATCAGCAGGCTGCGCGAGTCACGCCGAATCTGGATAATCTCCTTGCGCGTCATTGCTGCCACACGATACCAGCGCATGATGGGTCATTGCTCCTTCGCCGTCACTTCGCTTCCTCCATTGCCGGCGTTGCCGGTGGTGCCCGTGGTAAGAGACACGAAGACGTCTTCGAGGCTCGGGCGGATCGGCTCGATTCGTTTCACGATGATCCCGCGCTGACCGAGGTAGGCGGCCAACGTGGCCACGGCAGCGGCGGCGTCCGGCACCACCAGGTGGAGGGCATTGCCAAACACGGCCGCGTCCATCACCCCGGGAGCTTTCTGCAAGGCCTCGAGCGCCGGCCCCAGCGGCTCGCACTCCGCCAGCAACAGCTCGCCCTTCATGTAGCGTTGCTTCAGTTCCGTGGGTGTGCCGGAGGCGACGACCCGCCCCCGGTAGATCAACACCAGGCGGTTGCAGTACTCGGCCTCGTCCATGTAGTGGGTGGTGACGAACACGGTGACGCCCTCAGAGGCCATCTCCTGAATCAATTCCCAAAAATTGCGCCGCGAGATGGGGTCCACGCCGGAGGTGGGTTCGTCGAGGAAGATAATTCGCGGTTGATGCAGGACCGCACAGCCCAGCGCCAGCCGTTGCTTCCAGCCGACGGGCAGCGAGGCGGTGAGTGCGGATTCCCGGCCTTTCAGGTTCGCCATGGTCAGGGCCCAATCGATGCGCTGGGGGAGCACGGCGGCGGCGACGCCGTACATGCCGGCAAAAAAGCGAAGGTTCTCAATCACGCGCAGGTCGTTGTAGAGCGAGAAGCGCTGCGACATATAGCCGATTCGCTGGCGCACCAGTTCCGCCTGGCGGGCGACGTCGTATCCCGCCACCGTGGCGTGGCCCGAAGTCGGTCTGAGGAGGCCGCACAGCATCCGAATAGTGGTGGATTTGCCGGCGCCGTTTGGACCCAGAAAGCCGAAGATCTCACCGCGACGCGCTTCCAGGCTGATGTGATCCACAGCGGTGAAATCGCCGAAGCGCTTGACCAAATCCTCCACGACTACCGATCGGTCGCCGTTGTTCACGTCAATCCCCGTCGCTCCGGTCCCCATTGCTTCGGCCCTCGACCGCAGCCACAAAGAGGTCTTCGATGCTTGGCGTCACTTGCTCGACCTCGTGGAACGAGACTCCGGCCTCTGTCAAAAGCCGCTTCAACTCGGGCACTCGGCGCGCGGCATCGTCCACCACCAGGTGCATACCATCGCCAACCAGGACCGCGCTGGAAACCCCCGCCGCACGTTCGAGCACTTCGGGCAAGCGGCGCGGCTCAGACGAGCTCACCGCCAGTACGGCTCCCGGCATGTGCTTCTTCAGCGCCGCCGGAATGTCGCAAAGCAGCAGGCGGCCTTGATGCAGCAGACCTACACGATGGCAGCGCTCGGCCTCATCGAGGTAAGCGGTGGAAGTCAGGATGGCTACGCCCTCACTCGACAGCAAATAGAGAATCTGCCAAAACTCGCGGCGCGACACCGGATCGACACCGTTGGTGGGTTCGTCGAGCAGCAGGACCTGTGGGGTGTGGATCAGCGCGCAGACCAGTCCTAGTTTCTGTTTCATCCCTCCGGAAAGCTTGCCGGCGATGCGCTGCCGGAACTGGCCCATGCCCGCAGCGTCAAGCAGGCGCGAGGCGCGCTCCTCGCGCTGCAGGTGTGGCACGTGGAATACGTCGGCGTAGAAACGGATATTCTCATCCACCGTCAAGTCTTCGTAGAGGCCGAAGCGCTGGGACATGTAACTGAGCCTATTCTTCGCTTCCTCAGGGTCGCGCCTGATGTCGCAACCAGCCACCGTGGCCGTGCCTTGGTCGGGATCGAGCACACCAGCCAACATCCGCAGGGTGGTTGTTTTGCCGGCTCCGTCGGGCCCGACCAGGCCGAAGATCTCGCCCGGCTTCACGTCGAAGCTGAGATCGTCCACGGCCCGGACGCCGGCAAACGATTTGCCCAGTCCGGAAACAGAAAGCGCTGTGGCGTCAGGTTCGTTCAGGGCTGCGCCTCAATCACCGCGTCCGCCGGCATGCCGGGCTTCAGCTCGCGGTCGGGATTCGAGACATCGATCTTGATCCGATAGACCAATGTCACACGCTCTTTGTAGGTCTCCACGCTCTTGGGCGTGAACTCGGCCTCGGAAGAAATGAAGGAAATCCGGCCTTGATAAGTCTTATTGGGGAAGGTGTCAGTGCGCAGCGTAGCGGCTTGCCCCCAGTGGATTCGCCCCAGGTCGGTCTCGCTGACGTAGCCGCGCAGCCAGACGTTATCGACATCCGCAAGAGTCACCACCGGAGTGCCGGGAGACATGACCTCGCCGAGTTCGGCCTGCCGCACCAGAATCACTCCGGATTGCGGCGCGCGCAGTACGGTGTAGCCCAGCCTGATGCGCGACATCTGGAGGTTCTGTTCCGCCAGGCGAAGGTTGGCGCGATTGATGGCGATTTCTTCCTTGCGTGTGCCTTCAAGAGCTTCGTTGTACGCCTGCTGGGCCCGCTCGTAGGTAGCCTGGGCGCGCTTCAGGGCCGTCGCCGCGAGGTCACGCGTTTCTGCCGAGACTTCATCCTTTTCGAAAAGAGCCTGGTCGCGCTTGAGGTCCACTTGCTTCTGCTCCAGGTCCGCCTTCGCGTCGATCACGGATTGCAGTGCGGCCTTAACTTCTTGCTCGCGGGTGCCGGCCAGCGACAAGGTCAGCTCGGCGTCGCGAGTGTGGATGGCAGCGTCATCCATGGTGACCTGCTGCCGATAGTCGTCGCTGTCAAGACGGGCAATAATGGCTCCCGTTTTCAGCCATTGCCCCTCTTCCACCGGGAGAGCCACGATGCGGCCTGGCACCTTGAAGCTCAACACGCTTTCGTGCGCCTCGATGTTGCCCGAAACCCTCAGCGTGTTATCAGTCGCCTGCCTGCGTGCGTAGCGGGGATAGAAATAGAGCGCTGCCGCCGCGGCCGCGGCGAGAACCAGCAGAATCACAATGGCTTTCTTCATAGGTCATACCCCTGCATATAGGTAGACGGCATACGGTAGACGGCATACGTCAGCCGTGATAGCTTTTCACAGCCCGTACGCCGTCCACAATCTGCCGTCTACCCATATGCCCTGCCATTCTCATTGAACTCCGAGGTAGTGCTCATAGGTCTTCTCGGTGTCGCCCAGCGCCCGCGCCAGAGCGGACTTGGCGTCGACGTGGCGCGTCAACGCCGTAATGTAATTCTGCTGCGCTCGAGCTACGGCATCTTGCGCGGTAATCACTTCGAGGTTGTCGGTAACGCCTTGCTGGAAGCGGTCGCGCGCCAGCGTCAGTTCAGTTTGAGCGAGATCGAGCCCTTGCTTGGCCACCGCCACTTCGCCGGCCGCCGAGTCGAGGTCGAGCAGCGCACTGCGAAGGTCCTGCTCGACTCCCAGACGCAGGTCCGCCATTTGATCGTCAACGCGCCGGACCCGACTCTCAATCTCTTTAGCTTCCCCCTGGCGGTCGCGATCGAAGAGATCGATGGTCATCGACACTTCTGCGGCGCCGGTGAAGGGAAAGTTGCCGAAGTTGCGCCCGATGGGACCGTAGTTCGCGTCCACGCTGAAGCGCGGCAGGTAACGCGCGTGATTCGCCTTCTGCTGCTCCACCAAAGCTTGGCGCTGGCTGACAAGAGAGAGATAGTCGGAGCGATGCGCCAAGGCGGAGTCCAACAACGCGCCGGCATCCGGCGATTGGAGCAGGTCAAACCGGAGAGGCTCCGCCAGTTCGAGCGGCGTGCCTGGACTCAGACCGATAGTGCGCGCCAGGACCAGCAGCGCTTGCTTCGCGTTGTTCCTGGCCTCGAGCAGGCTCTGCTGATCGGTTGCCAATTGCACTTGGGCGCGCAACACGTCCACACCCGTGGCCTTGCCATTATCGTGCCGGTCTTTAGCGAGCTTGTAGAGTGCCTCGGAGTCGGTGGTCCGCGACTCGGCTGCCTCAACCAGCGCCGCCGCCGATTGCGCGCTCAAATAGAGATTCGCAATCTGCCGAATGACGGAGTCACGGGCGTCCTGATAGTCGTTGCGGGTGGATTGCTCCTGCTTATCGCTCGCCTTCCAAGCATGATAGCTCCGAAGATCGAGCAGAGGCTGGTCAAGATAGACTTTCGCTGCGTAGGTTGCGAAGGGTCCAACCACGGTTGGATAGCCAGGAATGGGGACGGTGATCCCCATCGCTTGCAGGTTGAGACTTTGCAGAATGACGGGCGTCTCTGCATAAGACCGGGGCATAAGGCTGGCCCGCTGCCGCTCTCGCGTTCCTTCCGCTTCTTCCACTCGCGCCCGCGCCACCAGGACGCCCAGGTTTCTCTGCAAGCCTTTCTGGATCGCTTCCGCGAGAGTCAAGCGGTACGGCGTCTGGCAGTGGGCCGCCTGGGCAAAGCCCACTGCGAGCACCGCCACCATGACAACACCGCTGGGCCAGAACTTCCCGTGCATACCTCACTCCTTCAAGGCGAAGAATTGACGATTTACGATTTACGATTGACGATTGGAAGACCCGACATCTTGCATCTTCTCTTCCAATCGTCAATCGTCAATCTGCAATCGCCAATTCCCCTTCGGCGTTCGCGCTTCGCTCGCCCACTGTACGAGCAGCGACCTCAATCCGGCCACGCGCCGTGTCGCCCGTTCCGGCTCCGCTTCGGACGCTCCTCGATGCCCGACCAAAAGACCGTGAAGATGTCGCCAAACCAGGCAGCGAGCGGCTGCGAAGGATAAATCGACCACACCCACAAGGTGCCGAAGAAAGCTTGCTGGAACGCACGTGCCAGTTCCATGGGTTGGAGGTCGGCGCGAACCTCCCCGCGTCGTTGCCCCGTCTCGAAAATGCCCGCCAGCAAGCGTCGGGCCCGCTCCAACTTCTGACCGATGCCTTCTCGCACGGCGTCGTTCGTAACCATCGCCTGAAGCATGCTCCGGACCAAGGCGGGGCTCCGACCCGGCTCCTCCGCCAGAGCCCGAGCCGCCCCACGGAGGAGTTGCCGGATCGACAGGTCCCGGCTGTCGACGCGATTGGCGAATGTCTCCAACTTGGTCAACTGCAGCTCACCCAGAGCCTCGAAGATATGCTCCTTGGTAGGGAAGTAGTTGAAAAACGTCCCTTTGCCGACATCCGCGGCCTCGGTGATGTCCTCCACCGCCGTGGCCAGGAAGCCGCGCTCGGCGAACAGCTTAAGTGCCGCACGAAAGATCCTCTCGCGGGTCTGGGTGCGACGCCGCTCACGACGGTTGGGCGGCTCCTGAGATCCGGGCTGACACGTTGACTGATTCTTAACTTTGCGAGCTGCCATCATTGCCTCATAATCTGACCTGGATTCATAGATGACTGCGGGTCACATTATGGGTTCAGCTAAAATGATGTGGTCGCTCAGGCCTCGTGGCCGCCCGAACTGGGCACTTTCCAGGGGCGCCCTGCGTGTGACGATCATCACTGCAAGTTTGCGGCTCTGGAGCCAGACTATGCCGGTGAGATACTGCATCGCGGACCGGAAAATCTAGCATTGAGGAGGTTATTATGACCGTTTCTCAACGTATTCTCGATTACTTGGATTCGCAAGGCGTAAACTATGAATGCGTTCCGCACCCGCAGGCTTTTGCGGCCCAGGAAGTTGCACAGACGCTGCACGTCTCCGGCAAACGCTTTGCCAAGCCAATCGTGCTCGACGGGGATGGACGCCTGCTGATGGCCGTCCTGCCGGCTTCACATCGGCTGGACCTTCACCGGTTGAAGGTCGAACTTGATGTCCAGCAGCTAGAGATGGTTGCTGAGAACGAACTGGCGAAGTTTTGCCCCGACTGCGAGATTGGCGCTTTTCCGCCTTTTGGCAACCTCTATGGTATGGATGTGTGGGTCGACCGTGCCCTCAGCCAGTCGGAGGAGATCATGTTCAATGCTGGCAGCCACACCGAGGCGATCCGCATGAAATACGCCGATTACGCCAGACTCGTTATGCCCCAAGTTGGGCGCTTTGCGGAACTGCTGGCAGCCTAGCGTCCTGTAACACGGGAAGTTTGCAATGATTGTGCCGAACCGACACCCCTCACCCTTGGCTCTTCTCCCCTTGGGGAGGGTGGCCCTGGGGTGTGGGGATTGTCAAACCCCGGGGTGATGGGGGTGTGTCCAGGAGATCCTCATGGCTCCCTGACTTCGTCTGTAGCTTCACCCTCGTGCGTCATAGCTCGTAGAGCAGGTAGGCGGAAGCCATCCATATTCCTCTTGCATTACGGGGGCGCCAGCCCTACGCATGCAATTCCTGGAGCACCACCTGAACGCGTTGCGGCAAATCACTCTCGCCGTTCTGCGGGCCCGGCTGGACCGGTCCCAGGCGAAAACGCAGGACGCCGTCGGGGCGCAGCGACGCTTCCTTGTGTCGCCGCATGAACTGCTTCAGCTTTTCGGCGCTCACGGGCGCGTCGGCATGGAACTTCACCCACAGCTCGTCGGCCTTGCGCTCGATGGATTGCACCAGCATCGCCTCCGCCACCGACTTCAAGAGCGCGTAGCGGAGCAGGTTCTCCACCGAAGGCGGGATGGGACCGTAGCGATCCACCAGTTCCTTCTCGATGGCGTCGCGCTCGTCCTTGCCCGTGAGGCTGGATATGCGTTTATACATGCGGAGGCGCTGGCTCTCGTCGATGATGTAGCGATCGGGAATCTTGATGTCGAAGCCGAGGTTGAGCGTGGTGCGGACCTCCACCTTGGGAGCGTTGCCCTTTAGCTCTTCCACCGCCTCTTCCAGCATCTTCAGGTAGAGATCGAAGCCGATCGAGTTGAGGTCGCCGGACTGTTCCGCGCCCAGCAGGTTACCGGCGCCGCGCAGTTCGAGGTCCAGGGCGGCGAGGCGGAAGCCGGCGCCGAGATCGGAAAACTCCTTTAGCGCCGCCAGGCGACGCTGGGCGATAGGCGTGAGGGTCTCTTCCGACGGGATCAGCAGATACGCGTAGGCGCGCCGGTTCGAGCGCCCCACGCGTCCGCGCAACTGGTAGAGATCGGCCAGGCCGAAGCGCTCCGCATGGTTCACGATCAAGGTGTTGGCGCGTGGAATATCGAGCCCGTTTTCGATGAGCACTGTGGACACCAGCACGTCATACTCATCGCGGACGAACCTCATCATCACCTTCTCCAGTTCACCCTCGCTCATCTGGCCGTGGCCGACGCCGATGCGTGCGGTGGGAACCAGCTCCTGAATCCAGGCGGCCATCTTGAAGATCGTATCGACGCGATTGTGAACGAAGAACACCTGGCCTTGGCGCCGCATCTCCTCCAAGATCGACGACTGCACGATGCCCGGTCCGAAGGGCGCCACCACCGTCTGGATGGCGAGGCGGCCGCGCGGCGGGGTCTCGATCACCGAGAGGTCGCGCAGCCCGCCCAGCGACATATTGAGGGTGCGGGGGATGGGCGTGGCCGACATGGTGAGCACGTCCACGCTGGCCTTGAAGCTTTTCAGCTTCTCTTTAGCGGCCACGCCGAAGCGCTGCTCCTCGTCGACCACCAGCAGGCCGAGGTCGTGGAACTTAACGTCCTTGGAGAGCAGCCGGTGCGTGCCGATGGCGATGTCCACCCGGCCGGCCTCGATCTCGGCGGCGGTCTTCTTGTTCTCCACCGGGCTGCGGAAGCGGCTGAGCATCTCGATGCGGATGGGAAACGCTGACATGCGCTGGCGAAACGTGTTGTAGTGCTGAAAAGCCAGGACGGTGGTCGGCGCCAGCACCGCCACCTGCTTGGCGTCCTGCACCACCTTGAACGCGGCGCGCATCGCCAGTTCCGTCTTGCCGTAACCGACGTCGCCGCAGAGCAGGCGGTCCATGGGCTGAGGGCTTTCGAGGTCGCGCTTGATATCCTTCAGCGCCGTCAACTGGTGCGGCGTTTCTTCGAACTCGAAGGCGCTCTCGAATTCGTTCTGCCAGGGCGTGTCGGGGCTGAAGGCGGTGCCGGCGCGCATCTTGCGCTCCGCGTAGATGCGCAGCAGCTCTTCCGCCATGTCACGCAGCGCCCGCTTGACGCGAGTCTTGGTGCGCGCCCAGGTGGCGCCGCCTAGCCGGTCGAGCACGGGCCGCGCGCCGTCGCCGCCGGCGCGATACTTCTCCACCAGGTCCAGGCGCTCCAGCGGGACGTAAAGCTTGGCCTCCTCCTGGTAGGTCAGGAGCATGAAATCGCGCGCGGCGCCTTCCACCACAATCTGCCGTAGACCGCGATAGAGCGCTACGCCGTGGTCCACATGCACCACGTAGTCGCCCACCTTGAGATCGCTGAGGTCGGAGATGAAGCTCGCGGCCGACGATCGCCCGCGCCGCGCCGGTCCGCTCCACGCAAACTCGCCGAAGAGGTCGGCGTCGGAGATCAGCGCCAGACTCAGATCGGGCAGCACCACGCCCTCATCGAGTTCGCCACGCACGATCATGGCTGGGAGCGCGGGAGTCTCGCCCGCCTCTTGATTGACGGTTGCCGATTGCCGATTGCCGATTGAAAGAGTCACCGACGCAGGGGGCTCGACCACCCCATCTCGGGGCCCCGGCACGCGTCCACCCAAAGGAGCGGCAACCATCGAGAAGGGGATTTGGTACTCGTCCAAGATCTCCCGCAGGCGATCGGCTTTGCCGGTAGTGGGCGGCACCAGGAGCACGTTCTGGCGTCGGTCGAGACGATTCCTCAAGTCAGCCGCGAACGCCTTCACGTCACCGTGAAACTTCGGGGCAGGCTCAGTCTGGAGTTGGTAGTCGGTCGTCGGCTGCCGGTTGCCAGTGGCGGAGTCGCCTTCTGTCTTTTCTTTTTCCGCCGACAACCGGCTACCGCCTGCCGGCAACTCTTCTTCTGTCTTCTGTCTTCTGTCTTCTGTCTTTTCTTCTTGCGCCGGCAACCGGCTACCGCCTGCCAACAACTCTTCTTCTGCCTTCTGCCTTCCGCCTTCTGCCTTCTCTTCTTCCCTGACTCCTGACTCCTCTCCAACAACCGGCAACTCCTTCAAGTCGACTTGCGGGGTCCTCCCGACCATCTCCCGGAATTCCGCCTCGGTCAGCAGAATCTCCTCGAGACGCGGCCGCGGCGGCACGATGTCGCGAATCTCGTCGTAGGCGGCTGCCCAGTTTTGGAGCGCCGCTGAGACCTGCTGCCCGCGCGCCAGCCTTTCGTCCCAGATCACGATCGGCCGCTCGAAAAGCGAGAGCAGGGAATTCGGGTGTGGCACCGCAAGGGGCGTGAAGAACTCCCAGCCCGGGAAGGGAACAGAGTACTCGGCCGCCCATTCGGGTTCGCCGCCGCCGCGCGCTGGGCTGCGCTTCGTGAGCGCCGCTACCAAGTCACGGAAAAGCTTGGGCGAGCGCGCGTTCTCCGCCAAGGGAAGTAACAAGGCCGACGTGGCCTTCTTCTGCGAGCGTTGCGTGCCTGGATCGAAGGCGCGGAACGATTCTATTTGGTCGCCGAAAAACTCGATGCGAATCGGGTTGAGGGCCTCGGGCGGAAAAACGTCCGCGATCCCGCCGCGGACGGAGAATTGGCCCACCTCCACCACCGGCTCGGCGCGTTCGTAGCCGAGGGCGGTGAGGTGCTCGGCGAGATCGTCGAGGCTGACCTCGTCGCCCGGCTTTAGCTCCAGCGCGAGCGAGCGGTAGAACGATGCCTCGCGGAAGCGTCCCAGGGCGGCGGCGACGGGGGCAAAGAGCACGCGCGTTTCGCCGCGCGCCATCCTCCACAAAGCAATGGCGCGGCGCTCCGCAATCTCGGCGTGAGGCGACCGGCCTTCGTAGGGCCCGCAATCAAACTCCGGCAAAATGCCGACGACGATCTTCTGATCGCCCAACCACGCCAGAAACGTGGTGACTGCGCGCGACAGCCGGTCGGCGGATTCGTTATCCGCCGTCAGCACCACCAGCGGCCCGGCGATCTGGTGAGCGAGGCCTGCTACTACCAGCGCCTTCGCCGAGGGCGTCAGGCCGGATAGGGCGAAATCCCCTGCCTGCGGCCCGGCGGTGCGGTCGAGGAGCCCGCGTACCGCCTGGAACGACGGGTGGCCGAAAATCAGGTCGAGGAGTGAACTCACTTTGGACATTTGTCAGTTGCGGCGAAGTGCAGCGAAGCATACGGAAGAGAATCAAAAGGCAAAGGGCAAAAGGCAAGCGTAAAGACGCGGGAGTCAAGATTCACATCGTCCCAGGTAAGGAGCCCCAGAATCAAAATCCGAATCCTCTCGGTGGGACCCGGTGCGGGCTTGAGGCCATTGCTGGTTGGGTCCGTTCTCAGCTCTTACCTTTTGCCCTTTGCCTTTTGCCCTTTGCCTTTTGATTTTCTCTTTCTCTTCCGCTTTACTTTTTCCTGCTAGCGCTCTCAATCAGGGCTGAACTCGAAAACCCCGCTACCACCGGAATGGACACCACGCGTCCCCCCGCCGCCTCCACCTCTGCCCGACCCACGATCTCGTTCGGTCCCCAGTCGCCGCCCTTCACCAGCACGTCCGGAATCATCCGCGCGATCACTGCCTGCGGCGTGAGGTCGTCGAAGATGGTGACGTAGTCCACGGCGCGCAGCGCCGCCAGAACTTCGGCGCGCTCGGCGGCGGGAAAGATGGGGCGACTCGGACCCTTTAGTGCCCGCACGCTTGCGTCGCTGTTCGCGGCTACGATCAGCGTATCCCCGAGCGCGCGCGCTTCCGCCAGGTAGCGGGTGTGGCCGGGGTGAAGGACGTCAAAGCACCCGTTGGTGAAGACCACGCGCTGGCCGCGCCGCTTCAACCCCTGAACCACTTGAAAGGCCTGCTCCAGCGGTAGGATTTTTCGAACGCTCATGGTGGCGACGTCCGCACCTTCCCGATCTCTCGTCGTTCGCCGGTGCGCTGCTCGATCGAGCGTCGTCCGGCGGCTTCCCCCATTATTGTAGCAGGTGCTTCACATTATGGAGTGCGGCAGCTTGCTGCCGCTCTTTCTGCCGCAGCAGCAATGCGACGAGCGGCGAGACAAAGCGGTCGCACTCCATAAGCCGAGGTGCCCATTGGAATGGGCCGAGTCGAGGTTCACGATGGAGGCTGGAAAGTGAGAACCCGCAAGTAGCCTCGCGGCGTTCCGCGAGTTTCGAGTTTCCAGTCTCGAGTTTCGAAAGGAGCTATCGGCAACGAATAATTGGAGCACTCGCCAGCAGCCGAACCCTGATAACAGCGGCTGGCGCGGTGAAGTGATTGAAAAGAAAGGGAAAAGAAATTTTAGAATTCCTCAAAAACCCCCTTGACAAAGGCGATTTGTTCCGGTAACCTTAGAAACTGCTCTGCAAGGTTAATTACCCACAGAGTGAGTAGGCTGCGTTCGGAGCGGGGACTGGAAGCTCCGGACGGTTGCCTTTCGCCCAACCCAGATTTGGGAGCCTGCCTGCGCGCGGGTGAAATCGATCTTTGACAATTGAGTTGAGCATGCCACGTCAATCCAAGAGGCTCGCAAGGGCCGAATGGTGATGCTGAGCGACATGTCCGTTGCTCTGGCCGAGGACGGACATGAAGAACCTCCTGGCTCTGACGGATCAGGGTCAGGGGATCTCCAAAGTTAATGGCGTTTGTAGGGCCGTCCTTCGGGGCGGCTTGCCGGGTGCAAGCCCGGCACTATGAGCGCTGGCCAAGTTTCAAACGAGAGTTTGATCCTGGCTCAGAATCAACGCTGGCGGCGTGCCTAACACATGCAAGTCGAACGAGAAAGTCCGCAAGGATGAGTAAAGTGGCGCACGGGTGAGTAACACGTAGCTAACCTACCCTCAAGTGTGGGATAACCTGGGGAAACTCGGGCTAATACCGCATAACACCTTGGTGACGATGTCGCCGGGGCCAAAGGTCCGCAAGGGCCGCTGGAGGAGGGGGCTGCGGCCGATTAGCTAGTTGGTGAGGTAACGGCCCACCAAGGCGATGATCGGTAGCCGGCCTGAGAGGGCGCACGGCCACACTGGCACTGACACACGGGCCAGACTCCTACGGGA
>DATFYM010000121.1:0-4536 GCA_035315065.1 Terriglobia bacterium
GTACATCCAAATGCAACTGCCCGAAGCCTCTTCGATTCAGAGCACGGCGGAAGCAGCCCGAGCCGTGGAAGACGTCCTGAAATCGACGCCCGGGGTCAAGTACTGCACCACCTCGGTCGGATTCAGTCTGCTCAGCCTGACCCGCACCAGCTACAACGCCTTCTTTTGGGTGACCCTGGAGCCCTGGGAAACCCGCAAAAACATCGAGGAGCAGTATCAGGTGATCAAGGCGAAGTTGAACCTGAAGCTCATCACCCTTCCGCAAGGTACGGTCTTCGCCTTCTCTCCACCGGCAATTGCGGGAGTCGGCACCGCGGGAGGATTCCAGTTCATTCTTGAAGACCGCTCCGGAAAGGAATCCGAATTTCTGGTGAACAACCTGAACAAGTTCATGGAGGCGGCTCGCAAACGGCCCGAAATCGGGATGATCACCACCACGTACATCCCCAGCACGCCACAAAAGTACGTGTACGTGGACAAGGAGAAGGTACTGAAGCAGGGAGTCAACCTCAGCGACGTCTACGCCACGCTTCAGGCTTTCATGGGCGGTCAGTTCGTTAACTATTTCAATCAATTCGGTCGCTCCTGGCAGGTGTATGTGGAGGCGGAGGCGCCATACCGCTCCAACCTGGACAACGTGGGGCAGTTCTACGTGCGCAACAACCGCGGGCAGATGGTGCCGCTGTCGGCGCTGACCCGATTCGAGTCGCGTTACGGCCCGGAATTCAAGATGCGATTCAACCTCTATTCCGCAGCGGAGATCATCGGGAGCGCCGCGCCAGGCTACAGCTCAGACCAGGCCACGGCAGCCTTGGAAGAGGTCTTCCATCAAACGATGCCGCCTGAAATGGGCTTCGATTACATGGGCATGTCCCGGCAGGAACAGAAGGCGCGCGAGGGCCTGCCACCGGCGGCCGTCTTCGCCATCTCGCTCTTGTTCGTCTTCCTCATCCTGGCGGCACTCTATGAAAGCTGGTCACTGCCGTTCGGTGTATTGCTGAGCACGCCGGTCGCGGTGTTCGGCGCGTTCGGATTGTTGTGGCTACGACGTACCGTGCTCGGCATGATTTTCCCGGCCTTCATGGTGCAAATCGAAAACGATGTCTACTCGCAGATCGGACTCGTGATGCTGATCGGCCTGGCGGCTAAGAACGCAATTCTGATCGTGGAATTCGCGAAGAGCAAATATGAAGAAGGCATGCCGCTGGTCGACGCCGCACTGGAAGGAGCCAAGCTGAGGTTGCGTCCGATCCTGATGACCTCTTTCGCCTTCATTCTGGGTTGTGTGCCCTTGTTCATCGCTACCGGCGCAGGTTCCGTCGGCCGCCAAATCATGGGTACCACCGTGATTGGCGGAATGCTGGCGGCGACGGCGATCGCTATCTTCATCATCCCGGCGCTCTACGTGCTAGTGGAACGTGTGTCGAGCATTGGGCAGCACCCGGCGCATGCACCCGCCGACGAACCGGTAACGGAACTAGTGGAGGCCAACTAACGTGAAAAAAGCAACTGCTCTCTTCGTCCTGATGATCTTTACGGGGGGGTGCACGCTCGGTCCCAATTACCATCGACCGAAGGTTGACGTCCCGGGCGCGTACCGCGGAGCTCCTGAAGCGGCGCAACCTCAGCAGATTCCGTCGCAGCAAGGGTCAGAGCCGGCCGGCAGTCTACCGGGGCAAACGCCGCAGTCTGGCGCGCAATCGTTCGGAGACCAGAAGTGGTGGGAGGTGTTTCAGGATCCGCAACTCCAGGGGCTGATCCGTACCGCCGTCCAGCAGAACTACGATGTTCGCATTGCGGCGACGAGGATCCTGGAAGCGCAAGCGCAGTTAGGCATCACTCGGGCTGACCAGTTGCCGACTATTAATGCAGGCGCGGCTTCGGTCGACGACCGCTTCGCGCGACAAAAGCCTCTGCCCGCGTACGAAACCAATGCGCACTCGGTGGGTGCCTCGATGGCCTGGGAACTTGATTTCTGGGGCAAGTATCGCCGCGCCACCGAGGCAGCGCGAGCCAATCTGCTGGCAACAGAGTGGGGACGCCGCGCAGTGATCAGCACGCTGGTGAGTGACGTTGCCGCTGCGTACTTCCAGCTTCGCGCGTACGACCTTCAGCTTGAAATCTCCCGCCAGACTCTAGCTTCGCGCCAGGACTCGCTGAAGCTCACTCAGACCCTGTCAAACGGCGGAGCCGGCACCGAGCTCGACGTGCGGCAGGCGGAACAGTTGGTTGCGGTGGCGGCCGAATCGATCCCCGACTTCGAGCGGCGCGTCGAGCAACAGGAGAACTTGATCAGCACCCTTCTGGGAAACAATCCCGGCCCCATTGCACGTGGAATGAAGCTCACCGAGCAGCCGCATTTGCCGGAGGTTCCGCCGGGAATACCCTCCCGCCTGCTGGAGCGGCGGCCCGATGTCCATGCGGCGGAAGCGCAGTTGATGGCGGCCAACGCGGAAATAGGAGTAGCGAAAGCAGCCTACTTTCCGCAAATCACGTTGACCGCGACCAGCGGCTTCCAGAGTTCGGCCCTCACGAACCTGTTCACTGGCCCGGCTGGGTTTTGGAATATGGGTGGATCGCTCGCCCAGCCCATCTTTGCCGGTGGCAGGATTCGCTCGGGCGTGCGTTTGAGCGAGGCGCGCCAAAAGGAATTGGTGCTGACCTATCAGCAGACGATCCAGCAGGCGTTTCGCGGCGTTTCGGACGCGCTGATTGCCTATCAAAAAAGTCGTGAGTTCCGGGAGCACCAGGAGGAGTTGGTGCTTTCCGCTCAAGATGCGGCGCGACTTTCCGAGGTTCGATATCGCGGCGGGGCTGCCGGCTACCTGGAAGTGCTGACCAATGAAACCAATTCCTTCAATGCCAACCTGGGCTTGGCTCAGGCTCAATTGGATGAACTATTCAGCCTGGTTGAAATTTACAGAAATCTTGGCGGAGGCTGGGAAAGCTGATCGGGTGGGATGTGGAGGCGCCGTCCCCAATCCCTGCTGGAGCGTCGGCGTATTCGAGTGAACAAAGCCATGCCTAACGTGAACATCGAGACTCCGGATTGGCTTCGTCAGATGGAGAGTATCCTCGAAGAGCTCAGCGAGGGAGTAGTCATCGTTGATGACGAGCTTCGCGTGGTCTTCGCCAACGAAGCCCTGATCCGAATGGGACAGTACGAGCGTGGGGAGATACAAGGCCGTACGCCCGATGCGATTTTCCCGCGGGAAGATCTCCCGGAGATCAAACGGCAGCACGAATCGGGCCACCGGTACGGTCGCAATCACAATGACTTCTACATTCCCCGGAAAGACGGCGAGAAAGTGCCCGCGATCTTCAACGGGCGGGTCATTCAGGGTCCTGACGGACAGCAGTACAGTTTACTTACCGTAACCGATATCAGTGCAGAGAAACGGGTCGAGGAGCAGCTTCGTGAATCCAACTCGCTCCTGGAAAAGCGTCAGATGGAAATTGAGGCCGACCTCTCGCTCGCTGCGCGTGTTCAGCAATCGCTCGCACCACAAAGCTTGGTTTGGAACAATGTCTCGGTCGAGACGTACTACAATCCCGCGCGTACCATCGGCGGTGACTTCGGGGTCGTGTTCCCACACCGCGACGAAGCTCTAACCGTCCTCCTATGCGACGTGTCGGGCCATGGCATTGGTTCCGCGCTGATGGCCAATCGGATTTACTCCGAAACGCTGCATCAGCTCGAACACAACGTGAGCCCAGGTACCTTGCTGCGGCACGTTCACGATTTCGTTCATGACCGTATCGCGTTAGACGATTTCTACTTCACGATGGCGGCAGGCTGTTTTAGCCAACACGGGCGTAGCCTGACTTTTGCGGGCGCAGCCCACCCCCCAGCTATACTCCTGTCAAATGGCAGTGTCTGCCGACTGAATTCGCAAAACGGCATTCTCGGTTGGCTCTCCGAAACAGCGCAAGCCCAGTCCGCGGACGAAATTAATCTTGAACGAGGCGACCGCCTCGTCCTCTACACCGACGGGCTCGTGGAAGTCTTCAACAGTCTCGGCGACATGCTCGACGTCGAAGGACTTGAAGCGTTAATCCGCGAATCATCCAAACGAGAACTTCCCGAAATGAGGCAGTCAATTCTCGACGGCGTGGCTGCGTGGAGCAAGGGCCCCCTCGCCGACGACGTGTCCCTCGTTATCGTCGAAGTTCGCTAGCTCGAAGACAACCTGTAAGCTAGGAGGCACAAGTAAGTTGCCGCACTAGGATCTTGAAGCGTTCGACGAGGCTGGAAAACCCACCTACGAGGGGCCACAGCGAGCGTTCTGGAGTATCTGGGACGAGAGTGGAGTTATTAACGAAGACGTAGATCTGATTGTATAACGGCGTCGGCTCCAGATCGCCGGTAAACTTGGTTGTGTTGGGACCAAGGTTCGCCGGGAAAGGAGCCGAGCCATGAACATTATCGGATGTGATTTGCATACGCGCTACCAGGTTGTAGCGTGGGTGGATGAGGAAACGGGGAAAATACGCACGCGTCGGTTGGAACACGGGAAGGAGGAGGTGCAAGCCTTC
>DATFYM010000122.1:0-17334 GCA_035315065.1 Terriglobia bacterium
CCTTCAAGATGGGCGCGCTCGCGAACGCCGTGACCAAGCCGACCACTTCGAGCGTCGACATTCTGGGCGGGCTGCTGATCTGCATGTGGAACTACATGGGCTGGGACAATGCCTCGACCATCGCGACAGAAGTGGAGAAGCCGCAGCGGACTTACCCGCGTGCAATGCTGGTTGCGGTGGCGATTGTGGCCTTGAGCTACGTGCTACCCTTTGCCGCGATGTGGATGACCGGACTGAAAGCGACGGCATGGGAAACTGGATCATGGGCCGACATTGCCGGGTTGCTGGGCGGACCGCTGCTGCGGATCGGAGTAGTGCTGGGCGGAGTGATCAGCGCCTTTGGAATGTTTAACGCGCTGGTGATGAGCTACTCGCGCCTGCCGCTGGCGATGGCGCAGGACGGCATGTTGCCGGGCGTCTTTGCTAGGACGCACCCCAAGACCGGCGCCCCGTGGGTGGCGATCCTGGTGTGCGCCACGGGCTGGGCGCTGTGCCTCGGCATTGGATTCGAGCGCCTCGTGACCTTGGACATCATGCTTTACGGCGGAAGCCTCGTGCTGGAGTTCATCGCCTTGGTGGCGTTGCGCATCCGCGAGCCGCAACTCCGCCGTACCTTCCGAGTGCCGGGCGGGACGCTGGGCGCGATCCTGGTTGGCGTGTTCCCCACCTTGCTGCTGACGTTTGCAGTGATGCACAGCGACCACGAAGAGGTGCTGGGGATGAACGGCCTCGTTTTCGGCGCATTGATTATTCTGGGAGGCTTTGCCGCCTACTACGCCGCGTCGTTCTTCTGGAAGCCACGCCAGGTGGCGCCGATCGAATGTGATTAATTGCGAGGACGTTCCAACACAGAGACACAGAGGCACAGAGGAAAACCAAGAGCATCGAGCGACAAACGGCATCCTCGTGCGCTTCTCTTCCTTTCTCTGTGTCTCTGCGCCTCTGTGTTTCTGCCACTCTCTATCGCTACTTCGAAATCAGTCCGTAGACATCCAGTTCGCCCTTGGCCCCAACGTACACTCGCCCATCAACCACCATCGGGATATTGAAGCGCAGCCCGATTCCCGCCCGATCGCGAGCGCTATTCTGCTCGCTCGAATAAAGCTCGTGGGCGACGTTCGTGGCGTCGAAAGCGCGGAGCACCGCCGGCCGTTGGTCAGGTTCATTCCAGTGCTTTGACGAAAGCGTCCAAACAATGGCGTTCTTCGATCCGTTGGCCGAGACGCTCGGAGTTGCGCCCGGATCGATGAATCTGCCGGGGCTCATGGCTCGCAGCTCGAGCAGACCTTTCTCCAACACCAAATCCTTCAGGGGCTCGTCGCTGGCGGCGAAGTAGACGTGCCGGTTCCAATAGGCGGGTGCGCCGAAAGCGCCTCCTTTGCCCTCCATCTCCTCCACCGTTTCCGTATCGCCACCTTCATGGAACTTGCCCAACCGGTCGCGGTCGATCAGGTACAACATCCCGCCTTTGCCGGCGATCAGCAACAGGTGAGGATGCGGGCCAGGCTGGTCGGGAAGAAGCACGGGACCGCCGGAGCCGAGATCGTCATCGTCGGCGTCGAGTTCGCGCTGGTTGAAAGGCGTAAAGTAGTCGAGCACCTCGAGAGCGTTTCCGGCGAGGGCCAGTTTCAACATGCTGTCGCCGTAGTCGCGCCCGCCGCCGGCAACGGTGAATTTGCCATTGCCGGTGGCGACGAAGACGTTGCCGGCGTCATCGGCCGCCGGACCCGCATCGCCCGCCCAGATCCCACTTTGTACGGCATCGGGCGACGTATTGAAGACGGCCAACTGCGCGAGCGAATGCGCATCGTAAGCCATCACCCAGCCGTGATACGGGCCGACATCGCACGAGGAAGCCCAGGTGAGATACACCTTATCGTTGGCCAACAGCAGCGCGGCGCGCGGGAGTTCAAGCAGCGGATCGAAGTCAAGCTGGCCATCGGAACTGCCTACTCCGCGTCCCTTCACCGAGCCTTTGATCTCTACCGGGCCGCCGAATTTGTCCACTCCCGTGGTGACGGCCAGGGCGTGCAATCGCTGTACGTGGCGGGTGGAGAAGAGACCGTCTTTCTCTTTGGTTCGAGCCAGGACGTAAAGCGTTCCAGTCTTCAAGTCGATCGCCGGAGTGGGAGTGATTCCGACTTCCGGACTGATGAACGGGCACTGGACATCGCGCGCCGGGACAGTCGTGACACCCTTATCAGAGTTGAGGAAGCTCGCCTTCCACAACGGCTCAGCGGGATGACCATTGGCATCGAAGGCGTAAACGCTATCGTGTTCGGTGGCCACAAAGACGACGTTGTGCCGACCCTTGCCTGGGATCTCCAGTCCGGGCATATACAGGGGCTCGCCATAAATGGCGCCGT
This sequence comes from Terriglobia bacterium, assembly GCA_035315065.1. Taxonomy (GTDB): domain Bacteria; phylum Acidobacteriota; class Terriglobia; order UBA7540; family UBA7540; genus DATFYM01. The sequence goes on from DATFYM010000122.1 coordinate 2,367, forward strand.
CAACCTTGAGGGTAAAAAGCTTTCCAAATTGGCCGGCATTCACGTTCGCCGGGGTTAGCGTGGTCTCGTGAAGATTGGCCCCGGTCCGCGCGTTGTCGTATTGGGACGTCAACACCTGGGCGCGCGCCGGCAAAGGCAGGACAATCAGGGTCAAGAGCAGGAGGCCGCCATGGGTGTATCGTAGCAAGCTAAGGCGCCGAAACCAGCAAATTGCCGGGCCCGCAACATCGATTTTCATCGTCGGCTCTCTCGCGGTACGCGTGGTCATGATTCTATCGGCCGTTGGATGAAAGGAATTCGGGCCAAGGTTGTACCCTGCGGAGCCCGAATCCAGCCCCTCGGCCCGTTCGTAGGTGGTCGACGCTCACTGCACGCCGTAGGGACTCGAGGGATCCGTCCGGTCGTAGTCGCGGCCGTATTTGTTTTTGTGCTTGCTCAGAAGCTCGCCGGATTCAGGCAAGCGAAGCTCTCCCAAAGAAGAGGATTGAGTCGAAACGGCGATCTCGCGCCCCAGAGCTTTGAGCGCCTGCGGCAGGCAGCGTTCGGCCCACACGTTGAGCATGTACAGCCCCACCGGAACGCCACTCATGGCGACCTCACCCGCGGCGTTCGAGACCCCGTAATAGGGAGTGCCGGTCGCGATCACGACCGCGCTCATTTGGGGGTGGATGTTGCAAAAGATATAGCTCACACCGGGTTTGTTGAAGGTGACGGCACGCGTCGAGCCGGCCTCGTAGAGCCCGAGATCGAATCGCTTGCCGTCGAACATCGAGAAAACGTTGTGAAAGAAAGGATCGCCGTTCGGAAACTCCACCACCGCGCCCACCGGGACCACGAGGATGTGGGGCGTGAATCGCTTGTTCTTCTGGAGGAGTCGGAAGCGGCCTGCAGCCGGCTGATTGTGGACCTCCAGAGTTCCCGCCGTTTCCGGCAGCGGCGTCAGCCACACCACCGCGTTGGCGTTGTCGGCAGCCGCACGTCCGTTGGCTTGTGCCACCAACGTGACGTGGCCGGTCACAGTCACGATCTGGGCTGCCAAGGGGCTCCGGCCGAGAAGCGTCCAAAGTAGCAAGGCCCAGGCACCGTAGCGTTTTGATGCGACAATCATGGAGTCCTGCCGGAGAACAGTGAATTGTGAATGGTGAGAAAGCTCGCTGAATTCACAATTCGCGATTCTCCTCGATCGTTTTATTGCACGATTCACAATTCACTACTCACGATTCTTCTCGCTCAGAACAAAGTTGCCGCGCTCAAACTCACCTGGTTGGCCTTGAACAGACCGGGTTGAGTTTCCTCAGTCCGTATGCGACGGTACTCCAACGAGAACATGACGTTGGAGCGAAGGTGGTAGATGCCGTTGAAAAACGCGCTCTCATTCCTTCCCACCGGCAGGCCGTTGTAGCCCTTCGAATAGTACGGCGCGGGCGGGGGTGAAAAATCCTCGCCCCAGGTGCCGTTGAATTCGAGTCTCTCGGCCGGCATGAACTTCAGTTGCGCCCATCCGCCCGTGGAATTGAGCCCCTCGATATCCGTCAGAGGGTTGTAGAGCGAGCCGCCGGTGAAGACAACGCTCTGCCCCTCCGCGGCGCCCAGCCCGCCGATCGCCCGGCCACGGTAGAACTCTCCGGTCAATGAGAATCCGTGGCTCAGGCGAAGCATCCAGTCGGCCGTTCCCGCCCAGGCATCCACGATGCGACCGCCCCAGTTCTGGCGCGCATAATATCCACCCGCCCCGAGCGACACGGGCCCCTCGTCGGAGCTGCGTCCCCAGGCAACTCGGGCGGCGTATGCCGGCTGTCCGCCACTCTCCCCCGCCTGGGCGGCGCGGTAGTAAGAGTACAGCGGGACCTCGCCCGTCAGCGGGTCCATGATACCACCTTGGAGTGTTACGCTCGACCCGTCTGACAGGGCGATCCGATGCTCCACGTAGATTTGGGGAGTCCACCGCCAAAGGTTGCCAGAATCGGCCAGCGCCGGATACGCGACGGAGGCCAGCGAGGTCGGTGAAAGGGGCGAGAAGAACGGGCCGTACTGCCCAGCCACCAGCAAAGTGTCCTGCCAGGCGAGCCGAAAGCCGGCGGTGCGAAGACGAATCAAATCGGAGGTGACTCCATCCGGACTGTTGGGGAAACCGCCAAGGAAATCCACGCGAATATCGGCCATGGTCTTGGCCCCGGCGATCTCCGGTCCGAATACGTCCAGCCCCAGGACCGATTGTCTCAAGGTGGCACCGAAAGCACCGTTGGGTTGAGAAGGATACGGTTCGACGGCGACGCTCGGCACATCGAAGTTGTCCGTCGCCCCGCGCGTGGTGAAAGCATTGAACAGGGCCATGCCGGATAGCCTCACCCGGTACTTGGAGCCGCTCTCAACCTTGGTTTGATACTGGTCATCGACCTTCGAGGTCAGCAGTTGCTGCTCTTCCTCGACCTTCGCCACGCGGCCGTCAAGGTGCTGGACTTCGCTCGCAGGGGGTTGGGCAGGCGGCGGAGCCGGCGTCGCCTGAGCGGTTGCTCGACCGGGGTTGGTGGCTATCTCACGCTGGATGGCCAGGAGCTGATCGCTGGCACTCTTCAACTCCTGCTTCAGTTCCTTGGCTTCGTTGCGCGCCTCCTTCACTTCAGCGCGCATCTCAAGCAGAGCCGCGCTCAGCTCCTGCACCTGCTCCTGCAGCACATTAAGACTGACGGCGGTCGGGTTCATCTCCGCTGGCTTGGCTCCCTCGGGCGCTTGGGAGAAGGCCGTGAGGGTAGTCAGCAAAAAGGCAGCCAAGCCCGTCGTGATCCGAAGTGAGGGAATCATGCAGCGTAGCCTCATAGGAAACCTCCTTCAACGTGTAGCTGGGAGCGCGGGTGTCTCTCCGGCCTTTTTTGGATTGCCGATTGCCGATCGCCGATTCACGATTCAGAGGCCGGCGGCCGGAACCTCTTTCGATTCAAATTCAATCGACAATCGCCAATCAAAGGCCGGATAAAGACGCACGCCCTGTCAGTCAAGCCGGCTCGACTATAGTCTTCTGACAACGCTTTTACAATTCCGAGAAACCTTGATGACAATCAGTTACATCCAGGAAACTACAATCTTCACCTGGAGGGGAGCGACATAGGATGCTCAACCTTGGGCTGGGGTTGGGTTTGCCGCCTTGGCGCGCCCTTTCCATGATGGGCGTATACTGTGAGGATCAAGGCGGCGGTTTCGGACCGGCTCCGTCATGCCGCGAAACAGTGAGATTGTCCATGCAAAAGATTTTGCTCATTGAAGATGACAAGAGAATTCACAAGATGCTCAAGCTGTCGTTTGAGCAAGAGCGGTACTCCCTGGAGGTGGCTGTGGACGGACCTTCGGGACTTGACGCTTTTCGGCGCCTTAAACCTGCGGTTGTGATCCTGGACCTCATGCTCCCCAAGGTGTCTGGTCGCGACGTGATTCGCGAGATCAAGAAGGAGGCGCCCTCGCAGCCGGTGATTATCCTCAGCGCAGTTTCCGAGGAGATCGACAAGGTCCTCCTCCTGGAACTCGGCGCCGACGACTATGTGACCAAACCCTTCAGCCCCAAAGAACTGCTGGCGCGCGTCCGGGCGGTGACGCGCAGAGCCGAAAGAGGTCCTCTAACGGAGGGTTACAGCTTCGGCGATATCACGGTGGACTTCGCCAAGATGGAGGTGCTACGGGGGGGCAAGCCGGTGACCCTGACGCCCCATGAGTTCAAGACGCTCAAGTATTTTGCCGAGAACCCGGAGCGCGTACTCTCGCGTGAGGAACTTCTCAACCAGGTGTGGGGTTACGAGTGCTACCCCTCCACGCGCACGGTGGACAATCACATTCTGAAGCTGCGGCAGAAATTGGAGAAGGACCCCGTCAACCCGTCGTATTTCCGCACCATTCATGGCGCTGGATACAAGTTCGTACCCTTCGTGAAGGCTCAGGATGGCAACTAGGCGGGACATCTCGGTCCCTTCCCTTGGCCGGACGGGCGAGCCACGGTCGCGCTCGGCGACCAAGCCGGTCGGCGTCCCTCGGTGGTACTCGGGGATCAGTCGCCGGGGTCGGCTGCGAACGAAGTTTCTGCTTTCCCTGGTTGTCGTCTCAGCGTTACTGACCTGCTCCACCCTGCTGGTGGTCCGGCAACGGGTTCAGTTGCAGGTGCGCGAAGAAATCCGCGAGGCGCTGCAGAATTCGTTGGTCACTTTCCGTCACTTTCAGCGGCAGCGCGAAACCACCTTGGAAGGGTCGGCGGCGTTGCTCGCCAATCTTCCCCTCCTCGAAGCCCTGATGACCTCGGGGGACGCGGCCACCATTCAGGATGGCTCGACGCAACTGTGGCAGAGGGTGGGTGGCGACCTGTTTGTGCTGGCCGACCGCAGCGGGAAGCTGATGGCGCTCCACGCCGTCGCTGCGGGTTTCGCTCCGGCGCAGGCGCAGGAGATGCTGCAGCGATCCCTTCAGAACGGCGAACTGCACGATTGGTGGTTCGGCGGCGGGCATTTGTTTCAGGTATTCATGCAACCCATTTATTTCGGCGAGCCCGCCAACCACGCGCAACTCGGCGTGCTGGTACTGGGATCCGAGATCAATAGCCTGGTAGCCGAGGATGTACGCCGCGTTGCCTCGAGCCAAGTGGCGTTTCGTTGTGGCAGAGTGGTGGTGGTGAGCACACTCGCTCCCGCCCAGAGGGAAGAGTTCAAGGAACAGACGCTGCCTCAGCCTGCCGCCGGCGCCCCGCCGCTGGAGATTGACCTGGGGCAGGAACGATTTCTCGCCACTTCCATGGACCTTCCGCCCAGTAGCTCGCTCAGCGTAAGTCTGGTGGTCCTAAAGTCCTACGATCAAGCCACCATTTTTCTTCGCAGCCTCAACCGATGGCTCGTCGGCCTCGGGCTCACCGCCATCCTGGCGGGTGGCATCCTGGTGTTTCTGATTTCGGATACGTTCACTCGCCCGCTCGCCAACCTGGTGGGCGGCGTGCACGCTTTGGAGAGAGGTGACTTCGATTATCCGCTTGAGGTGCGCGGTAACGACGAAGTATCGGAGTTGACGCGGTCGTTTGACCGGATGCGGCAAACCGTCAGGGACGCCCAGCAGGAGTTGCTCCAGGCGGAGAGATTCGCCACTATCGGGCGCATGGCCAGCACGGTCTCTCACGATCTGCGCCACTCGTTGACCGCCATCCTCGCTTACGCCGAGTTCCTCGCGGAAGGGAATCTGCCGGAGGGCCGGCGAGCCGAATTCTACCAGGAGATCCGCCAGGCCGTGAACCAGATGACGGGCCAACTGCGCGAGTTGCTCGAATTCTCCCAAGCCAAAGTCGTCCATCGGCCGGTGCTCACGAACATCGCGGAGGTCATCGAGCGCGCGGTTCGCACCGTCAAGGCGCGTTCCGAGTTCAGCGGAATCGAAGTGCGGACCTCGTTCGACGGCGGCAGCGAAGGCTGGTTCGACCCCGGCGGCCTGGAGCGCGTGTTTCACAACCTGCTGCTCAACGCATGCGAAGCGGCACCTCCGGAATTGGGCCGGGTCGAGGTCACTACCTGGGGGACCACCAAAGGGATGGCCATCCAGATCTCCGATAATGGCGGCGGTATCCCGGACGAGATTCGGGACCGGCTGTTCCAGCCTTTTGTGACTGCCGGCAAGGACAACGGCATTGGGCTCGGGCTAGCGGTGGTGCAGAAGATCGTCCATGAGCACGGGGGACAAATCAACGTGGAGCGCACCGGAAGAGATGGGACCGTCCTTCGCATCTGGCTGCCCACCGCCCCCGGTGTCAGCGTCGCCAGTCCGGAGCCGTTCCACAACTCGCCCGGCGATGCTCGTTGAGCGGGGCGCGGCTGCGCCGTTCCGGCCGCCGCCAATGACTGAGTCACGGGTGGCCGCAAAGTGGGTCTTACCAGTCTCTACTCCAGGTTCGCTGCTACCAACAACCAGCCGCTCTCCCAAGAGACAATTTGTTGACAGAACTATTGCCCCGCGCTGACAAAGGACTCCTATCTCCCATGCCATGCTTTTATCGTCCAAGTGCCGCGAGAGGTGAAAGGCACTTGGCGGAAAGGGATGGTAAACAGCTTATGGTAGGACGACTCTTGGTTCGATTGACAATCATCGTGGTTCTTGGTTTGGCGCTTGCGTCAACGGCCTTGGCCCAGTACGGCGGGGGAGGCAGTAGCTCAACGGGGGGTAGCGGTGGGTACTCAGCTCCTCAGGGTGGCTACAGTTCGGCGACCGGCATCGGAATCGGCGTCGGCGTGGCAGCAGGCGCCACCGTTGCCTTTCTGGTTTTGCACAACCGCCATCGGGTGGTTGGCTGCGTCGAACCGTCGGCGGACGGCAACAAACTGCTGAACGAAAAGGACAAGAACACCTACGCCCTGGTGGCCTCTAACGAAGTCGTGCTGGCGCCTGGTCAGCGGGTAGCGCTGCAAGGCAAAGTAGCCAAGGACGCCTCCGGAAAACTGACCTTCCAGGCACAGAAACTCGTGAAGGATTATGGCTCCTGCAAACAATGAATGTCGCTGTCGGGGCGGGCTTGGTGCCCGCCCTGGCCCGTCGTCCCTTGCCGGACGAAGTGGCTAGCCTGCGTTCTCCTGTTCGGGCACGCGGCAGAGCTACCCGCAGGGCTCGTTAATTAGCCCGAATGGCGGCAGTACCTCTGGCGGTCGCGGCGGTATCCTCAACGCCGTATACCTTTTCTTCTGTTCATCCGTCATCGTTCGTCCGTCCTTTCCCTCGTCCCTCGTCACTGCCTTGGGTCCGGAATCTGGCCACAATCTTGGCCAGGTCAACAGGCTCGCTGGGATTGAGAATGAGGCCGCCGGGCTGAGGACCGAGGATTTCGCGCCCGCGGACAAAGATGACGCGGTAAAGCTCGGCAAAAGTGAAGGGCTGGGCGGCGGCGCCCTGGCCGCCCACAACTTCCGAGCCCCGTCGGACGCCGTCCATCAGGCGACCGGCGTGAAGCAGGTGGTAAGGATTGCGAGTCATCTCGCCGCCGTGCTCGGTGGCTGCCACCAGTTGCATGGCCACCGTCTCGGGCGCGAGTCCCACCATCAGGTTGGGAGCAGCAAGCTGGTGCCAGAATTCCGTCTCCACGAGCGGCAGGGGACGGCGTTTGTTCCGTTCGATGTGCTGGCCCAAGGCTTCGAAGGCGAGGTAGTGAGTGCCGACATGGGTGGTATTGAAGTCGTCGTCGTGGGGCGCGAACACCACGTCGGGTTTTTCGCGGTCGAAAATCTCACTCAGGATTCTGACCTTTTCTTCCCACTCGTCGGGTTCGTTGTCGCGGGTCCTTTTGTTGACCCGGTCGAAGCCTAGGGGGGCGTCAGCGGTCCCGGCCTGCGGGACGACCAGATCGAATCCGAGGGCGCGGCAGGCGGATTCCAGCTCGCGGCGTCGGCGCTCCTTCTGACTAGCGTCACTTCCCAGGGTAACGGCGACATTGGTGACGCGGGCCCCGGCTTCCAGCTTGAGGCGGAGTGCCAAGCCCCCGCACAGGCATTCGTCGTCCGGATGGGGCGCGCAGTAAATTACTTTCGCGGGCCGCCGGGGTCGACCCTTGCCTTGCGGCGGTACCAGCGGGTCCGGCGAGGGCCCCAGGGGGATCGACTGACCGGCATTGACCGACTCGGTGACGGCAGTGAGATACCTAAGCCAGGCTAAATAGCGGTCGTTCCAGGGGGAAGAGGCGTTATCGGTCACGGTGGTCTCCATCGGTTTGAAGGGTAAAGGTTAAAGGGTAAAGGGTAAAGGATAAAGGCTAAGGATGCAAGTTATCGACGCTTCACAGGTCGGGACGCTCTACTTTACCCTTTACCCTTTGTCCCGCTTGATTATACTCCCTGCCGGGCGTATAAAGGATGTCACACCTTGCGCTTTTGGAGGTCATGATGCTGCGTTCGGCTGTTCTCTCCCTCGCTGTTCTAGTTTTCAGCCTCTCACCCGCCCGCGCCCAGGAGGCTGGCGCACCGGACACTGCGGCGCAGGACACCGGATGGAAGCAACTCTTTAACGGCAAGGACCTCACCGGCTGGGAGCACGTGGGGCCGGGCGGGTTCACACTCGAAGACGGGCTGCTGAAGCCTCATGGCGGCATGGGCCTCTTGTGGTACACGAGCGAGAAGTTCGGCAATGCCCAGATTCGCGTTGTTTTCAAGGCCGTGCAGAACGACTCGAACTCGGGCGTCTTCATCCGCATTCCCGAGAAACCCACCGAACCGTGGATGCCGGTGAACAAAGGATATGAAGTCCAGATCGACAACGGCGAGGACGATTACCATTGCACCGGCGTGCTGTATTCGCTGGTGAAGGCGCTGGCACGCCCGCAGAAGCCGCCCGGCGAGTGGAACACGATGGTGATCACGCTCGATGGTCCGCATACCATCGTGGAGCTGAACGGGGTCAAGGTGACGGATTACACCGAAGGAGATCCGGTCCCACCCAAGAAAGAACAGTGGGAACCGGACCGCGGGCTGCGCCCCAACGAAGGCTACATGGGCTTGCAGAACCACAGCGATCGTGATGTGGTGTATTTCAAAGAGGTGGCGGTGAGAACATTGAGTCATTGAAGAGTCGCGGCTGGCCGCTTTTTTCAATAGCTCAATCACCCAATAACCCAATCACTCAATTCTTCAACGAGGCCCACATGTCCCCTTCCATCCATCGGCGACAATTCCTGGCTACAGCCGCCGCAGCACTCGCGTTGCCCACGGGCGCGGGTGCGAATGACACCGCTGCGGCCGAGAGCCTGGCCGCGGAGCCGCGGCTCTTCGCCGGTTGCTGCGCTTACTCTTACCGCCAGTACCTTCAGAAGGGCAAGATGACGATGGAGGAGATGATCCTCAAAGGGGTGGAGTTGGGCATCCTTGGCGTCGACCTGACGGCGTACTGGCTGAAATCCGCCGATCCGGAGTATCTTGTCGGCTTGCGCCATCTGGGCTTCGAGAACAGGGTGGTATTCTCCGGCACCGCGATCGGCGCCAGCATGGTGCAAGCTGATGCGGGCAAGCGCGCCGGGGTCCTGGACGAGATCAAGAAATGGGTCGACGCCACGGACCGGCTCGGCGCCTCGCACATTCGCGTCTTCGCCGGCAAGCTGCCGCCGGGTGCGACAACCGAGCAGGGCATTCAGTGGACTGTGGAGATCATGAAAGCGGCCACCGATTACTCGGGCAAGAAGGGTATCGCGCTCGGCATCGAGGACCATGCCGGCCTCACGCAGAACGCCGATACGCTGCTGGAAATTCTCCGTCGCGTCAATTCGCCCTACGCCGGCGTCAACCTCGACATCACGCATTTCATCCCTACGCCGGCTCAGGACGGCTACGCACAGATCGAGGCCTGCATTCCTCATGCCACCATGACCCACATCCGCGATCACTTCGACGATGGCACTCCCATCGACCTCGACCGCGTGTGGCAGTTGTTCGCCGGGCACGGCTACAAGGGCTTTATGTCGCTCGAATACGAGGGCCGCGAGGACGCCATGACCGCAGTGCCCAAGCAAGTCGCGCAAATCAAAAGTCTGTGCGCCAAGTACTCAACAGCGTGAAGAAAGGGTGAAGGGTGAAGTGTAAAGGGTGAAGGAACAATTCCGAAGATAGCGGTGGTTGATGGAATCGGCGGCAGAAATTTGATCATCATCGTCGGTTCACGTGAGGTCCCTTCTTACTATTCACCATTCACCCTTTACCCTTTACCCTTTACCCTTCGAAAGCCATGCGGGCAAGGACCTTCTGCACGCCGGCCTGGAAAATCTCCGGCGCCGGAAGCAAGCTCACCACCAGATGGCCCTCGGACACGAAATCGTAAAAGTGCCCGGGGTGGACCATCACACCGTCGCGCGTCAGCAGTTCCACCGCCCAGTCTTCGTCGGTCCTGCTGGAGGGAACGCGCAGGATGGCATACCAGCCTCCCTCGCTCGGCAGGCGCATGACGGACAGCTCTGCCGCGAGGCGCCGATCGAGCCAGGCGAGGTTCTGGCGCAGGCGGGCGAGGATCTGCGGCTGGACTTGCCTTCGCAGTACGAGCAGGCTGGGAAGCGCGTGTTGCAGCGGCGCGCTCACGGAGAGGTAAGTGTCGGCGATCACTTCCAGGCGGGCAAGCGCCGCCGCGAGGTCGTCCGGCGGGCCGTTCGCCACCAGCCACGCGAGCTTCATCTGCGGCAGGGCGGAAATCTTGGAGAGCCCGCTCAGCGTGAAGGTGAGGGCACGCGACACGCCCACGTGGCTGGCCGCGGGAGAGACCTTCTCGTCGAACGCGTAGTCAGCGAACACCTCGTCCGTGATCAATGCCAGTTGATGCCGGCCGCACAGGGTGAGGAGGAAATCGAGCTCCGCCGGCCGGACGAACGATCCGGTGGGGTTGTTGGGATGAACGGCGAGAATCGCACGCACGCGCCGCGAGGACTCACTAAGGGACTTCTCGATCGCCTCGAGGTCGATTTGCCAGCCCCGATCATCGGCCAGTGGATAGCTGCGTGGTGGATCATCGATCGGCAAGACGAGCGGGTAGTGAACCAGCTCGACGTCGTTCAAGCGCGTGAGGAAGTCGAAAAGCGGATAGCTGGGACGTGGCGCCAGGATGGCGTCGCCGGGATCGGCGAGCAGACGGAAGACGTAGGAGTATGCCTCGCTGGTGCTGGTGGTGAGGAATATCTGTTGCGGATCCACCCGGGCGCCACGTTCGGCATAATAGCCCGCCACGGCGGCCCGCGCCGCCAGCAGCCCGCGGGGCTCCGGCTCGTACACCAGCGAGCGCGGCGAGCGCAGCGCGTCCAGAATGGCCTCCTGATCAAAATCGAAGCCGCATCGCGTGGGGTTCGATTCCGTCAGGTCGAGAATGGAAAGCCCTTGCCGGCGACGCTCGTCGAGATGGATCGCGAGCCGATTCGGGCTAAGTGTCCAGTTGGTGCGAGAAGAAAACACGAAGCTCCTCAATCCACAGACTACACAGAAAAAGCTGAAGAAGACAGGAGTCAGAATGAAGACGAAGCAAGCAGACGACGGCCAGCGGCACGACGCTTGGTGGCTTCTGCCTTCTGTCTTCTGTCTCCTGTCTTCTGTCTTCTTGAAACGCGCTTGACAGCGGCCGAATCATTGCATATCGTTTCCTCAGCCGTCAGGAGTCGGACACGCACAAATTCGAGCGGAGCAAAGGAGCAGCCCAATGATGACGAAGTCGCAAGTGGTAACGCATTTGGCCGAAAAGGCGGGAATTCACAAGAAGGTCGCGGCAAGTTTCGTGGAAGAGCTCGTCGCCCTGGCGACCAAGGAGTGCAAGACCGGAGGGCAGTTTGTCATTCCCGGCCTCGGCAAGGCCGTGAAGGCCCAGCGCAAGGCTCGTACTGGTCGCAATCCGCAGACCGGTGCGACGATTCAGATTCCCGCCAAGACCGTCGTGAAGTTTCGTCTGGCGAAAGCGTTCAAGGACGCTGTGGTCCCGCCCAAGAAGAAGAAGTAGCGGACGAAGGGGCTGGATGGCGGGTTTGGCTGGTCCCCTTCGCGAACCTGTCATTCGGTTGGTCGGCTGCGCGCAATCCAATTAATGCAAGTCACCAGCGCCCGCCACGGCGGCGACTCCGAGGCGAGAGGGGAGTGCTATCTCCAATTCGCCCGCCACACCCAAGAAGGATTTCACCACAGAGGCCTCAGAGGCCGCGGAGAGCAGACGCAGATAAAAACGGTGGGTCAACAGACTAATCTAATAGAACCGCAATCCCTCCCGCTAATTGCGAAGGGGCTTCCACCACAGCATCGGTCCACCCCTTCGGGGTGGTTACGCGAACCAGAAACTCCGCGACTTTCTGGAGAGAGACACAGAGGCACAGAGAAGAACGAGAGGCGTCTGGAAACAAACGACATCTCATCTGATCTTCTCGCTCTTTCTCTATGTCTCTGCGCCTCTGTGTTTAATTCTTTCACCCCTTCGTAAGCGAAGGTAACTTCCCTGTGGTCTCTTTGCGCTCTGTGGTAAGCCTTTTGTTCGTGGCTTCCTGTCAGCGCGTGTAGCGGATGGGTTCGGGGCCTTCTTCGAGCATCTTGCGGTCCCAGATCATGCCCTCGCGAGTGTACTGGGCGATCTCGAAGTCCTGGGTCAGTTCCAGGGCGTCCACCGGGCACGCGTCCTCGCAGAGCCCGCAGAACATGCAGCGCGACAGGTCGTAAGTGAAGTGCGTCAGCTTTTTCTTGCGGTCTTCGGTGCGCTCCCAACCCACCACGATCAGGTTCTCGGGGCAGGCCAGCGAGCACAGGTTGCAGGCAATGCACAGCGTCTCGCCCGACTCCGGATTGTTGTTGAGCCGGGGCGCGCCGCGATAGCGCTCCGCCACCGCTGGCCGCTCGCGAGGATACTGCTCGGTGTAAGTGGCGCTGGGACGCTGATAGGAAAAGGTCAGCCTCAACCCCTTGATCAGGTCGATCAGAAAGATTCGCCTTAGAAGTTCCCTCATGCCCATAATGAATCATAGACTAGCACAAGCGGAGGGCGAAAGACATAAGTCGTCTGGGCCGTTCGGTCCTAACCTGCTTTCCCCGGCATACGGGTGTCAACATTGCGCAGTCCACTTTCGGCCAGTAGAGAAGATGTTCCCAGGGTGATGACTCAAAGATGAGCCACTATCTTAAAAAGAATTGTCTTGACAATGACCCAATTCTAATCTAATCTAACCGCGTCCCGAAAAAGTCGACGCTCGACCTGCCAGGTTAGTCGAGTGACCTTGGATTCCGAAGTGGAAATCCTGGCTAATACTTCGGCCAACCAACGGAAAGGAGTGTTCGATATGTCCAGCGCAGGTGTTATGCCAAGCGGTTTCACCTTTGATAAACAGGCCTTCCTGAAAAGGATTCCCTATACCCTGACCCCCACGAACTTGGAGGGCGCCCACGCCAGCCCAGCGCCAGCCGCTGATTTCGACCCCAACAAAGCCAGCGCCGCCGACCTGATCAAGAACGGTCTGCTTTGGCGTCGGCCCGCCGCAACCGATGACCCGGTTCTCATGGCGGCGTGGCAAAAGGTCTTCTCACGCCAATGGCTGGCTAAAGATCGGATCGTTCCCCAGTCCGTGCCGCAAATCGGGAAGACGCACCTCCTGAAGAAGCCGATGAGACAAGTGAGCGACGCGAACTTTGTCAATACAGCCTGGTCGGGAGCCGGCATCCGCGGCGGGTCCTGGACCGGAATCATCGGATACTGGTACATCCCCACCGTCAGTAAGCCGTCCCAGCCGCAGGGTCTTGAAGGCGGCTGGAACTCGTCCTCCTGGGTCGGGCTCGACGGGTTCGACATCGGCATCGTGTCGGATGACGTGCTCCAGGCCGGCGTCCAGCAAGTCGTCAATGCCAGCGGGCAAGCTTCCTATGTTGCCTGGTATGAGTGGTTTGCACCCCAGCAGCCCAACTCGCCTGGATACATCTGGCAGACCAACATTACCAATTTTAAGATCAGCCCCGGCCAGCAGGTCTACTGCTCCGTGCAGTACGTCAACAAGAACACTGCTGGCTACATCTATTTCGCCAATGAGGCAACCGGCCAACATTTCTCGATCACGCTGGCACCTCCGCCCGGCGCAACGTTCAAGGGGAACACGATCGAGTGGATCATGGAAGCCCCGGATGGCGGCGAGCCGGAATCCTCGCTCCCGAAATTCACCCCGGTGACGTTCACCTCGGCCATCGCTTGCGCCGCGTCCGGTAGTTTGGGTAATCCCCAGAACGGGGACACGTGTAACATTGAGACCGTCGGTGGTACGATTCTGACCAAGGTGACGGTCGGGTCCAACACTGTCGCGATTGACTACGTCTAGTCTTGCTTTTGGGGCGGCGCGCGGCAAGGGCCGCCAGTATTAGCAGTTCTGAGCACGAATCCCTGAGGGCCGGGTAACAGGCTTTTGCTCGGCCCATAAGGGGCAAATCAAGACCAGGCTCGTTGCCGCATGAATACGTTTCCAGATCGCGGAATCGCACCGTAAAGAGACCGCGAGTCGTGCGACCCTACCGCGAACGAACCCGCAAGGATCAAGGAAGTATTTCCAGCGAGATAATCCACTTTCCACTTCGGACAGTCGTTTCACCTTGCCCTTTGACCGAGGCGCGGAATGCGGTCAAGTCGGGAAGGCGCACATGCTTTCGCTTCGGCTGAACCAACCTTCCCACCTCAACTCCCCGGCGTAAAACGATGATTTCGTCGCCTGCTTGGACTTTGTCCAGCAGACGCCGGAAATGCTGCCGTGCTTCTCGAACACCAACGCTGCGCGTGCCCATGGGCTGAAGTTCCGTGTACACATTAAAGTGTACGGACGACCAGCCTGACGGCGCAAGAAAGAAAGGGTAGAGTGGGTATGCGACACAAAGCTGAGAAACGTAGTGCGCGTCCCGCCCGCTGTGTCGCGGGCATCCTGCCCGCGGAGGCCGGTCCGCAATCTTCAGTTCGCACCTACTTGCCTCTCAAGCGCCTGGACCATCCTTCGCGCGGGAGCGGGACGCTCCCGCCACAGCGGGCGAGACGCCCGCGCTACTCAAGCGCCCCTCGCTTGGGGGAGATCTCACTTTTGTGTCGCACACCCCGACCAAAGAGAGAGATTGACGTAGCTACAGGTTGTAACTACACTAGATCCATGCGCTATGAATGGGATGAAGCCAAACGGCAATCCAACATTCAGAAGCACGGAATCGACTTCATTGGGATCGAAAGGGCCTTTGCAGGTGATACGGTCACGATCCTGGACGACCGCGCGATTACGGTGAGACCCGGTTCGTGACCTTGGGTCTGCTCAAAGACGGTCTAGTGGTCATCGCGCATACTGAAAGCGATGAAGTCATCCGAATTATTTCGGTTCGAAAGGCTTCGGCGCTCGCCAAGAGTGACCCAGTAATGCTCGGTTGAAGTGACCCCCATTGAGGACAGCATTTTTGGAACAGGATTTAGAGTGGGAGAGAAACGACATTATCATCCACGCCGAAGGCGTGCCGTAGCAGGTCAG
>DATFYM010000123.1:0-22304 GCA_035315065.1 Terriglobia bacterium
CCGAGCTTCGTCCTGGATCAAGGATGGGCGCGCCGGAGGCGGCGTCAAGGGTCTCCGATAAACGCCCGGCAAAAAGCGCCGGGCGCCCTTGACCCCGCTCCGGCGCGCAGAAGGCGACGTGTGCCCACAAGGGTCTTGACAGGGCCGACGCCGTTATAGATGCGCTACCCGCTACGGCCGGCTCTATCCCGCCCGGCGGTGCGCGATTCCACACCGACAGAATTCTACACCCGGGGCGGGGAGTTTGCGGGTATCACTTATTTCCAGCGTTTCTCCATACCCTCCTTGTAAATCAACAGGAATTCCTCGAAGGTGAGGCCGTAGGAGCGCTGAATTTGGTCGGCTGCTTTTTCCAGGGAATCCTCAATCGCAGCTCGCTCAGGCGTGCCCATGATTGCAGCCTCGCCTATCATCGTGCGTGTGAGTTGTCGATGCTCACGAAATATTGACTTACGCAACTGCTCGTCCATACCCCTGGGCATGGCTGACCTATCGCCATGCCAGACGACATAAACATGGTCCGACTCGCACGTGGCGCAACGCCCACTCAATATTCGGTGAAACGCGGGACCCCCGCCAACAACTGTTGCCATCTTAGAGCAAGCGGAAATCATTTGCAGTCCGTTCCCTGTGATTCCATGAAAGCACTTGGGGCAAGCTGCTGCAAGATACTTGTCGAATAGCTCGACGGCGGCAGGTACATCAAGCCCATGTTGCAGCTTGATCACGTCGAACAACTGCTGAGTAACAAGACCGAGATCGCGGATGGCAATATCTACACACTGCAATCGGTAAGGTTCGCTGGATACGTGCTGTGCCCATTTATCGAGCGCATAGCGCGGTATCTCAAACAAGTTGAAATCCGAAGGTAAATACGCGCTCCCACGCATCGAGGCGTTCTTGAACCACTCTGAGGGGTTAACGTTCTGGCGTTCACCTGGAGTTTGCTGCATCTCGCTTTTCTGGTTGCCTCCGACAATGGAAGTTTTTTGCGATTTAGGGACCCATCTTCTAAATATTAGCTTCTCCAAACCTGACCTTACCCGAGGATTAACATCACTCGGAGACAATGACCTTTGCGCCTTTTTCTCCTTCAGTTTCTTCTCGAGCCGTTGGGTTATCTTCTCCTGCCTAGACTCTCCGATCTCCCCTGCTTCCGCTGCCTCCCGGACACTTCCGCCCGGTGACGCTCTGATCGCGTGTGGAAGCGCGATCATCGCCTGTACACCAAGTTGCGTCACCTCCCGGTTCCTCTCGGCCTCGCCATGCTCATGTCATTGTTGCCCGGTCGTAACTGACGGTCCCACGCCTCAGCGTCGAATCCGGCGAGCCACGCGCGCAACTGCTCCAATTCCTCCCGAGAAAGCTCCGTCATTTGGCCCTCAATGATTTGGAGTTTGCTCATCAGTCTGCCTCGGCCCTCAGAGTATACCAGAGCTGCCGATCACGGGAGGCGGCCAACTTAAGTGCCACCGTCACCGCAAGAAGAATCAACGTGCAGAGGCCGACGGTTTCGGTTAAATTCAGAAGCGGCCATGAGAATCGACCGGCTGGAAATCGAGAATTTCAAGAAGCTTGCCCGGCAAACTGGGGCTTCTGCTCTGCGGCGATGTTCTGATGCCCGCCACGGGCATGCGTTGATCGGGCCGCAGCCTCCGTGGCTGATTTGTCCTGTAGGGGCGCTTCGCGGAGCGCCCTCGTCACCCATGGCGCGCATTTTCGCTAGTGTTCGGTCACTTAAGATTTGACAGCGGCCTTGCGGCTCTGCCGCTGCACGATTGTCGCGAATTTGGGCGTGACGACACACCAGGGCGGTTCGCGAACCGCCCCCTACTTTCATCATCTACGGAGGGAGATCCACCGGTGATCGCTGCGAAAACCAATCGCTCCGCGGCTGCTCAATTACGGCGCAATTCGCTGGGTCTGGCGGAACTGGTGTTCCAGGGCATCACGCACATCGCCCCGGCGGGCAACATCGTTTTCACGTTCCCGATCATCGCGCGCCAGGCGGGACCGGACATGCCGATCTCGTTGCTGCTGACGACCATCGTCTGCTTCTTTATCGGGAATACGGTAGCGCAGTTCTCCAGGTACATGCCGTCGAGCGGTGGCTACTATTCTTTCGCCACCAGTGGGCTGGGGAGCCACCGCGGCTTCATGGCGACCTGGAGCTACCTGATCTACGACCTCCTGGGGCCGGCCGGATCCACCGGGTTTCTGGGCTACATGATCTCAGACATACTGCGGACAGAGCTCGGCGTGAACATCCCTTGGTGGCTCGTCGCGCTGGCGGCATTTGTTCTCATCTGGGTCCTCACTCACTACGGGATCCGGCTGTCGATGCACACCACCGCGCTTTTCGGCAGCCTCGAGATATTGATCATGCTGGCCCTCGCGATCACCTTCCTGGCGCATCCGGGGCCCGGTTCCAGCTATGTCGCGCCACTCAAGCCCTCGTCGTCGCCGCACCACTTTGGTGGCATCCTGGCCGGGATGGTCTTCTCGATACTCGCGCTGAGCGGCTTCGAGGCTCCGGCACCGCTCGCCCAGGAAAGCCGCCGGCCGGCCGAGTTCATCGGGCTGGCGGTCAACCTCTCGCTGGTGGGGATCGGGATCTTCTACGTCTTCACGTCGTACGCCAGCGCGATCGGCTGGGGAACAAGTAACATGGATGCCTTCGCCTCCAACCCGAACCCCTATTACGCTCTTGGCCACGCGCTGTGGGGGGCCGGCTGGTGGCTCGTCGTCCTCGCTTTCATCAACAGCGCCATCGGGACCGGCATGGCCTGCACCAATGCCGCATCCCGGGTGATGTACACGATGGGCCAGGCGGGCACCCTCCCGGTCCGTTTCGGCAAGATTCATCCCGTTCACCAGACACCTACCTTCGCTATCGCCTTTCTCCAACTGGCCGGCATCGTGCCGGTCCTGCTGGTGGGCCTGCTGTTGCGGCCCGCAGACATCCTCGGTTTTCTCGGCACCATTGCTACCCTCGCCGTCATCGTCCTCTATTCCATGGCGAATATGGCCCTGACGTCCTACATCCGCCGCGAGCACCCGGACGACTTCCGCGTCTGGCGGCACGCGGTGGTCCCCTGGATCGGGACTTTGGCACTGCTGCCCGTCCTCTTCATAACCGTCTACCCCGTACCTACCTGGCCCTACAACATCACGCCGTATTTGTTCGTCGGGGCGCTCATCCTCGGCTTTGGCTACATGCAGTGGCTCGAGTCGCGCCATCCCGGGGTGCTTCGTCGGGGTGCGACGATGCTCGTCGGACGCCGCACCGACGCCGAGGGCGACGTAGACTGGGACTCACCCACCGCCCCACCATTAGGATGACGGGTGGGTTTGGCGAGACGCGGGAACTTCAGACGCCCCGCACTTGCCCGATGCCATAGATTGACAAGTTTTGTTATCGGCCTATTCTTAAAGAGGAGGGCTCAATGAACGTTTCGCTCACGCCTGAACTCGAGGAGTTCGTCCAAACCAAAGTGCAAAGCGGCCGCTACAACTCCGCCAGCGAGGTGGTGCGCGAGGCGCTGCGCCTGCTCGAAGATCATGAGAAAGCACGCGTCGAGCAACTCGCCGAGTTCAACCTGGAACTGGGCCGGCGACTAGCTTCGCTGGATCGCGGGGAGCGGGTTGATCCCGCCGAGGTTCGCGCTCGTCTCCAGAAGAAGTCGGAGGAGCGCCGGAAGCAGCGCGCATGAGTGACTCGGCAGAATCGGGTCTCAGGGAGCCGCGTCCCGTTATCGCCGTCAGCGAACTCCCGTGGCGCGCGGGCACTCATCGGAGTTAGAATCCGTACGTTGGGCGAGAATACGAAAGGAGGATGTCTTATGAACCGCAGGGAGGCCCTGGGTGTTTTGGGTGGTATGGCCGTTGCGTCAACGGCCGAGGGCGAGACCGAGCGAAGCGGCATGATTTATCGCGAGTTCGGCAAAACCGGCATAAAGGTTTCGGCGATTGGCCTGGGAGGATACCACATCGGCAGCCCGAAGGACCCCAGCGACGGCATTCGCATTATCCGTAGCGCCATCGACCGCGGCATCAACTTTATGGACAACTGCTGGGACTACCACGACGGAGAGAGCGAGCGGCGGATGGGCATGGCTCTCGGTGACGGCTATCGCCAGAAGGCATTCCTGATGACCAAGTTTGACGGACGGACCAAGGCCGCCACGGCCCAGCAGATTGACGAATCCTTGCGCCGCCTGCAAACGGATCATATCGACCTGATGCAGTTCCATGAAAACATCCGGCTCGAAGATCCCGACCGTTTCTTTGCGGAAGGCGGTGCGCTGGAGGCCTTGGAAGAGGCGAAGAAGGCGGGAAAGATTCGTTATATCGGCTTCACCGGCCACAAGGATCCGTACGTTCACCTGCGGATGCTCGAAATCGCCGCGGCGCACAGTTTCCACTTCGACTCCTGCCAGATGCCGCTGAACGTGATGGACGCGCATTTCCGGAGCTTCGCCCACCAGGTTGTGCCCAAGCTCGTGGAGCAGGGGATCGCCGTGCTGGGCATGAAGCCTATGGGTGATGGCAACGTGTTGAAGAGCGGGGTCGTGACACCCATGGAATGCCTCCACTACGCGCTGAACCTGCCGACCACGGTGGTGATCACGGGCTGCGAAAGCCTGGAGATCCTTGACCAGGCGATCGAGGCGGTGAACACGTTCAAGCCGATGACTACCGATCAGGTTGCCGCGCTGCTGGCGAAGACTCGTGACGCCGCCATGACCGGAAAGTACGAGCCTTTCAAGACCACCCCGAGGTTTGACGGCACCGCCCACAATCCGCAATGGATGGGATGAGACAGAGGTCGCGCCTGCACGGAGGCTGGAAGAGCCCGGTGGGGAGGTAGAAATGCGCGCACGTTCGGTGGATACCGTGGACGGGACACGGCGCGGGCTGCTGAAACTTGCCGGGGCCGTGGCGGCAAGTAAAGCGCTGCTCGGCGACGAACCGGCGATCGCTGCGCAGCAAGCCGAAGCGAGTTGCCGCACGTGCGGGCTTCCGGCCCTCAAGATCTCCGACGTCCGCGTGATCGTCACCTGCCCCGGCCGCAATTACGTGTTAGTGAAGATCATCACCAGCGAGCCCGGTCTCTATGGTGTCGGCGATGCCACGCTGAACGGCCGCGAGCTTGCCGTGGCGGAAGACCTGAAAGAGCACATCGCCCCGCTGCTCATCGGCCGTGACCCCGAGCAGATTGAGGACACGTGGCAGTACCTCTATCGCGGCCCTTACTGGCGGGGCGGACCGGTGCAGATGACGGCGCTCGCCGGCGTGGACCTCGCCCTGTGGGACATCAAGGGTAAGCGCGCCGGAATGCCCGTTTACCAGTTGCTGGGCGGGCGTACGCGGGTGGGAGCGCTGGCTTACACGCACGCGAGCGGCGCCGATTTCGCCGCCGTCGAAGACGTGGCGCGCCGCGCCATGGAGCGCGGGTTCAAGGCGGTTCGGGCCCAAGTGGCCATCCCGGGCCTGGAGGGAACGTATGGGACGCCGGGCCGGAAGACCCCGGAAGAGACAACAGAGCGAACATCGCCACCGGCAGGCCTGCCGGCGACCGAGGTTTTTGAGCCTACGCCTTACCTGGCAACGGTTCCGCGCCTCTTTGAGCACCTGCGTGCCAAGCTCGGCGGCGACATCGAGTTGCTGCACGACGTACACGAGAAGCTCGATCCCATTCAGGCCGCGCGCCTCGCTCACGACCTTGAACCTTATCATCTCTTCTTCCTCGAAGATCCTCTGCGCCCGGAATACAAAGAGAGCTTCCGCCTCATCCGCGAGCACTCCACCACACCCATCGCCATGGGCGAACTGTTCAACTCCCTGTGGGACTGTGTGCCCCTCATCAAGGAGCAACTGATCGATTACATTCGCTGCGACCTTGGGCACATCGGCGGCGTTACGGCAGCGCGCAAGGTGGCTGCGCTCGCTGAACTCTTCCAGGTAAGGACGGCGTGGCACGGTCCCGGCGACATCGGTCCGGCCACTCACGCCGCCAACGTCCACGTGGATATTTCTATCCCCAACTTCGGCATTCAGGAGATGGTCTTCTTCCCCGATGCGGCACGCGAGGTGATGCCGGGCGCGCCGGAGTTCAAGGACGGGTACATGAACGTGACCGACGCTCCGGGTCTGGGCACGGACGTGAACGAAGACTTGGCCAGCAAATATCCTTACCGCCGTGCTTATCTTCCCACCGCGCGGCGCAAGGACGGCAGCGTACACGATTGGTGACCGGGAACCGGGAATTGCCGATTGCAGATTGACGATTGACGATTGGAAGAGAAGACGCAAGCCGCTCCGGTTTTCCAATCGTCAATCGAAAATCGTCAATCGGCAATTCTTCTCGGCCCGCCAGTTTCGAGTTTCGAACCCTCCCAGCAGCGATGCTAAGATAGACAAGTCATGATCCTGTTGCGCCGGCTGGCGGCAGTTCTGCTTTTCGGTGCAGCGTTGTCCGCGCCGCTAGCGGCAGGCCAGCGCGACACCGCAGACCACAACAATCCCGACCGGCGGTTTCAGTCCGCCCTGGCTCATTTCAACTCCGGCCAGTACGCGGCGGCGCAGCAGGAACTCGAAACGCTGGCCCGTGACTTGCCCGACAGTTTTGACGTTCAGGAGCTTCTGGGCCTCGCTTACTCAGCCGCGGGACAGGAGGAGAAGGCCACGGCGCCGTTCGAACAGGCCGTCCGCCTCCGCCCGGATTGCGGTCCTGCCCGGAACAACCTGGCCACCAATCTGGCGCGGTTGGGAAAGGCGCCGCTCGCCGAAAAGGAATTCAGAAAGTACCTCGATCAAGTGGAATCTCTGTTGAAAAGGGCCGTCGCGCTCGATCCTTCGCTCCCGGAGGCCCATCTCCAGCTTGGAAATCTCTACTCCCAGCGTCGCCAATACGCGGAGGCGTTGCGGAGTATCAGCAGGCGCTCAGTCTTTCCCCCAATATTCCCGACGCCCACTTCCGCCTCGGTCAGGCCTACAATCACCTCGGAAAGAAGGATCTGGCAGATAAGGAATTCCAGCTTCACCAGCAGTTGTACCAGCAGCATCTGGCGGAAATCGACAAGCAGCGGTCAGAGATCCAACAGTTCGTCTACTCGATGAAGGGCGCGACTAGCGGGCCGTGATTAATAGCAGCTAGCTGTCAGCCATCAGCCGTCAGCAAAAAGCCGGGGGCGAGGCGGGCGCTGCAGCGTTACTGAGTGCTGATAGCTGACGCCTGACAGCTATCCTCAATCGACGGGCACTTCCTTGAGGACGTCGTCCCAATGCTTTTCAGTCAGCTCCCAGCGGCGCTTTTCCTCGCGGTCGTGCGCTGCCTTGTCCGGAAAGAGCGAGCGAATGATCTCCGGCTCGCGCGCGCCAGCTTCATCCAGAGCCGCCCAGTCGCGCCAAACCATCACCACCTTGTAGTCCCAGGCGGGGCTCTCCGCATGAAACCTCCGCTCGTAGACCTTTTCGCTCAGGATCAAACCCTCCTTCTTCAGTTGCTGGAGGATAGGGTGGTGGTTCTTCAGGTAGAGTGACAACCACTCCGACGGGCCGCCCGGCATCATGCCGCCGGGCACGATCTTGTAGTAGTACTCCACGGTGACCGGCGCGCCACCGGCTCCCTCCACGACCCGCGCGGTGGCCAACACCCCCAAGCCCACAATCAGGATGCCCAAGATGCGCAGAGACATGCCCACGGTTCCTCCCTCCGTCTGTCGTGTCGAGTCAAAAGACAGAAGTCAGAAGACAGAAGTCAGAATGAAGAAAGAAACAACCGAAATTGGACGTTTTTCATTCTAACTTCTGGCTTCTGGCTTCTGTCTTCTCACTTCTGTCTTCCGCCTTCATTCCGACTCAAACCAGCTCCGGCTTCGCCGGCTTCACTTGAATCTTCACCGTCCGGGTCGGCAGGTAGGGGTGTCGCGCCTGCAAGTGGATGGTACCCGCCGCCTCCGTCGCCTTCACCCAGACGGCACCGACCCCGCCCGAAAGCGAGAAAGGATTCTCGCCGACGATCTCCCCCGGGCCCTCAATTTTCAGCGCCACCGCGGCGGACGAAAACGGACGCCAGCCTCCTTCGGCGTTAGTCACCTGCAGCACTACCCGAGTGGCGTCGATCCCGTCACCGACCAGTTCCTGATCGTCGGGCTCCACTCGCAACTCGTGATCGGTATCGTTGCCGGGCAAAGTCTTGGAGATCACCTTCTCCCCGTTGATGTAGCCGTCGATGCGCAGGTCGCCCCAGCTCTCGAGAGAGTGGGACGGCAACAGGTCGACGATGAATGCCGGATACCGCAGGTGGGCGTAGGTTTGCCGGTCCGGATCGGCTTCGGTCAACAACTCGCCTTTCAGGTAAATCCTCAGGTGGTCGCAATTGGAGCAGATCGTCGCCTTGCGGACTCCGCCGCCCTCGGACTGGTCCCCCTGGGACCAGTTGAAGCAGGGCTCCAGCACCACTTCCTCTCGGGGATCGCACTGCGAACGGTAGAAGAAGGCGGCCGGCTTGGGAATGCGAAAGATATCGCTCACCCCGTGGTAGCAGATGCGATCGCCGGAGCCGAAGTTCCAATGCGTGTTGTAATCGAACGCGCACCAGCCGATGCCGCCCGCGTATCGCTTGTCGGAGGCAAGCTGGTCGTGGGCGCGAGCGTGACGCCGGGCGTGCTCCATCACCCGGTCCACGTTGTCGTACCGCTTGGTGGGAAACATGTGTCCGTTGAACTCGGTGTTCAGGTAGAGGGGATGGCTGGGGGCCATCAACGGAAAACCAAAATCGTTGCGAGTATAGACGTCCTCAAGCAGCTCAGAATGCTCCAGGTAGCGGATGCCACCGGTCTGCCGCGAATCGTCAAGCTCGTGCGCCAAGGCGTTGGTCCGCGTGTAGAAGTCGTGGTTGTCGAGCGATTCGTTGATGCGCACGCCCCAGAGGATAATGCAGGGATGGTTCCAATCGCGCCGGATCATTTCCCCCACGTTGCGCACGGACAGATCCTGCCAGGCCTGGTCGCCGATATGCTGCCAGCCAGGGATTTCCTCGAGCACCAGCAAGCCGACTTCGTCACAGCAATCGAGGAAGTGCGGCGATTGCGGGTAGTGCGAGGTGCGAACGAGATTGCACTTCAGCTCCTGCCTCAGAATTTGCGCGTCGCGCCGCTGGACGCGAGCGGGCATGGCTCCCCCCACCCATGGGAAGGTCTGGTGCCGGTTCAGTCCGCGCAGCTTCACCGTGTTGCCGTTGAGTTGGAAGCCGTCCGGCGTGAAGCGCGCTTCGCGAAAGCCGATGCGCCTCGAGTCTTCGTCAACCTGCTTCTGTCCGTCATAAAGCCGTACCGTGACGGAGTAGAGCCGGGGATGCTCCAAGTCCCACAGCTCGATCGATCCCAGGTTGGTCAGTGAAACCACGTGCGCGCCGCCTTCGGCCGAGGGCTTGATGTCGTGACTTCCGCTGGCGAGCACCTTATCGCCGTCGCGGAGTTCCACCCTAAGCTGGAGCGCAGCCGGAGCCGCTCCGGTGGGCTTGCTCAGATAGCACTTCACGTCCAACCGGCGGCCGTCCGTGAGAACGTCCACCGGCTTGGCGAAGATGTTCTCCAGATAAATGTCCGGCACGGCGCGCAGCGAGACCTCGCGGTAGATGCCGCCGAACGTCAGGTAGTCGATTTGGCCCCCAAAAGGCGGGATGTCGGCCCGCTCGGTGGAATCAACTTCCACGGCCAGCACGTTGTCGCCGTCCCACTGCAAATGCTTGGTCAGCTCGAAGGAAAACGGCGTGTACCCACCGCGGTACTCGCCGAGCTTTTCGCCGTTGAGGCTGACCGTGGCCGCGGTCATGACGCCTGCGAAATCGACGAAAATGCGGCGGCCGCGCAGGCCGGCCGGCGTCCGGAAATGCCGGCGGTAGATGGAAACGAACTGGAAGGCCTTCTCGTCGAAGCTGTGCCACGGCAGCAGCTTGTTGGTGTGCGGTAGGGTTACGTGTTGGAACTTGCTATCGTCGAAATCGGCGCGGCTTGACCCCGGCATTACCTTTCCCCCGTAAAGCCAGTTGCGGTTCATGGGGAGCACGACTCGGGCGGCGGGTGCGATCTTGGCAGGTGTCGCGGCCGGCTCGGTTTCAAATGCTTGCGCATGCTGCCTTACCCACAAGCCGCTCAGCCCGGCGGCGGCCGTCTGCATCAGGTTCCTGCGATTCATGGAGAACTGACTCCTTGGTGGATGATCTCTCCTCCTCGACCCAAGCTGGCCGGGCCGGCGAGAAGCTGATGGCGCTCCCGCCGGGTAAGCATATCTCAGCCGGGCTTGCACCGCAATCCCAAGGACGAGGTAGCGCGGGCGTCCCGCCTGCTGTGTTGCGGGCATCCTGCCCGCGTGAGCGGTTGACCCGTCCTTGGCGCGGGAGCGGGACGCTCCCGCAACAGGGGGCGGGACGCCCGCGCTACGTCCGGGGGGTAGGGGTACGGCGGTACTATGAGAGGCGGCAGAAAAGGACTTGAGCCGCGAAGTCCGACGTCGTACACTAGTAGGTCGATAGGGCCAATTATGAGAATCTCGAAAAAAGGTTTGTATGCGCTGGAAGCCTTGATGATGCTGGCGCGGAACTACCCCAAGCGAGCCGCCAAGATTCGCGAGATTGCGGCCGCGGAAGAGATCCCGGAAAAGTTCCTGGAGCTGATCCTGCTCGATCTCAAGCGAGCGCGGCTGGTGGAGAGCTTGCGCGGCGTGAATGGCGGGTATGTCCTGCGGAGGGATCCCTCCAAGATAGTGCTGGGGGAAGTGATTCGCACCATCGATGGCCCGCTGGCTCCCCTGGGGGACGTGGATACTCTGCGCGCTCTGGTGAAACTCGACAAGAAACACACTTCTCTCTACCGCGTCTTTCTGGAGGTTCGCGATGCGACGGCCCAGATTCTCGATCACACGTCCCTGGCCGATCTGTGTAGCCCTGAGGGCAGAAGACAGAAGTCAGAAGTCAGAAGTCAGAATGAAGAACGTAACAACCGAGAGTAGACGCTCTTCATTCTGACTGCTGTCTCCTGACTTCTGTCTGCTCTCTTCGAGTGTGAGGCGTGATGGACCCGAAAGCATCGGTGGTCGGTTTCGTAGTTGGTCTCCTGGTGGGACTCACCGGTATGGGAGGCGGCGCGGTGATGACCCCGGCCCTGATTCTGCTGGGCTGGGCGCGACCCCTGGTGGCGGTGGGAACCGACCTGATGTGGGGCGCGCTCACCAAGTCGGTGGGCGCCTTCGTTCACTATCGCCAAGGTACGGTGGATCTCTCCATCGTCAAACGCCTGGCCCTGGGCAGCGTTCCGGGCGCCTTGCTGGGGCTGACCCTCCTCTCTTACCTGCACCGCACGCGGGGCGAGGCGACGGATCGAATTGTGGTCCGGGTGCTCGGAGTGGCCCTCATGGGCGTGGCCCTCAGCTTGTTCATCCGAACCTTTCGGGGTTCGCGCACCCAAGCCGCGAGTGGCAGCACCGCCGGACGCTGGCCCCTATGGACGGTTTCGGCGGTGGGGGCAGTGGTCGGCTTCCTGGTGAGCATGACGTCGGTGGGAAGCGGCAGCCTGATTGTGGCTTGCCTGGTGCTGGTCTATCCCGCCACGCCGCTTCGGCGCATTGTGGGATCTGATATTCTCCACGCCTTGATCCTGGTGGGCGTTTCCGCCCTGGGCCACCTGGGACTGGGGAGCGTCAACTTTCCCCTGCTGGCGGCCCTGCTGCTGGGCTCGATTCCGGGCGTCTGGCTCGGCAGCCGCATGAGCCTGGTGTTCCCGGAACAAGTACTGCGACCCGTCCTTGCTGGCACCTTGCTCTTCCTAGGCTACAAGCTTTTATAGCGGGCCACGAAGGCGGACCGGAATGCGGCTGAGCGCCCGGTTCTTGGCCTCGCCCGCCGGGGCTCGCTCCCGCCAAGGCTGGGTTCGGGAGCCTCGCGGCTACCCGGGAGAAACAAGCTTGGCCAGGACCTGGGTGCCGGACCTCAGCTCGTCGGTGCCGCGCACCGCAACCCCATCCCCTTCCCGGAGGTTGCCAAAGACCTCGATCAGATTGCCGGTGGTTACCCCCATTTTGACGTCCACCCATTCCGTTGTTCCGTTGGCGATACGTACTACGAAAGTTCGCGTGAGGTTGGTTGCCACGGCAGTGGTCGGGACAAACAGCGTGGGGGAAAGCCGACGCACGGGCCACAGCACCTCGGAGAACGTCCCGGGATCGAGGCGGCCGGAGGCGTTCATCACGTCGAGTTCGACGGGCATGGTTCGCGTCTTCTCGTCCACAGCATGAGAAATGCGAGCGATGGCGCCGTTGAACGTCTGGCCCGGGAAAGAGCGAACAGCAAACTCGACCTTCGTACCTACAGGGACTCCCGCAACATAGTCCTCGGGCACAGGGACCACCAGCCGGAGACGCGCGAGCGTTTCGATGCGTACCATCGGGACGCCGCCACCCGGACTCCCCGCCGGGCCCACCAACGCCCCAGGATGCACATCGCGCTCGGTGACGACGCCGTCAAACGGCGTCCTAACCTCGAGGTATGCCGCAATCTCGGCGATCGATTGCAGGGCTTGTTGGGCGGCGTCCTCGCCGTCCTTGGCGGCGCGCACCTGGGCCTGGTCTGCTTCCGCGGCCTTTTGGGCAACCAGGAGATCGTTGCCGGCCACAACTCCCGGCGTGGCCGAAGCGGCCTTAAGCCGCTGATACGTGTTCTCTTCGGCGGACAGCTTGGCTTCTGCCGCCGCCAGTTGCGACTGCGCCCCTTGCAGCTTGGCTTGCGCTTCGGCGCGCTGCGCCACCAACTCGGGAGCCTCGAGACGGGCGATGATCTCGCCGGCCTTGACCCTTGACCCACGATCGACGCCGATCCATCTTACAAACCCTGCGACCTTGGGGTAAGTCGCCACTACCTCGTACGGCTGAAGCTCGCCCGGAAGCTGAACCGTCATGCTGAGCTTCCGGGAAATAACCTTGGCAACGTCTACCGTCGGCACCGTCGCCGCCGCCGCGGCGGCAACGGCAGGATTGGTGGGTTTGTCCGAACTCCCACTCGGCCCGCACGAGGCGAGCCAGACAGAGGCAATGGAAACAGCAACGAGGGCCAGCACGGTATGGCGGCCCGATCCACTCGATCGGCTCATGACGCCTCCTGGTTTTGATCACCGCGGGGTGCAGGGCCTCTCTCGGCATAGGCGCTTTGGGGATCGTCAGGATCGAGAGAAGGCGACGCAATGCTCGTTCGTTGCTGAACGATGGAGAAAACGAAGGGGAGAATCGCCAGGCTGGCGGCCGTGGCGGCGAGCAACCCGCCAATCACGGCGCGACCTAGCGGCGCGACCGCTTCGGCGCCGCTGCCCAGGGCAAGAGCCAGCGGTATCATTCCCGCTACCATGGCCATGCTGGTCATCAGGATGGGCCGGGTACGAGCACGAACCGCGCGGACCACCGCCTCAGTGGCAGTCGCACCGGCACGCCGAATCTCCTCGGCGAAGGTTACCAGCAGGATGGCATTGGCCACCGCCACGCCGATGGCCATGATGCCACCCATGGAAGATTGAATGTTCAAGGTGGTCCTGGTAACCAGCAAAGCGAGGATGACTCCGGAGAGAACCGCCGGGCCGGTGGAAAGGACTACGAACGCCAAGCGCATCGACTGAAAGTTGGCAGCGAGCAGCAGGAAGATGACGACCAACGCCACGGCCAGGCCGATGGCCAGGTTGGTCAGCGTCTGCTGCATCGGCGCGATCTGGCCGCGGACACTCACGCTCACGCCACGCGGCGGTTCGCCTGCCAGCTTGAGGGCCCGATTTACTTCGGCGCCCACTCGGCCCAGATCCTCACCCGCCACATTAGCCGTCAGCGTGAGCATCCTCTGGCCATTGAAGCGATCGTATTCGCCCACCACCGTTCCGTAAGTAACTTGCGCCACGTCACCAATCAAGGGATGCAGCGTGTCACTCGGCATGACGGGGACGTTCTTGAGGTCCTGAAGCGTGGTCATCCGGGGTTGCGGAATCTGAACCTGCACCTGGTAGGCGATTCCGGAGTTAGGGTCCCGCCAGTAGTTCGGTGTCACGAATCGACTGGAGGAAGTGGCCTCGACGAGCGAGCGACTGACCTGATCGATAGTGACGCCCACCTGTCCCGCCAGCTCGCGGTCGATGTTGACATCGACGCTGGGATAGTCAAGGGGTTGCGCGAACTGCAAGTCTCGCAAGCTGGGGATCCGGCTGAGTTGCGTGCGAAGTTTCTCGGCGTAGGCGCGATTGGCCGCCAAGTTAGGTCCGCTGCTGGCGACTTCGACCGGAGTGGCAGCGCCAAAATTCATAATCCGGCTCACGATATCGCCCGGCTCAAACGAGAACCGGCAGCCGGGGAAAAGAGCGGGAAGCCGCTGGCGCAAGGCCTCTTCGAAATCGTCCAGCGCGATGTGGGCTTCGGGTTTGAGGGCGACTTGGATAACCGCTTCCTGGGGCCCGCTGGTCCAGAGGAAGATGGTGTTAATCGGGTAGGCCGATCCCTGAATGCCCACGTAACCCAGGGTAAGGGCGACGTTGTCGGGGCCCGCGGCCTGCTTGATTTCGTTCAGCACTTTCTCCACTAACTCCTCAGTGGCTGGAACACGCGTCCCAGTGGGGGCACGAAAGCGAAGCTGGAACTGATTGGCGGCGACGCGAGGAAAGATCTCGCGCCCCAAGCGCGGGCCGAGAATAAAGATGATGCCCAAGGCGGCCACGAGGTATATCCCCACTACCACCCAGCGGAGCGGCATCAGCTTTTGCAGAGTGTGTGCCAGCCAATCCCGGCCTTTCTCGAACCTACCTTTTCTCGGCGGCCCTTGTGCCTTGGGATGCCATCGCAGGATCCACGTCGACAACACTGGCACCAGCGAGCTCGAAAGAAAGTAGGATGCGGCCATGGCAAAGCCCACGGCGAGCGATAACGGGACAAAGAGGGCACGGGCCACGCCCGTCATGAAGAACGAGGGAACGAAAACCGCGAGCACACAAAGCATCGCCAGCAGACGGGGGATCACCACCTCGCGGCTCGCATCCAGAACCGCCCGCGCTCGCGGTACACCCCGAGCCAAATGGCTATGAATGTTCTCGATGGCCACGGTTGCTTCGTCCACTAGAATGCCGACGGCGAGGGCCAAGCCGCCGAGCGTCATGATGTTGATCGTTTGGCCCGCACCCCACAGGGCAACGACGGCCGTGAGCAAGGCGAAAGGTATGGTGGTGACCACAATCGCCGCGCTGCGCCAATCGCCGAGGAAGAGCAGCACCATGAGACCCGTCAACAGGGCTCCCAGCAGCCCTTCGCGAACCAGAGAGTTGAGGGCACTCTTGACGTAAGTCGACTGGTCCAACTCATAACTGATCTTGATGTCTTCCGGAACCAGGGACCGAAAGCGCTCCAAATTGGCCTTGACGGTTTTCACCACCGAGAGGGTCGAGGCATCGGCGCGCTTGGTGACGTTGATGTAGACCGCACGGCGCCCGTTCACCAGGGCATACCCCGCCAGGATGTCGCTCGAGTCCCGAATGTTACCCACGTCATGCAGAAAGACCGTGGGCCCCGCGCCGGTGCGTAGGGGCAGGTCCAAGAGGTCGTTGATGTTGGTCACGACAGAGTTCACCGGCACCATCCGCTGTAGGTCGCCGGTCTGGATGGCGCCGGCCGGCATAATGGTGTTGCCGGAACTGACCGCCTTCACGACCTCCTCCGGCGACATGTGGTAGGAGCGCAGGCGGTCCGGGTCCACGGTGATGACGATGGTGCGCTGGTTGCCGCCGAAGGGCGGCGGCGCCGAAACGCCGGGAAGAGTGGCGAAAAGCGGACGCACGCGGTTCAGGGCGAGGTCCTGAATCTCGCCCAAGCCGCGGGTTTCGCTCGAAAAGACCAGGTATCCCACCGGCACGCTACCCGCGTCGAATCGCATGACGAAAGGCGACACCGTGCCGTAGGGCATGAAGGCGCGGGCGCGGTCCACGTAGCCGATGGTTTGCGCGAGTGCCTGACTCATATCGGTGCCGGGATGGAACGTGAGTTTCAGCAGGCCGACGCCCTGGATGGACTTCGATTCCACGCTCTCGATCCCGCTGATATACAGGAAGTGGTACTCGTAGTAGTAGACGAGATACCCCTCCATCTGCGCCGGACTCATGCCTCCGTAAGGTTGCGCTACGTAGATCACCGGCAGGTTGAGGTTGGGGAAAATGTCGACGGGCATGCGGATGACAGCCAGGACCGAACCCAGCGCAATGCCAATGACGGCAACGATGATGGTAATGGGCCGGCGCAGGGCGGCGTGGATCAGCCACATGGTTAGTGACCTCCTGCTTGCTGCACCAGTTGCAGGAAGGGATCGAGACTCCCTCCCGCCGCCGCCAGTGAAGCCAGGTTGTGCCACACGGCGAGTCGGGCCAGGGCGTCGTCAATCTCAGCTTGTACCAGCAAGGCCTGAGCGTCTGCCACTTCGACGATGGTCGCCAAGCCGGCTTGGTAGCGGGCACGGCTCTGCGTTTCGCTCGCCCGCGCGGCCTCAAGCTCAACAGGGGTATTGGCAGCCACCCGTCGCGCTCCCTCCAGGGCTGCTCGTGCCTGCTCCACCTGGGTGTTTAACGTTTGCAGGGTGAGGTCATAGCGGGCTGCCTCCTCGCGTTCGCGGGCCGCCTCCTCGCGCTTTTGAGCGCGTAGCGCCGCGAAATCGAACAGGTTCGGAAACATGACGGTGAACTCCGCCGCCCAGTTCTCCCTTTCCAGGCCGAGTCCGTTGAGCCCGGTCGCGAAGGTCCCGTTCGGATCGGCGCCGCTGCCGCGCCCGAAGATTCCGGACTGGAAGTAGAAACGCGGGTAATCGGTGCGGTTGAGGATGTGCTCCTGGGCGCGCACCTCGTTCACCCGCGCTTGCTGCGCGGCGGCGACCGGGTGGCCGGAGAGGGCAGAGACCGCCGGGGTGGATTCCGGCGGCGGGGTCAGGGCCTGCCCGGTTTCAATCCTGACGTCGCCGGAGATCCCCAGAGCTTCGGCCAACGCCGCCCGGCTCACCTGTTCCTGCTGTTGGGCCCGGATCAGCGTGATTCGAGCTCGCGCCAGTTCGGCATCGGAACGTGACGCGTCGGCGCCGGGCCGAAGCTCGTTATCCACCAGCACGTGGACTGACTTGTCAAATACTTCCCGGCGATCCATGTCCGCCTGCGCGGCGCGCACCGTCTGCTCAGCCGCCGCCAGCGTAAGGAAGGCGTCCGCAGCGGCCATGGCCACTTCCAAGTGGGTGACCGCAACATCAGCCTGGGCGAGATTCTCCGCGGAGCGCGACGCGTCTACCTTGGCGCCACGATACCCGAAGTCGAACGGCTCCCACGTGAATAACACGCCCGTGGCGCTGCCCCAAACGCCACGATTCGAAGTCACCGGCAACACCGGCCCGGAAATGGACGGAATCACGGACTGTGGCAGCAGGAGGCCGAAAATATTGTTCGCCGTGGCCCGGTTCGACTCCCAAAGGGAGTCGGTGCGCGGCAAGTAACTCGTGCGCGCCAAGCTCACTCCCGCCCGCGCCGCGGCTACCTGCTCCTGCGCCGCCCGGATGGCAGGGTAGTTGGCCAGCGCATAGTTGATAGCTTCGACCAACGTGAAAGTCCTCGTCGACGGTCCCGCGGTGGGTGGCGTCTGGCCAATCAGCTCCGACCAAAAAACCAAAAGCCCCACCACGATCAACGCAGCTCGCTTGCTTGCTCCCACGGCGCTCAGGCCTCCTAAGAATCACAAGACTGCCACAGGGTGCGGCAAGCCGCACCCCTACCGGCGCGAATCGTCCTCAATGAGCTCCGCCATCAACTCCTTAACTTTGGCTCGCGCTGCGCCCAGGGCCCGATGACCCGCGTGCGTGGCTCGATAGACGCGGCGAACCGCTCTGCCGGACCGCACTTCCCTCGAGCGCAAGTAACCCTTCTTCTCCAACCCGTGAAGGAGGGGATAGAGAGTGCCCGCACTCAGCCGGTAACCGTGCCGCTGCAACTCCTCGATCATGCCGACGCCGAAAATGGGGCCCTGGCAGGCGTGGTACAGGATATGGATTCGGATCAATCCCCCGTAGATCTCCTGGCAGCCGGCCGCGGTCAAGTCTGGACGTTGCATAGTCTTTATCGAATTTCGATATCGAAATTCGAGTACATTGTAGCGGCGGTTCCCTTTCGGTGTCAACGCCCGATTAAACCTGATTAGACCTGATCAAGGTTCCTCTTGCACGAACCGGTGCAGGCACGATCGGAGTTGGTCGCGAACGCGCCGGAATTCGGCCAGCCTTTGCTCTTCCGGGGCGTGGAAGGCGGCAGGGTCTTCGATGCTCCAATGGATCCGCTTGGTGGTGGCGGGAAAGACTGGGCAGCTCTCCTTGGCGTTGTCGCAAACGGTGATTACGTAGTCGAATGCCTGCCCCGCGAAATCCTCTACCGATTTCGACCGGTGACTCGAGATATCGATCCCGATCTCACACATGACGGCGATCGCTTCGGGCCGCACCTCGGTAGGATTGGTCCCGGCGCTCGCGACTTCAAACCGATCTCCGGCGTCGTGGCGAAGCAACCCTTCGGCCATCTGGCTTCGTGCCGAGTTTCCCGTACAAAGAATCAGGACTCGTGTCATGGGGCGTGCTCCTTCACTCGCTGCCGCGGCGATTATTCAGCCCCGTAGCGGAGGTTCAACGATGAATTCTCTAACGTGCGTCTCGATCTCATCCCGAACCCGACGGAAGACCGCGAGGCGCTCGGCGGCGGCGCCTGCGGCCGTGGCGGGATCTTCGAAACTCCAGTCCAGGTACCAGACCGCCCCGGGAAGAACGGGGCACTTCTCCCTCACCTTGTCGCAGACCCTGATCAGGTACTGGAAGTTCTGACCCAGAAACTCAGCGACGTCCTTCGCGTGGTGGCCGGAAATGTCGATCCCGACTTCCTTCATCACCTCGACCGCTAGAGGATTTAACCGCGTCGGCTCCGCCCCCCCGCTGAATGCCTCGAAGTCATCTCCACCGTGGTGCCGCAAGAAGCCTTCGGCCATTTGGCTGCGGGCGGAATTCTCCGTGCAAACGAAGAGCACTTTGGTTTTCATCGTAGCCCCCTGTCGGTTGCCGTTAGAACGGTTGATGGTGATCCTTCCGCAGCGAGCCGATCGAGTGCAACCGCCGGTTCCGGCTGCGCTGAGAAGTAACGCTGCTGGAAACGCAGGGAAACACTCACCAGCCCGATCAGCACCGGGACTTCCACCAGTGGGCCGATCACCGCCGCGAACGCCTCACCGGAGTGGATGCCGAACACCGCCACCGCTACCGCAATCGCCAATTCAAAGTTGTTGCTGGCAGCGGTGAAGGAAAGGGTGGCCGTCCTGCTATAGTCGGCCCCGAGTTTCCGGCTGAGGTAAAAGGAAACCAGGAACATCGTCACAAAGTAGATCAGCAACGGCACGGCAATCCGGAGAACGTCGAGCGGCAATTGGATAATGTATTCCCCTTTCAGCGCGAACATCACCACAATGGTGAAGAGCAAAGCTATCAGGGTCAGCGGGCTGATGCGGGGCACAAACTTCTTTTCGTACCATTCCCGCCCACGGGCGCGGATCAAGGTGAAGCGGGTGAGCATTCCAGCCAGAAAAGGAATGCCGAGATAGAAGAAGACGCTTTGCGCGATCTGCTTCATCGAGACGTTGACGACCGTCCCTTTCAAGCCGATCCACGCCGGCAGCATGGTAATGAAGACCCAGGCGTAAACTGAGTAGAACAGCACCTGGAAAACCGAGTTGAAGGCCACCAGTCCCGCCGCATACTCCGAATTGCCCTTGGCCAGATCATTCCACACAATCACCATGGCAATGCATCGGGCCAGGCCGATCATGATGAGACCGGCCATATATTCGGGACGGCTGCGCAGGAAAATCACCGCCAACCCAAACATCAGAAGCGGCCCGATCACCCAGTTCTGCAAAAGGGAGAGAAGCAGCACCCGCTTGTTTTGGAAGACCTCGCCCAATTCCTCATAGCGAACCTTTGCCAAGGGTGGATACATCATCAGAATCAAGCCCACGGCGATGGGGACCGAAGTGGTACCCACCTGGAAGGCGGTGATGGCCCGGACGACGCCGGGCGCCAGATAGCCGACAGCCACGCCCGCCGCCATGCCCAGGAAGATCCACAGCGTCAGATATCGATCAAGAAACGATAGTCTGCGTGACAGGTGTGATGACACGATTCTCCTCCTTCTGCTTCCCGTTGTTCATCAAGCGGCCCGTCCTTCTAACTCCCTCAACAGGTCTGGGTTGGCTCTCCTTCCTCGCCTTCGTGCTCAGCACGTGCCCTAGGTAAGCCTCCTGCACCCGCCCATCGAGATACTCCCGCACCCAATGCGTCCTCACCGCTGGCGCTGGCAGCGCGATGCTCCAGGTGTCGCAGGAGCAGTGGGCGCATCCCCGCGAGTCGTAAATGAGGCGGTGGATCATACGCTTTTGACGCAGCTGTCGCTCAACCATCCTGTTCAGCTCTTCGTCGGTGTCAAACACGGGATCAGTACTGCCTCCGAGACCACGCGACGCGAGAGGGTTGTTCTATCAGTGAGCATCGGAACCGCCGCAACAGGTTGGGGCGCAGCACGAAGAACCCGGCTTCTTGGCCCGCACGAAAGCGCTCATGAACTTGCCGTCCACCAAGGGCGCAATCGCATCCACGTCGATGCCACTGCTGGAAAGCTGTTCACGCGCGTCCTCAACGCGGTAAATTCGCGTTGGTTCCACGGTGACAGCTTCAAACCCCGCACGAGCGAGCTTCGCCAGGTAGGCGTTCTCCTCCAGCGCTCCCGCCATGCACCCGACCCACAGCTCCACGCTGCGCCGAATGACGGCGGGAACCTCCCCGCGCACCACGATGTCGGAGACCGCGAACCTTCCGCCGGGCTTGAGTACGCGGAAGGCTTCCTGCAACACGCGGTCCTTGTCCGCCGACAGGTTGATGACGCAATTCGAGATGATCACATCCACCGAATTGTCGGGCAGCGGGATATTCTCAATTTCACCCTTCAGGAATTCCACATTCTCCACGCCCGCTTTGCGCTGGTTCGCGCGGGCCAACGCCAGCATTTCGTCGGTCATATCCAGACCGTAAGCCTTGCCGGTGGGGCCCACGCGCTTCGCTGAAAGCAGCACGTCAATGCCGCCTCCCGATCCCAGATCGAGGACGGTCTCGCCGGGCTTCAGTTCGGCCAGCGCCGTGGGGTTTCCACAGCCCAGTGAGGCCAACAAGGCCTCTTCCGGGACTTGGCTGGCTTGGCTGCCGTCGTAAAGGTTCGAAGTGATCGGGTCAGCGCAGCTCTCCACGGCCGCCACGGCGCCGCAGCAGGAACTGCCGCCCGTGACGACACGCAAGGCCGCCTGTCCATACTTCTCTTTCACCGCTTGCTTGATGTTTTCCGCGCTCATTTGCTTTTCCTTTCCGCGCCACACTTCGGGGCCGGTCCGAGGGCGACGAGTTCGCCTGGCTCGATGGCCTTGTTCCGGGTGCAGCACTCCGCATACAGAAAGTTTATGACCTCCTGCAAGGCTTCCAGGTTCGCCGTGTACCACAGGAAGGTCCCCTCCCGCCGCACCCTGACCAGTTCCTCATTCTTGAGCTTGTCGAGGTGATGGGAGAGGGTGGAGGCGGGGATTTCCAACTCGTCCTGAATGGCACCGACCACCAATCCATGCGGATGAGCAGTGAGCAGCAGTTGCATGATGCGCAGCCGGGGCTCGGCGCCCATGGCGGCAAACATATCCGCATAGCGGGTGACGGACGGGGAGTTTTTGCCAGTTCTCATGATTCGATGATACCAGAATTATGCAATAACGCAAGAGGTTTTTTTGCATCCCGCCGTGTACCGCATCACGCGTGTTTACCCAGGGAAATGGGACGACTGGCTTTTGAAAGGGAGCCAGACTCCCATCGCTCTTGGCGTCAGTAACCAGTAGTCGCCATGTAGCGACTAATCACCGCCGCGCTTCGACGTGGCACTATCGATAGCTCCTACGCCGTTAGCGAGGATGTATCCGCCAAAATGCAGATGTCAGCCTCGGCGTGATACGGCCAAGTGACAGAAGAAGCAGTTTCCGGTGACGCCACTGATCCCCATCAACAATCGATTCCATGACATCGGTCGCCGCAATGTCCTAAACTGGGCGCATGAGCTGGAAGCACAGTATCCTCGGCCTAGCCATACTCGCATTCCTGGTGGCGTTCCCCTGGGGGCCGCTGTTCGCCTGGTCACCGGTGCATC
>DATFYM010000124.1:0-24138 GCA_035315065.1 Terriglobia bacterium
CCGCGAGTGGCCGAGTTGGTGGAGTTCTTTCACTTCTTCAGGTGTCAAAATCAATTTCGAGCGTTTGGATTTTCCTGCCATATATCGAGTATAGCAGGAAAACCTAATCAGTGCATCTTTTACTGAAACTTTATACTAGTCGCAATAGTCTCTTGACAAACGACTCCGACACCCACATAGTTTTCTCTTGAATGCGAGAGCTCCCCGCGCTTCCGTGCCCGAAGCCGAGGACGGGTCGGTGGCGCCAATCTGCCGGCCAAGTTACGAATGGGCGCTTTCGGGCATTCAAGCAAAAGGTCGATTGAGCAGAACCGTATGGTCGAACTCGCTCATGATCCTTTCGAAGTCACCTGCCCGTGCTGCGGCTCCCTGCTGAAGGTTGACCGCGAATTGCGCAAGGTGATCTCGCACCGCGCACCTCGCCGGCACGCCAAAACCGCGGACATTGACCAGGCCGGCGCCCTGCTTCGGAAAGAGGCCCAGCGGCGCGAAGCGCTCTTTCGCCAGAGTGAGGAAGAGGAGAAAGTGAAGTCGCAGCTCCTCGAGCGCAAGTTCGCCGAAGCGCTGGAGAAGACCAGAGGGGAGCCTGTCACCCGGCCGGCGCGCGAGATCGATTTGGATTGACGGGAGGGAACTGCATCCCCAAGGACTTTGGACCTTTGATCGACGCTGTTGCCGCAGACCTCCGGCCGGGTAGCGATCGTGCGCACTCATTTTCTGCTAGGATACCTACGGGGGGCAGGGTGTTCTTAGCCTCGACGAGATCTCGCGCCATTTCGGATGGTGCGACCCCAGAGAAAAGCGCAGCGCCGTGAGCAAACTCGGTCAGTTGATATCAACCGCCTATCGGCAGGCTCTCCGGCTGTTCCACGTGCTGGTGGGCGTTATCTTTCTGGGCTTGGCTGTCGCTGGCGCTACAGTCTCGTTCCGAGAGTGGGAACAGTACCGGGAATCTGCCTCGCTCGGCTTGGTGCGCCTTTACCTTTTCGCCAGTTTCACGGTGCTCCTAATCCTTTGCGGCCTTTACTCTTTTGTGAAGGCACGGAGCGTGCGGTAGGGGGCAGGGGGACAGGGCAGGAGCAAAGTGTAAAGTGTGAAGGGTAAAGGTAAGAGGGTTTGCCCTTCAGCCCTTTGCCTTTACCCTTTCACTTTTGACCTGTCCCATGCACCCGTATCCTTTTTGACCATGAGTTCCAACAACGACCACGGATTGAAGTTCAAGACCGCGTCGGGTCTCGAGACCAAGACCTTCTATCAGCCCGCAGATGCGACGGAGCAGAGGGATGGGTCAGCCGAGAGCGACCTTGGTTTTCCCGGTGAGTATCCGTTCACCCGCGGTATTCATCCCACGCTCTATCGCAGCCGGTTGTGGACGGTGCGCCAGTATGCGGGCTTCGGCACGGCGACGGAATCGAACGCCCGGTACCGCTATTTGCTCTCGCAAGGCACCACCGGGCTCTCCGTCGCCTTCGATCTTCCCACGCAGATCGGCCTCGACTCGGACCACCCGCTCGCCCAGGGCGAGGTCGGTCGCGTCGGTGTCGCGGTCGACTCGCTCGAAGATATGGAGACTCTCTTCGACGGCATTCCTCTCGATCGAGTTTCGACCTCGATGACCATCAATGCCACGGCGGCGATCTTGCTGGCGCTCTATTTTGCCGTCGCCGAGAGGCAGGGCGTCGGCCTAGCCAAGGTTTCGGGCACCGTCCAGAACGACATCCTCAAGGAGTACGTCGCACGCGGCACGTACATCTATCCCCCCACGCCGGCGCTGCGGATCGTCACGGACATCTTCGCTTTCTGCCACGAGCATACCCCGGAATGGAACACCATTTCGATCAGCGGCTACCACATCCGCGAAGCGGGCTCGACGGCCGTTCAGGAAGTAGCCTTCACGCTCGCCAACGGTATCGCCTACGTCGAGGCAGCTCAGAAGCGCGGCCTCGCGGTGGACGCCATCGCGCCGCGCCTCTCATTCTTCCTGAATGCGCACAGCGACCTGCTGGAGGAAGTGGCGAAGTTCCGCGCCGCGCGACGGCTGTGGGCGCGCATCATGCGCGAGCGCTTCCGCGCGGCAAATCCTCGCTCCTGGGTCTTTCGTTTTCACACGCAAACGGCGGGCAGCACGCTGACCGCCCAGCAGCCCGAGGTTAACCTCGTGCGGGTCACGTTGCAGGCGCTGGCCGCGGTGCTGGGAGGAACGCAATCACTGCACACCAACTCCCGCGACGAGGCGCTGTCTTTGCCCACCGAAGCCTCAGCCCTGCTGGCGCTGCGCACCCAGCAGATCATCGCCTATGAAAGCGGCGTGACCAACACGGTCGATCCGCTGGGCGGCTCCTACTTCATCGAAAACCTTACCTCGAGGATCGAGCAGGGTGCGGAAGAGTATCTGCGCAAGATCGATAAGCTGGGAGGCACGCTGCGCGCCATCGAGATTGGATACGTCCAGCGCGAGATCCAGCAGGCGGCCTATGAGTATCAAAAAGCGGTGGAATCGGGTGAGAAGACGGTGGTGGGAGTGAACCGCTATCAAATGGACGCCGACGCAGCGCCTCCTCTGCTCCGTATCAATTCTGAGATCGAGTGCGCGCAAGTAGAGCGCTTGCGCAGCTTGCGTGCCCACCGCGATTCGGCCCGCGCCAAAGCGGCGCTCGACGAAGTGGAGGCGACAGCACGCTCGGATCGCAATCTCATGCCTGCCATTCTTGCGGCCGTCAAGTCGTATGCGACGGTGGGCGAGATCTCCGACACGCTGCGCAAGGTGTTTGGAGAGTATCAGGAGTCCGTTGTGATCTGATGCGTCGTACGCCATGCCCCTGACCAGTGATGACCGTCGCCGTTCCGGGGGCTTCAAGGTTTGGCCATCATCAGCGAAGCTCCCTAACCCAGAGCTCGTCACGCGGGGGGAAACGGATGCCTACACTTCAGTTTCTCGGCGCCGCCGGAAGCGTTACTGGCTCGCGATATCTCATTGAAGCCGGCGGCGAGCGATTGCTAGTGGACTGCGGCCTTTTCCAGGGCGAGAAGGAACTGCGACTCCGGAACTGGAATCCGTTTCCGGCGCCGCCCGCCAGCATCAACTGTTTGGTGTTGACGCACGCTCACCTCGATCACACCGGCTACATTCCCCGGCTGATCAAGGAAGGCTTTCGCGGACAAGTCCTCGCCACGTCAGCCACGGTGGACATCTGCCAACTGCTATTGCCTGATTCCGGCCACTTACAGGAAGAAGACGCCGCATACGCCAACAAGCAAGGTTTCAGCAAGCACAAGCCGGCCCTGCCGCTCTACACATACGACGACGCCGTGAAATCGCTCCAGAGTTTTCGCGCCGTCGATGAGAGCAAGCCGGTGGAGATCTCGGAACACTTCAGTTGCCGGTTCTTCGCCGCCGGGCACATTCTCGGCGCGCGCATGATCGAGCTAACCGTTCATGAAAACGGCGTCGAGCGCCGCGTGCTCTTCTCCGGCGACCTCGGCCGCGAGCGGCAGCTTCTCATTCGCGAGCCCGTGGTGCCGGAGGTTTCGGGCGACTACACAATGCTCTGCGAATCCACCTACGGCGACCGCCTGCATCCCAGCGACGACTTCCGTGCCCGCCTCGCCTCGATTGTTGAGTCCACCGCGGCTCGCGGCGGCACCGTGGTGATTCCCGCCTTTGCCGTGGGTAGGACCCAGGAACTGCTTTACGTTTTCCGGGAACTTGTCGAACAAAACAAGGTGCATTCCATCCCGATCCACGTGGACAGCCCCATGGCGATCGACAGCACGGACCTCTATAACCGTCACCACGAGGACCACAACTTGGATGTGGACGCGTTGGAGAAGCAGGGCGTTAAGCCTTTCGCGCCGCCGGGCGTTCACTTCGACCGCACGGTTGAGGAATCCAAGGCCATTAACGACGTGCATTTCCCAATGGTGAT
This sequence comes from Terriglobia bacterium, assembly GCA_035315065.1. Lineage (GTDB taxonomy): Bacteria > Acidobacteriota > Terriglobia > UBA7540 > UBA7540 > DATFYM01. Next base: position 3,927 of record DATFYM010000124.1, read on the forward strand.
CATCTCGGCCAGCGGCATGGCCACCGGAGGCCGCGTTCTGCATCATCTGAAGCGCTGCCTGCCGGATCATCGCAACACCATCCTCTTCGAAGGCTTTCAAGCCGCGGGTACTCGCGGCCGGATCATCCAGTCGGGTGCGACCAGCGTGAAGATTCACGGAGCGCAAGTGTCAATTCGGGCTCGCGTCGAGTCGATGGACAACCTCAGCGGTCACGCCGACTACGGCGAGATCCTACGCTGGCTGGGGCGCTTCCCCAAAGCGCCGCAGAAAGTCCACCTCGTGCACGGCGAGCCTGCGGCCTCACAGTCTTTGAGGGAGAAGTTCACCAACCAGCTTCATTGGGAAACCGCCGTCGCTGCCTATTTGCAGAAGATCGTATTGTAACTCGCTCGCGCCTGAAGGCACGGCCCACAGGCGGTGGCGAGCAACCCGGTGCTAGGCCGAGGCGGGCGCGAGACCGAGCTGATCGGCTACCGCGCGCATCGCTTCGATGCAGAAGGTAATGTGCTCGTCGAGCGGGACGCCAAGCTCCTCGGCGCCCTTGACGATGTCCTCGCGGCTCACCGAGCGCGCGAAGGCCTTGTCCTTCATTCTCTTTCTCACTGACTTCGCTTCCAACGTTTTGATCCGGTCCGGGCGCACCAGCGAACAGGCGGTAATGAACCCGGCCACCTCGTCGCAGGCAAATAGCGCCCTAGCCATCAGCGTGTCACGCGGCACTCCCGTGTAGTCGGCGTGGCCGAGGATAGCGCGGCGGACTTCTTCCGGATAGCCCTTCTCCTTCAAGATCTCACTGCCCTTGAGGGGATGGTCGGGAGCGTTCGGATAGACTTCGTAATCGAAGTCGTGGATGAGGGCCGTCACGCCCCATTTCGCCTCGTCCGCACCAAACTTCGCGGCGTAGGCGCGCACGCAGGCTTCAACGGCCAGCGCGTGCTTGCGCAAGTTCTCGTTCCGAGTGTATTCGCAAAGCAGTTCCCAAGCAGATGAGCGGTCCATGAGTCTCCTGAAAGCGGTGGCGCGAAGAAAATATCAAACCGTCGTCCAAGCTGACGCGATCATACGAGCGCCAGGCACACCCGGCCTCTACTTTGCGGCGTCGAAGGCGCGCGAATGAAACTGAATCGATTCGGCGACGTGAGTGAGATAGTACTCGACGCCGTGGCCTCCCGGATAAATGTGGAACTCGTGCTTCACCTTTAGCGCGTCGAGTTCCTCGTGCAATGCGCGCGCGCCGTTATCGAAGCCGTAGCTATCCTCGCTGCCGCAATCGAAGTAAATCCGGAGCCGCGAGAGCGCGGACGGATTCCCCTTTGCCAGAACCAACGGACTGTTCTGGTTCCAGAAGGCAAGGTCCACCGGATTGCCATAGAGCGCGCCGAGCAGCGCCGCCAGCGACGAACCCGTGTCCACGGCGCGGTTCGATTGGCCCGGGGGCTTGGCGACGATGGCGGCGCTGTGCGCGCTCACCGCGCCGAAGAGCTGCGGGTACGCGAACGCGAAGCGCAACGCACCGTAGCCTCCCATCGACATCCCCGTAATGCCCCGCCACTGCCGCCCTGCGCGCACGCGATACTTCCGCTCGACGGCCGGCAGGAACTCGCGAATGAAAAAGTCGCTGTAGCGGACGCGACCGTCGCGCGAGTTGATGTAAAAGGTCTGCTCGCCATCGGGTGTCACGATGAGAAACTCGCCGATCTTGTGGTGCTCGCGCAAATCCTGGATCAAAGTCCAGGCGCCGGTATTTACCAGCGACTGTTCGTTGTCACCCAGGCCGTGCAGAGCGTAGAGCACAGGGTAACGGCGGACGTCGCGGGCCACGGTATTCGTCGTCGCCGCATCGTAGCTCGGCGGCAGAAAGACGCAGTAGCGGACCGGCTGCCGCAGAATTGTGCTGGCGACGGCACCGCACTCGATGCGGCCTTGCGCGTGGGCTTCGGCGCTATAGATGGCTAGCAGTGTAGCCAAATGGAAGAACTGCCGGAACCGGCCGCCAGGACCACGCATCAATGCCCTCGTTGCCCTCATTCGTAGCGAAGAGCCTGCACCGGGTCGAGTCGCGCCGCCCGGGCGGCGGGATAAAGCCCGGAGATCATGCTGATGACGATAGCGAAAGCAATGGCTCCCCCGACCAGCCACCAGGGCACCGACCAGATGTCTTCCGAAGGAAGGTTTTGTTGGTGCAAATAGAAGTTGGTGCCCAGGTTGATCAGGCGTCCGATCGACCAGCCCAACGCCACCCCCAACATCCCGCCGAACAGGCCCATCACCCCGGCCTCGGCAAAGAAGAGCTTCTTCACGTCGCCGTCGCTGGCGCCGATGGCCTTCATGATCCCGATTTCGCGCCGCCGCTCGAGGATCGCCATCACCAGCGTGTTGACGATTCCCAGCGCCGCCACCGCCAGCGCCAGGCTGCCGAAGATGCCCAGGAAGAGATCGAGGACGGCAAAGAACCGCCGGAGGCTGCGCGTGGCATCGAGGATGGAGAAGGTGTTGAACCCCATCTTCTTGACGGCATCCTGCACCTCCTCAATCTTATCCGGATTCTTCACGCGCACGCTGACGCTTTGATACGTCGGCTGGTTCGAGAAACTGGATTCGCTGTCGCGCATCCCGGCGGGCACCATCACGTGCAGGTCCTCCACAAACTGAAGGGGCACGAACACGCGGCCGCCCGACGCGCCCCGGAGGCCGTCGGGTTCCTGGTCGGTGATGCCCACGATGCGCAGCTTCCTCTCCCGTGGGACGACGGAGAACGAAGCCATCGCTGTGGGCGCGCTCGTGTCTGCGAGTGTTCCTTTCTGATCGCTCGAGCCGGCGTGGCTATGATCCGGTGTGGGCTTCGCTTCGGAAGTTACTGGCGCCGGCACTTGCTCCGCGTATTTCAGCGTCAGCTCTTTTCCGATCAACGATTGCGTTTGCGCATTCACCTTCGAGCTTGCTTCGCCCACCCTTTGGTGAATCCCAAGCAGTTCGTCGGCGAACTGGATCTGCAGAATGGCTTCGTCGGCCGCATCGCCGGAAAAGAAAGCGCCCTGCATGTTGTCGAAGGCGTCTTTATCTTTGGCCGATGGCGGAAGGCCGGACACCATGGTGAGGTGTGGCTTGTCTTGGTACCTGAACTCGGTGATGAAGCGGATGTCCGGAGTCGCTTCCAGCACGCCGGGCAAGTGCGCCATTTCCAGCCGCGCCTTTTCATCGAGCACCCGGCTCTCGGCGGGCGGAGGGCCCTCCCGGTTCTGCTCGCGCTCGCGATCGAAGCCGCGGAAGCTGCGGCGCGAGGTGACTAGGACCGTGTCAAAGAGACCCGACCTTTCCAGGCGTCGATTGGCCAACTGCTGTAGGCCAATGCCGAGCGAGAGCATGGCGACAAGGGACGCGACCCCTACTCCGATGCCCAGCGTGGTGAGCGAATTCCGCAGTATGGACTCGCGAAGGTTGCGCCCCGCAAGCTCGACGAGGTCGTTGGCTTTCACCGCTGCGCTCCTTCTCCCGCAGGCGGTGTCCATTTTGGATTTTGGATTTTCGATTTTGGATTGAAGGGAGAACGGGGTTCGGGATTGGGGGTTCGGGGTTCGCTGAGAAAACCGGAGATGGGATCGTCGATTCGTAGAGCGAGAGCCGATGTCGTCCCCTGCGGCGGACGCCCCACGAAGGCCGTCTTCTCTGCGAATCCGGATTCCCGAATCCCGAACCCCGTTCTCTTCACCAAAGCGCGTTCACTTATGTCGTGAGGCATAATTGATTTACACCCTCCCCCCCTCAGGGGTGTTCGCCTCGTCGCCGATCACTTTGCCGTCGGCGAGAAAGATCAGTCGTTCGGCGTAGCGCTCGGCGAGCGAGCGCTCGTGCGTCACCAGGATCACGGTCATGCCGAGCTGCTCGTTGGATTGGTGAATCAGGTCCATGATCTCGCTCCCCGTGCGGCTATCCAGGTTGCCGGTGGGCTCGTCGGCCAGGAGCAGGCTGGGGCCGTTGGCCACCGCGCGGGCCAGGGCCACGCGTTGCTGCTCTCCGCCTGAGAGTTGGCTGGGACGATGCGCGAGACGCGCTCCCAGCCCCACCCGTTGCAGGGCCTCGCGAGCCCGCACCAAACGCTGGCCACGCTCGGTTTCCGCGAAGCGCATCGGCAACTCGACGTTCTCGATGACGGTCATGGTAGAGATCAGGTTGAAAGCCTGGAACACCATTCCCACGCTGTGGCGGCGGTACCGGGAAAGCTCCTCGCTTGAAATCTCCGCCAGGTTGCGGCCGTCGACCACCACGGCGCCGGAAGTGGGACGGTCGAGTCCGGCCAGCAGGTTCAGCAGCGATGACTTTCCCGAGCCCGAACTGCCCAGCAATGCCACGAACTTGCCGGCGCCGACTTCCAGCGAGATCCCGTCTACGGCGCGGATCACCGAGTCGCCCATGTGATAGTGGCGGCATACCGCATCGGTTTGAATCGTACTGGCTCGGGTTGGAATCCTGGCGGTCATCGTGTGCACAACCAATCTGGGTCTCCAACGACCACCGAAGAATTGACGATTGAAGATTGGAAAACCGGGGTGGATTGCGTGTTCCCTTCCAATCGGCAATCGGCAATCCGCAATCGGCAATTTCTCAGCCGAAGTTACCGAAGTTCGTAGTTCGCTCACGCATTCTGAACAAAAAGGCATTAAAGACACGGGGCCCCGGGTTCGCATCGACCCTCATTCGTTGCTACGTTTCTCCGGCGCCGAAATTGCCGGAACTGCTGCTGGCCCGTTGGCTCCGGGCGAGGCCCGCCGGGAGACCATCTCAGCACGGTTCGCTGCCAGCCAAGCTTCCGGGCTTCGGGCCTTGTGACGGTAGATGCGCACGGTCCAGTAGACCATTTTCCGCCGTCGATTGCCAGGGGTCGCACCAGACCCATCGGGCCCATTAGGCCCGTTAGGTAAAGCCCCCTGACCCGACCCTCGCGTGCCCAGCCGGTTGGGGCCACGGCCCCGGCGCAGGCACAGGTGGAAGGTCAATCGGCCCCAAGGCACCACCACCTGAATTCCTGATCGTGTCGTTATTTTCCTGGGGTCTGATTTCAAAGGGGATCTTCGCTTCGATGGTGAATCCAGGGCTCGGGGCCGGTTTAGCGCTCGCGAAAGCAGCCTTTGCGTACACCAGAGCTGGCGGAGCAGGGCCTCCGCCTTCCTCCTATCCTCCGCCGTGGCTGGCTGCAACAGTGGCTCCAGGCGGTGATGGAGCTCGAGGTAGCTCTCCTTGTCTTCGCGCGATCCGGCTTTGAGCAGGTTGGAAAGGAAGTCACGGGAGCGTTCGCCGTGCTTCAGGGAATTAAACACAATGCGGCGCTTACCCTCGGGCGTGCGGGGCCCGGTCGATTTCTGGGCGTTGGCCCGGCACGCGGCGAGCTTAGCAGGCGTCAGAGTAGGTGACTTGACCAAAGACATCTTTCCCCCACAGAAGGAAAAGGGCTGGTTCCGATTTAGCGATGGCGCCAGGTTTCAACCACTCTTTTTTTACACCTTCATTCGAACGGGAGCGCGAAAGTCAACCCCTCTTATGCTTGCCCGGCCGATGATCCTTTAATATGCCTAAGACCCCAAATCCCGTCAAGATGGATCTTGTCATTGTCATTGTCAGCTCAGCGAAGAGCTGAACCCGCTCGGTAGCCAAAGAGAGAGATGCTTCGCTGCGCTTCGCGGAGTTTACGCTTGAGCGCGGCGAAGGGCTCAGAATGACATCCAACGGCTCTCCAGCTTAAAATGACATCCAACGGCTCTCCAGCTTAAGAAGTTGGTCTTCGGCTCGGTCGGCTCGTGCTAAAGTGGCATCGCCGGGTCCGGCCGAGCGTTTCGGCAGGGGCGGACCTGCAAGCATCTCATCGCCAAGGAGCCCAGCATGCTCAGAATGGGAGTCGCGAGCGACCCTTCCCGCAGGCAATTCATGAAGAAGATGGCGAGCGCCGCCGCAGCGGCTTGCGCGTCGCCTCATCGCCTTGTGCGTGCCCTCCGCGGCTCCACGAACGCGGCCTACGGCACGGCTTCCGCTGACGCGCCTTCCCGCGAGAAGCTGTTCCAGTTCCGATACTCCGACGTGAAGCTGACCGGCGGTCCGCTGAAAGACCAGTTCGACCGCATCCATACCTTTTACCAAGGTCTCGACGAGGACCGCGTGCTCAAAGTGTACCGCCAGCGCGCCGGCCTTCCGGCGCCCGGCGAGGACATGGGCGGCTGGTATGACGCGGACGCCTTTGCCCCGGGTCACTGCCTTGGCCAGTTCATCTCCGGCTTGGCGCGATTCGCCGACGCCACCGGTGACGCCGCGACCCAGGCGAAAGTCAAGCGCTTGGTGGACGGCTTCGCTGCTACGGTCTCCTCGGATGGCTTCTGTTACGCCAGCCAACGGGCCGCGATCGCTTTCCCTGCTTACACCTACGACAAGCACGTGATCGGCCTGCTGGACGCCTACCAATTCGCAGGCGACACATCCGCCCTGGAGGTGATGGAGCGAGCCACCCAAGGAGCGCTGCGCCACCTTCCGCCGCGCGCCCTCGACCGCCAGTTCGAGGCTCTGACCGAGGCTCCTGACGACGAATCCTATACCTTGGCGGAGAACCAGTTCTACGCCTACGAGGTCACCGGCAAGCGCGAGCACCTGGAGATGGCGGAAAGGTTCCTGCTCGATAAGACCTACTTTGAACCGCTGGCGCGGGGCGAGAACGTGCTCCCCGGGCGCCACGCCTACAGCCACGTGAATACCCTCTCGTCAGCGGCGCGGGCCTATCTCGCCCTGGGCGAACCGAAGCATCTTGAAGCAGCACGCAACGCCTGGGACATGCTGGAAAAAACGCAGTGGTACGCCTCCGGCGGCTGGGGTCCGAACGAGACCTTCATAAAGCCCGGCCAGGGATTGCTCGCGGGCAGCCTCCCTTCCACGCACGCGCACTTCGAGACGCCGTGCGGGTCCTATGCGCATTTCAAGCTGGCGCGGTATCTACTGCGTGTTACCGCGGACGCGCATTACGGCGACGGCCTCGAGCGCGCCCTGTACAACACCATCTTGGGCGTCAAAGATCCGCAGGGCGATCGCTTCTTCTACTATTCGGATTACCACCCCGCCACACAGAAAACGTTCTTCCCCGACAAGTATCCTTGCTGCGCTGGTACGCTGCCCCAGGTGGTGGCCGACTATACCATCAGCGCCTATTTCTGGAACTCGGACGGAGTGTTCGTGAATCTCTTCACGCCCTCCGAAGTGCGCCTGAAACTTCCGGACCCCAACGCCCGGCTCATTCAGGCTACGGACTACCCCGCGGCGGACTCCACCGAACTCCGGCTGGAACTCTCGGTTCCGGCGGAGTTTACGGTTGGAGTTCGCATCCCAAGCTGGCTGCGGTCGCCCGCCCGGCTCGCCGTCAACGGCAAGGAGGCTTCCGTTCCCGCTGAACCCGGGACCTTCGCTCACCTACGCCGCCGTTGGCAGAACCACGACGCCATCCAGGTCACGCTACCGTTTTCCTTCCGCACTGAGCCTATCGACGACCAGTACCGCGATTTGGCGGCCCTGATGCATGGCCCGTTGATGCTCGTGGCCCTGGAACCCGGCTTGAAGCTCCCTAGCCGCGCCCTCGACTCGCCGGGTATGCTGGAACCGGTGCCCTACACCCCGCTGTCTTTCGAGGTGCTGCAGCCGCCGGAGAAGATCCGCTTTGTACCGTTCTACGCCGTTAAGGAGGAGGCCTACACCACGTACGTTACACAGCTCTAGACTAGCAGGGTGCTAAGAAACGCCCTTGGGCTTTCGTAGAGGCCGGCTTTAGCCGGGCATCTTATTGAATTCACAGCGCCGCCCTAAAGGGCGCCGTTGACGATCGTCAGTGGGGTATTGAAAGAAACGTGTGGCCTCTTTTCTTCTTCCAATCGTCAATCGTCAATCTGCAATCGTCAATTCTCGGCGCCGCCAGCTTTTTCTGGCGGTGGAGGTGACAAGCACCGCTTCCTGCCGCCCCGCCACCTTGCACCAGCCTTGCTATCTGCATGAAAATAGAAGTGAACCTTGGTGACGCGAGTTTGGCACGACGCTTGCCGTCCAGACTGCCGACCTATTGCGATCGGGAGTTGACGGATGGAGATCGAAGCCAGTACCGTGCCGGAAAGCACCAGCGTGGAAACGCCGACAGCGAGCGAGGGAAAGCGGTTCCGCGCTTCGGAGAAAGTGGTCCTGGGTTACTTCGCCTTCGCCTCGATCGCCGCCACGGCCTTTCAGGTCGCCCTCAATCAGGGCCTCACCATGGCGGTGCTGAACGTCGTGACCGGCGGCGTGATCCTGGAGTTTCGCCGTCGTGCGCATAACAAAACAACCGACCATGGGGGCGAATGGCTGGTTGCGGTTCGCAACTGGTTCCCGGCCCTGATGATCATCCTGGCTTTCCGCGAAGCCGGGGCGCTGTGCCTGCCGGACACTAATTACCGGCTGGATCAACTCTTCGAGCGCTGGGACCTGGTCCTGCTCCACAGCCGGTTGGTGCTGGGCATCCTCAATCACGGCGCTCCGTGGATTCAACATTACCTCGAGTTCTGCTATCTGCTCTGCTACCCGATGGTCCCGCTGGGATTTGCGGCGCTACTCCTCGGCATGCGGCGCCGGGAGCGGCTTGGAGGCAGGGGCGCAACGGAACGCGCCATCGATCGCTTCTGGACCGCGATCTTGCTGGCCGCGCTCGCCACCTACGCGCTGTTCCCGTTCTTTCCCTCCACCCCACCGCGCGTCCTCTTTCACGACCTCCCCGGCCCCACCGTAGCGCCGCTGCTGCGCAAGCTGAACTTGTGGATCCTCGGGAATTACGGCATCCCGTCGAGCGTGTTCCCCAGCGGTCACGTCGCCGCAGTCACGGCCACGGCGCTGGCGGTCCGCGCCGAGTTCCCGCGCCTCGGGATCGTGTTCCTGGTGGCGGCCGCCAGCATCGCCGCCGCCACAGTCTATGGCCGCTACCACTACGCGGCCGACGCCGTGGTGGGCGCGCTGATCGCCACCGCGGCCTTCTTCATTGCCCAGCAAGTCCACGGCTAGAAGAAAGTGGCTAGTGATTAGTGGCTAGTGGCTAGCAGGAAGAGTTGAAGGTCAAAGGTTGAAGGGCAAAAGGCAGGGTTTCCGTCTTCACTCTTAGACCTTCGACCTTCGACTTCTCTTGCTAGCCACTCGTCACAGGCCACTAGCCACTCGGTCTTGACTTGCGGCGCTCGACTTGTTAGCTTTTCTTCCGCGCCTCAAACTCGCGTCTGATTTAGGGGGACCGTTGAGCGATGAAGAAAATCTTCAAATGGATTCTTTCGGCGCTCTACGGGCTGGTGATGATCGAGGTGATCATCATGATCAGCCCCTTTGCTTTTTATTGGTACTCCGTTTACGCGCCCACGCTCCAGGGGTTACACCGCTGGCGGGCCACCGCGTGGATGGAGGCGTTCTTCCTGCCGCACTCGGTCATCACCACCAGCAAGTTCCTGGAATTTCTTCGCTGGCAGGTAGGCAGCACGTGCTTCAGCTTTGGTGTCCTGGCCTTCCTCGTGATTGGGACTCAGGTCTACGCCACCCGTCTCATTCGCGGGAAGGTAGCTCAGTCGTGGCTCTACTCGAAGATCCGCCATCCTTTCTACCTGAGTCTCGCTGTCGCCGCTTTCGGCCTTCTTACCATGTGGCCGCGCATTGTCATCTTGGTTTTTTACCTGGGAATGCTGTTTCTCTACTACTTCCTGGCGCGCTTTGAAGAGAAGCAAATGGAGGCGAAGTTTCCCGAGTACGCTGACTATCGCCGGCGCACTGCCATGTTCATACCTGGGGAGCCGGGCGGCAAGCTCTTCCGGCTATTTTTCGGTTGGATTCCGAACCGTCGGGTCGCGCTCGCTGCCTCGAGTGCAGTGGTGACAATTTTGGTCATCGGCGGAGGGCTCGCGTTGCGCCGCTATACCATCGACCACTCGGCCACCACGTTGCTGCCCGAAGACCGCACGCTCGCCATCTCCATCTGGCCTATGCCGGAGGAGAAGATTCAACAGATCGCTGCCGAGGCTTTGCGCGACCCGCAAGTGCGCGCAGCTCTCGACAAGGAACAGGGCGCGGTGTTCACCGCCCACGTTCTGCCCCAGGACTACGGCATGGTGAACATGTTCGCCGACGTCGGCACCGACCACCGCATGTTCAGCCGGCTCTCGCCGGGCCGCTTCCGCTACCTGCTGGGGTTCGTCTTTCCCTGGTTCGTTCATCACCGGAGGGAAAGGATCATGGGCACGCCGGACGATAGCTATCAGGTCGTTTTCTCGCGGGTGGACGAACCGGGCCGGCCGCAGTTGACCGCCGAGCACGTGACCGATCTGACGGCAAAGATGACTCCGGTGGTGATCGCGGAGGTGAAAGGCTCCAGCCCTGAACCAGCCACCGTGGGCAGCGTTACGATTCCACCTCGGCGAAGTTTCTGGGGCGATATCACAATGCCGATGTTTTGATGGCGGCACTTGCTTTGGCACAAGAATTCCGAGCCTCACGAAAAAACGATTCCGACTTGCCCGGAATAGTCCAGCGGTCCGGTACCCCCAGGGTCTCGGTGCGAGCTGTCCTTCTTTGACGACGTCTGTGTAGTCGTAGGCTCTTGGCCATCGCGTGAGGTGAACACGGCGCGCCGGAACACCTCAACGACATAGAAGACAGTGAGCGCTGAGGAGAGGGTGAAGACAACGATCGCCCAAGCAAAACTGGTAAGCGAAAACATACTCATGGGGCATCTGCCCTTGGGAAGACTTTACGCCGGCCGCCATCCATAAGCAAGCCTAATTCTTCGTGCGCTTCGCCCGGCGCGAAGAAGTTTGGAACTGGTAGTACACCTTCGGAGTCTTTTGCATTGACCTCTTCCGCCCTGCGTGAGGCGCCTTATGAAACGCAGACAGTTTCTTGGCACGGCCGCAGTTGCGCCCGCGGTGACGGCAGCAGTCAGAGCCGCAGCTCAGGCCGGCCCGCCGGTGGCCGATCCGGTGGAGAAGATGACCGCGCCCGAGCGGCCGACGATAGCGATCAATCACCTGGGATTCCGGCCGCGCGTGGGATCAAAGACCCTGGTGGTGAGGGCGCTGGCTTCGACACCGCCGCGTGAGTATACTCTGCGCGACGTCTCGGAGCGCCACTTCAGCTTCACGCGCCCTCTCACCGAAGCGCGCTCGGAGCCAGGGCCGGGATTGGGCCCGGACTTGGGCCCGTGCCTCACCGCCGACTTCACCGACCTCGACCGTCCCGGCCTCTACCAGATCACCGTCGGAGGCGAACACTCAGTCCAATTCGCCCTCGACGACCAGGTCTGGCGCCGCACGCTGCCTAAGGCGGTCGGCTACTACCGCTACCAGCGCTGCGGCGTGGAAGTGCCGATGGTCCATCCGGCCTGCCACCTCGACGACGCGCGTCGCCGTGATACGGGCGAGCATGTGGACGAAGTGGGTGGCTGGCACGACGCCGGCGACCTGCGCAAATGGATGGACGTGACCATGCTCAATGGCATCGCCCTCCTCAACCTCTTCCGCAACCTTCCCAGCCCACGGCCCGGCGATCCGACGCACGAGCAAATCCTGGAAGAAGTCCGGCATGGCAACCAATACTTCCTCAAGATGCAGGACGCTGACGGCAAGGTCTGGGCCGACGTGGCGGGCGGCGTGAACGGTGATAACAGCGACAATCATTGGACCGACAACACCATCGGCACCGGCGACGACCGCTACATCAACACGGCGAAACGCAGCGATACCGCCGCCGTCTTTGCCGCGCTCCAAGGATTGGTGGGGCAATGCTACGCGAAGTCCGACCCCGACTACGCGCGGCAGTGCCTGGCTGCCGGCGCGCGCGCCTGGTACGCTTTCGGCGCGCCGAAGGCTACGCTCGAAATCGCCTGGTGGACCGTCGCTACCTGCGAACTGTTTCGTGCCACGCGTGACGACCTTTATCGCCGCCATGCCATGCTCCTGGCGCGCGACCTGCTGGCGTGCCAGAACACGTCGTTCCTCGGCGACCAGAAGCTGGTGCGCGGTTTCTGGATGGACGGCGACAAACCTTACGTGAACGTGGTGTTCACGTCGCTACCGCCCTTGGCGCTGCTGGAGCTTTACGATACGTTTCCGGATGCGAACGACCGCGAGAAGTGGAAGGACGCGGTGGCGCTCCACCTGGACGAGTACCTGCTGCCGATGGCGGAGCGAAATAGCTACCGCATTATTCCGCTGAGCCTTTTCCAAGGCAGCCCCACGCCGGAAACATATCGTTCGCTGGCGGGGAACCTGACCTATCGTTATTTCATGCCCACTCGCAAGGGCTTCTGGTGGCAAGGGACCAATTCTCACCTGGGAGGCAACGCGCTGCTGCTGGCTCGCTTTGCGCGGATTGCCGGCGACAAGGCCAGGCGTTACGTGGACCTCGCTTATCGGCAGCTCGAATGGGTGATGGGAGCGAATCCTTTCGGCGCGTGTCTTATGACCGGCGAGGGCATGCGCAACCCTTACCCACACTCGCGCTTCGTCGGGCTGATTCCAGGCGGCATCATGAACGGCATCGCCGGCAACGCCGACGATGAGCCGGTACTCGACACCGAATACACGCTGAACTGGCGCACCTGCGAGTACTGGAGTCCGCACGTGGCGTTCTATATTTGGGCGAATTCGGTGCTGGAAATGCTATCGTAGCGCGGGCGTCTCGCTTTCCGCCTTGGAACGTGCGAAATTAAACGCGGAGGCGCAGAGACACGGAGAAGAGTAAAAGAATCGCATTCAAGACGTCGTTCGTCTCCCGACTTTCCCATTTCTCTCTGTGCCTCTGTGTCTCTGCGTTGGATGACCCCTCGCAATGACTTCACACCCTCCTGGCGGGGGTGGGACCAGAGCAGGTCAGCACGAAGCCTGCCCGACTCACACTTCCGGAATGCCCAAGTCCTTCGACCCTAGGGGCGACATCTTTGCCTCGGGCATGTAGCGCTCGAGCAGGTCCAGCGCGATCCGCGCCCGACGCACGCGCTCGCGGCCCATGCGGCAGGCCATATCTTCGAGCTGCTCGCCTGAGGGGTAGATGTCCGGCGCGTTGCGCAGGCCGAACTTGAAGTAGATGGGCGCTGCCACCGATATAAGCCGCGGCATCTCGTAGTAGCGGATAAAGCCGCCGAAGTTGTCGGGGACTTCAATGTAGGTATCGATCGGAATGTCGACCGCCTGTCGGATGGCCCCGAATTGCGCGGCACTGAGGTCGGTGGGGACATTGAGCGTCGAGACTCCAGCGTCCTCGAAAAGCTTGGCGGTTGCCGGATTGGCGGCGGGCAGCGTAACCGAGCTCTTGATCACCAGATTCTTCGGCAGCTCGCCCTTCTTCTTCATCTCGTTCAGCACCCAGATCAGGCCGATGTCGGCGGGGAGCACGCTGCGAATGCCGAGTTCGCAGGCGCGCCGCACGTCCTCGATGGCGTAGACAAGCTGGTCAGCGCCGCGATGCTGCAAGCCGATCACTTTGCCGGCGGTCGCGAACGCCTGGGCGCCGGTCTCAAAGGTGGCGCGCGGCCCGACGAACAGGCAGACCTCAATACCCTCGCCCGCGCCGATGCTCGCCATATCCGAGATCTCGTGCTTGGTGAGCAGCATGATGCCGCTGCCCTGGCTGACCCGATGGATCGGCACCAGATGCTCCTTCACCGCTGCGAGCACCTCGCGGAAGACCCGCGGGCCCTCGACGCTGGGTATTTCGATGCGGTACTGGCCACCGTCAGGGAAGCGCTTGTCGCTCGGCTTAAGAGCGTGATTGTCTTCACTGGGCAATTTCAGCTTGGAAAGGAACTGCTGCGTCTTTTTCATTGGTCGCTCCCTCCTCTTGGGAAAACAAGCTTTCAGCCCTCAGCTCTCAGCCGTCAGCAACTGAAAGCCAGCGGTCTGGTGGCTGATTGCTGAAGGCTGATAGCTGACGGCTTGATCTTACGTGTACTTCAAATAAACCGTCCGTGTCTCCGTGTAAAAATCGAGCGCTGCCGGACCCTGCTCGCGCATACCAAAGCTCGATTCCTTGGTGCCGCCGAACGGCAATTGATACTCGACTCCTGCCGTCGGCAGGTTCACCGTGATCAGCCCGGCTTCGATGCGATTGATAAACTGATGCACGCGCGTCAGGTCCTTGGAAACGATCGACGCCGAAAGACCGAATTTGACGCCGTTGGCGAGGCGCATGGCGTCGTCAAAATCGTTCGCGAGCATGAGGCCAAGCACCGGCCCGAAGATTTCCTCCTGCGCGATGCGCATTTCGGGCGTGACACCGTCGAAGAGGGTCGGCTCAACAAACCAGCCCTTGTCGTAGGCCCCGCCCGTCAGCCGATGGCCGCCGCACAGCAGGCGGGCGCCTTCCTGCTTGCCGATCTCGATATACTTCAAGTCGGTTTCGAGCTGATTGGCGTCCACCGCCGGACCGATGGCCACGTCAGGATCAAGACCGTTGCCCACCTTCAGCTTCTTCGTCTTTTCCACCAGTTTTTCCACCAACGGGTCATAGATGGCCTTCTCGATGATGGCGCGACTGCACGCGGTGCACTTCTGGCCGGTGGAGAAGAACGCGCCATTCACCAGGATGTCCGCCGCGGCGTCGAGGTCGGCGTCTTTGAGCACGATCGTCGGATTCTTGCCGCCCATTTCGAACTGCGAACGGACTTTGCGCGCCGCCAGTTTGGCGTTCAGGCTGTTCCCCACGTCGCACGAGCCGGTGAACGAGAGCGCGCGCAAGGCCGGATGGTCGACGATGACATTGCCCACCGCGCCGCCGCCACCCGTCACGTAGTTGAGCGCACCGGCCGGGATGCCCGCCTCGTGCAGCGCTTCCACCAGCCGATAGGCGCTGAGGGGCGCCAGCGACGCGGGCTTGATTACCACCGCGTTTCCCGCCACCAGCGCGGGCGCCATCTTCCAGGCCGGGATGGCGCTGGGGAAGTTCCAGGGAGTGATGAGTCCCACCACGCCCAACGGCTTGCGCAGCGTGTAGCAGAACACGTTTTCGCGCTCGGAAGGAATCTGGTAGCTGAACTGGCGCGCGCCCTCGCCGCCGAAGTACCGGAAGATGTTGATGGCGCGCTTCACTTCGCCCTTCGATTCGGGCAAAGTCTTGCCTTCCTCTCGCGTCATCTCTTCGCCGAGTTTCGCCAGGCGGTTCTCCAGGATCTCCGCCGCCTTGAAGAGATACTCGCCGCGCCGCGGAGCCGGCAGCCCCGCCCACGCCGGCTGCGCCTTGACGGCGGCCTCGAATGCGGCCTCGACGTCCTCTGTGCCTGAAGCCTGGAATAGTCCGACCGTTTCGTCGCGGTTAGCCGGATTGACGTTCGGGAACGTCTTCCCCGACCTGGCCTCGACCCACTGGCCATTGATGTAGTTGTGAAAGACGGGCAGCATGTCGGCACCTCGAAGAGAATGATGAATTATGAATGATGAATGATGAACAAAAGAGAAGAACAACACCCGTATCTTTGTTCCGTTCATCAATCATAATTTCGGTTTTTATCGTTCTCTTTCTTCTGTTCATCATTCATCATTCATAGTTCATCATTTCTTCAATCCTATTGCATCGCCTTTCCAAGCGCCGCGCTGGCTACCGGCGCCATCAACTCGTAGCCCTTGGCGTTAGGATGCAGGCCGTCATCGGAAAAGCCCTCGCGCAACATGCCGTGGTCATCGACCACGGCCGAATAGTAATCCGCCACGGTTGCACCCGCGCGCGCCGCATAGTCCTTGATCCAACCGTTGAGCTTCAGGATATCACTCGGCGGGCGGTGCTCCGTCTGCTTGTGGGCGGTATAGTCGCTCACCGGCAGGAGCGGGCACAAAACTACTTTGATCCCGTGCTTCTGGGCAAGCTCCACCATGGCCTGGAGGTTCTCTTCCACCATGGTCAAGGTCTCGGGACCGGTGTTGCCGGAGATATCGTTGGTGCCGGCCAGGATGATGATAGCCGCCGGGCGGAGATCGATCACATCCGGGAACATTCGCACCAGCATCTGCGGAGTCGTCTGCCCGCTGATACCGCGGTTCACGTAAGGCTTGCCCGGGAAGGACTGCTCCAGGTGCCAGCCGTCGGTGATGGAGTCGCCCATGAACACCACGCGGCCGGCTTCGGCCCGCAGGGCCTTCAAGCGTTCGTCATCCGCATGATAGCGGCCGAGCTGGTTCCAATCCACGAGCGTGTCCGCGAGGTAGTGGTCTTGCGCGGAGAGGTGCTGCGCCTGAAGACCGAGGCAGCAGGACGACGCGTTACGCGGAGTAAAGTCCGGCACCAACTGGCTGCGCGCGGAACCGGCGCACACCAACACGGCGGCCAGCAGCAAGAGTGAAACAGGTGTTCGCTTCGCCATAGATTCTCCTTCTCTCCCAATGAGGCCGTGAAATAACGGCGAGGGAGCTTCCAGCACAGAGACACAGAGGCACAGAGAAGAATGGGAAAAGTAGGGACCCAACTGACCTCTCCATGTGGTGCTCGCTCTTTCTCTGTGTCTCCGTGCCTCTGCGCTTAATTCTTCACACCCTCAATGGAACCGAGCTTTCATTTCATCGTTGATGTTCGAGCGCGCTTAATTGCAGGCGATGGCCTCCCTGGCGTTTTGCTTCCCGAGCTTTTCAGCGCCGCTTGGGTCTTCTTCGGAAGTTTTGCCACAACCAGATCGTACGACTGGCGCAACAACCTCTCGACTTCGCCCGGTCGCAGGCGGCAAGCGGCGGGGTCAATCAGAACCCAATGCGCCCGCGCAAGATAGGGAGCAGGACTGATGCCGGCCAATTCCGTCAGTTCGTAAAATGTCTCTTCGGGGCACTTGAAGGAAAACCGTCCTCCGGCTTCGAGCGTCGCGATCACAAATATTTTGCCTGCGACTTTGAACACGAGGTTGTCACCCCATTGAATCTGCTCGGTGGTGCCCGGCAAGGACAAACAAACCTCTCGAATCCGATCCACGTTCACTGAAGCCACCTTTTGGCCCGGGAGCGCGGGCGTCCCGCCCGCTCTTGAAGAAGTGGTCAGTGGCGAGTGGCTAGTGGCTAGAAGCAAAGAACCACCCCACTCGCTAGTCTAGCCACTAGCCACTAACCGCTAGCCACTTCCTCAAGAGCGGGCGAGACGCACGCGCTCCCAGGCCTCGTTACTCCGGCACCGCCGACAGAACCAGCGCTGACGGGCGCTCGCGATCGTGATAAATCGCGTTCGTCGCCTTCACCCAGCGAGTTGCACTGTCTTGGTTCTCACCGGTATTCAGGTTGCGATCGAAGCGCGGGAAATTGCTGCTCGAAATTTCCAGCCGCAGCTTGTGTCCGGCCAGGAAAACGTTGCTGGTGGACCACAGGTCGATGGTGAACTTGTACGTCTGCCCGGGATTCATCAGCTCGGGCTTTTCTTGTGAGTCGCGATAGCGGGCACGGACGATGCCGTCGTTGAGGTTCTGCGCGAAGCCGTTCGGCCACACGTCCACCAGCTTGGCCGTGAAGTCGGTATCAACGGCGGAAGAACTGGCGTAGAGCTCGACGGAAGCGGGACCGGTGACCTCGAAATCCCGGGTGAAGGCGGGCGTGGAAAACACCAGCACGTCGCTGCGAGCCTCATCAGGCCGCTGATCGCGCGGGCCCGGGGCCAGGTGCCCGCCGTCGCAGCAGAGGCTGCCGCCGCGAGTCGGCACCGGGTCGGATGGGTCGTAAGTGAACTGATCAGCCGTTTCCGATTGGGGAGCTGTTGTGTCGAGCGTACCGTCACCCGCGAGCCCGTTGGCCTTGCCGGAAGAGTGGAGGTAATAGCGCGAGGCCCCAGCGCGCGCCGGCGGCCAACGGTCCTCCTCGCGCCACTCATTCTTGCCCATCACGAAAATCTTGACGGGCCTTTCCTGCTCCACGCCGTTGGCCACGCCTTTCAGCAGATGGTCGTACCACCGCAGCATCACCTCGTCCATATCGATTTCCGCGTTCGGACCAAAGTCCACTTCGCCGATCTTTCTTCCGCCTCCGGAGTGGCCGCCGATCAGCACGAGGAGCCGCTGGCCGCGACGCGCCGCATCCGTCCCGGCGCTGGCGTTCAATCCGAGATAATTTCGCAGCGTTCCGCCCAGGAAAATGTCGTACCATGCGCCGACGTGGTACGCTGGCACCATCACTTGAGCATGGTGGTCTTCGATCGACCAACGCTTCCAATAGTCGTCGTAGCTCGGGTGGGCCAGCCAGTCGACAAAGTACGGAGCCAGGGAGCGCGGCCCGTCAAGCCCCCAGTGTCCCTCGGCCAGATGCTCGCCAAAAAGGGGATATTCCGCCAGCGGCAGCTTCCAGGTATTCGGCAAGGCGTTCGTCGCTTCGCTGACGCGACGGTTGAGCGTGTCCTGGGCCAGGCCCGTGGTCCACGATTCATTGAACCACTGTTCGAAGGCGCCGCCCTGGTACGTCCAATTGGCGTGATAGTTGGAGGCGGTGTCGATGGGGAAGATACCCGCGAGATGCGGCGGATGGGCGATCGCGGTGAGCATCTGGGTGGCGCCCACGTACGAGCCGCCGAACATTCCCACCTTGCCGTCCGCATAGGGAAGGGCCGCCGCCCACTCCACCGCGTCGTAGCCGTCGTCTGACTCGTGCTTGAAGGGATACCACTCGCCTTCCGAAGTGTATCGGCCACGCGTATCCTGAATTACCACTACGTAGCCGCGGGCCGCCGCGCGGTATCCGAAGTCAGCGCCGCCTCTTTTGTCGTAAGGCGTTCGCTCCAGTAACACCGGGAACTTGCCGGGCGCGTTGGGCCGATAGACATCCGCCTTGAGGACTACGCCATCGCGCATCTTCGCGGCCACGCCGCGTTCAACTTTCACCTCGTACGACTCGGCGCACGGCCCGCCCGCCGGCAGCAGAGCGATCAGGCTCGAGAGAGTAACCAGGGTTAAGGCACCGCGCTTCATGGATCCCTCCGGGCACGACAAAGTGCTGCGAAAGAATGAAGCCGATTATGAACGCTTGTCGTGAAGAGAGTCAAGGCGACGAACGAAATGGTAGTGGTGTCATTTGACAAAAGAAGAGAATCCACAGATCACGCAGATTTCCCAGATTTAGAAAAGAGCCACAGGCCGCGCACTCAGCGTTGTCACAAGTCCAATGAAGCCACCATTTGCTGGTTACCCTTCGTCGAGCAAGCACCTTCTTCTCTTAATCTTCGAAATCTGCGTAATCTGTGGATTCCATTCTTCCCCAAATGACACCACCACCAACGAAATGGCTCGTCGTTGATCGAGCGGGGCTGCCGGTAGGAAGCCGGGAGAAGTATGAAAGGAAAAGCCGGCCTAGAAGCGGGTCTGCGCTGCACTCACTCGGGACCTTCTAAGCGCCCGAGAGCGATGCCCGAAAAGCGGAGCTTCGCGGATTAATTCTTCCCAGTTGCTTACAACCCACGGACCGCCTAAAATATCCTTCATTGGCAAACCGGCGAGTCAACCCGGGTGGTCGTTTTGCCGGAGGAGGTTGCCATGTCAAAGCCGCGCTTGATTGTCCCCTTCCTGGCTATCAGCGCCAGCCTTCTGGCCGGCATAGAGCTAATGGCGTCGCCCTTTCCGTCGCAGGCGGTGTCCCAGAGCTCTAAGTCAGAGCAGGCGCAAAGCGAGAGCCCCAAGCCGCTATTCTATTTCGTGTCGACGGGCGACTTGAAGCTGGAGCACCGAGTTAGCCCTGCCTACCCGCCGGGAGCGAGGTTGGGGCGACTCCAAGGAGACGTCGTTCTTGATCTGACCGTGGGCGCAGACGGCAGCGTCTCCGATGCCAAGGTGAAAGGCGGCCCTCCGGTGCTCGTGAACGCCGCTCTTGAGGCGGTCCGGCAGTGGAAATACGCCGCGAGCTCGCAGTTGCCCGCGACCACCTCGGTATTGGTGCAGTTCCGCCTTGAGAGACCCTTGCCGTCCGGTTTCAAACACGACCGCAACCACTACCCTAACCACGGGCTTTTCGTAAACGGAGATGGACCATACCCGTCACCATTCTACCCCGAAGAGGCCAAGCGCCAGCACATTCAGGGGATGGTGGCTCTCGAAGTTACCGCCGATGCCGACGGCGAAATCTCTGATTACCGGGTGCTGAAGAGCGATCACGAGCTACTGACGGAAGCGTCCGTGCGGCTGCTCAAGGCTCCACTCTGCTCGGCTCAGGACTTGGGCCGATCGGCACAGCTTCGTTGCCGCGCCATGGGGTTGAG
>DATFYM010000125.1:0-80252 GCA_035315065.1 Terriglobia bacterium
TGTGCGCAATTCCGAAAATACCTCCCCCGCCGGGCCCATTCCACACTCGAATCCCTGGAACCCTCCATCCGGAAAAAGTTGGATCCTCGGGAAGCGTACAACATGGTGCCCGGAAGAGACCCCAAAAGCAGTTAAGCACCCCCTTGCCTGTTTTGCCTTGAGGAAAATTCGGGAATGTGGTATAATAAAGAGAGGGAAGTTCGTCGGGTATCCCTGGCTTTCGCCCCTGTGCGAAGCAACTTTCATTCGGAGGCCTGTATGAAAACTGGCGTTCTCTACGCAGTCACGGATGACGGGATGAGCCTTCCCGTCATCGATGTCACCAACCCGGCCTTTGCCGTAGCCGCGACCGATGCGGAACTCGCGGTTATGTCCGAGCAATTCCTTCTCGAGCCAGCGAAAAGGCAGGAGATCCCGGCGCCGCTGCGAGAGGCTTTGCAGCGTTCGATCCTCGGACGGGCCATTATGGCGGCATCCGGCACATTCCTGGCAGGAATGGATACTTATCTCTTCAAGCTTGGTCCCGACAATCTAAGCGCGAACGCGACACCTATAGACCGGCGCATCGCGGAATCTTTCCCTGCCTTCACGGCGAGGCTTCGCCTCCAGGACATGGCGAGACTGCTTGCCGACGGCCTCTCCCTCACGGCTGTCGCTGAGTCCCGGCGGCCGGTCTGCCTCATCAATATCGGGGGTGGACCGGCGTCCGACAGTTGGAACGCGCTGATCTATCTTCACGCCGGCAACCCGGACCTATTAGTCCGCCGGGAGATCACGATTGCGGTCATGGACCTCGACGGTGACGGGCCCGCGTTTGGCGTTCGGGCCATCGACGCCCTGTGTGCGCCGGCCGCTCCGCTAGGCGACCTGGACGTCCGCTTCCGGCATTTCAATTACGACTGGTCTGAAGCTGTCCGATTACGAGAGTTTCTTGACCACCTGCACGCCGCCGATACGGCGTGCGCTGTCTCCTCCGAAGGAGGCCTTTTTGAGTACGGTTCAGACCCGGAGATCGTCGAGAACCTAAGGACGCTCCACGCCGGGACCGCGTCCGATGCGATCGTCGTAGGATCGGTTACGCGGGATGGCAGAGCCGTGCGGGCCTTGCAAACCGCCAATGGACTCTCCGCCCGGCCGCAAACCATCGAGGCATTCCGATTCCTCGTTGAACAGGCAGGATGGATCATCCAACGCGTCATTGAGCGTCCGTTCAGCTACAACGTCCGGCTGATGAAGGGGTGAAGGTGGGCTGGCGCAGAGCGCAACTCTGCGATCTTTGCGGAGGATGCACGCGAGCCAATTCACGATCAGCAGGCCGAAGGGTCAGTCAGATGGGTGCATTCGTCTAGCCTACTTTAGCCATTTTGCCATACGCTCACTCACCTGGTCTTGACTGAGGAGTTCACCGCGATCCGCTTGGCGAAGACCTCTCTCGACCTTGTATAGTAAGTAGAGCCGATCCAGGGCCTCTTCGACTCCGGCGTCGTCGGGGAGTTCCTCCATTGCCTTTAATATCTGCTCCTTCGCTTCCATCGCAACTTTCCAATTCCACTTCGTATCTGACGGTACGTCTAAGCCTACCTCATCGGACGGCTGACTCGAACCAAACCTTGCCTCCTACCGGCGTGACGAATTCGAAACCGCCTAGTTCTTTAAGCTTTTTTTCGCTGAGGCCGGTAAGAATCATGGCGACATGCTCCCAAAGAGGGCCGGGATAGTTCTCGAAGTTCGATGCGGTTTCGTGGGAAACGAAAACGCTGGAAGGCGGAGCTATCTTCGTAAGACGGGACGACAAGAAAGCGCGCGTCTTTGGACTCAGGCGAAACGTGATTCCATTCATCTGCTCGCCGACGTCAACGACGATCTTCGCCATCTTCGGCATGAAATCTCCTCAGAAAACAGAGACCTGAGGCCCAATCTCAGTATACCCATTCCGCGCAGCGCTTGCCAGAACCAGCGAGGGGGGAGGGAGGATCTACCCGGCCTTGACCTTCTTGATCTCTTCGATCAGCGGCGGCACCACTTCGAACAGATCGCCGACGATCCCGTAGGTAGCCACTTCGAAGATGGGCGCTTCCTTGTCCTTGTTGATGGCCACCACGGTGCGAGAGCCTTTCATGCCCACCTGGTGCTGGATGGCGCCGGAGACGCCGAGGGCGACGTAAAGTTTGGGCGCGACGGTTTGGCCGGAACTGCCGATCTGGCGGTCCATGGGGAGCCAGCCACTATCGCAGATGGGTCGCGAGGCGCCGAGTTCGCCGCCCAAGGCTTCGGCCAGCTTCCTTGCCAGGTCGAGATTCTCGGGTTTCTTGATGCCGCGGCCGACCGCCACGATGATTTCCGCCTGGGTCAGGTCGACAGCCTGCTTGGCTTCGCGGAAGCGCTCGCCGGGCTTCTGGCGGATGTTCTCGGGGGCCAACGTGGCCGCGATGCTCGTGACCTTGGCGGGGGTGGCGCCCCGCCGAACCGAGTCCTCGCGGAAAGTCGCCGCCTGGAAGCTCACCAGGTACGGAGCGTCGCCTGCGAATTCCACGTCGGCGCTGAACTTGCCCTGGAACAGTTGGCGCACGAAGATCAGCCGGCCGCCCTCGTGTCGATAACTCAGGCAGTCGCCGATGAAGTTCCGATCGAGGGCCGCGCCCAGCTTGGGGACAAAGTCGCGCACCAGGTAGGTGTGGCTGAAGACAACGAACCGCGGCTGCCGCTGAACGACGAGATCACGCAGCGCTAGCGTGTAGCCGTCGGGGGTATAGTCAGCGAGCAGGTGCGACTCGACACGGACCACTTCCGTCAAGTCAGCGGCGGCCAACTCCGAAGCCAGCGCTTCCATGTTGCTGCCGAGGATGACGGCGGAAACCGTCGTGCCCAGGTCCGCGGCAAGGGATTGGCCGGCCGCGAGGGCCTCCCACGTTGGTCGGGTTACTCTCCCGGCTTGGTGCTCTGCAAAAACCAGTATGTCGTTGCTCATGGCGTGTCCTTACCCTGTTCCCTGCAACCTGTTCCCTGTTCCCTTCACAACACTCTGGCCTCATTTTTCAGTTTATCCACCAGTTTCGCCGCAACATCCTTCGCACCACCTTCCAGATACTCGGTGTGCGCCTTCTTCACCGGCAAATAAACCTTGGCGATCTTCTGCCGGGGCGCGAGGTCCTGCGCCCCCAAGCCGAGATCGGCGGCGCTGAGTCTCTGGATCGGCTTGTTTTTCGCCGCCATGATGCCTTTCAGTGTGGCGTAGCGCGGCTTATTGATTCCCGACTGAATGGTGAGGAGGGCGGGCAGCGGCATCTCGATCCACTGGAAAAAGCCCGCCTCCAGCTCGCGCTTCACCTTCATGGTTTTGTCCGTCACCTGGATTTCCATGATGATGGTGGAGTGCGGTAGCCCCAGAATCTCGGCCAGGATCACGCCCGTCTGGGCAAAGCCGAAGTCGTCGGATTGCAGGCCGGTGACGATGAGGTCGGGATTCTCCTTCTGAATGGCCCGACTCAAGGCGCGGGCGACGCCCGAGGCGTCAAGGCCCTGGAAGGCCGGATCGTCCAGGTGCAGGGCGCGGTCTGCGCCCTTGGCCAGCGCCTCCTTGATGGCCTGCTGAGCCCGCGCCGGCCCGAGCGTGACGACCACGACCTCGCCGCCGTGCTTTTCCTTCAAGCGCAGGGCTTCCTCGAGTGCGAAGATATCCGGCTCGTTCACTTCGAAACTGATGTCGGTTTCCTGCACCCAGGTGCCGGCAGGGTTCAGTCGCAGGATGGCGTCGCGCGCCGGAACTTGCTTAAGGCAGACAATGATCTTCATGGTAGTTCTCAGTATTCAGTCATCAGTTAAAGACCAGGGATACGTTTCATGATCGAGCTTTCATTAGCGGTCGCCACGTGAGAAATCGTGCTGCGACTCTGGCGGAAAGCAGACCGCTGAAGGCTTACGCTCATGCGGTATATCGCTTCAAAATCAGCGCGGCGTTCGTTCCGCCGAAGCCGAACGAGTTGGAAAGCGCGTACTCGATCTCCGCCTTTCGCGCGTGGTTGGGGACATAGTCAAGGTTGCAATCGGGATCGGGATTCTCGTAGTTGATAGTTGGCGGCATCACCTGGTCGCGCAGCGCCAGCGCCGTGATTCCGGCTTCGAGACCGCCGGCGCCGCCCAGCAGATGTCCGGTCATGGACTTGGTAGAGCTGACCGCCAGCTTGACCGCGTGGTCCCCAAAAACCTTTTTGACGGCCAGCGTCTCGATGCGATCGCCGGCGGGCGTGGAGGTGCCGTGGGCGTTGATGTACTGCACTTGCGCGGGCGCGATCTTGGCGTCGGCCAGGGCTATGCGCATCACGCGCTTCGCGCCGTCCGCGTTTTCGGAGGGCGCCGTGATGTGAAAGGCATCTCCGGACATCCCATATCCCACCACTTCGGCGATGATCGGAGCATCCCGTCGCACGGCCGAGCCCAATTCTTCAAGGATCAGAATGCCTGCCCCTTCACCCTCGACGAAGCCGTCGCGCTCACGATCGAAGGGCCGGCTGGCGCGCCGTGGCTCGTGGTTGCGGGTGGAAAGGGCGCGCATGGCGGCGAACCCGCCCACGCACATCGGCGTGATGGAAGCCTCAGTGCCGCCGCAGATCATGGTATCCGCCGCGCCGCGCCGGATGATCTCGCAGGAATCACCCACCGCGTGGGCGCTGGAGGAGCACGCCGTGCAGGTGGCGGAATTTGGACCCTTGGCACCCCAGCGAATGGAGACGAAACCCGAGGCCAGGTTGGCGATGCTTGCCGGAATGAAGAAAGGGGAAATCTTGCGCGGTCCGCCCGCCAGTAGCGCGCTGTGCTCGCGCTCGATGACGTCGAACCCGCCGATGCCCGTACCGATGAAGACGCCCGTGCGCTCGGCGATCTCCGGCGTGATGGAAAGATCTGCAGCTTCAATCGCCATCTGCGTCGCCGCCATGGCAAACTGAATGAAGCGGCCCATCTTCTTGATTTCTTTTTTCTCGATGTAGCGAAGGGGATCAAAACCCTTTACTTCGGCGGCGATGGTGGCGGCAAAGCCCGTGGTATCGAAATGCGTAATTGGTCCCACCCCGCTCTGACCCGCAAGCAGGTTCTTCCAGGTTTCTTCCGTGCCGATGCCGACAGCGCTGATCAGTCCCACTCCGGTTACAACGACTCTACGCGTCAAGCTTCTTCCTCCGGTAGCGCTTCTTCCGCGATTCCGCCGACGATCAGCGCTACGGGCTCAAGAGCCTCTCCGTGCCCACGTCAGTTCTTCGAGCCTTTGGAGTGGGCCTGCACATAATCGATGGCGTTCTGCACGGTCAGGATTTTCTCCGCGTCCTCGTCGGGGATCTCGATTTCGAACGCCTCTTCGAAGGCCATCACCAGCTCCACGATGTCGAGCGAGTCTGCGCCAAGGTCGTCTACAAAATGAGCGGTCGGGGTCACCTCAGATTCATCCACGCCTAGTTGTTCCACGATGATCTGCTTGACCCTTTCGTCGATGGAAGCCATTCAGTCCCTCCTGAGATTAAACAGTGACTAGTGACGGGTGGCTAGTCACTCACGAAGAAGGCGACTACCGTAACCCGTAACAAGTGTCGAACCAAAGCGACCGATCAGTATAAGCAAAAATGTCGATGGCGTCGATTGCTTATAGCTGGTAACACTTTTTTACTCATGGCGGTCAATTCGGTGTGCTGAGCCGTCCCGGCAACCGGTCCCCCTTTTCACTCGTCACCGGGCCACCGGCCGCTCGTCACTGCCTTATCCCATGAACATGCCGCCGTTGATGTTGAGCACGTGCCCCGTGATGTAGGAGGCTTCGTCGGAAGCGAGGAAACGCACGCCGTAGGCCACTTCGCGCCCGGTGCCCATGCGGCCGAGGGGCGCAAGGGCCAGTATTCTGTCGCGGACGCTCTGCGGCAGAGCTTGCGTCATGGCCGTATCGATGAAGCCGGGAGACACGGCATTCACGGTGATGTTGCGGCTCGCGACCTCGGTGGCGATCGCCTTGGTCAGGCCGATCAAGCCCGCCTTCGAGGCGATGTAATTGGCCTGACCAGTATTGCCCGCCTGAGCTACCACCGAAACGATGTTGATGATCCGTCCGTAGCGCTGCTTCACCATGCCGGGCAGCACCGCCTTGATGCAAAAGAAAGCGCCTTCGAGGTTTGTTGCCAGGACCTCCTCCCATTCGTGGGGCCTCATGCGCATGGCCAGGTTGTCGCGGGTGATGCCGGCGTTGTTTACCAGAATGTCGATCTTTCCAAATGCCTCGAGCGTCTTGGCCACCGCCGCCTTGACGGACTCAACATCGGCGACATCCAGGCCCAGTACCAGCGACCTCCGCCCCAAGCTCTCAATTTCCCGGCACACGCCTCCGAGCTTCTGCAGTTGGCGGTTGCCCAAAGCAACGTCCGTTCCGGCTTCCGCCAGAGCCAGGGCGCAATCTCGCCCAATGCCCTGCGCGGCTCCGGTGACCAGCGCTATTCGACCTGCGAAGTTCATAATCCCTCCGAGAAGTCAGGAACAGAACGATAAATGCTGAACGATGAATCATGAACAGGAGCCCTCGGCTTGGTCTGTTCATCGTTCATGATTCATCGTTCAGCGCTCTTTGTCTTGGACTCCTGCCTTCTCAACACCGCATTCAGCGACGCGATGTCCTCCACGTGCAGGCAATCAGCCTGGGGGTTAATCTGGCGCATGAGGCCCGAAAGCACTTTGCCGGGCCCGACCTCGATGAAAAGCCCTACGCCTTCCCGGAGCAGCAGGCGCATCGACTGCTCCCAGCGGACCGGCGCCGTGACCTGGCGCTTGAGTCCGTCCCTGACCTCAGCGGCAAACCGCACCATCCGCGCGTCCGCATTGTTCACCAGCGGAACCTGCGGGTCGGCTATTTCGAGGGCGTCGAGGTCGCGAGTCAGCCGGTCCTGCGCCGGCTGCATGAGGGCGCAATGGAATGGCGCACTGACGTTGAGCAGAACGGCTCGCTTAGCGCCGCGAGCCTTGGCGAGTTCCACGACGCGGGCCACCGCGGTCGCGTGCCCGGCAATGACGATCTGGCCCGGCGAGTTGAAATTGGCCGGCGCAACCACCTCGCCTTGAGACGACTCGTGGCAAACTTCGTCCGCCAGGCTGGGGTCAAAGCCCAGGAGTGCCGCCATAGCGCCGTGGCCAGCCGGCACCGCTTCCTGCATATACTCGCCGCGCTTGCGAACGGTCCTGACCGCATCGGCAAGTCGGATGGAGCCCGCGGCGACCAACGCCGAGTACTCGCCCAGGCTGTGGCCGGCGACGTAATCCGCTTGAACGCCCTTTTCGCGCAGCACCGCGGCAGCCGCTACCGACGCGGTGAGGATTGCCGGTTGGGTGTTGGCGGTGAGTTGCAGTTGCTCGGCCGGCCCCTCGAAGCACAGCTTCGAAAGCGAGAAACCCAAGGCTCGGTCGGCTTCCTCAAAGACGTGGCGCGCGACCTCAAAGTTCTCCGCCAGCTCCCGACCCATACCGGGAACCTGCGATCCTTGGCCGGGGAAAAGGAATGCTACCTTGGGCAAGTTGGCCGTCCTGAAAAAAAGAGTCGAAAGTCGAGAGTCAAAAGTCGAAAGTAGAAGCGGTCTGTCTTTACTTTAAACTTTTGACTTTCGACTTTCGACTCCCTCTTCTTCATTCTGTCTCCTGACTCCTAACTCCTGACTCCTCTCTTTTGCTACCACCGCATCAGCACCGCTCCCCACGTAACCCCGGCGCCGAAAGCGCACATCAGCACCACGTCACCCTTCTTGATTCGTCCCGAGCGCACGCACTCATCCAGACAGATGGGGATCGACGCCGACGACGTGTTGCCGATGCGCGCGATGTTAGAGTAGACCTTTTCTTCCGGGACCCCCAAGCGCTGTCGCACGGCGTCGTTAATCCGTTGGTTAGCTTGATGAGGAATGAAGAGGTCGACCTGCTGAGGGCACACGCCGCCCTTCGCCAGCACGCTGCGCGTGACCTCTTCTAAGCTTCGCACGGCTACTTTGAAAAGCTCATTGCCTTTCATCTTGATGTAATGCAGGCCGCCTCGCACTGTTTCCAAACTCGCCGGGTGCGCCGTTCCCCCTCCCGGAATGTAGAGGGTCTCGGCGTAGTTGCCGTCTGTATGAAGCTCGGAAGCCAGAATTCCCGAGGGTGGTCCAACCGGGCCCATCACGGCCGCCGCCACGCCGTCGCCGAAAAGCACGCAGGTGGCACGATCCTTCCAATCGACGTAGGGAGAGAGCAGCTCGGCTCCAACCACCAGTGCGTACCGAGCCTTGCCCGTTGCAATAAAGCGCTCCGCGACGGTGGCTCCGAAGAGAAAGCCGGAGCAAGCCGCGGCCATATCAAAGGCGCAGCAAGAGGGAGCACCCAGGCCACGCTGGATGAAAGCCGCCGTCGAAGGCAGGGGCATATCGGGGGAAATGGTCGAGCAGATGATAAGGTCCAGTTCCTGAGGAGTGATCCCAGCCATTTCCAGCGCCCGCTTGGCGGCTTTGATGGAAAGCGATGATGTGGTGTCTCCGGGGCCAATCTGGCGGCGCTCCCGGATGCCGGTCCGGTCCTGAATCCATTGGTCCGTGGTGTCGACGATCTTCTCTAAGTCGCGATTGGTGACAACCTTCTCCGGCAGCGCCGTACCCGTTCCCAGGATCCCCGCCAATGCCATGGATACTCCGCATCGAAACTCGAAGCTCGAAATCGAAACTCGTGAAGAAAGGCTCGGGGCACAATGCGTCTTTTATCGGCGAATTGCGCATTTCGAATTTCCAGTTTCTGGTTCTAGTTCTTGATTACCAACTGGGTTGCCGCACGGGCCAGTTCCCGCTCGATCTTCTCATTGACCCGGCCCTCCGCGAATTCGGCCGCCACCCGCACCGCATTCTTGATGGCGTTGGGGTTGGAGCCGCCGTGGCAGATGATACACACGCCGCGGACGCCAAGCAACGGGGCGCCCCCATATTCCGAATAGTCCAGGCGCTTCTTGAAGTGCTGAAAAGCCTTCCTCGACAGCACGAAGCCCACTTGGGAAGTGAGGGTACTTTTCAAAGCTTCCTTGAGCAGGCTCGAAATCGCTTCCACCAGCCCCTCGCTGATCTTGAGTGCGACGTTGCCAATGAAACCATCGCAGACGATAACTTCGACCCGCCCGTTATAGAGGTCGCGGCCCTCCACGTTTCCCACAAAGTGGACGGGCAACTGCTTCAGTAGGCCGAAGGACTCGCGCGTCAGTTCGTTGCCCTTGTGATCCTCAGACCCGATTGAAAGCAAGCCCACGCGCGGCCGGGCGGCGCCGAAGATTACCCGGTAATAGATCTCACCCATCACGGCGAATTGCTCGAGGTGGGTCGGCTTGCAATCAACGTTGGCGCCTACGTCCAGGAGCACGGCCGCGCTCCCCGGCGCGGTAGGGAAGACGGCCGCCAGCGCCGGCCGGTCCACGCCCTCGAGCATGCCGAGGACGATCTTGGTGGTGGTCATGACCGCACCGGTATTGCCGGCGCTGATCAGGCCGTCGGCCCTGCCATCCCGCACCAAGCGTGCGGCGACGCGGATGGACGAATCCCGCTTGCGGCGAAACGCCTTGGCCGCCAGGTCTTCCATGGTGACGGCTTCGCTCGCGTGCACCAGTTCGATGCCGAGCCGAGTGGCGTTGCGCTTCGCAATCTCGCGTTTGAGAATATCCTCGGGCCCCACCAGGAGCACATGGGCCGAGCCCGCTCGTACCGCCTCGATGGCCCCTTCCACCTCAGGCCCGGGCGCGGTGTCGGTCCCCATGGCATCCACTGCTATGCGTCGCATAAGAACGGTCAGGCTTGGCGGTCGAAGCTAAGGAAGTGCAGCGCCCGGCTTCAGTCTGGCACGCTTCCGGCTCGAGAAGAAGTCCGATCAGGCTTAAGCGGGGTACTTCCGCCATCAGCGCAGCCTACTCTTCTTCCTTCACCAGAATCGCTTCGCGCCCCTTATAATACCCGCAGTGCGGGCAAGCTTGGTGAGGCACCTTGGCCTCGTGGCAGTGAGGGCACTCGGCCAGTGCGTGCGCCGTAATGTGATCGTGGGCTCGGCGCCGGTTTTTTCGTGCCTTCGAATGTCGTCGTTTTGGGTTTGGCATCTGTTCTTCTTCCTGCTTCCTATGACTTTCTGGCTTCTCACGAATCAACTCCGCTCGCCCACGCTCTATCTCAGAGCGGCAAAGGGAGAATCGGTTTGCGTCGATGAACAATCACATCGCTCGCTGTTCCGATTCGCCCCGCAGCTTGGGCACAGACCTCGGCAATCGGGCTCGCAGACTACCTTCATAGGCACTGCCAAGATCACCTGCTCCGTGATCACGTCGTCCAGCTCCACGCCGTCACCGGAGTAGAAGCCCACCTCCATTTCGTCGTCGGGGACCTCGATCTCTTCCTCTCGGGCAATGGTCGAGACTGGCCGGTAGAACAAGTCGAAATCGCGGTCGATCGGTACCTCAACCGGTCCTAGACACCGGTCGCAACTGGTCGCTAGGGCCGTCTCGATATGGCCGCGAATTCTGATTTCACCGCCCTCGAGTTCCGCCACCGCCTCCAGTTTGAGCGGTTTCACTTGGCGGAATTCCGCCCCACGAAAATCAAGTTCACCGGGCGCATAGGTCTTCGAAACGACGACCCGATGGATCTCCAACGCTTGCGGAGTGATCAGCACGGCAGCCTCAGACAGGCGCAATTCCCTATTATAGCGGGGAGCGAACGCTTGTCAAGAAAGTGTGCATGGACCAAGGACTTATTGCTCACCATCCTACCGGTCGGTCGGCGATGATGCTTCCGGTTTCACTCAGCCAAGGTCCGCGTTGGGCTCGCCTACTTTCCGGAGAAGCGCCACCCCCAGCAGAATAGAGTTCGTCCCATAAGATATACTAATCGCGACTAGAAGAGTTCTTTATTTGACCAGTGCCGGCACTTTCTTGCATCATCTCAACTTGGTTGTGCATCAGTTCAGTTTGAAGTCTTAGATCATGGGCAACTCACTTCGCTGGAATCCGTGCTGCATGTGCATGTGCCGTTGCATGTGTTGTTGCATGTGTTGTTGTACGCGCACGTCTTCCGGCACAGCGAGGTCACGGCCCTAGAAACTTAGCAGACTCTAGATTCCCAGGACCCACGTAACCGGAAGGCGGGCAGCCGGTACGTGGGTTTTTTGTTTTTGGAGGCAACGATATGTTAGTAGCAGAAATTGAAGCTCGGCATACCCCGGAAGCCATCGAGGACGAAATCCGGATCTTCGAGGAACGGGCCGCCCAAGTGCAACGCGGCGAGATCTCCGACGACCAGTTTCGACCCTTCCGCCTCAAGCACGGCATCTACGGCCAGCGGCAACCCGGCTTCCAGATGGTGCGCACCAAAGTCCCCTCCGGCCTTCTCAATTCGGAACAACTGCGGGCGTTGGCCACTCTCGCCGAGGACTACTCCACCGGCCGCGGTCATGTGACCACTCGGGAAAACATTCAGTTTCATTTCGTCCTCATGCGGAACGTCCCCACCATCATGCGCCTGCTGGCTGAGGCCGGCCTCACCACGCGGGAAGCCTGCGGCAACACGGTCCGCAACGTCACCTCTTGCCCCCTGGCAGGCGTTTGCCCCACGGAGGCTTTTGACGTCACTCCATACGCTCTCGCCACCACGCGTTTCTTTCTCCGCCATCCGGAGTTCCACAGCCTGCCGCGCAAGTTCAAGATCGCGTTCTCCGGCTGCGAGGACGACGGCAACTGCGCCGTCGCCGGTATTCACGACGTGGGGTTGATCGCCCGCGTCCGCGGGTTTAACGGCAGCGGCCGACGCGGGTTCAAGGTCCTGGTGGGCGGGGGTCTGGGAAGCTTGCCCACCGAGGCGGCCACCTTCGCCGAGTTTCTGCCGGAAGAGGAGTTGATCCCCACCATCGAAGCCGTGCTCCGCGTCTTCAACGAGCACGGCAATCGCCAGAACAAGCACAAGGCGCGGATGAAGTTTGTGTTGCGCGAGAAAGGCATCGACGAATTCCGCCGCTTGGTGGCCGAGCAGCGGGCGCGAGTCACAACGCCGGCGGAGCGTGCCACGCTCCCGACTCCGGTAGCGCCGCCCCTCGTCAACCTCCTGCCGGCGGTGTCGCCCGGTAACGGCAACGGCCATTCCGGCGCGGGACCGGGGCTTGGCTCCGAAATCGGGGATAGGGACGCCGCCGCTACAGCCAGGGCCGAGTACGAACAATGGGTGCGATCGAACGCCCAGCCGCAGCGCCAGCCTGGCTACGCCGTCGTCTGGATCAAGCTGCCGGCGGGCACCGTCCTCACCGCGCAGTTCACTGGGCTGGCCGACCTCCTCGATCGATACAAGCTGGGCGCGGTGCGCATTGCGGTTTCCCAGGACCTGGTGATTCCGTACGTTCCCCTTCAACACCTGAGCGCAATCCACGTCGATCTCCAACGTCTCAACCTGGCCACGCCGGGCGCGCGCACCATCGCCGACGTCACCGGCTGCCCGGGCGCCACCACGTGCAACCTCGGCATCACCCGCTCGTTGACCTTGGCGGACGTGCTGGCCGCGGAGTTCGCGGCCGAGACGGATCCCGAGGTCCAGAAGATCCGCATCAAGATCAGCGGTTGCCCCAACTCGTGCGGCCATCATCACATCGCGGATATCGGGCTCTACGGCAACGCGCGCAAGGTGGAAGAGAAGCAGGCTCCATACTACCAGCTCATGTTGGCCGGCGAGGTGTCGGGCGATGGCGTGATCTTCGCGCGCCAGGTAGCGCCGGTGCCCGCCAAGCGGATCCCACAGGCCTTGCGAGCGCTGATCGGCTTCTATCAGCGGGAGCGCTCCGCCGGCGAACCCTTCCGTTCCTGGGCGCGGCGAACCTCCGATGAAGCCATCGTACGCGAACTCCAGCCCTTCATCGATGCCGACCGTGATGAGGCCGATCTTTTTGTCGATTGGGGCGACCAGGAGACGTACTCGCTGAAGCTCGGACGAGGAGAGTGCGCCGCGTAATTGACGATTGCCGATGGCGTTTGGAATCTTGAATCTTGAATTTTGAATCTTGGATGGGGCTAGCCATTAACCACTAGCCACTAGCCACTAACCTTGAGGAGAAGCACAAGTGCAGAGAGCGATCGAATCGCTACAATTTGAAGCCGAGTACTGGAGCGCGGAAGACCTGGTGTGCTGGGGGCTCGATCGATTTCATCCCAGCGTGGCTATTGCGTCGGCGTTCGGAGCGGAAGGCATCGTCCTTATCGACATGGCTTCCCGCATTTACCCGGGCTTCAGGGTTTTCACCCTGGATACCGGCTTCTTTTTCCCGGAGACTTACGCCTTGATCGACCGCATCGAACGCCGCTACAGCATTAAGGTGGAACGTTCCCGGTCGCGCTTGACGCCGGACGACCAGGCGCGCACCCACGGCGCCGCACTCTGGAACCGCGACCCCGACCGCTGCTGCGAGCTGCGAAAAGTAGAGCCGCTACGGAAGAAGCTGGCCGAGCTGCGCGCCTGGTTCACCGCCATCCGCCGCGATCAGTCGCCGGAGCGCGCCGGTGCCCGCAAGCTCGGGTGGGACGTGCAGTTTGGTGTGGTGAAGATCAATCCGCTGGCCGATTGGACTTCGGAAGAAGTTTGGGAGTACATCCGCGCTCATGACCTTCCCTACAACCCGCTGCACGACCGCAATTATCCCAGCATCGGGTGCACGCATTGCACGCAGCCGGTCAAGATAGGCGAAGACTCGCGAGCGGGCCGTTGGGTGGGCTTCGAGAAGACCGAGTGCGGTCTGCATGCAAGGCAGTAGGCAGGAGCCAGGAGCCAGAATAAGAACGGGTAGACGGTAGACGGTATGACGCATACGGGGAAGCCGAATATGCATGGTTTTTCCCATATGCCATCTACCGACTACCGTCTACCCACTTCTGACTCCTTCAGGAGAACAATGAGTTTATTTCCGATGTTCATCAAACTTGCCGGTCGTCCGTGCCTGGTGGTCGGGGCGGGTAGCGTGGGCACTTCGAAGATCGAAGGCTTGCTGGCGGCAGGTGCGGCGGTCCGCGTGGTGGCGCCGCAGGCGACCCCTGAAGTTGCGGAGTGGTCGCGTGCCGGCCGGCTTTCCTGGCAGGCGCGCGGCTTCGAGTCTCAGGATCTGGACGCGACGTTTCTCACCGTCGTGGCCACGCCCTCAAGAGAGCTGAATGCGCGCGTGTTTCAGGAAGCGAGCCGCCGCGGCGTGCTGTGCAACGTCGTGGACGACCCACCGCACTGCGACTTCTACTATCCGGCGGTGGTGCGGCGCGGTGACTTGCAGATCGCGGTTTCCACCAGCGGCCGGAGTCCGGCTTTGGCGGCGCGCTTGCGGCGAGACCTCGAGCAGCAGTTCGGCCCGGAATATGAGGCTTGGGTTGAGGAACTCGGCCAGGAACGCGAAAAGTTGCTTGTAGGGCCGAGCAGCGCTCGGCCTGATGCTCAGCCCGATGCTCGGCCGGACACTCGCTCCGGCCTGGATGGCGCTCGACCTCTTGAAGCCCCTCTTGGAATCAAGGAGCGACGGGAACGGTTGCACTCAATGGCCAGCCGCGAGGCTTTCCAAGTATTCGTCGGCCGGACTGTGAAAGATCAAACGCAGAGGCGCAAAGGGGCAGAGAAAGAAGAAGAATCGGTCGGGAAGATACAGCGGATCAGCCGCGCAGCCGCAGAGATAAAAAGGGAATCAGCATGAAGGCGCCAGTTTCTTCTTGTTCTATTTCCATTCCCCCTTTTCTCTGCTCCTCTGCGCCTCAGCGTTTAGTGTTCTGCACTTTCCCGTTGAAAGCGGAGGTGAATTGATGAACGGCAAAGTCTATCTCGTGGGCGCGGGCCCAGGCGATCCGGAACTGCTCACCGTCAAAGCCTATCGCATCCTGCGCGAGGCCGACGTGGTGCTTCACGACGACCTGGTCAATCCGGCCATCTTAGAGCTAGCCTCGCCGGCCGCGCAGATCGTGAACGTCGGAAAGCGCTGCGGGAGAAGGGAAATCACGCAGCCGGAAATCAACTCGCGCATGGTGGAATACGCCCGCGCCGGGCTCGCCGTGGTGCGGTTGAAGGGCGGCGATCCGCTGGTCTTCGGGCGCGCGGGCGAGGAAATGGAAGCCCTTCGCGAAGCAGAAGTCGAGTTTGAAATCGTCCCCGGCGTCACCGCCGCCTTTGCGGCGGCCGCCGCGGCTGGCATTCCGCTTACCGACCGGCGATTGGCCTCGTCGCTTGTATTTCTCACC
The DNA here is from genome assembly GCA_035315065.1 of Terriglobia bacterium. Lineage (GTDB taxonomy): Bacteria > Acidobacteriota > Terriglobia > UBA7540 > UBA7540 > DATFYM01. Next base: position 15,254 of record DATFYM010000125.1, read on the forward strand.
GGTCACCTGGCCAGTGACAAGGACCCCGAGGGTCACAGCGGTTGGCCGGCGCTCGACTCGCCCGATGCCACGCTGGTGATCTACATGCCCGGCAGCGACTATGCCCATATGGCGAGCGAAGTCCGCGCCGCCGGCGTCCCCGCCGAGACCCCGTGCCTGATTGTGTCCAACGCGTCGTCAGGTAACGAGGGAGTCCATCTCGCCACCCTCGAAACATTGGCCGAAAGCCCCCAGCTTCCATCGCCGAAACTTTTGATTGTGGGTGCGGTGGCCGGGCTGGCGCGCGGTATCAGGCTGCAGCATGAAACCTCGGACGCGGAGTTGGTCTGCGTTCGAAGGTAACTCGGCTGCGGCGCAGCAACGACCAAGAACAGTTTCCGCCCGCCACTTTGCACAACACCGCAATGCTAACTTGCCGTTTATCTTCAAGTGATAGCCTAGTAGATTAACACGCGCTGTGCACTGATGCCTTGCGCCTGGATCAACAGTGTGCTAGTTTTGCGCACGGGCAAGGAAATCGGATTACAAAACTTGAATGCACTTAGACCCACCGAGAGGAGGAGCCCGTATGGCGTATCAGCTCGAAGGAGACTTGTTGGAGGTTTGTGACTGCAACGTGCTTTGTCCGTGCTGGGTTGGCGAAAATCCCGACAACGGTACGTGCGATGCCGCTTTGGCTTGGAACGTTGCAAGGGGCACGATTGACGGCATCGACGTTTCCGGCCTGACCTTGGCCGGTGTGGTTCACATTCCCGGAAACATCCTGCAGGGGAACTGGAAGGTAGCGTTGTTCATTGACGACCGGGCAACGAAGGAGCAGGAGGAAGCGCTGCTGAATGCATGGGGCGGCAAGCTGGGCGGACCGCTAGCTGACATGGCGAAGCTGATCGGGGAAGTCGTCGCCGTCCAGCGCGCCCCGATCACGTTTGACCTTCAGGAAGGCAAGGGCACGCTCTTGATCGGCAACGTGGCTGAAGCTGTGATGTCTCCCTACAGAGACTCCGGCGGTCGGGTGACCACGCTGCGCGACAGCATATTCTCCAATATCCCGGGTTCGCCCGCCTACGTGAGCAAGGCCTCGCGATACAAGAGGAACACGAGCAGCCTGGGGCTCAGGGATTTGGACATTCAGAACAACAACGCCATCCAGGGGAAATTCCGCTTCGCGGCCTAAGCGTGTCTATGGCTGATTGCCGATTGACGATTGCCGATTGAAAGCGGCTCTGCCATGGACGCTCGTCTGTCAGCAGCGAGTTGCGGCGCGCAATCGTCAATCGGCGATCGACAATCGTGAATTACAATGTCCTGGCCGAGAATTGAAGATCAGAAGATCCTGGCGGGTCTGCTCGTCTCGCTGGTTCTGGTGGCTTGGTGTGCCCTGTGGCTTTGGGGCAGCTCCCCCTACGGCCACCTCTTACTCCATGGCGGAAACATGGAACACATGGCGCACATGGGGGCCGCCCGGCGCCCGCTTTTCTTTGCCGGGCTCTTCGTTCTCGGCTGGACGCTGATGACCGTGGCGATGATGCTGCCCACCAGCTCGCCGCTTATCCTGCTTTTTCACCGCCTCGTGCGTGATCGTCGGTACGCCGGCCGGCTGGTGGCGCTGTTGATTGCCGGATATCTCACCGTCTGGGTGCTTTTCGGCGTGCTCGTTCACTTCCTGAACTGGGCAGCCCGTAGCGCCGTTCGTGCCACTCCCTGGTTGTCCGGCCATCCCCGGCTACTCGGCTCGGCGATCCTGCTCGTGGCCGGCCTTTACCAGTTCACATCCCTGAAATACACCTGCCTCGACAAATGCCGTTCGCCCATGGCGTTCATTGTTGAGCGCTGGCGCGGCGGCAACGAAACCGCGCAGTCGCTCCGCCTGGGGATCGATCATGGCATCTTCTGCGTTGGCTGCTGCTGGTCCCTGATGCTGCTGATGTTCGTCGTCGGGACGGGCAGCCTGGGTTGGATGCTGCTCCTCGGTCTCGTCATGGCGGCGGAGAAGAACCTTCCCTGGGGCCGGCGCCTCAGCGCGCCGCTCGGAGCGTCTCTCATTGTAATCGCCGCGGTTGTCGTCCTCGCCTAGCTGGAAGTGCATGAGTTTTGGGTGGTGGTGCAGTTTGAACTGCACCACTAGCGGGTTTGGTGCGCGCTTGCAAGGCCAGCGTCTTGTGGTGTATGATTCTTACTGGAATCTTACTTTGACCATAGGAGGCCGATGACCGTTACCAAGCTCTCGACCCGAGGACAGGTCGTTCTGCCGAAGACCGTCAGGGATGGAAGAGGCTGGCGACCAGGTACGGAATTTGTGGTTGAAGAAACTGCCAGCGGTGTCCTCTTGCGGCCGCAACGGCCGTTCGCTCCCACGAGGTTTGAAGACGTTCGCGGCAGCCTTAAGTACGAGGGCCGACCTAAGACCATCGGAGAAATGAACCGCGGCATTGCTAAAGCCGTGAAAGAGCGTCATGCTCGCGGTCGATACTAACGGGGAGGGACAAAGAAGACCCAGCAGGATGACATTGAAACTGCCCAGAGATTTTGGAGAGACTATAATGCCTAAGAGAACCGGCGACTACGACGCCTGGCTCCTTGATGAGCTGGCAGACCCTCGGGTCGCCGCCAGCTACGTAAATGCAGCCATTTGCGAAGACCCGGACATGCTGAAAGTCGCTCTCAGGAACGTAGCCAAAGCGCACACGATGAAGAAAGTCGCGGAAGAGGCCGGGGTTGCGCGCGAGAGTCTATACACGATCCTGTCTGAGTCTGGCAATCCGACATTGACCAACCTCAATGCAGTTTTGAAGGCTGTTGGACTCAGAATCGCCGTCGTTCTTGACTCAGAGGAATCAATTGTGGAGACTCAACCTTCAGAGCCTTCAGGAATTGGCTTTGTCTCCCACGAGCAAGAAGCAGAGCTAAAAAACCGTTGACGCGCTGCATAACAAAACTGCAAGCTGTAGCTTCGACCTATGACGCAGGCACTGGCACATCACCACCACCATTCCAGCTTCGGGGCGATGTGTCGGTGGGCGCTGGCGTAGGGTGCAGACAAGGTTGAACGAAACAAGGCCCGCTGACAAGAAGGTCAGCGGGCTTTTGCTTTAATGGTGGCAGGTGACACGCTTGAATGAAAAGAATCATTTTTGAGCATGCGAAGCCACGATGTTGTTGAAAACACAAGGCAGCCTGTGAGCCCGACAGCGGAAAGCCACGATGTACATGAAAACACGCGACTATCACCGGAAAGAAACGACGCTGTTGAAGAGAAATAGGTTAGCCGATGTGGGGCTGGCTCGGACCTACGGAAAGGTGACGCGACTAAAAGTGAACCAAAAGGAGTAAGCCTAGTCAACCCAGCCTAGAGAAAGGCTCGACTAATATGTAATCTTATGATACCCTCAATCTGTATGATCCGGCCACAGAGATCGGTCGACGAGGATTTCTGTAACTCAGGTGGTATTACCGCCAGAGTACATTCACCAACTGAATTCGGGACGGCACCGCAGGGTGTTACCGATATGGTACAACTGATGCAATTAACCTCGGAGTTAGTTACACATTCCTGCCCACGTGTTGCCGGATCCCATACTGCAGATCCAGCTTCGGCAATTGCGAGGGCGCCATGCCAACGGCCAGCCCTCTCCAATTGGCAAATGGCGATCGGCAATCGGCGAGGCGACGTTACAGCAGACGTTACACCTGCCAACATGGCAGGTGGGGATCATTGATTTTTGACGGACCGAACCCAAATTCAGCCGACGTTTTATTGATAAAAAAGGACATCTTGGGTTGGGTTTCTGGACCGAACCCATTTAAGCCACCATATTACTGAAAATAGGCGCTTTAACTTATGGAAAGCCATCATATTATTGAAAAATATGGGAGTTAATCAGAATCTCCCGAAGAAACGATTTTAGGTCGACGCAATAAGTGCGATTGCGCGGTTTCGCCATGCCAACGCCTCACGCGATCGGCTCATCGAGGACCGCTAAGAACGGCGCAAAGGACGGCATGAGAGCGATTTTTTCCCGTCCTGCTTTTTTGTGTGATGCCAACTCCGCGGTTCATGTCAAGCGGTAGAATGGCTGGTCACCAAGCCGTGCCTGAACTGGAGATAGGAAGGAATTGCGGAACTTGTGGCACTTGAAGAGTTGAAGGTCCAAGGTTGAAGGTTGAAGAGTCCAGACCCGAGGGCGTGCTCTTGACTCTTCGACCTTGAACCTTCAACGGTTCGACTTCTTCTGATGGCTGAAAGCTGTGAGCTGAGAGCTGAGGGAGTGTGAGACGTGGACCTTAAGTTTCAGGACGGGCTGGTTCCGGCAATCGTTCAGGAGCGCCAGCGCGGTGAGGTGCTGATGCTGGGCTACATGAACGCCGAGGCTTATCAGCAGACGCTCGGCTCCGGCTTCGTCACGTTTTACAGCCGCAGCCGCGGCAAACTCTGGGTGAAGGGCGAGACGTCCGGCCACCGGTTGCAGGTCCGCGAGGTTCGGGTCGATTGCGACCTGGACGCCATTCTGGTCCTGGTGGATATGACTGGCCCTGGCTGCTGCCATCTGGGGTACAAATCGTGCTTCTTCCGCCGCGTCACGCCGGACGGCGAAGAAATCATCGCCCAGCGGGAGTTCGATCCGGCGACGGTATACAAGAGCAGTGGCGAGTGACAAGTGGCGCGTAAGAGTTGGCAGTCAGCGGTCAGCAGTCGGCAGTCGGTCCAGACGACCGGCCGGACTGCGTACTGCCGGCTGCTGACTGCCGACTCTTTCTCGCCACTAGGAGTGGAAATGAACAAACTGAAACTCGGGCTGCCCAAAGGCAGCCTTCAGGACGCTTCTCTCCAGCTTTTTCGCCGGGCGGGGTTTGAGATCACGGTGAATCCGCGTTCCTACTTTCCGCACGTCGATGACGACGAGATCGAGTGCATGTTGATTCGCGCTCAGGAGATGGCGCGCTATGTGGAAGACGGCGTGTTGGACGCCGGGCTGACGGGCAAGGACTGGATTCTCGAAAACGATGCGCGCGTGGTGGAAGTGGCCGACCTCGTATACTCCAAGCAGACCTTCGGCAAGGTGCGCTGGGTGCTGGCGGCGCCGGAAGACTCGACGTTCCGCAGCGTGAAAGACCTGGAAGGAAAGATCATCGCTACCGAGTTAGTTAATGTAACGACAAGATATCTAGCCAGTCATAGCGTCAAAGCCAAAGTGGAGTTCTCCTGGGGAGCGACGGAGGTGAAGCCGCCGGTGCTGGCGGACGCCATCGTCGAGGTCACGGAGACCGGCTCTTCGCTGCGCGCCAACGGACTTCGCATCATGGAGACGGTGCTCGAGTCCAACACCAAGTTCATCGCTAATTCAGCCGCCTGGGAAGACGGGTGGAAGCGCGCCAAGATCGAAACCCTGGTGATGCTCTTGCAGGGTGCCATCGAGGCAGCAGGCAAGGTGGGGCTGATGCTCAACGTGAAGCGGGCCGATCTGGAGAACGTCCTCGCCGTTCTGCCCGCTTTGAAGCGCCCCACCATTTCCAATCTGAGCGATGCGGAATGGGTGGCGGTGAACACGGTGATCGAAGAGAAGACGGTCCGGGAGATCATCCCGCGTCTCAAGGCCGCCAACGCGCAAGGGATTGTGGAGTACCCGTTGAATAAGATCGTGTTGTGAGGGCTGGAAGACAGAAGTCAGAAGACAGAAGCCAGAAGCCTGGAATCGGTAGTCGGAAGTCAGGAGTCGGAAGAAAGAGGCGAAGAAATCGATGATCAACACCATGAGCGAACGCCTTCTTGGGTGCTCATCACTCATGGTTCATGGTTCTTCCTTCTGACTTCTGTCTTCTGACTTCCGTCTCCTCTTAACAACATGCTTCGCATCATCCGCAGCACCGACAAACCGCGAATCGCACGCTTGCTGGAAACACGCCGAGCACAGCTTGAGCAAGCCGAGGTGGTGGCGCGCCGCATTCTGGAAGACGTTCGCCGGAACGGTGACGCGGCGCTGGTGCGGCTGACGCGGCGGTTCGAGAAGATCGACCTCCGCAAGGTCGGGTTCACCGTCAGCGAGGCGGAGATTCAGGAGGCGTGCGACCAGGCCTCTCCGGACTTCAAGCGGGCGATAGGCCTCGCGGCGAAGAATATCCGGGCCACGGCGCGCCGCCAGTTGCCGCGCCCGTGGCGGGCCTCCAACGGCGCCGGCGTCGAGGTGAGCCAGATTGTTCGCCCCCTCGATCGCGTGGCTTGCTATGTTCCCGGTGGACGTTTCCCGTTGCCTTCCACCGTCCTTATGAGCGTCATCCCCGCCCAGGTGGTGGGTGTGCGCGAGGTGGTGGTGACGTCGCCGCGCCCTGCGCCGGCGGTGCTGGTGGCGGCGCATCTCTTGGGCATGAATAAGGTCTTTCGGCTGGGCGGCGCGCAGGCGATTGCCGCCTTCGCCTACGGCACCGAGAGCGTACCAGCCGCCGACAAGATCGTCGGCCCCGGCAACCGTTACGTGGCGGCGGCGAAGAAACTCGTGGCGGGCGAATGTGGCATCGACTTCGTCGCCGGCCCCAGCGAGTTGGTGGTGGTCGGATCCCGCGGGCACGCCGCATGGATTGCAGCGGACCTGGTGGCGCAGGCCGAGCACGACCCCGATGCGGTGGCGATCTTCATTACTTCCTCAGCGGAATTGGCGCGGAAAGTACAAGCCGCGGTCGGCGAGATCCTGGTGAAAGAGTTCAGGCGAAGCCTGCCGGTGGCGGAGCAGTCGATTGCGGGCCAGGGAGCGATCATTTTGACGCGCGATCTGGGCGAATCAGTGGACTTGGTGAATCGTCTGGCGCCGGAACACCTCACGCTGCTCGACGACGCGGCGGAAGCGCTCGACCGCATTCACTCCGCGGGCTCCATCTTTCTTGGCAGCTACAGCGCCGTGGCGGCGGGCGACTATGCCTCGGGCCCGAATCACATCCTGCCCACCGGCGGCGCCGCGCGTTTGAGCGGCGGCTTGAGCGCGGCCGACTTTGTAAAGAGGATCTCCGTGCAGCGACTCAGCCGGGCGGGACTGGCGCGACTGAGAGGCGCCATCGTGACGCTGGCCAAGAGCGAAGGCCTCAAAGCTCACGCTTACTCGGTGGAAACGAGGTTCAGAAGAATTGACGATTGACGATTGACGATTGACGATTGCAAAAGCGGCTCATTGACGATTGTGATGCCATACTGGAAGGGCGCGCGGCTTGCCTAGTCTTCTCTCCCAATCGTCAATCGTCAATCGTCAATCTGCAATCGGCAGTTCTTTGTCGGTTGAAGGCTATCATGGCGCTCCAAGTCAGGCCCCGCAAGTCGGTGACGCGGCTGCCGAAATACCATCCGCCTCTCGAAGGGCGCGCCGGCAAGCTGCGTCTCGACTTCAATGAGAATACCGTCGGTTGCGCCCCTGCCGTGGTCCGTGCGCTACGCCGGACGCTCGATGCCGACGGGCTGTCGCGTTACCCCGAATACGAGGAGGCTCGCGAAATCCTGGCGAAGTACTTTGGCGTCTCGGCTAACGAACTGCTGATGACGAACGGCATCGACGACGCCATCAAGCTGATCTGCGATACATTCGTGGATCCCGGCGACGAGTTGGTGATCCCCGCGCCCACCTTTTCCATGTACCAGTTCTTCCAGGCGGTGGCGGCAGGCAAGACGAGGCTGGTGCCCTACGATGACCGGGTACGACTACCGGCGACCAGCATCATCAAGGCGGTCACTCGCCGCACTCGATGGATGGCACTCGCCAATCCCAACAATCCCACCGGAACCTTGATCCCCAAGGGCGATTTGCGCGCTATACTGCGCGCCTCGCCCAGGGTGGTCGTACTGGTGGACGAAGCCTACTTTGATTTTTCGGGCGAAACCGTGCTTCCCTGGATTCACGAGTTTTCGAACCTCATCGTCGCGCGAACGTTTTCCAAAGGCCATGGGCTCGCCGGTGTTCGGCTCGGAGTCCTCATCGCTAATGTAGAGTTGGCCGGCCTGATGCGGCGGGCCCATGCTGTTTTCCCGGTCAATTCCTTCGCGCTGGTTTGTGCGCTGGAGGCCATCCGGCAAGAGGACTATGTGCGGCGTTATGCTGCCACCATCTGCGCCAATCGCGAGCTGTTGTGCGCGCGCCTGGAAAAGATGGGCGTCTCGTACCTGCCGAGCGCGGCCAACTTCGTTTTCGTGCGAGTAGGCGATCGCGCGCCGGAAATCGCGCGGCGTCTGCGCGAGCAGGACATCCTGGTGCGCGACTGGAGCCACGATCGTCACCTGAAGCATTACCTCCGGCTGACCGTCGGCAGCGACGCCCAGACTCGCCGCTTGGCCCGGCAATTCGAGCTGTTGCGGCCGTTAATGGACATCGGAAATCACGCGAGCGCCTGGCGGGATTTGATCAACTATTCTCCCAAGGAGCGGTTTGCATGAAGGCACGGCGGGCGACGATCCACCGCGAGACGACGGAAACCGATATCCGCGCCAGCTTGAATATCGATGGCCGCGGCCGCTATCAGGTCTCCACGGGTATCCGCTTTCTCGACCATATGCTGGAATTGTTCACGCGCCACGGCGGCTTTGACCTGAGCGTCGAAGCGCACGGCGATTTGGACGTAGACCAGCACCACACGGTGGAAGACCTCGGTCTGGTGCTGGGGCAGACGCTACGCGAGGCGCTCGGCGACAAGAAGGGCATCAATCGCGCCGGCTACTTCATCATGCCGATGGACGAGACCTTGGCTCTCGCCGCCATCGACTTGAGTGGCCGTCCCTATCTCGTGCTGCACGCTCCGATCAAGACGCGCACCGTCGGCGACCTTCAGACGGAGTTGCTGGAGGACTTCTTCCAGGCCTTCGCCACCGCGGCAGCCGCCAATGTCCACTTGAAGGTCGCTTACGGCCGCTCGAGTCACCACGCGGTGGAGGCGCTGTTCAAAGCCTTCGCGCGCGCCTTACGATACGCTTGTTCGCGCGACTCGCGCCTCAAGCGCCAACTTCCCTCCACCAAGGGCTTGCTATGATCGCGCTGCTCGATTACGGCGCCGGCAACACGGGCTCGGTCCTGCGGGCGGTCCAGTATCTCGGACATCAGGCATGTATCGTCGACCGCGCGGAGCAACTCGCGACGGCGAGCAAGATCATTTTCCCCGGTCAGGGGCACTTTGCCACGATGATGCAGGCACTCGAAGAACACCGATTGATGGAGCCGCTGAGGAAGGTGCTGGAGGAGGCGAAGCCGTTTCTTGGAATCTGCCTCGGCTTGCAAGCGCTTTATGAAGGAAGCGATGAAGCGCCCGGGCTTCCGGGCCTGGGAATTCTGCCGGGGCGTGTCCGTCGCTTTGAAGGTGTGTTCAAAGTGCCGCACGTCGGCTGGAGCCAGCTTGAAATCAGTCAGGACGGCGCGCCGGAGAGTGGCCTGCTGCGAGGCATTCCGGATCGCAGCTTCGTCTATTACTGCCACTCGTATTATGGGCCCCAGACTAGGGAGTCCGTCGCCGTCACCGATTACGGGCAGCGCTTCGCCGCCGCGGTCGAGATGGGCGAGTCGCGTCGACTGTGGGCGGTGCAGTTCCATCCCGAGAAATCAGGTGAGGTGGGCTTGCGCGTACTCAAGAACTTTTTGGAGCTTTGAAGGTGCTGTCTGTTGTCCGTGGTCAGTTGTCCGTTGCTAAACAACGGGCTCTTTGGCCGGTGAGAGCTCGTTGGAATCTTGGCTGACCAGGCGGCGACGCGCGGCGACGGACAACGGACCACGGACCACTGACAAATGTTCGCAAAACGAATCATTCCCTGTCTCGATTGCAAGGACGGCCGCGTGGTGAAGGGTGTCCGCTTCGTGGACCTGCGCGACGCCGGCGATCCCGGGGACCTGGCGGAAATTTACAATCGCGCGGGCGCGGATGAACTCGTGATGCTGGATATCTCGGCATCGCGCGAGGGTCGGGCGACGCTCATGGACACAGTGAATCGCGTGGCGCGACGGCTGTTCATTCCTCTTACGGTGGGCGGAGGGGTGCGCGCCGTGGATGACGCGCGGCGGTTGTTGGCGGCGGGCGCGGACAAGGTGGCGATCAACACTGCGGCGGTCGAGACGCCGGATTTGATCGGCGAACTGGCGACGCGGTTCGGAAGCCAGGCGGTAGTCGTGGCGATTGACGCACGACGCAGCGCCGTGAGCGAGAGCGCGAACGAGGCAACCCGTTGGCGAGTGCTCACCTACGGAGGTACGCACGAGACGGAGCTGGATGCCGTCGAGTGGGCCGGCCGGGTCGAATCCCTCGGTGCAGGAGAAATCCTGCTGACTTCCATGGACGCGGACGGCACGCAGTCGGGGTTCGACTGCGAATTGACTTCCACGGTCTCGCACGCCGTCCACATTCCGGTGATCGCTTCGGGCGGAGCAGGTTCGCCCGCCCACTTTGCGGAGGTCTTTCTGCGTGGCGCTGCCGACGCGGCGCTCGCGGCCTCCATTTTTCACTTCGATCAGCACACCATTCGCGGACTGAAGGAGTATCTGAGCGCGGCGGGTGTGCCGATGCGGTTGTGCGAAGTAGTCGAAAGTCGAAGGCCAGAAGCAGTGGCGAGTGGCGAGTGACGAGTGACGAGAAGACGGTTTCGGTTTTGTCTTCGTCTTCGCTAGCCACTCGCCACCAGCCACTAGCCACTGCTTTCGACCTTCAACCTTCGACTCTTCGACTGGCTTTCAATGATTATTCCGTGCATCGATCTGATGGGTCGGAAAGTGGTCCAGCTTGTTCAGGGCAACGAGCATCGAAAAGCTCTGGAATTGCCGGACCCGCTAGCCGTCCTCGAGAAATTCGGCGGCTACCGCGAGCTCCAGGTGATCGACCTCGACGCCGCCATGGGACGCGAGCCGCAAGCCGATATTGTCCGTCAGCTCTGTCAACGCAAACCGTGCCGTATCGGCGGTGGCATTCGCTCGATTGATCGAGCGCGCGAGGTGGTGAGCGACGGTGCGAGTAAGGTGATCATCGGCAGCGCGGCCTTCACGCCGCAAGGAATCAACGATGGGTTTCTGAAAGAACTATCGGGTGTGGTACCGCGCGAGAAGATCATGATTGCGGTCGACTGCGTTGGCGACCGCGTAGCGATTCACGGTTGGAAGACCGTCCTGCCGGTCACGGCCCGCGAGGCTCTGCCGCAGCTCGAGCCTTACTGCTCCGAGTTTCTCTCGACGTGCATCGATGTAGAAGGCCAACTGCGGGGTACCAACCTCGCTTGGTTTCGTACTCTGCGCTCGGCGACTCAGTTGCCGATCACCGCAGCGGGAGGCATTACGACCAGCGAAGAAATCGTGGCGCTCGAAGCTATGGGAATGAACGCGGCGCTTGGAATGTCGATCTACCGGGAGGTCTTCCCGGAGTTGTTCCGGTAGGCGGGACTCAATCGACGTAGATGCGTGGCACGCGCTTGCCGATGGAGCAGAGGACTTCGTAAGGCACGGTATCCAGTTGCTGGGCGATCTCCAGCGCGGTGATGGAGCAGTGATCCGACTGGCCGATCAGGATCACCTCGTCGGCGACACTGACGCCGGGAATGTCGGTCACGTCGAGCAGCGTGAGGTCCATGCTGATGTGGCCGACGATCCTCGCGCATTGACCGCGCACGATAGCGCGGCCGCGGTTGGAGAGCGCCCGGCTAAGCCCATCTGCGTAGCCTACAGGAACGGTAGCGATGCGCGAAAGTCGACGGGTGTGAAAGGCGGCGCCGTATCCCAGCGGCGTTCCGGCCGGCACATCCTTCAGGTAGACCACGCGCGACTTGAAGGTGAGGATGGGTTCGAACGGCGGCACGTCGGGTGGCTCGCGGCCCGGGGGCAAAATCAGCGGCAGCCAGTAGCCGTAGAGCAGCGCGCCGATGCGGATCAGGTTCTCGGGAAAGTCGCGGCGAGTCAGCAGGGCGGCGCTGTTCGAGACGTGAACCCATTCCGGGTTGATGCCGAGCCGGCGCAGTTCGGCGAGCGCGGCGTTGAACAAGGCCATTTGCTCATCGGTCTGGGTCGAGACCAGGTCCGGGGCCGAGGCTAGGTGAGTCATCAGGCCACTCAGTCGCAGGCCGGCCGTGCCGTCCTTCAAGGCGGCATTTCGTTCGAGGTCGCGAAAGTGGTCGACGAAGGACGCGAGGCGACCCGGCGGCATTCCCAGGCGACCCAGACCGGTATCGATCTTCAGGTGAAACTCGATAGGCTGGTTGTGGCGGCGCGCGCACTCGGCGTAGGTATCGAGGCGAGCGGTGGAAGAGACACTCGGCGTGAGTTGATAGTGAACCAAGTCCGACGGGTCGCTCATGTACAGCCCGCCCAGCAGCAGGATGGGCTGGCGGATTTCAGCATCGCGCAGTTCGACGGCTTCCTCGACGGTGGCGACACCGAAGCAGTCGGCTCCCGCCTCGGCCAGACGCCTGGCCAGGGGCACGGCGCCGTGACCGTAGGCGTCGGCCTTGATCACCGCCATCACCTTCCGCTCGCCCGCCAGGCGCCGAACGCGGCTGAAGTTCCGGCCCAGCGCCGAGAGCGAGATCTCAACCCAGGTGGGGCGCAGGAGTCTCTGGTATATGTTGCTCACGGCGGTGTCGTGGGGCTCTCATTCCTCCCATGCTTTCTCGGTGCGAGCAGCATTTTCAAATCGGGTGTAGGGCTTCAGAAAGACCAGCGGCACATCGCCCGTAGGACCGTTGCGCTGCTTGCCGACGATCAACTTCACCTCGAAGCCAGGCTCGTCCTCTTGCTCTTCGCTCTTCCGGGGCGCGCGATAGATGAAGATCACCACGTCGGCATCCTGCTCGATCGATCCGGACTCGCGCAGGTCGGAGAGTTGCGGCTTCTGTCCGGGCCGCTGCTCCGGAGCGCGGCTCAACTGCGAGAGCGCCACCACCGGGACCTTGAGTTCCTTGGCGATGCTCTTCAAGGCGCGCGAGATGAACGAGACCTCCTGGGTTCGATTCTCATAGCGCCCACCGGGCGACCCACCGGTGACCAACTGGAGGTAATCGACGACGAGCATGTCGAGCCCCTTTTCCTCCTTGAGCCGCCGCGCTTTGGTGCGGATTTGCATCACGTTGAGGGCGGCGCTGTCCTCAATGTAGAGGGGCGCTTCCGCCAACCGTCCCAGCGCCCGCATCATCTTGTCCCAATCCTCCCGGCTGGAGAAGCCGGTGCGAAGCTTGTGGCTGTCGATGCCCGCTTCCGAGCACAGCAGCCGCGTCACCAGCGATTCCTTGCTCATCTCGAGCGAGAAGACTCCCACCTTCTTCTTGTGCTGGGTGGCGGCGTTGGCGGCGATGTTGAGCGCCAGCGCCGTCTTGCCCACCGAAGGCCGCGCCGCGATGATGATCAGCTCTCCCGGCTGAAACCCCGAGGTCATGCTATCGAGATCGACGAAGCCGGTTTCGACGCCGGTCACGCGCTTGCCCTGGTCGAACAGGACGTCGATGGTGCCGAAGCTAGACTTGACGATCTCGTGGATCGCCATAAATCCCGATTGCACGTGCTGGCCGGCGATCTCGAAGATCTGGCTTTGGGCGAGGTCGATCAGCTCTTCCGGATCGTCGTTGCCTTCCATGCAGCGGGCGATGACCCTATTGGAGGCGTTGATGAGCCGGCGCATTACCGACTTGTCCTTGACGATGCGCGAGTACTCCATCACGCTCGCCGTAGCGCCGATCGGCACGCCGTCCATCAGCGATGCCAGATAGGCAGCACCGCCGACCTTCTCAAGCAGCCCGAGTTTTCCAAGTTCATCCGAGAGGGAGACGAGTTCGATGGAGCGGTTCCGCTCCGAAAGCTCCAGCATCCTCTCAAAGATGACGCGATGGGAGTCGGAGAAGAAGTCATCCTTGCCGACGAACTCGAGGGCGACGTTCAGGGCTTGATGGTCGACCAGGATGGAGCCGAGCAGCGCGCGTTCGGCTTCGAGGTTGTGGGGAAACGTTCTTTCGCTCACCGCGGCCGCCGGCATGGAATTGGTGATGATCCCAAAAATTCCCAATGTCTGGAAACCGATTATACCAGTTCGGGGAAGGGGGAAAGAAGAACTGATTCCGGGCGCTCAGCAATGAGCGATGAGCCATGAGCCATTGAAAAAGAAGCCGCGCTGACCGCTGACAACCTTAAGCCACTCAATCACTGATCATCCGAGGACTCGATCGCTCACGGCGATGCTTCGATTACTTCTCTGCCGCAGGTGGAGCCGGCGCGGCAGGCTCCGCGGCTGTGGCCGGGGCGGCCGGAGGAGCAGCGGCTGGCGCGACGGGCGCGTCGCTCTCCACCTTGACCTTGATGATCGCAGACACTTCGCGATGGAGCTTGATCGGCACGTCGTACTCGCCCACCAGCTTCAACGGGGTGGGAAGCTGGATCTTGCGTCGGTCCATCTGATAGCCCTGCTCCGCCAGTTTCTCGGCGATGTCGATGGCCGTCACGGAGCCGAACAGCGTTCCATGTTCGCCGGCTTTGCGAGTGAACTTCACACTGACGCCCTGCATGATCGTCGCCAGATCCTCGGCCTCGCCTTTTTCCTTGGCGGAGAGCTTCAGGAACTTCACGCGCTGCTGTTCCACCCACTTCTTGTTCTGAGTGGTGGCGGCAATGGCCAGCTTCTTGGGCAAAAGGAAATTGCGCCCGTAGCCGCCCGCCACCTTCACAATTTGCCCGCGCGTGCCGAGCTTTTCGACATCCTCGAGAAGAATGACTTCCATGTTTAGCCCTCAAGTCCTCAGCGATCTACCTTGCAGCAGAAGCGCTTTGATCATGGCGATCACGGGTGATTTCAAATGCCATCGACACCGGAAGTTCGATCGTCGCGCCGTGGCCGTTTCTCGTCCCCTCGGGACGAGAACTGAGATGCTGACGGCTGACCGTTGATTGCTGTTCTCTCACATCTCCGACGCGAACGGAAGCAGCGCGATGTTGCGCGCGCGCTTGATCGCGGCGGTCAACAGGTGCTGATGGGGCGAGCAGGTGCCGGTCAGCCGCCGAGGCAGAATCTTGCCGCGTTCGGATACAAACTGCTCCATCAGCCTCACCTCTTTGTAGTCTACGACGTCGATCTTCTCCTCGCAGAACTTGCACACCTTGCGCCGGCGAAAGTACTGCTTGCGTCCACCGCTGCCGGAACCGCCTTCTCTCCTCGCCGGTCGCTCGCCGGACGCACCGGTGTTTCTTGTGGTTGCCATAGCCTTTGACTCCTTCACGCCTGAGCTGCTTCCGCTTCTGCCGGGAAGATGGCAGGCGGGGCAGCGGGCTTGGGCCGGCGCTTCTTGGACTCCTGCCGAACCCGTGCCGCCTTCATCTTTTCAGCCCGCTTGAGCTCCTCATCGGTGCGCACCGTCATGAACTTGATCACCGGATCCGCCACCTTCAGACGGCGCTCCAGTTCCTTCACCATGTCCCCGCTGCCTTCGAAGACAAGTAGGAGGTACAGGCCCTCGCGCTGGCGCCGGACCCGATAGGCCAGCCGACGGCGGCCCATCTTCTCCGCCTTTTCGATCTTGCCGCCGGCGGTGGTCACTACCCCTTGCAACTGGGTGAGGAGCTTTTCCACGTCCTCTTCCGGGACATCGGTTCGAACGATAAAAATCAATTCGTATTTACGCATAGAACCTCAGGTTGTTGGCGACAGGCCGCGCCGATTATAGCGGTTCATCGCTGTTTCAACGCCTTCCTTCAGGATCACGCCCACCGCCTCGGCGCAACGCTCCACCATCTCCGCCACGGTTTCGAGATCGGCTTTGCGGAAACGTCCGAGCACGAAATCGCGGCGGTCGCTGACCGGATGCTCCGGCTGGAAGCCCATCCGCACGCGAACGAAATCATCCGACTGAAGGGCGCCGATCACGGACTTCAGCCCGTTGTGGCTGCCGGCACTGCCCCGCATCCGGATTCGCAGCGAACCGAACGGCAGATCGAATTCGTCCACCAGGACGATGAGGTCCTGGACTTCCAGTTCGTACTTCTCGAGCAGCCGGGCGACGGATGAGCCGCTCAGGTTCATGTACGTTTGCGGCTTGGCCAGCACCACTTCCACGTGTTCCAGCGTGCCGCGGGCTGTCAGCGCCTGAGCTTCCGGCCGCGAAATCTCAACCCCGGCCATTTCGGCTAACCGGTCCGCCGCCATGAAACCGAGATTGTGCGGCGTCAGGTGGTACTCGTAACCGGGATTGCCAAGGCCGACGACCAATTTCACGAAACAGTGACAAGTGACAAGTGGCAAGTGACAAGCGACGATTGACACGCTTCTTCCTGCTCGTCACTCGTCACTGTTTCTTGCCTTCCTTCTCCTTTTTCTCGCTCTTGGCAGGCTTCTCGCTCTTCGCAGCCTTCTCGCCCTTGGCAGGCTCGGCGCCTGCCTCACCCTCCGCCTCCGCCTTGCCCTTCTTGATCACTTCCGGCTCAGCCGGAGCCCCTTCGGCGGCCACCACCTCAGCCGGTTTCTCCTCCTCCACCACCTTCAGCGCCACGACGTGGACCACCACCTGGGTTTGGTCGGTTACCGCCTTTACCCTCTCCCCGAGCACCAGATCGGAAACGCGCAGGTTGCGGCCGAGCATCAGTTCGGTGATATCGACGTTGATACGTTCCGGAATATCGTCCGGAAGGCATTCCACCTCGACCTCACGGAGGACGAACTCCAGGATTCCGCCCTGGACCTTGACGCCTTTTGCCTCGCCGGTGAGGCGAATGGGCACTTTGAGCTGCAAGCGGGTATCGCTGGCGATGCGGATCATGTCCAAATGCAGCACCTCGCCACGAACGGGCTCCAGTTGCCAATCGCGTAGCATCACCCGCGCCGGAGCTTTGCCCTTGACCTCCAGCGTGACCAGCACGTTGTGGCCGCCCTCGGAATGGACGATGTTGGAAACCTCCCTCGGGTCCACTGAGATGGGAATGGCCGGGCCACCGCCTCCATAGACCACACAGGGGACGCGTCCGGAGCGGCGAAGTCGCCGCGCCGCGTTCTTCCCGAAGTCCTCCCGGGGTTCAGCCTCAATCACTAATCCTTGACCCATAACTGTTGGCTCCTTGCCGCCGAAACTCGAAATTCGAAATTCGAAACTCGACCCCGCTGCCGGCGGGCAGGCCTTGTATCAGGTGCTGATCGAACCGGATTCTCGAGTTTCGATTTTCGAGTTTCTAGTTTCGAGTTTCCAATTTCGAATTTCGAACTTCGAACTTCAAATAAACAGCTTACTCACCGAAGTCTCGTTGTGAATGGAGGCGATGGCCTCGGCCAGAAGCCTCGCCACGCTCAGAACCTTGATCTTCGGGCACCGCGCGGCCTCGGACGTGAGCGGAATCGAGTTGGTGGTAACCACCTGCTCCAGCGGAGCCTCGACGACCTTTTGCACCGCGTCCCCGGCGAACACTCCGTGAGTGCAGCAGGCATAGACTTTGCTGGCCCCTTGATCTTTGAGAGCCCAAGCACCCAGCGTCAGCGTGCCCGCAGTATCAACCATGTCATCGACGATCAGGCACGTCTTGTTGGCGACCTGGCCGATCACGTTCATCACTTCCACCTTCTGGGCGTCCTCGCGGCGCTTGTCAAGGATGGCCAGCGGCACGCCCATCCGCTTGGCAAAAGCCCGCGCCCGCTCCACGCCGCCCGGATCGGGCGAGACCACCACCAGGTTCTTCAGCTTCAAGCGCTTGAAATACCCCACGGTGACCGGAGTGGCGAACAGGTGGTCCACCGGAATGTTGAAATAGCCCTGAATCTGTCCCGCGTGCAGGTCGAGCGCCAGCACCCGATCAGTGCCCGCCGAGGTCAAAATGTCCGCCACTAGCTTGGAGGAAATAGGAACGCGAGGCCGATCTTTGCGATCCTGCCGCGCGTACCCGTAGTAGGGAATCACGGCGGTGATGCGGTCGGCAGAAGCACGGCGCAACGCGTCCAGCATGATCAGCAGTTCCATCAGGTTCTCATTCACCGGCCGGCAGGTGGGCTGGATCATAAACACATCCGTCCCGCGCACGTTTTCCAGGATCTGCAGCCGGACCTCTCCATCCGGGAAGCGATCCACGCTCGCCTTGCCCACTTTGACGCGAAGACACTGAGCAATCTCGTGCGCCAGCGCTGGGTGCGCGTTCCCGGTGAAGATTTTCAGAGGGTGTCGGTTGTTGCCGGGCATCGTTCCTCGGGCTTGAAGGTTCTTGCCATCAACTTAAGACGCTGAGTATAACTTCGTAATCTGCAAAGGTTGGCTGGGAGGCCTGGACTCGAACCAGGGTTCCATGCTCCAAAGGCATGTGTCCTACCGCTGGACGACCTCCCAGCAAATCAGTGACAAGTGACACGAGTGACAAGTGGCAGGCACCAATGACGAGTGACCAGCAAAAGCCCCGTTTTCTTCGCTCGTCACTCGTCACTTGTCACTGCCTTAAGGTATTCCGCACGCGAAAGTGTTCGCGTCCGGAAAGCCTGCCAGTGTGCCGGTATCTGCTTCGAAGCGAGCGCGAGTTTCCGGGCGGAAGCAAAGACAGCGTAGACGGCAGAACCGCTACCCGTCAGGGAGGCAGTTTCGGCTCCAGCCCGGATGAGCCGGCGTTTCAACCTTGCCAGCTCCGGCCACTTAGCGAAAACGACTTGCTCAAAGTCGTTTTCGGCTGGTCCCCAGTCTTGCAGGGAAAAGTGTGGCCGCTCACCGAAAACAACAATTTTACGGCCTTTATCCTGGTCTGTCAATGCCGAATTTTCGACCTTGGATGCCGCAGGTCGGGGTTCGGGATTCGGGGTTCGGGATTCGCGGAAAGCCGACCTCAGTTCGCTGTTTTCTTCTGCGAACCCCGAACCCCCAAACCCGAAACCCGCTCTCGACGCCGCCAGCCGACGGCTCGCCTCCTGGTAGGCCTCGGCGGTTGAGACGGAAAAGCCCGGAAAGACAATAAGGCAGTGGCGTGGAGGCAGGTCGCCCAGTGGGTAAATCTCCTCGCCGCGCCCACAGCCCAATGCACGGCCGCCCCAGAGAAAGAACGAGACGTCCGACCCCAGGCCCGCCGTCAGTTCGACACGGCGAGCAAGGTTGAGGCGATCGCCCGTTAGCCGTTCGAGCCCGAGGATTGTGGCCGCCGCGTCCGAGCTGGCCCCTCCCAGACCGCTGCCGGCGGGGATCCGTTTGGTAAGCCGCACTTCAATTCCGCCCCGAAATCCCCTAGCTTGCTTCCACACCTCGGCGGCTCGGTATGCCAGGTTGGAAGGGCCGGAAGGGATCGCCGGGTCGTCGGCCACAACTTCGACGCCTCGCTTGGCTGAAGTGATCTGGGAGATCGAGATCTCCACCTTGTCGCTCAAGCCCACGGTCTGGTAGACCGTCCGGATTTCATGATAACCGTCAGGCCGTCGGGCGAGAATCTTGAGTCCAAGATTGATTTTGGCGAAAGCGGATAGGTGGAGGTGGAGTTGATGGCTCAAGAGGGGTTTTTAGGGCTTAACCTCGGCTCGCCGACGTCGGTGGCCTGTA
Organism: Terriglobia bacterium; assembly: GCA_035315065.1. Lineage (GTDB taxonomy): Bacteria > Acidobacteriota > Terriglobia > UBA7540 > UBA7540 > DATFYM01. Next base: position 34,701 of record DATFYM010000125.1, read on the forward strand.
ACAGCCTTTTTTTCATAAAGATAGTGGGTTATCGGATCATAAGTACTTTTATTTTCATCAATATAGTGGGACCTTCCCAAAACTAACTCTTGTGATCCTTTGTTTTCATCAATATAGTGGGACCCTCCTTCATTTTGACCCCCCTCTGATCTGTTGGTGGCGCGTTGGGATGGGACATATCCGCCCCTTGCGTACCTCCCAGAGCCAGATGACGGGCTAAAGTCCGGCGCTACAATCATCCCTTCACATTCTTCCCGACCGGCCTACCTTCCTCAACGGTGGCTTCGTTCCTGATTTTTCCAGGGGCCGATCCTTTGTTATCAATCAAATCGGTGGCTTCGTTTTTCAAGAAGCTCTCAGCTTTCAGCCGTCAGCTAACAGAGGAAGTCGAACGGCGAAGGTTCAGTCCTACCGTCCGGCCCCTATCTATCGCCTACCGTCTACCGCCTACCGCCTACCGTCTACCCGCTAATTCTTGCTCTTCAACTCCTCAAGTTGCTGCTTGAGCTTGGCTGCCTGGTCGGCGTCGAAGTCGCTGCCCACGGCAGTGGGCCACTCCTTCAGGGCGCGCTCCCATGCCTGCTCGGCCTGCTGGCGTTTACCCATCTGCAAGTACAGATGACCCAGGTGTTCCAGGATGGTGGGGTCGTCCTGGATCAGGTGAGCCGCCTTTTCCAGCGGCGGCGCCGCCAAGTCGGTACGGTTCATTTTGAGGTAAGCCCAACCCAGGCTGTCCAGGTAAGCGCCGTTATTGGGTTCGAGCTGGACCGCCTTCTGGATGTACTTCACCGACTCTTCCAGGCGCACGCCGCGGTCCGCCAGCATGTAGCCGAGGTAATTGGAGGCGGCGGCGTTGAGAGGATCGGCGTCCAGCACCTTTTTGAACTGCTGCTCGGCGAGATCGTACTTCTTCTCGTGCTCATAAATGGAGCCCAGCAGGAAATAGGCGAACTTCTGGTCGTCGGGCTTCGAGCTCAGGGTGAGCGCCTTCTGCGCGGCGGCTTCCGCTTCGGGGAAGCGTTTGGCCTGGGAATAGACCTGCGCCAGAGCCCGGTAAACCTCAAGATCGTCATCGTCCGGCTTGCCCGTGATCAAGGCCTGGAGCTTCTGGGCGGCTTGGTCAACCTGCCCCTGCTCGCCAAGCATGGACGCCTCGATCAGATGGAGCGGGCGGTCGTCGGGATACTTGGCAAGGGCCGCCTCGGCCTCCTCAATCGCTTTTTTCGGCTGATGATCGAGGCGCAGCGTTTCCACGATCAGCCCTTCGGCGCGGGGCTCCTCACTCTTGCCAAGGGTGGCAATCTGTTTGAAGGTCGCGATGGCCTGATCGTATTTTTCCTGGGTCCGGTAGATCGCCCCCAGCCGCTCCAGAAACACAGCGCGATTGCCGGCCTCGGAGGCAGTGTATTGCCCGTCCGGCTTCTCGACTTGCTTGAGGGCCCCTTGCACGAGCTGAATAGCGGTGTCGTCGTTTCCCGCCGCATCTTCCAGCACTGCCTCTTCGTAGGTTATTTCGAGGTTGTCCGATTGCAAGGACTTGGCGTGCTCCAGATTCTTGCGGGCTTCCTCGAAGTGGCCTTCCTCGCGGTCCAGGCGTCCCAGACGGAGATAGGCCGTGGCGCTGGTGGCGCTCTCGGGGTCCGCTTTCAGGATATGGGTCAGTTCCGAGCGAGCCTCCTCCAGTTTTCCCGCGCCTATCAGGGCTTCGGCATAGGCTTGGCGGATCTCCTCATTTTCCGAGTCTTGCTCCAGCGCCGATTTGTAAGCTTCAATGGCATGATCGTTGTCGTGAGTCTGGCTATAGGCGTATCCCAGGAGGCCGAATACGGTGGAATCCCGCTCTTCATCAGGAATCTTAGTGAGAAGATCGATGGCCTGAGCGTAGTCTCCCTGATCAACGTAGAGCTGAGCGAGCTGGGCCATGGCCCCGTGTGAATCCGGGTCGGCGTTGAGGGCTTTCTTCAGGACTTCTTCGGCCTTGGCACCCTGGTTGTTCGCTTTGTAAAGCTTACCGAGAAGCAACCACGAATTGGTGTCCGAGGGATCGAGGCGCGTGACGGCTTCAAACTGATCGATAGCCTTGGCCAGGTTCTCCTTCATCGTCTTCTCTGGCTGGTTGTCGCCGAGATAGCGGAAGTAGATCTGGGCCAGCAGCCGGTGCGCGTCCACTTCGTCCGGGTTTTCCTTGAGGACGGCCTGAGCTTCGCTGATCGCGTCGCCGGTGCGGCCGCTGCGCCAGTACAGCTCCGCCAACTCCACGCGCAGGAAGAGCGAATCCGGGTCGGCGGCCATCGCCTGCTTGTACTCGGAAATGGCCCGATCCAGGTCCTCGCTGCGATTCTGGAGCCCCGCCAGCTCCCGGTACCGCCGCGCCAGCATGTAGTGGTAGTACGCCATGGCATGGTCAGGCGTCGAAGCCGCCGGCGCAGCCTGGTCCTGGCCGGCGGTGGAGACCGCCGCCGCCGGATTGTTCGCGGATGAGTTCTGGGCGAAGATGAGGCTTGCCCCAAACAAAAAAAGGCTGATACCAGCCCCGATTTTCCTGCCGATTCTTTCCATAAACCCTTCTATTTGCATGCGACGCAAGCGTCCCTGCGGCCACTGAGCCCAAACGTTAGACATTTATGATTATGGCACATGCAAGGAGTGGTGTAAAGCTCGTGTTTCCTATAACCGACAGCCTGGACCACAAGGGCCATACCATACCAAACCAAGCGAGACGCTTGACGCCCGGCGTCCCAACAAGTAGAGTGGCTGGCGACCATGACGAGAATCATCCAGGTGCATATTTTCAAGGGCGAAAAACAATACGTGGCGGAGTGCCTAGACCTCCCCGTCGTCACACAGGGAAAGACACTCGATGAATTGGCACAGAATCTGCGCTCGCGCTCCATTTGGAGGGAGAGGATTTGGCGCTGTGGAAAAATCGGTTCCGGCCGCGGATCAACACGGATTGGCACGGATAAGTCTTGTTGTTTGATCCGCGCGAATCCGTGCTGATCTGCGGCTTCGAGTTTCTTCACACCTTCTTGTACCCAGGGCTACTTTCTGCCGCCGCTCCGCAGCTCACCCACAGTCAAGAACCTTACTCGACGTGAATATTTCCCGACCCGGTACGGAGGTCCATGGCGACACCGCCCCCGCCCACCTTGCCGCGCAGTTCGCCGCGGCGAATAGTGCCCTGAACCGTCAGGGGCTGATCGACGGTGACGTGGCCGGAGCTGGTTTGGGCGTAAAGGTCGAAGCCGCTGCCCGACGGCACCCGGACATCAATGGGTCCCGAACCGGCGTGCAGGGTCCACTCGCCCGTGGCCTCGCCTTCGGCCGTGATGCCGCCGCTGCCGGTGTGGGCGCGCAACGATCCGTGCACGCCGCGCACTTCGATACCTCCGGAGCCGGTCTCCACCTCCACCCGACCCGCTGCCACTTCTTCCAGTTTCACCCTGCCGCTGCCCGTGGTCGCCGTGAAATTGCCGGCAACTCCCGTGGCCTCGATGGAACCGCTCCCGGTCTCCAGGTGGACGTCACCCTTCACCGATTCCACCCGCACATCGCCCGATCCGGTTTTTGCATGTAACTCGTCGCCGAGATTGGTGAGGTGCAAACTGCCGGAACCGCTCGTCGCTTTAACCGGTCCCTTCACACCATCCACGCTGACGCTGCCGGAGCCGGTCTCCGAGCGCAGCCGCGTTTCCCGCGGCACCACCAGTTCGTAGCTGATGGAAATGTTGTGGCGCAAGTGGTCGTCTTCGATACGCCCAATGCGGATGAAGTCGCCGCTCTGCCCACTCTGTTCAATGGGCGGGTCCTTTTCCAGCCGCCGGACCCTTTCCTCGGCGCTTGCACTATCCCAATCATGGCTCGCCTTGATGGTCCCGTGGACGCGCACCGTCGAGGAATCGCCGGTACGGACCTCGATGTGGCCGGAGCCCGTGGTCACTTCGATTTCCACCGGGCCCGTCACTTTCAAGCTGCGGTCGAAAGACCCCTCCGCCGCCTGCATTCGCGCCGCGACGGCAAAAGGCAGCATGGCCATCGCCAGAATCGCAATTCCATAACGCAACCAAGTTCTCACCTTTTTTCTCCTTGTCGAGCTGGTAGCTGGTAGGCGGCATACGGTATAAGGGGAACCCAGTCTACCGTCTACCAACTCTTCGTTGATCATTCATCATTCATTGTTGGGTTGGTAGGCGGTAGACGGCATACGGCATGAGGGAACCCATTCTACCGTCTACCGTCTACCAACTCTTCGTTCATCATTCATCATTCATAATTCATCATTCTCTTCACTTGTCACTGAATATTGATGTCTCCGGAGCCGGTGGTCATTTCCAGGCGCACGCCGCCGCCGCGGACTTTGCCGTGTAACTCGCCGTGGCCCATTGTGCCTTGGGCCTCCACGGGCAACCCGGTGGAAATGTCGCCTGAGTTCGTGTGGGCGTCCAGTTCAAAGCCCACGCCATCCGGCACCTTCACCGTCACCCCGCCGGAACCAGTGTGAAGCACCCAGTCGCCAGTGGGCGCGCCCTCCGCGTCGATCTCACCGCTGCCGGTCCGCACATGCAGCGCCGCGCGCAGATCGCGAAGCTGCACGTCCCCGGAGCCGGTCTCGATCTCCACCCGCTCGCCGGTGATCCCTTCGAACTTGGCGTCGCCGCTGCCGGTGTGGATGCGGACACTCCCTTTGACGTCGTGGACCTTCACATCGCCGGAGCCGCTGTGGGCCTCCAGCGACCCGTGGGTCCCTTCCACGCTCAAATCGCCGGATCCCGACTGCGCGTTGAGAGAAGTCTCCACAGGAACTTCCATGTCGTAATCGATAGAGATGTTGCGTCGCAACTCCGGCTGCTCGAGGTGGCCCACGCGGATGTGGTTCCCATCCTGCTCCACCGGTGGGTGCGCCTCGATCGCACGGACCCTTGACTCCAAATCCGACCCTCCGTCCTTCCAATTGTAGTGGCCTTGAATCTTGGCTCGGATCACAACCTTGCCGCTCTCGCCGGGGCGCACGCTAATGTCGCCGGACCCGGTGCTGACATCCAAATCGACCGCCCCGCTCACCGTCAGAGTGCGGGTAAACGAACCCCTCACCACGTCCTGATCGGTCGCACTCAGCGTGGCCGCAACCACCGCCATGGCTACAACCGTCATGCCAAATCGCAAACTGAGCTTCATCCTCGTCCTCCTTGGAAAGTCCCCAGCCATTTTGGATTTTCGATTTTGGATTTTGGATTGAAGAAAGGAACGTCCTTGATCGTTCTAGGCCGCTTAAACCCAAAACCCGAAATGGCTGATCTCCTGACTCCGTCGTCTGATTTCATCACTGTGCTTTTCTACCCTCCTATACGTATGAGACTCGCCTCGGGTTCACTCGTTAGCAGCCTTAGCCACCAACCCTCAGCCATCACCAAGGAACGATCAGCAATCAGCCCTCAGCCGTCAGCGAGCAAGACCGTCATCAGTCGGTAGTTTCTTGTTCTTGCTGATAGCTGACGGCTGAAAGCTGATGGCTGAGAGCCTTACTCGTAGCGCAGTGCCGCAATCGGATCGAGCCGCGCGGCCTTCAGCGCCGGCCACAGGCCGAAAAACAGGCCGACGCCGGTGGCGACCACGAATCCGGTTACGATGGACCAAAGGGGAACGGTGGAAGGGAGGTCCGGAACCAGCGTGCGAATCAGGAAGCTGATGAGCCAGCCCAGAGCGATCCCCATGACACCACCCGAGCCGGTCAGCGTGATGGCTTCCAGCAGGAATTGCCAGGTGATGTCGCTGCGGCGCGCACCGATGGCTTTGCGGACACCGATCTCGCGGGTGCGCTCGGTGACCGAGACCAGCATGATGTTCATCACCCCGATGCCTCCCACCAGCAGGCCGATGGAGGAGATCACCACCATCACCAGCGCCACCGTGCTGATGACTTCGCGAAACTGGGTGATGAGGGACTCGGCGGTGGCGACGCCGAAGTTATCGGGCTCCGACGGCTTCACGTGGCGGCGGCGGCGCAGCACTCCCCGCACCTCGTCCTCCGCCTGGTCCAATTTTCCACGGGAGGCCAGCACGATGATGAAGTTGTCTTTGGCTTCGGGATAGATCTTCTTGAAGGTCCAGTAAGGGACCATAACGTCGCGGTCATCGGGGTTATCGCCGACAAGCCCCTTGAACTTGTCGAAGGTCCCCACCACTTCAAAGGCATGTCCGTTGATCAGGATGCTCCTGCCCACCGGGTCTTCGTTCTTGAACAGCCTGTCGACCACGGTGAAGGCAATCACCGCTACGTCGCGGCGGTGAATGTCGTCGGCGTCGGTGAAAAAACGCCCGTCGGCGAGCGGCGCATTGGCGGTCTTCAGGTAGTTGGCCGTAACCCCCAGGAATTGGGCGTCGGACATGTCGTGGCCCTTATAGTGAACGGTGGTGGGCGACAAGCCACCAAAATCGTTTATTTGCAGGAGGAGAGCGGCGGATACTTCGTCCACCGCGGGGCATTGCTCCTTGATGGCCATGGCGTCGTCGTAAGTGAGCGGCTTGCGCATTCGCTCTTCTTTCGTCAATCGCAGGCGCGCGCCAAACTGCAGCTTGTAGACCCAGAGCGCATTGGTGCCGAACTGTTCCATCGTCTGCACTATCCGGGAGTCGAGCCCGGCGATAATGGAGGCGACGGCGATGACGGTGGTGGTGCCGATAAGCACGCCCAGCACAGTGAGAAACGATCGAAACTTGTGAGTGCGCAGCGTATCGAGCGCCAACAGCAGGTTCTCGCGCACGCTGTGCCAATAAGTAGCCATCTGATTTCCTAATCTTGGGAAGAAATGATGAATTATGAATGATGAATGATGAACTGAAGAAAGGGATCAGTGGGCGCCTTTCGCGGACGTGATCGGGAGACACGAGGCGCTTCTCTTCTGTTCATCATTCATCATTCATAATTCATCATTTCTTCCTACTTCTCCGCCCGTAGCGCCTGGATAGGATCGAGCTTAGCCGCCTGCCGCGCCGGGTAGATGCCGAAGAAGAGACCCACGAAGGTGGAAAGCATGATCCCCACCACCACCGCGCTCACCGGGACGGTGGCGGTGAAGACGACTGCCACTAAGCGCGCGATGAGATAGGCGAGAAGCACGCCCGCCACGCCGCCGGTGCACGCCAGCACCGCCGCCTCGATCACAAATTGCCACAGGACGTCGCGCTGCCGCGCCCCCAGCGATTTACGAATGCCGATCTCGTGCGTGCGCTCGGTGACCGTGGCCAGCATGATGTTCATGATCACGATCCCGCCCACCACCATGAACACCGCCACGATGCCGATGGTGACGGAAAAGATGGTGCTGGTAAGGCTCTGCCAGGCACTCATCAAGGTGTCGGAAGCGTTGATGCCGAAGGTATCGTCCTCGCGATAGGGCACGTGACGGCGGGAGCGCATCAGGGTGCGGACGGCATCCTCGATCTCCAGCATGGCCTTCTGGTCGGGCGCCTTGATGAAAACCATGATCTCCGGACGCCCCACGAAGAGGTTCCGAAAGGTGTTGATAGGAATCCAGACGAAATTGTCCTGACTGATGCCCAGCGTGGAGCCGATCTTCTCCGCCACGCCGATGACGCGAAAGGTCTGCCCGCCCACCCACAATTCCTTGTCCAGCGGGTCGACGCCCGGAAAGAGTTTTTCCACAATGTCCTGCCCGATGAAGCAGACCCGCGCGCGGTGGTCGTTGTCCTGGTCCGAGAGGTAGCGGCCGACCTGCACCTTCTCCCTCCCGATATCCGCGTGGCTGGGGGTGATGGCCATGAATGTCACCTCGTCGATAACGTGACCGCGGAAGCGCGCTTCGGGTCCGGACTGAAGTTGCGTGAGGGCGCTCATCGCCTGGTAGCCTGGGAGGTTGTCGCGGAGGAACTCGTAGTCCTCCATGCGAATGGGCCGGTTCCGCCGCATCGCCTTAATCACTTCGTCGTAGCTCTGCGCCCACTTGAACTGGTGTAGCACGAAGGTGTTGGCGCCCAGGTTGGCGATGTGAGTGGCGATGTAGAGGTTCATGCCGTTCACCACCGACATCACCACGATCAGCGTGGTGGTGGCGATCACCACTCCCAGTAGGGTGAGGAACGACCGCAGCTTATGGGTGCGCAACTCTTCGATGGCGATGAAGAAAGCTTCGCGCGCGGTGATCCACAGGCCGGCCCGCTGCTGCACCTTCGTCTGCGATTTGGAGATACCTACCTGAGCCTGGCTGAAAACCGCCATACTAACTACCCCACCCCCTCGGCGCTGGATGGAGCCCGGTTCCGCCCATGCCGACAATCTCCGGCCTAATGCTCTTTAGCCTGAGATCGGAGCTCTCGAGGAGCACAACTTATACTACGAGCTTGCCACTCCGGTGTTACGCCCGTCAAGGGGGAGCTGGAGGGCAGGTTCGGGACATAGAGGTGAGACGCAGTCCCGCGCTACGTCTGCGCCTGTAGCAGGAGGGAACTCAATTGCGACTATCGACTGAACGCCAGGGGTCCGGTTCCGGTGATGTAGTTCTCAAGCTGGGAGATGGTGTGTTCCTGTTCCGAGATTATCCATTTCACCAGATCACCGATCGACACAATACCGACGACGTTGCCCTGCTCAACGACCGGAAGATGACGGATGCGCTTGTCCGTCATAATCCTCATGGATTCTTCAATGGTATCCTGCGGAGTCGCGGAAATCACGGGGCTCGTCATGATTTCACCGACCTCGGTGTCCTTGGAGGACCTTCCTTTGAGAATGACTTTGCGCGCATAATCACGCTCGGATACGATCCCCACCAGTTGGCCTTCTGAGACTACCAACAGCGCCCCGACCCCCTTGTCAGCCATCATTTCAATCGCGTCATAGAGCAAGGTGGAAGGGCTTACGGACCAGACTTGGGCGCCCTTAGTCCTCAAGATCGAGCTGAGTGTGTCAACTACTCTCATGATCTTCAGCGCACACGTCGAGAGTGCACGCAATCCTCCTTGGCTGGATTTACCCAACAGTCACTTGACCTGCACAGAGTACCATCGGTCCGGAACGAGATCAATAGGGAGAATAGGAGCGTCCCAATCTGGCCTGGGAGTGCGGCGTCCTGCCCGCTCTTCAAAGAGTGGCGAGTGGTTAGTGGCCAGTGGCGAGCAAGAGCATGCTGCCGTTCTTTCTAGCCACTAACCACTCGCCACCGGCGCCACCAGCCACTTCTTAAGAGCGGGCGGGACGCCCGCGCTCCCAGGCCGAGGGCTTCGCTAAGAAGCCGTGCTTTGAAGCAGGGATAACTGGTCATCCTTCCTCAGCGTCATCTCATTCTCGAATAAGAATGTCGTCTCGTTTCCGACGCGGCGCAGTTGGTGCTTCACCAGTTCCGGCCCGAGTTTGGCCTTTGAGGCGCCGCCGCGGCCCTTTCCCCCCACCAGAGTCACCGAGCGGCACGGCAACTCGCCCTCGACCACCGACAAGGTGAACGACATGCTTCCCTTGCCGGCCGTTTGCGAAAAAGTGCCCCAGGCCGCGGCCGTCGACCAGAAGGAGGAGAACTTTTCCGGGTTGATACGCGGCTGGGCGGTGACGTTCCTTTCGGCGCCGTGGTAGCGGAAGCCGCTGAGGGCCAGGATTGGCGACCAACTCGCCAGCGGGCGGGCGTAGTGGTACCCGCACTCGGGCTCGTCCCACGCATTCCTTCTCTCGCCGTCATAGCGGCGGCGAACGGCCTCGATCAATTCCAGTCCCTCCGCCGTCATTCCCACGTAGAGCATGAGGGCCGCGGTGGAGTACTCGTGGCCGGTCCAGACCTCGGCGAAGTAGGGGAAGGGAGTCTCCGGCCTTTTGCCGCGGCCGTAGTCGCAGATCAGAAGTCCGGCCTCATCGTTGAGGGCGTAAGTTCGCTGCACCGACGCGTGCTCCGCGAGGGAGCGCTTGAAATTGTACTTGTAGATCGATTCGAGCGTCTTGCGAATGTGATCGCGGTCGAGTAACAAGCCGAGCCCGGCGATCATGGCGGAGTATTGCCCGACGAGTTGGTCCGCCAGGCAACCGTCGCCCAACTGGAAGGTGGGGTGTTCCGTATCGGCTGAGCCCATGCCGGCGCTGAGCCCTTTGGCGATTTGATCGGGCGGGATCGAGCCGATCTTCTGAATGTAGAACTCGCCGTTGAACAGGTTGGCGTCGATCCACGCGCTGCCTTGCTGGAACAGGCGCTGGTAGGCATCGGCGGAAGCGGTGTCGCCCACCGCGCGCGCCATTTCTTCGCCCGCCCGCAGCGCGCCGAGGTACCAGACGCCGCACAGGGGGTTGGGGCCGACGAACTCCACGTCGTAGGTGTTGTGCTGGACGCCTTCCATCACGCCGTCGCGATTGGCGTCCCAGCCGCCGGCGATCCAGGCGAATTCGAGAGCGCGCTTGGCGGTGGGCCACAAGCGGCGAAGCCACTCGTTGTCGCCGGAGAGGCGCCAGTCGAGGTACAGCTTCATGATGGTGCCCATCTGCCCGTCAGCCGCTGCGTGGCCCCAGTAATCGATGCCGCCGGGCAGAAGCTCGCGGAAGTCCATCCGGCCTTCCGGATCGGTCAGAAACCCGAACTGGCGCTCGCGCCGTGAACGCGAAAGGCTGGGGAAAACGTGGTTTGTGGCGGCCTCGTAGTTCCACACGTGGGTGCAGCTTCCAAAGCAGCATCCGGAGTGCTCGTTGCAGCCTTCGAAACCGTGGAATACGCTGTCGGCGGTGCGGAAGCAGGTGGGCGAGACAAAGGTGGAAAGATTGGCCATCGCCGCGTCTTTCACGGCTCCAGGCAGCGTGGTCTCGCGCATCGCCTCGACGAATTGCCGGGTTCGCGCCTCGAGGTTCGGCAAGCGCTGGGCAGCGTACTCGGCCGCCTTCCAGGCGTCGCTGAAACGCGTGCAGTAGTAGTTGCCGATGAGGTCGTCCTCGTGACCCTTCGGCGCGGTCCAGCCGCAGCGCTTGGGCGTGCGATTGGGAAAATGCCAACTCAGCAGGAAGGTGAACTCCGCCGTGCCGCGCGCCGCGATCTCGCGCCGGAGACAAAGAGCGCCCACGGGGCCGCGCGTCGGCGCTTCGGGTCCCAATTCGCCGTCGGCGGAGAAGTCGTCCCAGAAAAGTAGGGGGCCTTCCCACCAGGTGACGCTGGGCCACCCGCGCAGGTAAGTCACCTTGCCTGATCCCGCTCCCAGCACGGCGAGCGCGAAGCTTCCCGCCGCGGGGTCCTTGGCGGCGAGGAAAGGGTTCCGCATCAGCAGACCTTCGAAGCCGTTGCCTTGACGGTACTCGTTGGCGCGCCCCTGGTCGCCCACCGGGTTCTCAATGGAGAAAGCGATGGAGACTTTGGTCTTCGAAGCGGCGGGATTCGAGACGTGATACCGCAGCACGGCGACGGGCAAGCCCGAATCGTCGGCGTCGAGGGGAATGAAGGGCGTGAACGCTTCCAGGCTGATTTGCACGGGAAGGTCCGGGTCGTCGAAATCGACCTTGGCCAGCGGGAACTCACCCGTGAAAGTGGAGGAGGCGAGGCGAGGCAGTCCGGGGACGTTCGCCGAGCCGAGACCCGACGATCCCTCGTAAGGAGGCATGAATCGCGCTTCCAGCACGCGAGCGATCGGTTTGCGCTTCTTGCCCTCGACCCATATCGAGGGGAACGCGTATTCGGGAGAGTTCCCTTTGTCGGGCCGGTTGAAGATCCACCACTCCGTCAGTTGGCCGCGGCCTCCGAGGGCGATGCTGCCCGCGCCCACCCCGCCGAGAGGGAAAGCCAGCATCTTGCGGTGGGCGCCCGTGAAGACACGAGGATAGTCGATGGGCGCATGCGGTGTGGCCGCCGCCGTCGCCAAGGGACTCGAGGGAGTTGTTCCCGCCGGCCGAGCTGCGGTTTTTTGTGACTCTTGACCGCGCGCCACGCTTGCCGGGAGCGCCAGCGCCCCAGCGCCGAGCGTGATCGTCTTTAGAAATTTCCTCCTTCCGCGCTTGCGACCGTTCTTCTTGATAGAGTTCGACATGGCTTGTGACCCTCCTATAGTCGCGCGGGGTTCGGGATTTGGGGTTTGGGGAGGACAACGGGATTCGGAGTTCGGGTTTCGCAGAGAAACTTCCAAACCTCCGCTCTTCTCTGCGAACCCCGAAACCCGAAGCCCGGTTCTCCTCCCGAGCCCCGAATCCCGAACCCGCTTATATCGTCACCGTATTTGTGAAGTCCGGCATTAAGGTGCGGCGCGAATCGCACGGAACAACGCTTTGAAAGTAGAAGCTGCCTCCATGCTCGAGGGCTGGGCCGACGGGTCGCCGTTGTACGCCTTAATGAAGTCTGCGGCACTACCCCAGTTGGTTTGCAGCACGCCCAGCATCCGGGAGGTGATGGTTTCGTTGGCGTGCGCGCGGACGGACCGGATCAAGTCCAGCTCACCCAGAGCGACGTCCGTCTTGCGCCACGGCGCGGACAACACCCGAAATCCCTCGGCGGCGAAAAACGCGGACGTGGGAGGGACGAAATCATAGTGCCAGTCGCAGATGACGATGTCGCGAGGGATCATGTTAATGGCCCACGCGGTTCCGTTCTGGCTCCCTTCCCACTCGCCCACACCGGTGACGCTGCCGTCGAGCAGCCGGTCGCCCCACATCCACATCTCCCGGTGAGTCCCGGCCAGGTGATCGTGAAGGGTTCGCACTTCCTGGGCGAAGAGTTCGGCCCGGTTGCGGCTTCCGCAGCGCGGACAATCAGGGTCGGCGAGGATGAACACCTCGTCCATGCCTACATGGACCGCGTCGGTTTCACAGGCGTCGGCCAGTTCATCCACCAGGTCGAACACCACTTTATGGAGGGCCGGGTGAAGGGGGCAGTAGCTCCGGCAATAGATGCCCTGATTCGCAGGATACCTTCCCGGCGTCTCATCGAACTCGGGGTGCGCTCGCAGCAGACCGAAGGTCTGCGCCGCCCAGGATTGATGCCCCAGCAGGTTGACCAGCGGAATCAGGCGTACTCCCGCAGCTCGGCAGGCTGCCACGAGGGCTTTGACGTCCGCTTTCGAGAGGGCGTCGGCGTCGACAACTTCAGGGTGGGTGGTGTATTGATAGCGATAATCGAACTCCATCACCAGGACGTTGACGCCTTCCTGAGGCAAGGCCTCTTGAATGAAGCGAACGGTCAAGGGGATTTCGCCCGGCTTGGGCGCGCTCATGTGCAGACCTCTAACCGGAATGGGGGATGCGGCCAGGCCGGCCGAAGCCGCCAGAATCGAAACCATCCCCGACATCACGGTGCGAATCAACCAACTCTTCATTGCGGCACCTCGATCCGATCGACTCCTCGCCAAGCTGGTGATGATATCCGGCGTCGACGCGTTCGACAAGCATTAACGGGCCCGCTCCTAGGTAACACTCCTTTTGTCTTCCCAGAGAAAGTCCAGACTGGAGGTCATTGGCAAAAGAATAGAATCCACAGATTACGGAGATTTCTCAGATTGAGGAAAAGAGAGACAGACCGCGCCTCGACGTTGTCACAACTGAAAAGCAAAAAAGGCACTTGGGTGGTTTGTTCGCTGAGGAGGCTCTCTTCTATTAATCCGTGAAATCTGCGTAATCTGTGGATTCTCGTTCTTTCCCAAATGAGACCACTACCGAGGCTGCATTTACCTTGACACGGTGCGGGGCCAACCTTAGAATGCGAATCGGGGGCGAACCAAGAGACGAGGTGAAAGTTGGAGATCGACGACAACTTCAAACGCCTCATCAACGAACTGGGGCACGCCATCAATGAGTCGCTGTCGGAATCAGAGGCGATTTCCGAAGTGATGGCCAGGATTCGCGCCGCCGGCTACGACCTGTTCCTGATTCTCGAAGTCACGGTCGGATTCAACAAGAAGGGCGAGTCAAACCTGGTCCACAGGCAGAAGTTCGATCCCGACGAGCACGGCAACTCGACCTTCGAGTTGACGAGCCAGGACGCCCAGTTCCTTCGGGGACTGAAGATCGCCGTGGACAGCGACAAGGAAGAACCGTAGTTTTCTTTAGCGTTGAATCCCTGACAAGGCGAAGAATTGACGATTGCAGATTGACGATTGACGATTGAAAGAGAAGAAGCACGCCGCACCACTTCCAGTAGGCCCCCGACGACAATCGTCAGTGTTCTCTTTGAATCGGCAATCTGCAATCGTCAATTCTTTTGAAGGGCAAGGCTATCTTCCCGCCTTCCTTCCTCCGCCTGCTTGACACGCCTGACCCCAGGGAATACGATGATGCCATGCCCGGTGTTGACGTTCGTATTCCGGCCGTTGCGGGCCAGTTCTACCCTGCCGATCCCGAGACGCTGACTCGCGACCTTGCTACGTATCTGGCCCCCGCGGCGACCGAGGCCGAGAAGTTCCACGACGCCATCGGTTGCATCGTGCCGCACGCCGGCTACATGTACTCCGGACACGTGGCGGGCGCCGTCTACCGTCGCCTGCCGGCGCGCTCTAGCTACATCGTCCTGGGACCCAATCACTACGGGCGGGGAGTGCCGCTGGCGGTGATGTCGCACGGCTCCTGGCGGACGCCCCTCGGCGAGGTGGCGATCGACCAGGCCCTGGCGCGCAGCGTGTGCCAGGCTTGCCACCTGATCGAGGAAGACGCGCGGGCCCATGAGGAGGAGCACTCGCTGGAAGTCCAGGTGCCCTTTCTCGAAGCCTCGGGGGAGCCGTTTACCATGGTGCCGATTGCGGTCGGGGTGGGTGCGTACGCGCCGCTAGAAGCGCTCGGCCGCGGCCTGGCCCAGGCGGTGCGCGAGGCCCCGCAACCTGTCCTCATCGTCGCCTCGAGCGACATGAACCACTACGAGCCGGATGGCGTCACCCGCGTCAAGGACCGCCACGCCATCGAAAGGATCCTGGCACTCGATCCTCAGGGGCTCTATGAAGTGAGGCGGCGCGAGAGCATTTCCATGTGCGGATACGGTCCCGTCATTGCTCTTCTGACGGCCGCCAAGGAGTTGGGGGCCACCCGCGCCGAGCTGGTGAAGTATGCGACGTCAGCCGACGCGGGCGGGAGCCGCGAGCGCGTGGTGGGCTATGCAGGTATCGTGATCGGGTGAGAAGAAGTCGAAAAGTCGAAGGTTGAAGGTCAAACAATCCAAGACCCTGCCATCACCAACGCGCTCTTTCTTCGCCTTGAACCTTCAACCCTCAACCTTCGACTAGTTTTCGACGGCTCAGTGGTACATTTCACAAATACGGTGACGATGCACGCGGGGTTCGGGATTGGGGGTTCGGGGTTCGCAGAACAAACTCCCGAACCGCAATCTTCCTCCGCGAATCCCGAACCCCGAATCCCGAACCCCGGAATACGTCACCGTAATTGTGAAATACCAGGACTTAGTGATGTCCGCTGCCACTGCTCGATGAGCTCCCGCCGCCGCTCGACGAGCCACCCCCGCCGCTGGCGTGGCCACCACCCCCACTATAGCCACCCCCGCCGCTGCTGGCGTGGCTACCACCACCACTACCACCATAGCCGCCGCCCGAGTGGTTGCTGCCACTGCCACCGCTGGCGCCACGGCCGGAGTTCGAGAAACTGCTGAAGCCGGAACTGCGACCCGATGCCGTGCCACCGCCGCTCCTGGAGGTGGGCACTTGACCTGTCGCGCCACCCGACCACCGGGCCGACGGCGCGGGCGCGGCAAAGCCATGCGGCCGGGTCCCGCCTAGGCTGGATTCGCCGCTCGCGGCCACTTCCCGCCAGTGAGTCGTCGCCGTCGTCGCTCGGGCGGTCGCCGGAGAACCCGGCAACTTGGCCAGGTGCGTCGGCTCGATGTTCAGCTTGGCCACCGCTTCTCCTCGTTCCTCGTCGAGGTTAACGCCCTTGTAGCCCTCGAGCCGGATGGCCTTCCCTTGCTCAATCACGTTGTTCTTTACCAAGGCGATGCAGGTCCCCTTGCAACCCACAGGAGCGCCGCCGCGCGGTCCGCCGCGGGGAGGTGCGCCAACAACGGGATGGAGCCGCGGAGGCCGTGGCGACCAACCCGTCCAGCCCGGCCCCTGGTACCACGTCACCAAGGCGGGCGACCAGTTGTTGCAGCCACCCATTCCCGGCATCCAGAACCAGCCCAAGGTGGGATCGGACAGCCACCCGCCACAGTGGTAAGGCAACCAGCCCCACGGCTCGGCGCCGATCCAGGTGTAGCCGAAGCTCGGGTACCAAGCCCAGCGCCCCATCGTGTAGGGCGCCCACCCGTAGGCTACGTCGGGGAACCAGCCGTAGCCGTAGCCGGGGAGGAGCCTCCAGTCGCCGTACTGATAAAGGTCGTTCCATCCGTAGAGACCGCCGTAAGTCGCGGGGACGGGGCCACCGCCCGCCTGCGCCTGCACGGTATCGCGCTCCGCCACCCACTTGTCCCAATCATCTTCCGTAATGCCCTGGGTTAGGCTGAAGGGCTGATCCGAGCCCGGCGCGAGGACCAGGACGCCGTTCTTGGCCAGCGAACCGGACCACGATGCGTCCACCGTCCCCAGCGCTCCCCGGAAGACCTCGGCCCGAAGGCTGGCATCGTCAACGTCGATGCGGAATTCGGACTTGCCGTCGGGCGTGAAGACCGTGCTTCCAGCTTTCACCTCGTAAACATCATCGCCCTCCGGCCGGACGTGAAACGTAGCGTAGCCGCGCTCCAACGTCATGTGGTTCACCTTGCCGCCGCTCGGCATGAGCGCGAGCTGCGTGAAGACGAGGGTCGAAAGCTGGCCAATCCTCGCCGTGGAGCCGTTCTCGAATTCGACCTCCGCAAACCCGTCATCGCCGGTGGATAGCTTCATTCCCTCTTCCAACGGCGTGTTGGCGGTGGCGGTGGACCAGTCGGTGCTGCCCGACCGCAGAACCGTCACCTTGCCCTCCGCGAAGCTCAGCCGGACTATGCGCACGTGCGAATACTCCGGCGCGTCCTGGGCAACGCCCATTGCCGGCGCCGCGAGCACAGCCATCGCCGCGCACACCGCCACGCCTGAAATAGCTTCCTTGAAGATTCTCATCGAGAGTTTCATGGCGATCCTCCTGGCCTTGCTTGGGCCGGGTTCACTGCCAGTATCCTACCACCAACCTAGACGAATTAGCCAGAAGAAAGGTTGCCGCTTTTTCCTTATTATTAGTTGTCGGTTGTGGGTAGCGCGGGGCGTCTCGCCCGCTATGGCGGGAGCGTCCCGCTCCCGCGCCAAGAAACGTCCAACCGCAGTCTGGTACTGCGCGTCGAAAAAACTCTGAAAAAAAGTTGACTTGTGAGGGTTTGGCTGAGTAACATACCTGCCGACCGGTCGGTATTGGGCCTAAAGCGAAGCCGAACTTATGGGACCGATAGCTACAGGTTCGGAGATCCTTCTTGAAAGTCTTCGCCGCCAGAAGGTGGAGGTGGTGTTTGGACTGCCCGGCGGCGCGGTGCTGCCTCTCTACGACGCGCTTTACAGCGCCGGCATCCGCCACCTGCTGGTGCGCCACGAGCAGGCGGCAGCCTTTGCCGCTGACGGTTACGCGCGCGCTGCCGGGAAGCCCGGCGTGTGCCTGGCAACCTCGGGTCCGGGAGCCACAAACCTCATTACCGGCCTCACCTCGGCCATGATGGACTCTATTCCCATAGTGGCCCTTACCGGCCAGGTTCCGGCCCCGTTGATCGGGAAAGACGCCTTCCAGGAGGCCGACACCATCGGCAGTACCCTGCCTTGCACCAAACAGAGTTTCATGGTGCGTTCAGCGGCTGACATTCCGGCGATCATGGACCGCGCTTTCCGGACGGCCGTCTCGGGACGGCCGGGACCGGTGCTGGTGGACTTGCCCAAGAGCGTGCTGATGGAGCCGGCGCAGGCAAGCTACCCCGCTGGAGCCGGATACGAACGTCCGGTCCGCGCCCGCGAATGGCAGGCGGATGAGATCCGCCGGGCGGCCAACATGATCCTGGAAAGCCGGCGGGCGGTGATTTACGTGGGCGGCGGAGTGATCGCGTCCAACGCCGCAACCGAGGTGGCCGCACTCGCCGAACTCACGCAGATTCCCGTCACCATGACGCTGATGGGCCTCAGCGCCTTCCCCTCGCGCGATCCCCTCTCGCTCGGGATGCTGGGGATGCACGGGTCCTACGCCACCAACATGGCGGTGACTCGCGCCGACCTGTTGATTGTGATCGGCGCGCGGTTCGACGATCGCGTCACGGGAAAGATCAGCGGCTTTTCCACCGGTTCGAAAAAAATACAACTCGACGTCGATCCTTCGGAAGTGAATAAGAACGTTCGTGTGGATCTGGCCCTGGTGGGCGATGCTCGCGAATCGCTTAAGGCTCTGATGGAGGAGATGAGACGACAGGGCAGCGCCGGGGTCTCGTCAAGCCTTGGCCAAGGCCAGAACGGTGGATCTGTGGGCCCTCCGGTGTTGTCGGCACGCCGGCAGTGGCTGGCTCAAATCGAGAGGTGGCGCGCCGAGCACCCACTTGGCTACGACCGCTACACCCGCTCAATCAAACCGCAATTCGTGATTGAAACGCTCTCGCGCCACGCCGACGAAGACGCCATTGTGGCCGTCGATGTGGGGCAGCACCAGATGTGGGCAGCGCAATTCTTCGAGTTTGCCATGCCGCGTACGTGGCTCTCCTCCAGCGGGCTGGGCGCCATGGGCTACGGCTTCCCGGCCGCCATGGGCGCCCAACTCGCCTTTCCCCATCGCCAAGTGATGGCGATCGTCGGCGACGGCGGCTTCCAGATGACTTTGAATGACCTCGCCACGGTGGCACAGTACCGCGTGCCGGTGAAGATCGTGATCATCAACAATCATGCACTGGGCATGGTGCGGCAGTGGCAAGAGATCTTCTTCGAGAAGCGCTATTGCGACATTAACCTGAACTTCGCGCCCGACTTCGCCGAGCTGGCCGAGTCGTACGGCATCCGCGCGGCTCGGGTGGAGCACCGTGCGGACGTGGTCGACGCGGTACGCGACATGCTGAGCGATCGCGAGGCGTGCCTGGTGGATTTCCACGTCGATCCGGCAGAGAATGTGTACCCGATTGTTCCGCCCGGCGCGGCGCTAGCGGATATGATCGTCGAACCGCCGCGCGTGATGGTGGAGGAGGAGGCGTTTGACGACCTTTGGGCGGTCTGAGTTGGTAGACGATAGGCGGTAGAAGGGCTAAAGAGCAGACGGTAGACGGCAGACGGTAGAAGGGGGAAAGGTAGAGGATGGCAAACTTTTCCGTTAGATCCGTATAGCGTCAAGGGAGAAGATCAGCGGGTGAAGAACTTGATGGTGCTCATGCCGCACGGGTGGTCGCTTCTTCCCTGTATACCCTATACCGTCTACCAGCTACCAAGGAGTCAGAGAAATGCAGTGGGCGCTCGCGCTTGAGATCGACCAGGACCCCATCACTGCCTGCCGGCTGATGAATATCTTGCGGCGCAAGGGAGTGAAGCTCTCCGCGCTGGCCATGGCGGCTGGAGCGTCAGGCTTCTCTCTGACCGCGGTCGTGGAGACGCCGGAGGGTGATGTGGAGCATCTCTTCCACTTTTTGCGGCGCACCGAGGGCGTCCACCATGCCACCTGCTACCAGCACGAGCCTGCGTCGAAGGCCTGCTACATTTTTGTCGATGCCGGCGCTGACCACTCGCGTGCGGCCCGAATCCTCGGGCTCTCACCGCGGTCGAAGCTCATCTTCGCCAGCGGCGGCAAGTACCTCATTGAACTCCCGGCGGAAGAGGGCCCCCAGGATCTCGGTTTTGCCGGGCTGGGGGAACTGCCGTATGCGGCCGTGATGTCGACGCGGACGGATGAAGCAGTGGCTAGTGGCTAGTGGCTGGTGACTAGTGAGAAGACCGGAAGTAACGAGTGACAGTGGCAAGTGGCAAGAACAAGTGACTAGTGGCGAGTGAGAAGACGGAAAAAGTGGTGGCCTTTCTTCTTTTTTTTTACTAGCCACTCGCCACTAACCACTAGCCACTTCTTCCTCGTCACTTGCCACTCGTAACTTCTTCACTTGGAGACTATACTGAATCGCGGGGGAAAATATGGCCAAGGTTTACTATGAACAAGACGGAGATCTCAAGCACCTGAAAGGCAAGACGATTGCAATCATCGGCTATGGTAGCCAGGGGCACGCGCACGCGCTCAACCTGCGCGACAGCGGGCTCCAGGTGATCGTGGGGCTGCCGGCCGCGAGCGCGTCGCGGCCAAAGGTGCAGGCGCAGAAGCTGGAAGTGGTGGAGCCCTCGGAAGCGGCGCGGCGCGGCGACCTGATCGTGGTGCTGATTCCGGACCACGCCCAGCCCAAGGTTTACAAGGAATCCATTGAACCTCATCTCGGCGCCGGCAAGACGCTGGTGTTTGCGCACGGGTTCAACATCCATTTCAAGGGCATCGTTCCTCCACCCAACGTCGACGTCATCATGATCGCGCCCAAGTCGCCGGGCCATCGCATGAGGGAACTCTTTACCGAGGGAGTCGGCGTGCCGGCGCTCCTGGCGGTGGAGCAGGACGCTTCCGGCCACGCCGAGCAGACGGCGCTCGCCTACGCCCTGGGGGTCGGCTCGCTCAAGGCGGGAGTTATCCGCACGACGTTCAAGGAAGAAACCGAGACTGACTTGTTCGGCGAGCAGACCGTGCTCTGCGGCGGCGTTTCGGCCCTGGTGACCACGGCTTTCGAGACGTTGGTGGCGGCGGGTTACCAGCCCGAGATCGCCTACTTCGAGTGCCTGCACGAGCTGAAGCTGATCGTCGATCTCATTTACCAGGGCGGCATCAAGTACATGCGCTATTCGGTGAGCGACACCGCCGAGTACGGGGACTACACGCGCGGGCCGGTGGTGATCGATGCCCACGTGCGCGAGACCATGCAGAAGATCCTGGCCGACATTCAGAGCGGCGCTTTCGCCAAGGAGTGGATGGACGAAAATGCTCAAGGCCGCCAGCGGTTCCTGGAGATGCGCGCCAAGGCCACCGGCCACCTGATCGAAAAGGTGGGGACCGAACTGCGCCAGATGATGGCGTGGAACCGCCCCGCCGAACAGGAACTCACGGCGGCGCAAGCGGCAGCACGAAAATAGTGGCTAGAGTGAAGAAAGGATGAATTATGAATGATGAACTAAAGACAAAAACAGGTGTGCTCTTGTCTTTTGTTCATCATTCATCATTCATAATTCATCGTTTCTTCTCCTAGCTACTCGTCACTAGCTACTCTTTAGGAAGGACCATGAAAAGTACATCGCCCTCTAAGAGTTCGATCGCGCCCGGCGAGGGACAGGTTGGGGTGAAGAAGCTGGCCCTTATCGGGGTTGGCAAGCTTGGGGAAGGCCTGCTCTCGGGCATTCTGGGCTCGCAGATTCTGCCCGCGGCACGGGTCACCGCGACCGCCGCCCACCAGCCACGGGCCGACCGCATCGCGGAGAAGTACGGCGTGAAGGCCCATACCAATAACGTTGACGCTGTGCGAGGCGCCGACCTGGTCCTGATCTGCTTAAAGCCGCAGCAGGTGAAGGGCGTTGTGCATCAAGTGCGCAACGCGCTCAGCCGGAGCGCCCTGATCATTTCGGCGGCCGCGTCCGTCACCACGCAACTGATTGAGCGCGAATTGGGCCACCCGGCGCGCGTGGTCCGCGCCATGCCGAATACTCCCTGCCTCATTCGCCACGGCATGATCGCGCTGGCGCCCGGCGAGCACGCGACCAGCGACGATATCGCGCTCGCCCAGAAAATCTTCGGGTCGATGGGCCGCACGGTGGTGGTTGATGAGAAACACATGGACGCGATCACCGGACTCTCGGGCTCGGGGCCGGCCTACGCCTACTTGATCATCGAGTCGCTTTCCGAGGGAGGAGTGAAGCTAGGTCTGCCACGCGAGCTTTCGGCCGAACTGGCGGCACAGACACTGCTAGGCGCCTCGGCGCTGGTGCTCCAAACCGGCGAACATCCGGCCAAGCTGAAAGACATGGTGACCACGCCGGCCGGATGCACCATCGACGGACTGCTGGAACTCGAAGAAGGCGGCCTGCGGGTGACGCTGATCAAGGCCGTGGTGCGAGCCGCCCAACGCGCACGGCAACTGGTGGAAGGGCAGAACAGCTAGGGTGCCGTCACGCCTAATTCTCGACAGCAGTTCAGCGGCTCTGCCGTAGGGTGGTCGTCGGATCTTGAATTGGTTTGCAATGAAACCTGCTCGTGAATTACCTATCAGGATTGCCCTTCTTGTTCTCATTTTGCTTCTCTGGGTATGTCTGGCCAATCAACCACTTTCAAATATCCAAAACGTGTCCATCATTGTTGGAGGAGTCATATTGGTATTTCCAGTTGTCTGGGTCGCGAGGAAGATGCTCGACAAACAGCCAACCATGAGCCGTGCCGTTTGGGTAACCACGTTTGTACATTTTGCTCTGGGGTTTCTATTTGGTGTTCCTATCATTCGAGCGGTAACCACTCATCAGGATTGGTCTGGCTGGGTACTCCCAGTACCATCTGAAATCGGCTTAGCGCTAGTCATTATTACTGGCACAGCTTTGTTGCTGACAGTGGTAAACCTTGCCTTGAGAGGATTCGGTGCGCCCTTTTTCATTGCGCTCAGTCGGAAACTGGCGGCAGATTGGTTGTATGCTTGGACGCGTAATCCTATGGTGCTTGCAGCTCTGGCGTTCCTCCTATCATTGGGAATCTGGTTTCAGTCAGTGCTGTTTGTGCTCTGGGTGCTCTTCCTGTTTGCCCCAGCATTGCTTGTCTTCGTGAAAGTGTATGAAGAACGGGAATTGGAGATTCGATTTGGGGTATCATATCTGGAGTACAAATCCAGGACACCGATGTTGTTCCCAAGAAGGCCAAGAGGTTGAACGTGTGCCGCCTAAGCGGTTTCTGAGGCAAGGACTATGAGCAAAATAAAGATGGGACCTCAACAGCTTCTGAATCCCAGACCAGCGATTCTCGTGGGAACCCATATTGATGGTAAGCCCAACTTCCTCACAGTATCCTGGGCTGGTATCACGAGCGCTGATCCGCCAACGATGTCAATAGCCATCAGGAACATACGATACTCCCTGAGGGGCATTCAGGAGAACAGACAATTTTCTGTTAACGTCCCCTCCGTGGATATGGTCAAGGAGGCAGACTACTGTGGTGTTGTGTCCGGTTCCAAATCGGACAAAGTTAAAGAATGCGGTTTCAAGGTATTCTACGGCCATCTGGACAAAGCTCCGCTTATCGAACAATGCCCGATCAATATTGAATGTGAGGTTTTGCAGATTGTTGCTCTAGGGGACCATTCACTCATTATCGGGCAAATCGCCGAATCCTATATAACAGATAACTGCTTTACAGGAGGTATACCAGACATCAGAAAGATAAACCCTCTCTGTTTCTGCACATTGACGATGAAATCCATGGGTTACTACGCTGTTGGAGATTGGATCGCAAACACAAATACTATAAGCAAGGAAACGAAAACAGGAGAAAAGCTTTAAAGGCGATATGATCGGTTGCAGCTTGATCGGTATGAGTGTGGAACGCTGCATCGGAACGATCTGGTCTCAAGGGTGACAGGACGCTAGTTAGCCGGTCTCCCATCCACGGCTCTCCTCGCAAATAGGGGGGCCTTCAAGTCCCTCGACCTGACGGAAGAACGCCGTCAATTTCGCTTCGTCAAGCCTGCCTTTGGTTCTGACGCCCGTGCACACATCAAGCGCAAACGGACCTACCTCGCGCATGGCCTCTGCCAAGTTGCCCGGGTTGAGGCCGCCGGCGAGGAAGATCGGGACATCGACGGCTTCTCGGATTCTCCGGCTGAGGCTCCAGTCGTGCGTGCGCCCGGTGCCGCCCAATTCCTTCACCGGCGCGGATTGGTTGCCGGAATCGAGCAGAATGCCGTCGACGTGCGGCACCACGGCAAGCGCTTCCTCGATCGATTGCGGCCCACGCACGTGAATCACCTGGACGAGCGCAATGCCGCGCATGGCGCGACGCAGATCGTCGTAGGTGCCGCCCTTGAGCCTGTCGCAAAGTTGGATGGTGTTGACCCCCGTCCGTTTCTGTTGCGCGATGATGGAGGCGGTGTCCTGGCGACTGGTGAGCAGAAAGGTGGCGATCGGCGGCGGCACTCGGGCCGCGATCTCGGCGATCAAGTCTTCGGCGATCACGCCAGGCCCGCTGGGCATGGCGGAGACCAGTCCCAGCGCTGACGCTCCGTGATGGATTGCCATCCACGCTTCCTCGATGCTGGCGATGCAGCAGATTTTTACTCGCGGTCTGGCAGTGGATTGCATGGCGCGGCTCCATTGACGATTGCAGATTGACGATTGACGATTAGAAGAGCTTTCAGCCCTCAGCCATCAGCAAGAACCGGACTTTCGCGCCAGCAGCTAATCGCAGAGCTGAAAGCCTTTTTCAATCGGCAATCGCCAATCGGCAATCATCAATTCTAACCGGTGCTCTTCATTCCGAAGGCGACGCCGGCCACCGTTGTTTGCAGCAGGTGCATGAGCTGAGGGTCAGGACGCCGCGACTGCCGCCAGCGCTCGAGGCACTTGATCTGGATGAAATTGAGAGGGTCGACGTAAGGATTGCGCAGGCGGATCGATTCGGCGAGCACCGGCTGATGAGCTAGCAGGTGAGTTCGGCCGCAAATCTCGAGCACCAGCCGGCAAGCGCGCTCGTACTCCTCTTTGACTCGACCGAAGATTCGCTCGCCCAGGCTCTTAGGGCGCACCAAGGACGCATACTCACCGGCGATGTAGAGGTCGGTCTTGGCGAGCGAGGCCTCTGCATTGTCGATGAGCACGGAGAAGAAAAGCCAGTGGGCGTACATCTCGCGCAGCCGCTCCAGGCCGTCTGGCGCATGGTCCTGCACGAACTTGTCGAGGGCAAAGCCCAGCCCGTACCAGGAGGGAAGGAAGTGGCGCGACTGCGTCCAGGCGAACACCCAGGGAATGGCGCGCAGGTCGTTGAAGTCGTCACCCGCGGCCCTGCGACTAGGGCGCGAGCCAAGGCGCAACTGCGAAATGAGGTCGATGGGGGTGGCCTGCTGGAAGTACTGGGGAAAGTCCGGCGTCTCGTAGACCAG
The DNA here is from genome assembly GCA_035315065.1 of Terriglobia bacterium. Lineage (GTDB taxonomy): Bacteria > Acidobacteriota > Terriglobia > UBA7540 > UBA7540 > DATFYM01. The sequence continues at coordinate 59,723 of DATFYM010000125.1, forward strand.
CTCACGATAGAAGGCGCGGCTCGCCGTCGCCAGTTCCTCAGCGTAGGCTTCCCACTCCGCCAGCCGTTCCTGCGGCACCCGCCGGGGAACGAGCAGCGTGGAGTCGATCACCGAGGTGGCGAGTTGCTCGAGATTGCGCTGGGCGATGGCCGGGTTCGAGTACTTGAGCGAAATCACCTCGCCTTGCTCGGTGATGCGCAGGCGCCCACCGGGAGCGGCGTAGGGCTGGGCGCGAACGCTGCGGTAACTCTGGCCGCCGCCGCGGTCGATGGTGCCGCCGATGCCGTGAAAGAGTCCCAGCCGCACGCCGTGCCGCTCTGCCACCTGACCGAGGCTCTTTTGGGCGCAGAACAACGACCAGTTGGCGGCCACGTAACCGCTGTCCTTCACCGAATCCGAGTAGCCCAGCATCACCTCCTGAAAACCGCCCCGTGAACCCAGCACTTGGCGGTAGAGGGGGTCGGAGAGAAGCCGGTCGAGCTGCTGCGGGCACGCCTTGAGGTCGTCGAAAGTCTCGAACAACGGAACCACGTCGAGTGAGGACCACACCCGGGCGGGGCCGCCGGAGCCCCTCTCGCCGAAGCTCACGAGGCCGGTCTGTTGCCCCAGCAGCGACACGTCCCACACGTCGGCGGCACTGGCGGCCATGCTCAGCACGTAGCGGTGCGCGGCCTCTTCACCGTTACGAACCTGGATTTCCCGGAGGGCGCGAAACTCGGCGAGCGTCCGTCGCGTGGTTTCCGAAAGAGCCTCCGCATCCACCCTTAAGGACCGCGTGAGCAGTTCCTGGATCGACGCGACACGGGCGTCCAAGGGTGCATTCGGAAGACCGGCGCGAGCCAGTATCTCGCTCGCTGCGGCGCGCGTGACGGCGGAGTGCTGGCGGAAGTCCAGGCTGGCGCCGTGAAATCCCAGTATCTCGGCGGCGGCGCGCAGCCGGCCGGGACCGAGATGCGCCACCCGCGGGCTCGGGTGCTGGCGAAGCAGGCGGTCGAGCAGCGCGACGTCTTGCGTGAACTCCGGCGCACCCGCGTAGCCGCCGTCAGCGCCGTCCAAGGTCCGCTCCAGTCGCCAGATCATGACGCGCAGCTTGCGCCGGTAGACCTCATGAGGCTGATCGAGGGCCTCAAAGTCGCGCGTGGCGGGAAATCGTTGCATGTCTCGTTCGAGGTCGCGGCGCATCGCCCGCTCGAGTGACGGTTTGCGGCAGGGAAAGGAAACCACGCCGAGCAGGCGCTCACAAACCCGGCGATAGTAGCGCAGGACGCTGGCGCGCAACTCGGCGGCTACGCGCAAGCTGGTTTCGGGTGTAACGTTCGGGTTTCCGTCGCGGTCCGTTCCCACCCACGAGCCGAAGCGCAGGAAAGGCGCCGGCGCCTTCATTCCCGGCTGATAGCGCGCCAGTTCTTCGAGGAAGGCTTGCCAGAAGGACCCCGCCAGGTCGTAGATGGTGCCTTCGAGATACACCAGCGTGCTTTCGAGCTCGGTCTCCGGTGTGACGGGCCGCTCGCGCACCTCACTCGTGAGCCACAGCGCTTCCACCCATGCATCGAGGGCCTGCGAGACGCTGACGGCCCCGTGGTCCCTGGAGTCCGAGTCGAGCTGCTCGAGAGCCCGGCTGATGCGCCGGAGGTGGTTGAGGACGCTTCGCCGTTTGGCTTCCGTCGGGTGAGCGGTCAGCACGGGTTCGATACGCATGGAGTTCAGCAGGCGGGCAACGGCGGAGGGCGCTACTCGATGACGGCGCAACTCGCTGAAGGTGTGGCGCAGGGACATCGGTGCTCCCGCCTCGTGCGGTTCGTAGGCGTGGAGGCGGCGGACCCGCTGCCGCTCTTCGGCCAGGTTTACAAGATGGAAGAAGAGGCTGAAAGCGTGCGCGACCTCGGAGGCCTGAGCCAGTGTCAACTGCTGAACGTGGTCCTCGATCCGCTGGATGACGCCGGGCAGCGCATCCTGGCGGCTCTCTTTCGCCAGCTTCCGCAGGTTCTCGATGGCGTCGAACACCGCGGAGCCACACTGCTCCTGTACCATGGCCCCCAGGCGGGTCGTGAGCAGCCGCACCTCTCGTCGCAGCAGTTCGTCCATAACGAACAGTGGTTAGTGGTTAGTGGCTAGTGGCTAGTGAAAAGCCAACAGCTTTCAGCCGTCAGCTATCAGCAAGAACCGAACCTTGGTGCTGAGAGACGACCGCTAAAAGCTGGCGTCTGAAAGCTGATAGCGCTCTTTTCTAGCCACTAGCCACTCGTCACTAGCCACTGGCTTTATCACGCCGTCACCGCCAGAGACTTTTCCAGCGCTTGGCGCAAGGCGTCGAGGGTCGGCTCCACGCGAAGCCGCTGCGCATTGTCCTCGCTTTCGGCGCGGTGACGCATGATGTATTCGGTATCCTTGAGTTGATTGCCCGTCAGGATGCAGACCACGTCCGCGTGGCGTTCGATCTTGCCCGCCCGCACGAGCTTGCGTACGCCGGCGACCGTGGAGACCGAGGCCGGCTCGGCGCCCACGCCGTCCTCCGCCAGAACTCTCTTGGCCTCGAAAATCTCCTCGTCGGTCACTGACTCGCAGAAGCCGCCCGTCCACTCGAGCACGCGCCGCGCTTTAATCCAGTTGGCCGGACTGCCGATTCGAATGGCGGTAGCCTCGGTGCGAGGATTTTCGACGGAAATTAGAGCGTGCGAGCCGCTCGCCAGTGTCTGGTAGAACGGGCTTGCTCCCGCCGCTTGCACCACCACTACGTGCGGCACCTTCTCAATGAACCCGAACTCCTTCAACTCGCGCAAACCCTTGCCGATGGCTGACGCGTTACCCAGATTGCCGCCTGGCACCACGATGTAGTCCGGAGGCCGCCAGGCGCGTTGCTCCATCATTTCCGCCACGATCGTCTTTTGGCCCTCGATGCGGAAAGGATTCACCGAGTTCACCAGGTGCAACCCGATCTCGGGAGCGATTTCCCGCAGCAGGCGAAAAGCTTCGTCAAACGTGTCACCCACTTCAACGACGATGGCTCCGAAATCGAGCGCCTGGGCGAGCTTCGCCGCCGAGATCTGTTTGTAGGGCACGAAGACCAGCGCCTTCATTCCCGCCCGCGCCGCATAGGCGGCCATAGAAGACGACGTGTTGCCGGTGGACGCGCACGCGACCATGCGCACGCCGCGTGAATCGGCCCGCGTGATCGAGGCGGTCATTCCCAGGTCCTTGAACGACCCGGTGGGATTGTTGCCTTGATGCTTGATGGTGAGATGAACGGGGCCCGCCCACCACCCGGCGCGCCGCGTGCCCACCAGCGGTGTGGAACCTTCGGATAGCGAAATGATACGCTCGGTGGGCTCGACAAAAGGGATCAACTCGCGGAAGCGCCATACGCCGCTGCGGTCGATGGGCTCGCCGCTCAGCCGCCGTTGATGCCACTCGTAGCGCAGCTTCTCTGGGTCGAGCCGGATGAAATCGTAGAGCACCTCCAGCAAGCCACCGCAGGCCGAGCAGACGTGCGTGTCCCTTTTCGGGTCCTGCCGGCTTCGGCAGCCTTCGTCGATGCACTGGAGGTAAGCGTTTGACAAAGTTCTCAGTCCTCAGTTTTCAGTTCTTAGTAAGCTAGCCTAGCTATCAGCCCTCAGCTATCAGCCGCCAGGCGTCGGCAAAGGGCCGGGGGACTCCGCTTCTCTCGCGTGAATGGTGATAGCTGACGGCCGCTTTCAGTTAACTGAAAACTGAGAACTGAACACTGAAAACCAGTTAGAGTTGAAACTCCTCATGGATCACCTTCACCGCTTCCTTAACGTCGGCCGACTTCACCGCGAACGAAATGCTCAGCTCGGTGGATCCCTGGGCGATGGCGATAATGTTGATGCTGTTCCGTCCCAGCGCCCCGAAGGTGCGGCCGGCGAGTCCCGCGATCCCTTTCATCTTCTCGCCGATCACGACGACGATCGCCACGTGGGGCATGATCTCCGGCGGCGGCATGTAGTCGTGCAGGATCTCCAGCTCGAACGCCTTTTCCAGCGTACCCTTGACGCGGTTGACGTCGGCATCGTGTACCGCGAAGCAGAGCACGTTATCCGCCGAAGATTGGGTGGACATCAGCGTTGCGATCTGCTCCACGTCGAGCAACTCGAACACCTTGGCGGCGAGATGGGCAAAGCTGGTGGAGTCGCGGCCGCTGATAGTGACCAGGGACGCCTTGCTGACGGACGTAATCGCCTTCACCCCCGGGGCTCCGCCGGCGATGGCGGGGCCGATCCTGGTGCCCGGGCAGGAAGGGTTGAACGAGTTCTTGATCCACACCGGGATCTTCTTCTTCATCACCGGCTGAATGGTCTTAGGGTGAAGCACCTTGGCACCGAAAAACGAGAGTTCGATGGCCTCGCGATACGAGATGGCGGGCAGGATGCGCGCTCCGGGCACCAGGCGCGGATCGGCCGTCATCACGCCGTCGACGTCAGTCCAAATCCAGACCTCGTCGGCGTCGAGCGCCGCGCCCAAGATCGTACCGCTGTAGTCGGAGCCGCCGCGTCCCAGCGTGGTGCAAAGGCCATCGCGCGTCGCGCCGCGGAACCCGGTAACCACGGGGATGATCCCGCGGCGCCGCACCGGCCCCAGGCGTTGCGCCGTCTTCACGCGCGTCTCGTCGAGGAAGGGCGTGGCGTTGCCGAAGTTGTCGTCGGTCACGATCAGTTCCGCCGCGTCCACCGCTTCCGCCGCCAACCCGGAGGAGCGCAGGATCGCCGCCATCAGCGTCGCCGACATCACCTCGCCCAGGCTGGAAAGGGTATCCATGGCGCGCGGGGTCACCTCGCGGACCATCGAGAATCCCGAGCACAGGTTCTCAAAGTTGGTCACCTGTTCCGCCAGCCGCGGCAGCACGCTGGCCTGTTCGCCGGCGGAAAGCAGGCAGTCGTTGACCTCGCGATGCCGTCGCGCCAGCTCCTGGCGGACTCCTTTCCAGTGCTGCCGATCGCCATGGCTGGCCTCCGTGGCGGCGCGGATCAGCATGTCGGTGACGCCGCCCATGGCCGACACCACCGCCACCACCTCGGCTTGCTGGGCGTGCTCGCGGAGGATATTGGCCACGCCCTCCATGCGCTCGGCATTGCCCACCGAGGTGCCGCCGAATTTCATCACCAGCAGCGGCCGCTTGCCCCTGGGTGGGGCCGGGTTCTCCTTCATCATGGTTTTCCAGTTTGCGGTAAAACTCAATTCTCTACTATTAGCCTGTGCCCGCCACCAACGGATTGACGATTGTCGATTGACATTGGAACAGCCGTCAGCCCTCAGCCATCAGGTATCCGCAAAAACCGTATTTTCGTGCTAAAAGCTGACCGCTGAAAGCTGAAGGCTGTTTCCAATCGACAATCGTCAATTCCTTGGCCCGCCGCCCTCACGACTTAGGGTCCCGCGGGGGCGGGATGGACGGAGGCGAGGAAGTAGGACCCAGGCTTCGGGTCGCTTCACGGACAACCTCGATAAAGATTTTGGCGGGTAGCGATAGGTAGCGATCGCGGCGATAAACGAGGCCCAGCTCGCGGTACAGTTTCTCACCTTCCAGGGGAATCAGTTTGAGCACGCCCGCCGCCACCTCCTGCTGCGCGTAAGCCTTGCTGATGAGCGAGATGCCCAGGCCCGCGCCCACGAACTTCTTGATCAGCTCCACGCTGGCCAGTTCCATCGAGATCTGGAGGTGGTCGCGAAACGGGCGAAGCAGGCGATCGATCACCACCCGCGTGTGGCCGGTCTTGGGCAGGATCAGCGGATACTGCGAAACGTCTTCGGGGGTGACGCTGCGGTGCTTGGCCAGCGGGTGGTTCTTGGGCGTCGCCACTTGCACTTCGTCGCGCGACACCGGGATCACTTCCAGGTTGTTGGTCATGTGCGGCAGGGTGACGATGCCCACGTCGACCGCGCCCTCCTGCACCTTTTGCAGGATCTTGTGGCTGAAGTTCCGGTAGATACTCACCTGCACCAGCGGGTAAAGCTGCTTGAAGCGCGCGAAAGTCCGGGGCAAAACGTACAGGCAGGTGGCTTCGTTGGCGCCGATATAGAGCTTGCCGCGCGGAGTCTGGTTCAGCTCGGCGATCGCCTGCAAGGCTTCCTTGTGCAGGCCCATCAGCTTCTCGGCATAACGCAGCAGGATCTCCCCCGCCGGCGTCAGTTGCACTTTCTTGCCGCTACGGTCAAAAAGCTTCTCGCCGCACTCCTGCTCCAGTAGCCGCACTTGGGCGCTGATGGCCGGCTGGGTCCGGTAGAGCTTTTCTCCGGCCCGCGAAAAACTCTGCAGCTTGGCGACCTCCAGGAAACTGGCTAGCTGATCGTAGTCCATAATGTGTCAACCGACTGGTAAGTAGGGCTCATAGATATTCTATCAGATTCCGGCGGCCGCGCCACTTTTACTGAGGGCGGAATGCGTGGGGGGCATGCTTGGACCAACCAGCCGCAAGGCCGCCATCCAAGAAGCGCCGTAAACACGTCGGCGACAATTAAGCGCGGAAGGTTTCAATTCAACTCAAACAGGTTTTTGGTGCTGTCCTAGTGCCCGGTATGTCATCCGGAGCGTAGCGAAGGACCTCGCTTAGAATCTTCGTTTCAAGGACAAGGCGAGGTCCTTCCCTGCGCTCAGGATGACATGCTGGCTGAATTAGGACACCGCCAGATTTCTTGGCGAGGCACCCTTAAGGCTCAAGGGGCCAGAGAAGCGGATTCGAAGCAACCGATCCGTTGAGCGATTGAGTCCCAACTTCTCAGGAGAAGCGGGTCCGTTTCCATAGGAGCCAGCCACAGGCGAAGAGGGTGAAGAACATGACCGCCACCAGGACGGCGATCCAGTTGGTGCTCACGTTGATCAGCGGGACATGGGCTAGTCTGGCCAACCAGATGAATATCGCCAGAGCTGCGGCGACGATCAGAGTGTCCCACCAGCGGCGAGCGGGGCCTTCGCGCGCCACCGTGTCTTCTCCGCGCTGGGAGGCTTCGGCGGCCTCAAGGCTCAGGCCGTATCGTTCGCACTCGCGCGCGATAGCGTCCTGGGTGGAGACCCGCTCGCCTTCCGGCGCTACGGCGCTGCTGATCGCCGCCGCGCCCAGAACCATGGTCACCGAGCCGGAAACCACCAGCCATGTTGTGGTCCCTCCGCGTCGGGCCAATTCACCAAAGACCAAAGCCCCCCAGGCGAGTCCCCACAGTTGGTTCGTATTCGACAGGGGAATGCCCCGCGCAATGCCGATATACTTGGCAGCATAGTTCTGGAAAAGGTCGCCCACCACCCAGCAGAATCCTCCCAGGAAAAGCCAGAAGAGAGCGGGCCGCGCCCGGCTGAGCTCGTCCCAGACTTGCCCGACGCCGCCGCAGAAGGTGACGGCGAGCGCGGACATGGTGATGAGTTCGCCCACCGTGAACACGGTGACGAACGAGATCGGATTCATACCGCTCAGATAGGCCTTGCGGTACGGGACATACATGGTGCCGAACATCAGACCCGCTCCCAGCGCGGCGGCGATTCCGGCCAGCGCGCGGTGAGGGGTTGAGGAAGCTTCGTGGGACGACGCATAGCCCAAGAGGATGGCGCCACCCACAATGGCCAGCGCGCCTCCGAGCACCTTTCCACCGTTGGCAACCCCGGCACCTCGCAACTCGCGGAAGAAAAACCATCCCCAGAACACGCCCACCAGGCTGTTCACGTTCCAAAGGGGAAAGGCAATGGAGAGGCCCACGTCGCGGACGCCGAACACCGTCAGGGTGTTTCCGATCGCCCAGAGGGCGCCGGCGAGGACCGCCCAGATCATGAGGTGCGGTTTTTGCCGCAGGTCAGTGAAGACGTATTCCGTACCCTTGAGCACCGTCGGCAGCGTCCACCGCGCCACGAACACGCCCGACACCATGGCCAGTGAAATCAGGAAAGGAGAAAGCCCCACCGTCACCAGTTTCGTAGGAGCCTCGGCGCCCGCCAGCCACGTGCCTGCGGCCAAGCCGCACAGCACTCCCAGCACGTGAAGCGAGCCGGTGCTTCTCGCCGCTTGCTTCTCCACCTGACTGTCCACCTCACTTGCCTCCCCCCACGATAGTCATCTGCTCCTAGCCGCGCTCGTGAGTACCGACTGTCCCGCGGGCCCACCACGGCCGCCGGAACCGAGGCCTTGCTAATGCAGGCAGACCAGCAAAAACACACCTGCCAACAGCACCATGGTCGGTACCCAGAACTGGCTGTCCGTCAAGATCAATTGGAGTCTTGATGATTTCAAAGGAGCACCTCGTTCGAATTCCGCGCCGCCGCGTCAATATCAACCCTCCGTGGCATCTGCCCATAAAACTGAGCCGGCAGAACACCACGGATTCTACAACAATATCGCTCGCACTGAACGAGGATAACAGGAACGGCGATTAGAGTCCTCTTGACGGCTGAAAGGGCCACACAAGGGGATATTTCGCGTTAAGATAGTGGGCACAACCGGAACCGGGATCAAACCGAAGAGACAGGAGGAGAAATGGTTCATACACCAACAACGATCCAAGTAAGCTGGCTGGCGCTAAGGCTGTCGCTTGTGCTGACCTTCATCGGGCTTGCCTCTGCGGTTCCCGGGACCGGAATTAAGGGCGCAGGAACGGATCAGAAGACAGCGGCAGCCTCGCCGGCGAGCGATGCCAGCGCCGACGGTGACGAAATCAGGCACTTGATCGCGAAATACGCGCAATCGGTGGATGAAGCGGACGCCGCCCTCGCGTCGCAGATTTGGTCGGACTCGCCGGAGGTCTCCTTCATCCACCCTCTGGGCCATGAGCACGGCTTGGAGCAGATTGAGCAGAATGTCTACAAGCATCTGATGGGAGACACCTTCTCCGAGCGAAAACTGAGCATCCACGACATTTCCGCCCACGTGTACGGGGACACCGCCTGGGCGGAGTTCTATTGGGACTTCAACGCCAAGTTCAGGAAAGACGGCTCCCCCATCACGACCCACGGCAGAGAAACACAGGTGTATCGGAAGGAACAAGGGCGCTGGCGCTTGGTGCACGTCCACTACTCAGCGATGCCGGTCACGGAAGAACGAAAAGGTTTCTGACGGTGACACGAGGGATTATGCTGCTGCCGGGATCGGTCCTCTAAGAAGCAACTGGGTTGTTCCTGAGGCTTGATGCCAACAAAAATGTGATGCTCGTTACACCGACCTTCCCAAGCCCCTTCAGGGACGAAAGATAGTAGCAGCCCGGGACGTCAGAAGGTGTGAAAAGATGAACAAAGTCGCACAGAGACGTTTGCAGTGCTTCCAGCGCAGAAACGTCCTTCTGTGGGGCGGCATGTGATAAAGTTATACAGTCCCTATTGCTTGCGGCCGGGAATCCAAATTCGAGAGAAGGTTGAACGCATGAACGAAAGTAAGGTCCGAAAGACGAAGGTACTTTTGGGAGCAGCCCTAGTGGCCGGGCTTCTGGCCCTGGACGGCTACGCACAGCAGGGCTCCGCGCCACCGGCAAGCCCCACGCCTAAGCCGGCGATTGCCGCGCCTAAACCCGCGACTCCCCCTCCGGCGCCCGCTAACCCAGAACCTCCAGACAAAGTGGTGCTGAAGGTTGGCGACCGAAGTGTAACGGTTGGGGACTTAGACTATTTTGTGTCGTCACTTCCGCAGCAGAGCCAGCAGGCCGCCAAGTCGGCAGGAAAGCAGGCGCTGGGCGAGAATTACGCCACGGGACTGGCGCTGGAGCAGCAGGCGCTCGCCGATCATCTGGACCAGGACCCCGATTTCCAGAGACAGCTTGAGTTCACGCGCATGCAAGGCCTCGCCAAAGCGGAGGTCCAGAAGCTGTACGGTGAGATCACGGTGAGCCAGGATGAAATCAGCAAGTACTACGCCGCGCATCCCGACGAGTTTGAAACCGTGGAGGTGCGCCGGATCGTGGTCCGTTCCAAGCCGGGGAGCTCCAATCCGCCAGCCGCTGGCGGTGATGCCGACGCAGTCAAGGCGCGCCTGGAGACGATCCGAAAAGAACTGGCGGCGGGCAAGGATCCGGCGGAGATTTCCAAGGAGTTCAAAGACGCAGGCGAAGGATTCATCGACTTGAAGACCCAGTCGGCGCGTATGGCGCAGCTCGGACCGGAGTGGCGCGACACGGTCTCCAAGATGAAGGAAGGCGAAGTCTCCGAGGCCCACACCGTGCCCGACGGTGCTGTCGCCTTGCAGGTGGTGAAGCGCAGCACTCTGGATCTTAAAGCAGCCAACAATGAAATCGACCAGAAGGTGAAAAACGAACGCTTGCAGGCCAGGATCGAGGATCTGAAGAAAAAAGCGGTCGTGTGCATGGACGGCGCCTATTGTACTCCGGCGGGCACTGCGCCGCCGCCAACTGTACCGAAGGCCGCCGTTGGCGGCGTTCCCGGTGGCGGGGCTTCTGCCGGAGTGATTGGTGGCATCATCGGCGGCGTCATTGGCGCCGCGGCCCCCCCGCCACCCCCTTATCCCAAGGCAGCGACTCCCAAGCGGATTCGTGTGGGCGGCACCGTGGAGCAGGCCAGACTGGTCTCCCAGACTAAGCCTGAGTATCCGCCCCTAGCGAAAACGGCCCGCATTCAGGGAACGGTGAAACTCGAGGCCGTTATCGACAAAGACGGAACGATCGAGGACCTGAAAGTGCTCAGCGGCCATCCGCTCCTGGTGGAGGCAGCCCTCGATGCGGTTCAACACTGGCGGTATCAACCAACGGTGCTCAACGGTGATCCCGTCGAAGTGGTGACCGAGGTTGATGTGAACTTCTCGTTCGATCAGCCGGCTCCCGCGCCGCCACCAGCGCCAACTACCGCAGCGAAGTAGTGAGCTTCGAGTTCTTGTTTCGCGTTTCGAGCGTGGAGATTTCAACAAACCTGTTGAAAAAGGTGTGGAAAAAAGGGGTGACCATCGAAGTAAGCGCCGCTCCCAGCGAAAGTTCTGACGGATTGCACCATTCGTGCAGCATCGGGAAGAAATGATGAATTATGAATTATGAATGATGAACGAAGAGTCGGCAGACGACGGTACACAGGGTTGGTTCCGTAAATGCCGTATGCGGTGTACCCTCTACCAACGGGACTTCTTCTGCTCATCATTCATCATTCATAATATTCATAATTCATCATTCGCTCAGATCTGATCCTGGGGCTTCCTCAGTTTCACTTCGAATAGCGGGTTGTCGCGATCGACCTGGAATTCCTTGTTGGCACTCTGGTGGCGGTCGGCGGTGACCATCACGCGGATGGTGCCCTTGGGAATGTCGACGAAACGGTAGCGTCCCTGGGCATTGGTCTTGGCGCTGTAGCTGAGAATCTTGGGCGTCACGTGCACCTTGCGTCCCTGCTCTTCGAACTGCAAGGTGAGATGCGCTTGGTAAATCGGCTGGCCGGTCTCGGCGTCGGTAACCAGTATATTGACACTGGTCACTGGTACGTCCGCCGCCTTGAGCGACAACGAGCCGACCGGCGTCAGCAGCACCAGGGCAGCGGCCATGATGGTGGTACGACGCCAGCGGGTTTGATGGTCTTGCAACATGATGATTCGCCTCTCGAGCGGCACCAGGATCGCTTGGCGCGGCGATTCCTCGGCACCCACCTGAGTCGGACGGAGCGAAGCGCCGACTTGCCGCCTAATCTCTATCATATCAGATGCGGCGCCGGAAATAGGGAACAGGGAACAGGGAACAGGGAACAAACCACAAGGGAAGGTTCTTCCTATTCCCTGTTCCCTATTCCCTGCTGTGGACCAAATGGGATTCGCAACCAAAGCAATTCACGCTGGACAGGAGCCTGACCCGACCACGGGCGCTATCATCGTGCCCATCTACCAGACGAGCACCTTTGTGCAGGAAGAGCTGGGCAAGCACAAGGGCTACGAATACGCGCGCACTGGGAACCCCACGCGGGTGGCGCTGGAACGCAACTTGGCAGCGCTCGAAGGCGGGGAACACGCCTTTGCCTTTGCGTCCGGCATGGCAGCGATCAACGTCCTGATGACCTTGCTCAAGTCCGGCGACCATGTGGTCGCGGGCCACAATCTCTACGGCGGCAGCTTCCGCCTGTTCGAGCGCGTGCTCAAGGATTTCGGGCTCAGTTTCAGCTACGTGAACACGGCGCGGATCGCCAGTCTGGAGGAAGACCTCGAGGAAGCCCTGCGCCCCAACACGCGCCTGGTCTTCATCGAGACGCCCACCAACCCGGTGATGGAAATCACGGACATCGCCGCCGTGGCGCGCATCGTCCACCCTCGCGGCATCCCACTGGCGGTCGACAACACGTTCATGAGTCCCTACCTGCAGCGACCGCTCGATCTCGGCGCCGACGCGGTTGTCCATAGCACGACCAAGTATCTCAACGGGCACAGCGACGGCGTGGGCGGCGCGGTGGTCCTGAAGGACGCCACGTTCGCCGACCGGCTGAAGTTCCTACAGAACGCCGCCGGCGCCGTGCTGGGTCCGATGGATAGCTGGCTGGTGCTGCGAGGCGTCAAGACGCTGGCCATCCGCATGGAGCAGCACGATAAAAACGGGATGGCGGTGGCGCAGCACCTGGCCCGCCACCCGAAAGTGAAACAGGTCCACTACCCGGGCCTTACCAGCCATCCGCAGCACGAACTGGCCAAGCGGCAGATGCGCGGGTTCGGCGGCATGATCGCGTTCGAGACCGGCTCGCTGGAGAACGCCAAGGCCGTCCTGAGATCGGTGCGGCTCTGCTCTCTCGCGGAGAGCCTGGGTGGCGTGGAGACGTTGATCTCGCACCCGGCTTCGATGACCCACGCCAGCGTTCCCCCAGAGGATCGCGAACGCATTGGTATCACCGACGGGCTGGTGCGCATTTCGGTGGGGATCGAGGACGTGGAGGATATCCTCGGGGATCTGGATCAGGCGCTGGAGAAGATCAGTGGCGAGTGACGACTCGAAGAATTGCCGATTGTCGATGCCTATTGAAAGCGCCGTGCGGCTTGCCGACTCTTTCTTCCAATCGTCAATCGTCAATCTGCAATCGGCAATTTCTTCGCGCTCCCAGGGCTTCCCGATGAGTTCCTAGGGCGACCGAGGACCGGTATCAACGAGAACGATTATCAGCAACCAGGGGTTTCCGGCGACTTCACGGAGGCACCGATCCACGCGAGATACTCCTCCGACCCGTCAACAATCGGCAGACAGATGACTTCCGGGGTCTTGTAACTGTGGAGCTTGCACACCGCGGCCTTCACTTCCGGGAACAGTTCTCGCGTGCTCTTGATGATCATCAGAACCTCCTGGTCGTGCGCGATCCTTCCTTCCCAGCGATAGAGTGATTGAACAGGCTGGGTGATGTTGACGCAAGCGGCGAGCTTGGCCTCAATGAGATGCTTGGCGATCCTTTTGGCTTCAGCCAGCTTGCCGGCGGTTACCAGGATGACGACCTTATCGGTCACGATGCCTCCTCGGGTTTGAGCTCACGTGGTAACCTAGGTGTTGAAAGGTTGCGGTGAGCTTGACTTCGAAGATACAATAGCTCCTGATGAGCCGCAATCTAATCCTTTTGGCGTTCCAGGAAGGCGCGGCATCATCGAGAGCAGCGTGGGATAGGCTGGCGATTTCAGTGAGCTTGCGGGTTGGGGATCGAGCCCTTGAGGTCGCCATCCGGCGACCGGTCGAAACAGGGTTACAGAGGAGGTCGGATGATCGCTAGCGAGAACAGGAACCGCCCCTACGACAGCGCCACCCCTTACCGCTATCGCGGCCTGGTACTGGCTCTGGTGCTCCTCTGCGTCGCGCTGGTGGTGAACGAGGTCTTCGGCGCCAAAGGGATCATTGCCCTGCGCGGGCAGAAGCGCGAGTTCGACGCGCTGCAACAGCAGATTCGCAAGCTTCAGCAAGACAACCAGGAATTACAGATTAGCAATCGGAAGCTTCAGGGCGACCCGGCGACGATCGAGAAAACCGCGCGAGAACAGCTTCACATGGCGCGGCCGAACGAGCTGATCTATACCCTGCCGCCCAAGTCGGAGCCTTCCGGCACCACTACTGCCGCGCCTTCCAATCGACCACCAGCAAGCGACAGCCAGCAATGAGCCCTTGCCGCTTAAGAGCGGCTACGGGTAGCTACCTCACCACGCCCTCGAGTGGGCTCGACGCCGAAGCATATAGCTTCTTGGCCATGCGGCCGGCAAGATAAGCCTGCCGTCCGGCGATGACGGCGTTCTTCATCGCTTCCGCCATCAGCACCGGATCCTGCGCCGCGGCGATGCCGGTGTTCATCAGCACCGCGTCCGCGCCCAACTCCATGGCGATGGCGGCGTCAGAGGCAACCCCGACGCCCGCGTCCACAATCAGGGGAACCGCCGTAACCATTTCGCGCAGGATGCGGATATTGGCGGGATTCTGAATGCCGAGCCCGGAGCCGATCGGCGCGCCCAGAGGCATCACTGCGGCGGCGCCGGCGTCGATGAGGCGGCGAGCGGAAATCAGATCGTCGTTGGTGTAGGGCATCACCACGAACCCCTCGCGCGCCAGCGTCTCAGTGGCCTTGAGCAGCTCGAAGTTGTCGGGAAACAGCGTCTTCTCGTCGCCAATCACTTCCAGCTTCACCCAGTTCGAAAGCCCAACCTCCCGTGCCAGGCGCGCTGTGCGAATAGCGTCATCAGCGGTATAACACCCGGCCGTGTTAGGGAGGATGAAATACCGGGTACGATCGATGTAGTCCAGCAGCGACTCCTTGCTGCGGTCGGTCAGGTTCACTCGCCGCACCGCTACGGTCACAATCTCCGCTCCCGAAGCAGCGTGGGCGCGAGCCATCTCCTGAAAGCTGCGATATTTTCCTGTACCAATAATCAGCCGCGAGCGAAACTCCCGGCCCGCAATTCGTAGAACATCATTTTCCATGGGATTCTCCGTCTCCATTCTAGTACGCGACAAGCCCGTTGTCAGTAGTCCGTTGCCAGGAGTCTGTTGCCTCCGATCCCGACGCCGCCTAGCCGCCCCGGCTGACCACAGCGGACTACGGGCTACCGACCCTCCTCCTCCGGCATCTCGACGGCCGTAATCTGTCCGTCGAGTTGGCGCTCGATTCGGAGCGAGGGCTTGCCGGTCGTTATTGCTACATATCTAGCCTATGGATTGTTTTCAGCCCACCAGCGAAGTGGGGATTGCCGAGTGCAGATCGACGATTGTCGATTGAAGAAGACGCAAGCCACTCCACTTTTCCAATCGGCAATCGTCAATCGGCAATTCTAGGCCGACTGGGGCTGGGGTGCGTGGCGCTGGTAGACCTCCTCGATCAGGTCGCGATAGCGCTCGGCGACTACATGCCTTTTGACCTTCTGCGTAGGGGAAAGCTCGCCGGCCTCGATCGTGAACTCTCGCGCCAGCAGGCCGATCTGGTGGATTCTCTCGTACTGGGGGAGCGGAGCCGTTGTGGCGTCCACTTGCTGCTGCATGAAAGTATGGATCCGTACGTCTCTGACCAGGCCATCGCGGTCTGCGCAAACGATTTCCATGGCGCGAGCGTAAGTTTCCAGCCTTTCGAAGTTGGGAACGACGAGGGCGCTCACAAAATGCCGCGCTTCTCCCAGCACTACAATTTGTGCAACGTAGGGGTGGCCCTGAAAGAGGTTCTCGAGCTTCTCCGGCGAGATGTACTTTCCACCCGAAGTCTTGAACAGGTTCTTCTTGCGGCCGGTGATCATGAGAAAGCCATCGTCGTCGAACTTGCCGAGATCGCCGGAATGGAACCATCCATCGGCAAAGGCCCTCTGGTTTTCCCCGTCCAGACGATAATAGCCCGGGGACACGTTCGCGCCCCGCACCAGGATCTCGCGGCCGTGCCGGTTCTCCTCGTCGACAGACTCCTCGCCCAGCTTGACTTCCACGCCCGGGAGAAGACGTCCGACGGTACCCAACCTCACGGCTCCCGGATAGTTCACGGCGATCACCGGAGACGTTTCCGTCAGCCCATATCCCTCGTACACCGGCACGCCCACCGCGTAGAAAAACTCGGCGATGTCGCGGGAAAGGGGCGCGGCTCCCGAAAAAACGAACTTCAGCCGTCCGCCGACGCCGGCCCGAATCTTCGAGCCTACCAAGGCATCAGCAACAGAGTGCTTCAGCCGTAGCCCGAGTGGAGGCGCTTTCCCTTCGATGACGTAGGGGAAATACTGGTAGCCGACCTTTAACGCCCAGTGGAAGAGCTTCTGTCTGGCCGGAGGGGCGTTCCGCGCTTTCTCCATGACTCGGTCGCGGATCTTCTCCAGCACGCGCGGGACCACTGCCAGCATGGTCGGCCGGACTTCCAGCATGTTCTGTGGCAGGGCGTCAAAGCTCTCCGGATAAGCAGTGGAGACACCAAACCACAGCACCGTATAGTCGAGCATGCGTTCGAAGATGTGGCTCAGCGGCAGCAAGCAGATGGAAACGTCATCCTTGCCCAGCTCTGACTTGT
The DNA here is from genome assembly GCA_035315065.1 of Terriglobia bacterium. Taxonomy (GTDB): domain Bacteria; phylum Acidobacteriota; class Terriglobia; order UBA7540; family UBA7540; genus DATFYM01. Next base: position 76,116 of record DATFYM010000125.1, read on the forward strand.
ACAGCGCCTCGCACGAGCGAACGTTAGCCACGATGTTCGAGTGGAGCAGAACCACGCCCTTGGGCTCTCCCGTAGTGCCCGACGTGTAGATGATGCTGGCAATCTCCTCCGGCCGCACCTCGAGCGCCCGCTGCCGGAAGGGCTCCACCAAGTCCACCGGTCTCGTGAACCGGGCCAATTCATCTCCCACTAAGCGGTGCCACGAGAAGACGCCGGGCGCCGGTGAGTCGACCGGGTCCATGACGATGATGAACTGGAGATCAGGCAGATTGGGCCGGACGTGAGCGACCTTGCGGAGCTGCGCCGCGCTCGAAACCACAATGCCTTTGGAGCCGGAGTCGCGCAGGATGTACCCAATATCGTGTTCGAGCTGGGTGGAGTAGATGGGCACGTCGGCAGCGCCGAGGCCCAGGACCGCATAATCGGTCAGCGCCCACTCGAGGCGGTTTTCACTCAGGATCGCTACCCGGTCGCCTCGCTGGACGCCCAGCCGCTCAAGCGCCGCCGCGAGCGCGGATACTTGCTGGAGCGCCTCGGCGGAGGAGACGGGCTGGTAGCGCCCGTCAATCTTGGTCAGAAACGCATCCGGCTTGGGCCGCTCGGAGAAGACCGTGATGAAGATTTGATTGATGGTCTCGTATGGTGCCATGGTATCGAAAATCGAAAATCGAAAATCGAAACTCGAAATTTGAAGCTCGAAAATCGAGAGGCGGGAGACTCGGGCATCAGGGACGAGTTTCGAGTTTCGATTTTCGAGCTTCGGGCCTTACTTGCCGGTCCGGAGTTCCTTGGTCAGCATGTTGCGAGCCTCGGCCTGATTGTCGGCGAGTTCGGGGCTGTAATCCGGATCGGGGCACAGCGAAAGCATCCTTTCCAGGATCTTGCGGGCGTCGTCACGGCGGTCCACCGCGATGTAGCTGTCGGCCAGATACAGCATGCTCATGGAATCTTCCGGATGCCGCCGCAGGCACTCCTCCAACAATTCAATGGAGCGCCGCTTGTCTCCACCCTTGAAAAACGGCGCTCGATAGTAAACGCGCGCCAGCGTCCGCAGGCCTGAGGCTTCCTCGTAATCAGGGTCCAGCTTGATCGTGATCTCCATCTCTCGGCGGACGGGATCGATCAGTCGCAGGCCGTCAAACCAGTTGCTCTCTTCGGCTTTTAGCCCGTAGTTGGCACCCAGCCAAAAATGACCCTCCACGCGACTCGTTTGCAGGGCAACGGCCTTTCTCCCGGCCTCGATGCCGGCGTCGAGATACTTCACCCGCTCGGCGCCTTGAGTACGCCGCCCCATGTAGTTGTAGAACTTGGCGAGGCGCCACCAGACCTCGTAACTCGGCGGATTCTGGGCCGCCTCCTGCTTGAGCAGCACCACCCCTTGCTGCACATTTTCCAGCTTGGCGCGACCCAGGAAATAGTCGTCGGCCTCGACCACTCGCTTGGGCAGCGGCGCGGCCGAACTTGCAGCCATCGCCAACATCAGGCAGGCCGCGATCGTGACCAGCGCCCGCACTCCGAGGTGCATGAGCGGATGGCTCATTGTTCTCTTCAGGACTGTTTTACGCATACTCAGGATCATCATCAGATTGAATCAAGGCTTCTTAAATTAGCACCCTTCCCCTAGCTCAGTCAACGATCTTTAAGAAAAGAAGTATGAATTCTGAATTATGAATGCTGAAGTGGCTAGACTGAAGTGGCTAGAAATGATGAATTCTGAATGCTGAACGAAGAACTCATGCATTGCGGTTCTCTTCTTGTTCATCATTCATCATTCATAATTCATCTTTCTCTTGCGCCCCTTTCGTTTCTTGCCACCTTGGCGTTATGATGCTAGCCGGGAGGCCCCAGATGCCACGAACCATGCCGCAAACCATGCCGCGGACCACTGCGCCGGTGCACGAAGAGAACTCGGCGATCACTTCCGAGGACGCCCATCCTTATCAACCCATTCGGGCCCCACGCGGCACACGCCTCACCGCGAAAGGCTGGCCCCAGGAAGCCGCCTTGCGCATGCTGATGAACAATCTCGACGAGGAGGTGGCCGAGCGGCCTCGCGACCTTGTGGTGTACGGCGGCACGGGCAAAGCAGCGCGCAACTGGGATTGCTATCGGGCCCTGGTGAGGGCGCTCACCGAGCTGGGCAACGACGAGACGCTGCTAGTGCAATCCGGCAAGCCGGTGGGCGTCTTCCGGACACACGAATACGCCCCACGGGTTCTGATCGCCAACGCCAACCTGGTGGGCCACTGGTCGAATTGGGAGAAGTTCCGCGAGTTGGAGCGCCTCGGCCTCATAATGTATGGCCAAATGACGGCGGGGAGCTGGATCTACATCGGCACGCAAGGAATCCTGCAAGGCACTTACGAGACGTTTGCTGCGGCGGCCACCAAGCATTTTGGCGGCGACCTGGCGGGTAAGCTGGTGGTGACGGGCGGCATGGGCGGCATGGGCGGAGCCCAGCCGCTGGCGGCCACGCTCAACGGCGCCGCGTTCCTCGGCATCGAAGTGGACGGCGAAAGGATCAAGCGCCGCATTCGCCAGGGCTACTGCGATATCTGCGTCAACCATCTCGACGAAGCGCTCCGCATCCTCAAGAACGCCGTGCGACAGAAGCAGGCGGTCTCCGTGGGACTCATCGGCAACTGCGCCGATATCGTTCCCGAGTTGGCGCGCCGCGGCGTCGTCCCCGACCTGCTCACCGACCAGACCAGCGCCCACGATCCCTTGAACGGCTACATCCCGGCGGGACTTAGCCTGGAGGCTGCCGCCGAGCTGCGGCGCACTGATCCCGAGGACTATCTCAAGCAGTCGTACGAGTCGATTGCCCGCCACGTCACTGGAATGCTGGGCTTGCAGAAGCTCGGCGCCGCCACGTTCGATTACGGGAACAACATCCGCACCATGGCCTTCGAGCACGGCGGCGTCAAGGACGCTTACCGCTTCCCCGGCTTTGTCCCCGCCTACATCCGGCCCCTTTTCTGTGAGGGCCGGGGACCGTTCCGCTGGGTCGCTCTCTCGGGCGAGCCCTCCGACATCTATCGCACCGACGACCTGGTGCTCGAACTTTTCCCGGCGAACGAGATCCTCAGCCGCTGGATTCGCCTGGCGCGGAAGTACGTGAAGTTCCAGGGACTGCCCGCGCGCATCTGCTGGCTCGGTTACGGCGAGCGCGCCGCGTTCGGCGAGCGGATCAACGATCTGGTGGCCAAAGGTGAGTTGAAGGCGCCCATCGTTATGGGCCGCGACCATCTCGATTGCGGTTCGGTCGCGTCACCCTTCCGGGAGACCGAAAGCATGAAGGACGGCAGCGACGCCGTCGCCGACTGGCCCATTCTCAACGCGCTGCTGAACACGGCTTCGGGCGCCAGTTGGGTCTCGTTTCACAATGGCGGCGGAGTGGGGATCGGCTACTCCATGCACGCCGGGCAGGTGACGGTGGCCGACGGCACGCCGGAAATGGCGAGGCGGATCGAGCGCGTCCTGACCAACGATCCCGGCATCGGCGTGGCGCGCCACGTGGACGCGGGTTACGAGGAAGCCCGGGCCTTCGCGCGGCAGGCGGGGGTCAAGATTCCGATGGAACGGCGCGAGGGGTGACAAGGAAGAATTGACGATTGTCGATTGACGATTGACGATTGGAAGGGAAGAGCAGGCCGTTGGCTCTTTTTGCGGCACTTCGAATGTATGTCGGGTTCGTTCGCCCATTTTGGAGTTTTTCCGATCCCTGCCCCCCCTCGCCACCGTTTCATGCCCTGCCCGGACATTCTTCGCTCAAAAAAGACACAGGCAAGAGTGCCTGTGCTACCTCACCACCGTTTCATGTCCTGTCCGGACATCCTTCGGGCCCTTGGTTGCGATGGCTTTCGCACTCGGACCTGAATCGGGGTGACTGGAGGACAATGGTGAATGGTGAATAGTGAATGGTGAATTGTGAAGAGCGCCGTGGGGCAGGTTTCTTCTCTTTCTTTCACTTTTCACCATTCGCCATTCACCATACAGAGGTGCCCCCGTCCCAACGCGGCTCAACGCGGCTTTCACCCTTCAAGCGTGGGCAGATTCTTCTCTTTCATTCACCATTCACTATTCACCATTCACAGTTCAGAAGTGCCTCCATCCCAACGCGCACCCTTTACCGTT
>DATFYM010000126.1:0-11532 GCA_035315065.1 Terriglobia bacterium
GTCCTCCACCATGGCGATGCCAATGCGATCCTTGACGCTGCCGCCGGGATTCAGTTGATCGCACTTCGCCCAGACCTGCGCCTTGCTGTTGCCGATCATGCGATTCAGCCTGATTAGCGGCGTGCGGCCGATCGCTTCCAGAATGTTGTTGTAGCGCATGAGTCCAGATTATATCAGTAGTCAGTGGTCGGTAGTCGTCAGTAGTCAGTTGCCGCCTATCTTGGCCTCGGCCGCTGCAACTGACGGCGGACAACTGACAACGAACAACTTCTTCCAATGGGTGCCAAAATAAAAGTTGGTTATCATAAACGACCCTTCACTTGCCCGGTGATTCCATTGTGCTGATCCAAATCCTATATACCGAGCGACACAGGCTGTAGCGGCGGTGTCCTCACCGCCGCCTCGTTCTTGTGGGCGGTGGTGTGCACACCGCTGCTACAACGTGACCATTCTGCGCTTGACCGCCTACGACCGCCTTTCTCGCCTCGGGAAGAAAAAGCATTGTCCGGAAAGCTGAGAGACCTCCCCCGGATTGCTTTTCGCCTCGTCCTAGCCCATTTGCCGGCCCAAATGCCAGCCGGTGGTAAAATGGAAGTTTCTCCAATTCAGCAATCGGATTAAGTGCAAATGATTCCATACTTATAAAATAAAAAGACATCCCGGCTCTCATGTGAAGATCCCCCATCTCCAATCTTCACCCATCTCCAATCTCGGCTCCTTTCGAGGGCTTATTCCTCGGCCTCCTCCAAGGCGAATCGGCAATCGAGCGATTCGTGAGGGTCGTCATATGATAATTCACTGAATTCATGGAAGATCTCTGTTTCCTTCCAGCTTTTCCCCCCTGCGCCTATGAGGTCGCTCAAATTCGCGGGACGCACCCACCATGAATCGGGTTGCTGACCAAATCCCAAAATCTCATCCTCCATCGACTTATAAAGATAAATGATATTTTACAGATTAACTCAGTCTTCCGCCCGGCAAGGCCTCTCGATTCTGGGGTCTCCCCTTGATTAAGCCGAAGTGGGTCTCGGATTCGGACCGGGCAACCAGGTCGACCTAATAGTAACGTACCGCGTCATTTCAGAGAAGTCAAGTACTTTTTTAGATACTCAAGCACCCCAGCGAACTCGTGCCCCTCGCCACGCCACCCTGAGCCGACAGGTGCACGCCTTGGACTGCGATAACGCAGCTACCGCCTTGCCGCTCGGGTAGCAGCCACCCGGAAAGCCGTTTCCATGAAGGCGACAGCTTCGCTGTCGCAGTCCAAGGCGGGCTGCGCCCGCAAATGTCCAAACTCGAGCGTCAATTCTTCGAGCGATATTGTATACTCACCGCTGCCAAGTTATTCCGTGAGGGTATCCGATCAAGCCCTCTCGAAAGGACGGTCTCGTATGAAACGAACTCTTTGGCTCTTGCCGGCGGTCTTCTTTGCCGCCTCCGCTTCCATCGGTCCCGCCCAGACGCCGCAGCGGGTCCAGCCTCCTCCGCCCCCGCCGCTGATCTCCCCCGAAGTGCAATCCGACCATCGCGTCACGTTCCGGCTGCGCGATCCCAACGCCAAAGAGGTGATGTTGGCTCGCGAGGGAACGCAGCCGGTCCCCATGCAGAAGGACGACCAAGGCGTCTGGAGCATCACCACTGAGCCGCTAGAGCCGGACTATTACGGCTACACGCTGGTGGCCGACGGCGTGGGCCTGATCGACCCCTCCAATTCGCTGATGAAACCCAACCTGCTCTTTACCCAGAGCATGGTGCACGTGCCCGGACCCTCCTCGCTGCCGTGGGAACTCAACGACGTGCCCCACGGCACCGTCCACCACCACTTCTACCGGTCCGGAGTGGTGGGCGACGACCGCGACTACTACGTCTACACACCGCCGGGCTACGATCCGACTGCCAAACAGCTTTATCCGGTGCTCTACTTGCTGCACGGTTTCAGCGACGACGCCAGCGGTTGGACCGCCGTGGGACGAGCCAACGTGATTCTCGACAATCTGATCGCGCAGGGGAAGGCGAAGCCGATGATCGTGGTGATGCCGCTCGGCTACGGCGCGCCGGAGATCGTCACCCGCGCCTTCACGGCGTTCCGCGATGCGGGCTTGCGTCAACGCAACATGGACCGCTTTCGCGACGCCCTGCTCACGGAGGTGATCCCGCAAGTGGAGAAGACCTATCGCGCCCTGACTGACCGCAACTCCCGAGCCATCGCCGGACTTTCCATGGGCGGAGCCGAGTCTCTGTATGGCGGTCTCAATGCTCTCGATCACTTCGCCTGGGTCGGGTCCTTCAGTGCCGGCGGTCTGGGTGAGGACTTGAATGCCCAATTCCCGTCGCTCGACTCCAAAGCCAACGCCCAACTGCACTTGCTCTGGATCGCTTGCGGCACCGAGGACCGCCTGATCGAGCCTAATCGGAAATTCCGGGAGTGGCTCGCGTCCAAGGGAGTCCAGCACACCGACATTGAAACGCCGGGCATGCACACGTGGATGGTCTGGCGGCGCAACTTGGCCATCTTCGCCTCTCTGCTGTTCCAGAATTGAACGGAAAGGATTCGGGACGAACGGCACCTGACAACCGACTGCCGACTACCAGCAACTGAGGTACTAGCCCGCCTAAAAAAATAGAAATAACTGATCCTCGCTATCAAAAGAATTCGTTTTCCTTTCCGACGGGATTGGAATACCCTCGCACAGATTCTTGCAACCAGAGGGGTGGAAAGCGAGGCTCGACAGCGCATCACAACCACAGCTAGCGGCCGCCCTCAATGACGATTTTGGAGGAGCCCAATGCTCAAGACCGGCAAAGTTGCAGTTTTGTTTCTAGCATCAATCGTGGTGATGTCCCTCGTCTTCACTCCCTACGCGCGGGGCCAGCAAACGCTGGGTGGAATCACGGGCACCGTCACCGATAGCTCCGGCGGCGTGGTGCCGCACGCGACGGTGACCCTGGTGGGCGACGAGACCCAACTGACTCGCACGCAAACCACCAACAGCCAGGGCAACTACGAATTCGTGAACCTGCCTATCGGTACGTACACGCTCATGTTCAGTCACGGCGGATTTGAGACGCAGAACGTACCCTCGATCACGGTTCAGGCCAACCGCACCGCCACCGTCAACGCCTCGCTCAAGGTTGGACAGGCAACCACCACCATCACCGTGGTAGAGACACCGCTAATGAACGCTGTGGACACCACCAATGGCTATGTTCTGGAAAAGGCGCAGATCCAGACCATTCCGTTGCCGACCGGCAGCTTCACCGGACTGGCCATTCTTTCCCCCGGCGTGAGTGCGGAACTCCCCGGCGGCACCGGCGTCAACGCCGGCTTGGGTAACCAGCCGATCTGGGCCAACGGTCAGCGCGACACCAGCAACAGTTTCCTGCTGAACGGCGTCGACGCCAGCAACCTCTTCAACGGCAAGAGCACCAGCCAGGTGGCTTCCGCTCGTATTGTAAACAACACCGGCGTCGCCGCCGCCGCCAGCACCAGCGTGGCCGAGATCCAGAGCACGGCTTCGGTGTATCTGGCAATCGGTCAGGCGCTTCCCACGCCTCCCCCTGAGACCATCGAGGAGGTCCGCGTGAACACCTCGATGTACGACGCGCAGCAGGGAGCCACCAGCGGCGCGCACATCGACATGAGCACAGCCTCGGGCACCAACACCCCCCACGGCAGTCTCTACATCCATCGCGGATCGGACGCCCTGAACGCCGCGCCCTATTTCTTCAACGCGGACCCAACGGTCCTACAGAACCAAAAGGTGCCGGCGCTGCACCGCGACATTTTGGGCGGCACGCTGGGCCGCGCTCTGATCAAGGACAAGCTCTTCGGCTTTGCCAGCTACCAGCACGTCCACGACGGCGACGGTGAGATCGGCATTTCGCGCCTCACTGTTCCCTACGGGCTCACCGACACTAACCGCGACGCCGCGGACTTGGCCGCCATCGCCAATCAGAATTTCCTCGTTCCCAACGGCCAAGCGCCGATTACTGCCAGTCAAGTCAGTCCGATTGCCCTGGCCCTTTTTCAGGCCAAATTGCCCAACGGTCAGTATCTGGTCCCTTCGGCGAATGGACGGATACCCTCCCCCGCCTTTCCCGATAACGCCGAGGTCCCTGGCACCGCGTACTTCACCGCCGATCAGGCGGTGGGCAACCTCGACTGGAACCGGAGCGCCGGGGACATCGTGTCGTTCAAGTACTATTTCCAGGATGATCCGAGCGTTGCTCCCTACGCCTACTCCAGCGTGGCGGGATTTACCCAGCATCTCAGCGCCGGCAGCCAGGTGGCTTCGCTCACCAACTCGCAAGTTCTGAAACCCAATTTGAGCGTTGCTGAAACCCTCGGCTTTGTGCGGGAGAATCTCTTCAGCTCCATCGGGCAGCCTTTCTCGCCCTCCCAATTCGGCATCAACACCTTCGGCTCTCCTTACTTCCCGGGGATCAGCATCGTGGACCCTTACGGAAATTCCTCTCCCAACAATCCCAATGGCCTCTCGAATCCCACCCTCAACATCGGCGCCGGCTCTGCTTCCCAAGGGGCCTTCACCGGAGTCACCCAGAACCGGTTGATGCCCTCGGCCAACGCCATCTTGACCGTGGGTCCGCATACCCTGACTTTTGGCGGCAGCTTTTCTTACACGCAGCTCAATACGCTTGACCACCGAACCGGCCAGGGCATGATCGCCTCGGCGGACTTCGGGCAGTTCATCCAGGGTTTGGTGACCACCAACGACGACTTCATGACCACCTCGTTTCTGCAAGGCAATGCCAACCGCTACTATCGCTCCAATCAGGCGGGCGCCTACCTCCAGGACAAGTACCAGATTCGCGGCAACCTTAGCTTGACCTTCGGGCTGCGGTACGATTGGGACGGAGGCCTCAAAGAGAAATATGGCCGCATCTATAATTTCGATCCCGCCGCTTACTCTTACGACGAAACCAGCGGCACCATCACCTCCAACGGGTTCATCATCGCCGGAAACAACAAACAGTTTCCGACCAAGGGTGTCAGCGATACGACGCTTTCCGGCCGGCAATGGGGCTTTGCGCCTCGCCTGGGCTTTGCCTGGACTCCCAAGAAGTTCGACAACAAAGTGGTGGTCCGCGGCGGTTCAGGCATCTACTACGATCGCGGTGAACTCTTCGCGTACCTCTCGCCGGGCTACGCCGCCGGCGAAACCACCGGTGGACCGTTCGGCGTCAGCCAGGCGCCGCCCTTCGTGAACACGCAGCTTTGTCCCTCCACCTATTTGTACCAGGGCTTCATCCCGACCTGCGATCCCACTACGGGTGCCTCGCTGGCCAACCCCTGGGGAACCGCCTTGGGCCCGGCTCCCACCGGCAATCCGGCGGACATCACCAACTACTTGCCGACACGCGATGAGATCATCGCCGGGCAACATCTGTTTTCCTTCGCCGACTACGACCGCGCCAACAAGCTTCCCTACACCATCAACTTCACCCTCGATGTTCAATGGCAGCCGCGCAATGACCTGGCCATCGACATCGGTTATGTGGGCAACACCGGCCGGCACGAAGTGATTCCCATTCCTTTCAACCAGCCGGGAATTGCCACGCCCAACCATCCCATCCATGGCCAGAATTACACTTACGGCTACACCGTTCTCGATCCCAATGCGAACTTCAATCCCCTCACCCTGCCCGACGGGACCCAGATGCTTTCCACTTACGAAGGCGGCAACACCGACCTCCGCGTCCCTTACGTGGGTTACTCCGCGGAATCCGAGTCTTACAAGGCCATCGGAATCTCCAATTACAACGCGCTGCAAACCCACCTCGAGAAGCGGTTGAGCCACGGGCTGCAAGTGGGCTTCTCCTACACCTGGTCTCATGCTTTGGACGAGCAGAGCGCCATGGGCCTGTTTTACAACGGCAACAATCCGCTGAACCTGCGCGACGCCTACGCCTCGTCGGACTTCGACCGCACTCATGTCTTGAACTTCAACTATCTCTACCAGCTTCCCAGATTAGCGGCGGAAAAATCGCTGACGGGCAAGATTGCCAACGGATGGGCCATTGAGGGGATCGCGGTGATCCAGAGCGGTCAGCCTTATAGCATCATCGATTACACCGGTGCGGTGGGCAGCATCTTCTTCGGTGTTTCCGACGGCATCACCAACCCGATCGTTCCGCTGGCTCCGGGCTGCACCGCCTACAATGCCATCACTGGCGTTTCCGGCGCTGGAGCCACCCCGGCGCTCAAGGCTTCGTGCTTCACCCTGCCGCTGCTCCAGCCCGGCGACCTGGGCGGCGCCATTCCGCCTGGCGATACGTTCGAGACGAACTTCACCTCCGGCCAGCGCAACATCTTCCGGCAAGCCTGGCAAAAACGCACCGACATTTCACTGGTGAAGGTTCTGCAGGTTTCGGAGCGGTTCTCATTGAAGTACACCCTGGACGTGTTCAACCTTACCAATACGGCCAGCTTCGATATTCCCATCGACGACGTTTCGCAGAACCAGTACTACAACGATTTCCCGACCGAAGGAACTACGCTCTACAACCCGCCCTTCGGCCTGGGCGCCGTCAATAAGACCATCGGAGGCCCGCGCCAGGTGCAGATGTCGCTGCGGCTCTTCTTTTGATGGGGTGTGAGGCCGTGCAGAATTGAGTCATTGAGCCATCGGGTGATTGAGCGATTGAAAGGTAAGGGAGGACAATTCCACTTCTTGGGGAATGGCTCAATGACTCAATGGCTCAATCACTCAATCTTCCCCGATGTCTTCGTTCCACACCTCCGGGTGAGTGCGGATGTATTCGGCCAGCAGCGAGACGCACTCCTCGGAATCAAGGTCGATCACTTCGACGCCGAGCGAGCGCAGCCACTCGATCCCGCCCTGGAAGTTGCGGCTCTCGCCCACCACCACCGTGCCGAACCCGAACTGGCGCACCAGCCCGCTACAGTACCAGCAAGGCGCCAACGTGGTCACCATGATGAGCCGGCGATACCTGCGCTGGCGACCGGCGTTGCGGAAAGCGTCCGTTTCGCCGTGCATCGAGGGGTCGCCATGTTGCACGCGGCGATTGTGTCCTCTGCCCATCAGTTGGCCGCTCGAATCAAAAATGGCTGCGCCGATGGGGATGCCGCCTTCCGCCAAGCCCGTACGGGCCTCGGCCAGCGCCACCGCCAGCATCGCCGTATAATCGAGTTCGGGTTTTGTGCTCATATCATTCTCCGTGCGGCCGTGGGGCCGTTGCCGAATCGCCGATTGAAGATCGGTCCTCTGCGAAGCGAAGGATTGACGATCGAACAGAAGGCGCAAACAATGCCGGTTCTTGCGCTCGTCACTCGTCACTTGCTTCAGTCGCACCAGAAAACCTCGACTCGGTATCGCCCAAAGGCGCGATCGGCCGTGAGAATCGCCATTTCCTCTGCCAGAGCCTGTGCGATCAGGAGCCGATCGAAGGGGTCGCGATGATGCAAGGGAAGGTCTGAGACGCCCAGCGCGTGGGTATGGGTAATGGGCAGGGGCCTGATCCCTTGTATCGCCAAGCGCTTCGGCACGTAAACGGTAGGCGGCTCCGGCAGGAGCAGCTTCCCCAGGGCCGACTTGATACTGATCTCCCAGGAGGTAACGGCAGAGAGATACAACTCCTCACGCCCTTCGGCAATGAGCCGGCGGGCATCAGGGTTGATCCGTTCCGGTTCGGACGCGCCCCACAGCCATACCCCGGTGTCCAGAAGATACTTCATGCCTTGCTCCGCCGGTTCTTCTTCCCTGTCCGGCGCGCCCGCTTGCGTTCTCGTCCCTCAAACAACGCCAGCAGATCATCGGGCAAGGGATCGTTAAAGTCCTCGGGGACATGCAACTTGCCGCGATCCATGCCCATCGGCCGGGGAGTCCGGGGCGGTTCAACCGCGACTAACCGCGCCACCGGCACTCCGGCGCGGGCAATGGTGATCTCCTCACCTCCGGCCACCCTTTGAAGGAGCCGGGAGAGGTGTGTTTTGGCCTCATGGATGTTCACTTCCATAAACCAGAGCATAGACTAAGTCCCGGACTAAGTCAAGCCAGTTTTGTTTTGTGAGCCGTGCTCCGCCCTTGCTTCTTACGGGGTCTCAAAGTTGCAGATTAAATCATTGAAGCAAGTACTTTACAACGCAAAGTAACGATGCGATACTGATTCGGTCATGAGAGTCAGAATGATTCTTCCCGCCCTCACGGAAGCCACCAGCCCACTCTTCCGTCCCATCAAGTACTCGCTTTTTCCGCCCCTGGGCCTGGCGACACTGGCGGCCTATCTTGATGCCGATGACGAGGTCACCCTGACGGATGAGCACGTGGAGAAGCTTGATGTCAGCGACACTCCGCACCTGGTGGTGATTCAGGTGTACATCACCTCCGCTTACCGCTCCTATGAGATTGCCGACCACTATCGGCGCCGTGGCTGTTTCGTGGCCCTCGGTGGGCTACATGTCACCTCCCTCCCCGAAGAAGCGGAGCAACACGCCGATGCCATTTTCATCGGCCCCGGTGAGGACACGTGGCCGCAATTTCTTCGCGACTTCCGCGCGGGCAGGCCGGCGAAGCGTTACGTCTCACAGGCGCGCAGCCTGAACGCTCTTCCGCCCATTCGCAGGGACTTGATTAAACGTCACTTGTATTTGGTGCCGAACTCCATTGTGGTTTCGCGCGGCTGCCCGCATGTGTGCGATTTTTGCTACAAGGAGGCATTCTTCCATGGTGGCAGATCCTTCTATACCCAGACGGTGGATGCGGCCTTGGCGGAGATCGACCGGCTTCCGGGACGACACCTGTACTTCCTGGATGACCATCTGTTCGGTAACTCAGGGTTCGCGGCAGCTCTCTTCGAGGGTATGCGGGGAATGGGCCGCCTTTGGCAAGCCGCGGGCACGGTAAACTCAATTCTGACGCGAGGCCTGTTGGAGAAGGCCGTCGCGTGTGGGTTGCGTAGTCTCTTTGTCGGGTTCGAGTCCACCAACGCGGCCAATTTGAAGGAGCAGCGCAAATTTCAAAACCTTCGTCGCGACTACGGAGCCGTCATCGGCCGCCTACACGACCTGGGCGTTATGGTGAACGGCAGTTTTGTCTTCGGGATGGATCAGGATGATGACACGGTTTTCGACCACACCGTGGACTGGGCCGTTGGGCAAGGCATCGAAACGGCGACTTTCCACATCCTCACGCCTTACCCCAGCACAGCGCTGCACCATCGGATGCAGGCGCAGAAGAGAATCTTGCACTCCCGCTGGGACCTCTACGACACCCGTCACACGGTCTTTCAGCCGGCCAAGTTGAGTCCCGAGGCCTTGGAGGCGGGGTATTGGCGCGCTTATGAGGATTTCTACCGCTGGGGCTCGATCCTGGAGGGTGCCTGGCGGAAGGAAGCGTGGCCCGCGCGCCTGCGTCACTTTGCCTACGCGGCCGGCTGGAAGAAGTTTGAGTTTCTCTGGAACTTCGTGATCCGCACCAAGCAGGTGGCCTCCATGCTGCCGGTGCTGGAATCGATCCTGGAAGATTTCGGCAAGCTCCGCTCGACCACGCTGTCGGGGAAGCGTAGCTTCGCTGGGTCGTACTTGCCAACAAACACCTGAAGAGCGACCGGTGCGAGCCAGGGAAAACTCACGAGAGCCTTATCGAGCGCGGCACGTTTCCTGGTATGCCATGGACGGCAAGTTCCGGCGACGGGTGGAGGTGGCCTTTTGGCTCCTGACCCCCATCGGCTGCATCGAGACGAATCTATGGTCGATGGCTTTCCAGAGCGACTTGTCAAACGTATCCCAAGGGCAACCGATACCTGCCGTTGCAGATCCGCAACCCGCCACCGCAACATCTTCCTTCGCGGGCGGCCCGGCCATAGTGAGCGGAGCGGTGTTTCGCATCTGCTGGAGTGTCTGCGCCAGATACTGGGTGCGCACGAAGCACGGTGCTGTGCCGGGCTGCTGCCACAGGGAGAAGATAAGCGCGCCCCCAGGCGGCGTGTCGTCTGGCTGATATCCTGGCAGGTGCCAGGAAAGGCCGAGCATGCCGGAAAGGTTCGACAGGTTGGTATCGTGGCCTGACAGGATCAGGACCGCGGTTCCCGGAGGGCCCAGCGCTCCCGGCACCGCCTTCCCGGTTAACGCCTGCTCCATCGACGCCAGAATATGCGCCAGAAGGTTCGAACCCCTTGCCCGAGCCAGATAGGGAGTGCGCCGCGTCAGGTCCGAGTACACGGCATGCAGTTCGAGAACGCGGAACAGGGTATTCACGTCGAGGCGGCCCCAGCCGAGGTCTTTGCCTTGCATACCCTCAGTGTATTCGAGCAACAGGTCCTCACTGAGGGTCGACGCGACGCTTAATGGTTCACTTAGTTGAATGGATTCTCCAGTTATAGAAACGCTGAATTCTCCCGGAGGTTCGATCAGTTTCTTTGGGGCGCCTTCTTTTCCGGCCAATACAAACTGAAGCGCCTCGAAGGCGGCTCGATGCAATTCCAGGAATTGCTTTGGATTGTCCCCCAGGCGCTCCCGCACAGCCCCGGCGGCGATTTCCCAGTCCGGCTTGGCGACGCCGGCTGCGATGGGGTCGAAAAGCGGATCCCGGCTGCCCTCCGGCTCCGAATGGACTGCAACCGGGCAGCCAGGCAACAAAGTCTCTGCCAGCGCGCGCCCCGTCTCGAGGGTGCGGTGATCCATGTCGGCATGAATGTAGATGCGTCCCGCGTCTCCGCATCCCTGCGGAGTCAGCAGATGCTCGCTCGACAGCCACTCACGGTAATAGTTCCCCATGAGCTGCATGAGCACTCTGCCATGCGGCGTCAGGTTGCCAGGAGGCACGCCCCACTCCGGCCACGGCTCGGCCGCATACTGATTCAGGCGCGTGGTGTCCCACGTCGGCGAGCGCACTCCGTGCCGACTGATGATGACCACGTAACGCAGTTGCGGAGGTGTGTCGGCACCGACGGCTGCAACACCGGCGCCCGCCGCCCACGCCACGATGAACAAAAGCGCCGCTCGGAGACGTTTCAAGACGACTTTAGTCCTAACAATGAGCTCCCGCTTGCCTCCGCTACGATCATCACAAAGAATTGACGATTGCAGATTGACGATTGACGATTGAAAGAGGCAAGTCGGCAAGCCACTCAGCCCTCTCAATACGCCATGCCTAATCGTCAAATGAGCCTCCTCTTCCAATCGTCAATCGGCAATCTGCAATCGTCAATTCTTCTGAAGAGGCAGGAGTGTGGTTACCGCTGACCATTGTCAAGAATTAGGTGTTACCCAAAAACCGCGATTGAAGCGCTTAGGGATTCTTTGGGGTCCCGTGGGCCGTCGTAAATTGTGGTCCTAGGCGGCCCGATGTGAACTGCGGCACGGGTTGGGCTGATTTTTACATCGCCATTACCTGCGCACTGACCGGGGGAACGCCGGACAGCTACACCCCCGCCCCCCCTGGGTCGGTCGGGCGAGTTTTTCTGGGCCGGCGCCGCTAAGCGGAGCTCACGCTCAGTTCATAGCATTTCTGGCGCGCCCCTTGCAGCAGCGCCAGTTTCTCGCCTTCGGTA
>DATFYM010000127.1:0-28092 GCA_035315065.1 Terriglobia bacterium
CGTAACGCTTCATCGATGGGTGAATCCACCTTCGTACTGTTGGGCACATACTCGACGGCCATGGTGATGGCGTCGTTCAGTTCGCGCAGGACCTCCAAGGGCTGGTCGCGGCGCTCGGCGCGGAGGTCGCGCGCCAGTTCGTGCAGCAGAGGCGTGGGCAGAGCGAAGCGGCTCGGAGCCAGCATGTCCCAGTAGTCGCCACCGGCCACCTGAGCGTCGAGGTCCTTCCAGTCGCCGATGCTGACCGTTTCGAGGTCGGGCTGGGGCTGCACCTCGACCAGGGCTTGGGCGGTCACGGTCAGTTCCGAAAAGGCTCCCGGGATATCGAAGTGGTGAACGATGTTGCCCAAAAAGTCCTGGTAGGACATCACCCGGGTGGGCGGGGTCACGCTCAGATCAAACGTCAAACAGCGCTGGTGGCCTTCGCTGCGGGGTTGCGTGCGGACTTCCATCACGCCCTCGCGGACGGGGTGGCTGTAGCGAAACTCCGTGCGATGCCGAACTGTGTAGAACATCCTTTAGCTCTCAGCTCTCAGTCATCAGCTAGCTATCAGCTTTCTCTCTTGCTGAGAGCTGATAGCTGATGGCTGACGGCTCCCTTAAACCGCGGCCCCCACCATCGACGCGATCGGATAGTCCACGTACACGGTGTGGATGTCCGAGTGAATCTGGGCGCATTGCTCCCGGACCTTTTGCAGATAGTCGTGTAGGCTCCCGGCAATGATGTCGTCCACCGAGCTGAAGCTCAAAGTCGCTTGCAGGCGGCCGGCCAGGCGGTTGAGAGCGTCGGCCTTCGCGGTCGCCGTGATCTCTCCGATCTGGCTGAGGGCGCTCTTGATCCTCTCAGCAGAGAATCGCACCGAGTGCGGGAACTGCGCGTTCAGCACCAGAAACTCCGCGATCCGCCGCGGGCTCAACTGGGCCGTATAGACCTTGCAATAGGCCTCGAAGGCGGTGCAGCTCTTCAGCAAACCCACCCATTCCAGGTGGTTGGTTTCCTCGATCTCCTGGTCGAAGGGATGAGGAAGCCGACGGAAGTGGACATCCACCAGCGTGGCCGTGGCTCCGGTGCGCTCGAGAAAGCGCCCGAGCCAAATGAAATACCAACCTTCGCCGTGGGTCATCGTCGAGTCGGTGATACCTTGGAAGAGGAACGCGCCCTCCTTGACCAGACGGAAGAATTCGTGCGGCTGCGAATACCAGATTTCCTCCGACCCGCCTTGTGCCACCTGCAAGTACAAACGGTTAAGCTGCTCCCACATTTCGGAGCTGATTTGCTCGCGCACGTGACGGAGATTCTCTCGCGCCGCCGCGACGCAGCTCACAATCGAGGCGGGATGGGTTGCATCGAAACTCAAGGTCCGCGTCAGACTGGGCGCATCCGCCTGCCCGCCGGAAACCGGGAGGATCTGCAAGCCTTCCAGCAGGTGCCCCCAGCGTCGGACTGCTGCGTCCGGCGACTGGTCGAGCATCAGGTGCATGCCTACGTCGAGCAGGCGCGCAGTGTGCTCCGCCCGCTCGAGGTAGCGGCTCATCCAGTACAGATTGTCGGCAACGCGTGAAAGCATGTCTTTGAAGATTGTGAATGGTGAATAGTGAATAGTGAAAGAAGACATCAGCCCGAGTTCATCTTCAATTCACTATTCACCATTCACCATTCATTTCCTTGTTCATCGTTCATCATTCGCGTAAAACCCATGTATCCTTGCTTCCGCCGCCCTGCGACGAGTTCACCACCAGCGAACCGCGTCGCAGCGCCACTCGCGTGAGTCCGCCCGGCACCAGGGTCACCCGCTCGCCGTAGAGAATATAGGGCCGTAGGTCCACGTGCCGTGCTTCCACTTGGCCTTCGATGAAGCACGGGGCGCGTGAGAGCGTCAGGGTCGGCTGAGCGATATAGTTGCGAGGGTCGGCCAGGATACGATGACGGAACTCCTCGCATTGCTCGGTGCTGCTGTGGGGCCCGATCAGCATGCCGTAGCCGCCGGATTCGCCGACCGCCTTCACCACCAGTTGCTCCAGGTGGTCGACCACATAGTTAAGCTGGGCCTTGTTTTCGCAGAGATAAGTTTCGACGTTGGGGAGGATCGGATCCTGACCGAGATAGTAGCGAATGATCGCCGGCACGTAGGCGTAGATCGCCTTGTCGTCGGCCACGCCGGTGCCGATCGCATTGGCCAGCGAAACCGTGCCGGCCCGATAGGCGTTGAACAGGCCCGGCACGCCCAGGGATGAATCGGGGCGGAAACTCAACGGGTCAATAAAGTCGTCGTCGATGCGGCGATAGATCACGTCGACGCGGCGCAGGCCGGCCGTGGTGCGCATGTAAACCACGTTGTCGTGTACCAGCAGGTCGCGCCCTTCCACCAGCTCGATGCCCATCTGGTGAGCCAGAAAAGCGTGCTCGAAGTACGCCGAATTAAAGACGCCCGGCGTCAGCAGCACCACCGTAGGCTCGGCCCGATCGTCCGGCGCCAGCGAGCGCAGAGTAGCCAACAGCGCTTGCCCGTAGTGATCGATGGGCAGGACGCCGTAATTCCGGAAAAGATTGGGAAAGACCTTCTTCAAGACCTGACGGTTCGCCAGCATGTAGGATACGCCGCTGGGCACGCGCAAGTTATCTTCCAACACAGCAAAGCCGCCATCGGGCAGGCGAACCAGGTCCGTACCGCACACCGACACGTAGGTGTCGCGCGGAACTTGCAGCCCGCGCATCTCGCGGCGGAAGTGACGGCAACTATAAACCAGTTCGCGAGGCACTACGCCGTCGGTGAGAATTTGCCCCTTGCCATAGACGTCCTTCAGGAACAAATTGAGGGCCATGAGCCGCTGCGTGAGCCCGCGCTCGATGGTCGCCCACTCGGAAAAGGCGATGATGCGAGGCAGGAGATCGCTGGGAAAGATGCGTTCCGTGCCCTCTTCGCGGCCGTACACCGTGAAGGTGATGCCTTGGTGCAGGAACGAGAGTTCGGCCGCCTGCTGGCTGCGAGTAAGTTCCTCGCTCGGCAGGTCGAGTAAGGTCTGATAAAGAGGCTGGTAGTGCGCGCGAGGCACTCCCTCGGCGTCAAACATCTCGTCGTAAGCGGCATCGAGCCGATAGTTCGAGAACGGTTGCTCGAACAGGTGCGGAGCCGAGGTTTGCAGAGTTCCCATTTAAGAAGAGGAAGACAGGAGACAGAAGTCAGGAGACAGAATGAAGAAATGGTATCCTGATTTTCGATTCTTCATTCTGACTCCTGACTCCTGTCCCACATGAAACGCGCCACCTTGCTTCCGACCTCATGTTAGATCCAAGCTTCCAATCAGCCTTCGCCGGATTATAGGGCCACCCGCGAAGCGGGGTCAAATTAGTCATACTTCTTGCCAGCCGAAAATCTTTTTATCGCAAAAGAAACCATCAGCTCTCAGCAGTCAGCTATCAGCAAGACAACGGGACTTTCTTGCTGAGAGCTGAGGGCTGAGTGCTGACGGCTCATTGCAATCGTTTGTACTTCCTCAGCACCTCGCGCAGCTTCTCGTGGTCGAGCGCCTCCACCTTGTGATCGTTGATTCCGGTCATGGTTTCGGCGGCCACCAGCGCGTTGACGATGGCCTCCTCGGTGGCTTCCACGGTAGCCTCGAAAAGCGAGCCCATCTCGTCGTTGGGGACCATCTGCAGCGTGCGCAGACCCTCCGGCTTGGCGGCGCCGGGATTGGCGGTGGAGAAGGCGATGAAAATGTCGCCCGAGCCGTTGCCGGAGATGCTGCCGGTGCGCGCCAGACCCAGCGAGGCGCGGCGCGCCAGCCGCTTCAATTGGTGCGCCAACAGGGGAGCGTCGGTGACCACCGTAATGATGATGGAGCCGGTATCCTCCTGCTCCGGACCCCTCGCGTCGGCCCAAACCTTGCTCCCGGGAATCTCGCGGCCCACGGGAACACCCGCGATGTGCAGCAAGTCGCGCGTGCCGCAATTGCACTGCACCAGGACGCCCACGGTGTAGCCGCCCGCCGCCGGACTCAGTTGCCGCGACGCGGTGCCGATGCCGCCTTTGAACTCGTAGCAGATCATCCCCGTGCCGCCGCCCACGTTCCCCTCCGGCACCGGACCCGTTCGCGCGCTATCGATGGCGTGGAATACGTCCTCTTTCTTGACGTGAAACCCATTGGTGTCGTTCAGGTAGCCGTCGTAGGTTTCGGCCACCACCGGCAGCGACCACCAGTATTCCGAACCCTCTGGCTGGCCGTGCAGCACGCGCCAGGCGATCACCGAATCGCGCACGACGCCCACGCTGTGCGTGTTGGTGATCATCACCGGCCCTTCCAGGAATCCGGATTCTTCCACCCAGGTGGTGCCGGTCATCTCGCCGTTGCCGTTGAGCGTGAACCATCCGGCGAAGACCGGGTCGGACGATGCTTTGCCGCGCGGCAGAATGGCAGTAACGCCGGTTCGAATGGGCCCCGTGCCCACCACCAACTTACCGCTGCCGGAGATGAGGGTCGTGTGCCCCACCTCCACGCCCTTGACGTCGGTGATGGCGTCGAGCGGGCCCGGCGTGCCGTCGAAGGGCACGCCCAGATCACGGGCGCGAGGTCGGCTCTGAGCGAAACCGGCGCCGGCAGACAACGCCAGCAACGTAACCCCAGCTATCCAGCGACAAGTGATTCGTCTCACGCACTAACCTCCATGTTGCTCAAAAGCTCTCAGACTCTCAGCCATCAGCCGTCAGCTTCTGGGCTTCCCGAGTCGCGTTGCTGCTTGCTCCGACGGTGCTCTCGGTCCTGCATCTTCTCCGACTGCCTTCTGTGTACCCAACGGTGGCTTCGTTCCTGATCCAAGCAAGGCCCGATCCTTTATTATCAATCAAATCGGTGGCTTCGTTTTGCGAAATCTCTCAGCTCGCGGCCATCAGGAGCCAACTATGAGCAGGGCGGAGGAACCTTCGTGCTGATAGCTGAAGGCTGATAGCTGATGGCTGTTTTCTGCCATATTCTGTCACTTTTTGGCAGAAAATAGCGAAATTTGGTGCGATTCTGCGTCCAAAAGAGCCCTCGAGACGCGGTCCCCTTTCAGATGCGCGCTGAAGGCTCGGCGAAAACCCAGTTAGCAAGTCCTTTAGATTGAGCAAGCGTTCTCTCTGTCTCCATCAGTAAATTGGCCATCAACCCTCACGGAATCAACAGATAGGCCTCCCAACATCTCAGTCGCCGAGCAGAGCTCAAAAAGGGAGCTCGACAGCTCGACGGAAACACGGTTAGTAAGTCTTTTAGATTGAGAAGGCCCTTCACCTGTTGTCTTCCTAAACTTGGCCAACAACCATTGCGGAATCAATAGATAAGCCTCCCCACATCTAAGTCGGCCAAAACCCAAAACGGTTACGCCCACAGCTCTATGGAAGCGCGGCTAGTAAGTCCTTTGGATTTAGCACGCCTTCACCTGGTTTCTTCCACAACTTCGCCAACAACCATTGCGGAATCAATAGATAAGCCTCTACACGTCTAAGTCGTCGGACAACTAAGAACGGGTTGCGCCACAGCTCGACAGAAACACGGTCAGTAAGTCCTTTAGATTGAGCAAGCCTTCAGCCGTTGTCTTCCGAGATTTTGCCAACAACTCTTGCGAAATCAATAGATAGCCCTCGCCAGTTTTGGATCGCCCAACAAAACCCGAAAAAGTAGTCCGACGCTCGCCCATAGGAAGAATAATGGCTAGTAAGTCCTTTGAATTCATCATGCCCTTGTTCCTTCCGCTGAGGAGCTCCGCTAGCAACAATCGTCGAATCAATAGATTGGCCCCAGCAAACTGGCCGGGTCGCGCCCAACAAACCCTGGGAGCGCGGGCATCTTGCTCGCTCTTGATCTTCCAAGGCTGTCATACAGAAGCGAAGAGCGGGCAGGATGCCCGCGCTCCCAGGATTCTTCCACACGGTCCGCGCACCGGCGGCCCCATCACGGCTTGACACGTGCCGCCGGACTTGACACGTTTTAACAAAATCGGCCGTTAAAAACCCCCTTTTAACTGACCTTAAGTGCCTCTTCGAGCCCTTTCGCTGCACGTTTTTGGTAAGAAATGGCAAAATTTGGCGCGATTTTTTAGCCCAAAAACGTCCGATAACGGACAGTCTTCCAAATAACCCTTTTGTTTGCAATAGCCCCTTTCCGCTAGAGTCGGTCGTAAAAGGTTAATTAATTTCCACGTTAATTTTCTCCGTTTTACCATACCGGTAACCAGGCGAAGCCCGGACGCGACCTTGAGCTCAGGTGGGTGGCTCATTCTAGCCGTCGCTCCCCTGCGTCCCTGGCCATGGGCCGGTCTTTCAATCGTCAATCGAAAATCGTCAATCGTCAATTCTTCGCCTTTCACAAATGCTCGGCACACCTTGGTCGGCCACTCAGCTAGCTAACCTACAAAGTAAGTATAAGCCGGGGTACTGAATTTGTCAAGAAGGGAGTTCGTCGTTGATCGAGTGCGGTCGCCCGCCTGGAGGCCGGGAGGGTTTGAAAGGAAGAGCCGTGCGAGCGTGGGGTGTGCCCCACCCCTGCTCCTTTGAAATGCCTCTCTCGCTGATGCGTATCCTTGTTGATACCAATGTCCTAGAAGAATGGAATCCACAGATTACGCAGATTTCGGAGATTAGGATGAAGAAGGTGTCTGCTCGACGAACAGTAACCAGCAAACGGTGCCTTCATTGGACACGGCGAGGCGTTGTCTGTCGCTCTTACTCAATCTGAGAAATCTGCGCAATCTGTGGATCCTCTTCTTTGTGTCAAATGACACCACTACCCGATCTCCGCCAGCATGCGGTCGATGTCACCGGTAGGATAGTCTCCTCGTGCTGCTGCACGGATGACTTCGAGCTTCTTGCCGACCCTGCCCACAGGCTCATGCCGATGTGCCAGATCGAGCGCCTGCCGAACCCATTCGGCAATCGACATTTGGCGGGAGCGCGCGGCGCGCTTAATCTCACGGTATTCGAGGTCCTTGAGGACGACCTGCAGTCGTTTAGCCATGGCCTGAGTATATTTGACTCATGACCATGAGTCAAACTTTCGGCTGGCTATGCACAACGGGTCTCTTTGAGCAGGCAGCGGGTAAGCGTGTTAAAGTCCTATCGGTGACGTTGCTCGGTGATGCCATGCGAATTCTCTGCCTGCCGTTCATGATGGCGATGTTTGCTTGCGGTGGCGGGTCGCCCTCAGTCTCCCCGCCGGCCGGCAGTCAACCGTCGGAGACCGGAAATGTGGCGTTTCCCCTGCACACCAGCGGCAGGTTCATCCTGGATGCCAACGGCGGACGGGTTCGGCTCAAGGCGTTCAACTGGTACGGCGCGGAAGGGCCGGACGGTGTGGTTGGAGGTCTGGCCTATCAATCCATTAACAGCATCGCCGCCGAGTTGCGCGGCTGGGGCTTTAACGCGGTCCGGCTGCTGTGGTCGAACCAGATCTACGAGACCAATCCCGCAGTGCCGGCCAGTCTCGTGACTGCCAATCCCAGCTTGGCCGGGATGCACGCACTCGACATTTTCGATCAGGTGGTGAACACGCTGGCAGCTAATCATCTGATGGTGATTCTTGATAATCACGTGAGCGATGCCATCTGGTGTTGCAGCGCTACGGACGGCGACGGTCTGTGGTACAACGCCGCTTACCCGGAATCGAGCTGGATCCGTGATTGGCAGGGTATCGTCAGTCGATACGCCAACCAGCCGGACGTGATTGGAGTGGACCTGAGGAATGAGTTGCGTTGCGCCACTATCAACGGGTCGAGTGTCTGCGCCACTTGGGGCGGTGCACCATCGTCCGACTGGCACGCTGCGGCTGAGCGCGCCGGCAACGCCATTTTGAACGTCAATCCTAACCTGTTGGTTTTCACCGAAGGCATCAACTATGCCCTCGATCTCTCCGGAGTCGCCACCTTGCCTGTCGTGCTGAACGTCCCGAACCGCGTAATCTATGAAGCGCACGACTATGGCTTCGATTACTCATCCAATCCCCTTGCCGGTCCCGCGGATTGGGTTGGCCGCATCACTCCTAAGTGGGGTTACCTGGTGACCGGATCAAATCCTCAGCCGCTTTGGATCGGAGAGTTCGGAACCTGCAACACCTCCAACGCCTGTGTGAACACCGCAAGCAACACCGACCTCGGTTTTTGGTTCCAGATCTTTGGCCAATACGTTCAGTCCAACAGCCTGGACTGGTGTTACTGGCCCGCGAACGGCACGTACTCGAAGTATCCTAACGCCAACAAGATTTACGGGACCGTTGAGACGTACGGTATCCTCAATACGGCATGGAATGGCCCGTCGCTACCCTCGCTGCTGAGCCAGTTGCAAGGGTTGATGCCGTGAAGTGCCCCTTCGCTTTGCTCAGGGCCACCTCTGAGCGCAGCGGGTAGTGTCCTAATTTGGCTTTTGGAGTGCGGCAGCTTGCTGCCGCTTTGTCGTTACCGCTCGTCGCAGACCTGTTGTGGTAGAAAGCGGCAGCAAGCTGCCGCACTCCAAAAGCCAAATTAGGACACTACCGCGCAGCGAATGGGGCTGGCTCTGCGGCTTCTCGAGCTTCTTGCGACGGCGCAGGCCTGCCCGTTGCCCACGCAAGAGAACCCTCGAAGAACCGCAGGGCTTGAACCGCGAGCCCTGCGCGACGCGTGCTATAATCCAGCCCATGTCGGAATCGGATCAACCCCTCAGCGAATCCAAGAACTGCCCATTTTGCGCCGAAACGATCAAGAAAGACGCCGTGGTCTGTAGATTCTGCGCATACGATCTCAGGACAGGTCAGCGTTCAGCTCCGCCACGGGTGGTCCCGACCCGCGAGTTTGGCTGCGGCATGGTCGTCGTGCTCGTCTTGATTCTGATCGGAATCGCCATTTCTGTTCTTGTGTACAAGTTAGTGGCCGGGAATCCTTGAAGGGAGAGAAAGAGAGGCCCCGCTCCACGTCAATCCGCACACATGTGTCCAGCACGAGGTCGGTGGTGTGTGGCGTTTGCTTCGTCCTGTCCAGTCCTCTCTCATCTTTACCAAAGGGTTTTCAGAAGCGGGCTGCTACGGATCTTCTCGTCGTGAGTAACCAGGACTAAGCCCTCGGCCCTTGCCGTGGCGCCAATGAGCCGATCAGCGGGATCACGCGGGTAGTCGTCAGGGAATTGTGTTGCCAGCGCGGCGATCTCTGCCGTCAGGGGTCTGATCGTGACCCCTTCGGTGAGCAGGCGTACTGAAGCTTCAACCGTTCCGTAGGCTTGGATTCGTCCCCTGGCCACCAAGTTGGCGAGTTCCAAGAGTGTGATCGCCGAAATCGCCAACCCGTCCTCGGCGCGCGCCTTCCGGATAGCCATGGCCGCCCTCCGGGATAGTTTGTTCGAGGCGGCGACGGCCCAAACCAGCACGTGTGTGTCCAGCAGAATCACCGAAGCATATCCCAGTTCTCAGGAGGGTCGACGGGCGACTCGATATCGCCCACAATCTTGACCACGCCCTCCAGGTGTCCAATGAAGTCGTCCGCGGATCTGTCTGCCGGAACGAGTTTCGCCACCGGGCGCCCCCTTTTGGTAATCAAAACCGGCTCCCTGGTTGCACGTACGTCTTCCATGACCGCGAGACAGTGCGCCTTGAATTCTCCCGCCGCCATCTTCTTCATGGTCTTCTCCTAGCGTCCATGACCACATTCTAGCGGTCATTTCAAGAAAACGCAAATCCCTCCATGCTCTCCGATGGTTTGGACAGACGTACGGCACTGTGCCAGGCAAGCGTCCCTGGGTGCAGACGGGGAGTACATTTCTTGATTTTACGGGCTTCTGGCCCCAAGGCTCACATTCGCCACGCATCGTATATACTACGATGTGGCGGAGGCGTGAAGCAAGCGCAACGCCTTGCAGCTTTTGGAGTGCGGCAGCTTGCTGCCGCTTTGTTCTCGCCGCTCGTCGCAACTTTGCCGGGGTAGAAAGCGGCAGCAAGCTGCCGCACTCCAGAGGTGGCGTCTGGCGGGAGGGGTACATCGATGACGTCAGCGACAACAGCGAGACAGCGTCAGTGGAAAACCTACGCTCTCCTGGTACCCATTGTATTCTTCTCCTCGGCGGGGAATGTGCTTCTGGGCAAAGGCATGAGGCAAATCGGTGACGTCCGCGACTGGCGGCTCGCCGAACTGGGCGCCCTCCTCGTGAAGACGTTCACGAATGGCTGGGTCTGGCTGGGAATCGGCAGCCTGTTGCTATTTCTGGTCTCCTTTATGGTGGTACTCACATGGGCAGACTACAGCTTTGTGATGCCAGCCTCGGCCACCAGCTATGCGCTGGTGACCGTGATGAGTCATTGGGCGCTCGGGGAAGTAGTCAGGCCGCAACGTTGGGCAGGCGTAGTGCTGATCTGCCTGGGTGTGGCATTCGTCGCGCGTACTCCATCGAGCAGCCGAGGCGGGAAATAGCGATGCAGACTGCGCTCTTTCTTTCCATCGTCGTGCTGGGCAATACGTTCGGCGAGGTGGCTGTAAGCCATGCCATGAAAGAGGTCGGTGAGGTTCGGAGTTTCGCTTTCAGGTCTTTGCTCGATTTCTTGAGGCGCGCGTTTCGAGAGAAGTGGTTCTGGCTCGGGATCGGTCTGCTCGCGCTGAGCTTCTTCTCGCAACTGGCCCTTCTTTCGTGGGAGGATGTAAGCTTCGTAATCCCAGCCACGGCGCTCAGCTACGTCACGGGCGCGCTGGCAGCAAAGTGGCTATTGGGCGAACACCTTTCGCCCCGGCGGTGGGCCGGTATTCTGTTCGTCTCGGTAGGCGTGGCGTTGGTATCCCTGAGCTGATCGATAATTTGGCCTGGGAGCGCGGGCGTCCCGCCCGCTCTTACGCGCAACCTCAGATTAAGCCGCCATTAGCAAGGTCGCGCGGGAATGAGGAGAAGAGCGGGCGGGACGCCCGCGCTCCCAGGCCAGAGGACACAACCGGATAGGGAGGACTTGGGTGCTTTTCACTGTGGTCCGATGGCTGGCTCTGGCAGCGGCGGCTGCACCCGCTCTTTATTACTTGGCAGCCCTTGCCTGTGCCTGGTTCTTCTTCCGCAAGCGTCATGAGCCGATGCCGGACTTCTGCCCTCCAGTCAGCATCCTTAAGCCGATGCGGGGCTTGGATCGCGAGACGTATCAGAGCCTTGCCAGCTTCTGCCGCCAGCGGTATTTGAAGTATGAACTTCTGATTTCGACCGACAGCGCCCAGGACGCCGCAATTCCCGTGATTCAAAAGCTGATGGCGGATTTCCCCCATATACCGATCCGGCTGTTGATAGGCACTTCGGCATCAGGCTCTAGCAACAAAGTGACCAAACTGTGCCGGCTGGCCGGCGAGGCACGTTATGACCTCCTGGTAGCCAGTGACAGTGACATCCGCGTCGATCGTGACTACTTGCGTCGTGTTGTTCTGCCCTTCCGCGACCGGAGGGTGGGAGCGGTTACCTGCCTTTACCGAGGCCGAGCAAGTTCCAGCCTCTGGTCTGAACTGGAAGATGTGGCCCTAACCTCGGATTTCCTGCCCGGAGTGTTGATGGCCCGGAGGCTAGGCGTCGAGTTCGTGTTAGGCGCCACCATGGCCGTCCGTCGCCAAGCCTTGGACCAGATCGGGGGCTTCGAAGCTCTCGCCGACGCGGCGGCCGATGATTACGAATTGGGCAGCCGGATCGCGGCCTGCGGTTATCGGGTGGAGTTTGCCGACACTACAGTCGAAACGGAATGTTCCTCGCAAAGCCTCGCGAACTTCTGGCAGCATCAGTTGCGTTGGGCGGTTGTCGCCCGCGAGTCCCGGTCTTGGGGCCATTTCGGATTGTTGTTTGCGCAGGGCCTGCCTTGGGCAATTGTCGTCGCAGCTCTGGCCCCTTCGCGAACCATCGCGGCAGGCTATGCGGCTGCCTATCTGGCTCTACGTCTGGGCGTAGCATTCGCCGTTGGAGTTTGGGGGCTTCGGGATTCTCTGCTCAGGAGAAAATGGTGGCTCGTGTTCCTGAGCGATAGCTTTGGTTTCATGGTTTGGCTCGCCAGTTTGTTTGCGAGTCGGGTGGTCTGGCAGGGCTCCACCTACTACGTTTCCAACCGGCGTTTGATCCCGCTCGTCCCGAGGGCGTGTGGCATCGAGCAGCGCCCTTGTGCTTCGCAAAAAATCTCGTCCTTCTGATGAGGAAGGACCTGCTCGTAGACAAGCGAGGATCTCGCGGTAGGGTAAGGGTGAGAGGCAGCGAGACTACATCAGTGACGATTCACCCCAAGATGCAAGGCCCACGAAAGGGCCGGCAAAGGTCGGTCGGCGCGATGGGACCATTTCGGATGACCACGGTATACTATTCCAGTCTGAGAGGAAACTACATGGAAGAAGTAGCAATCTCCGAATTCAAGGCCAAGTGCCTGGCTCTGCTCGAGCAGGTGCGAAAGACGAAGAAACCCATTCGCGTGACGCGCTTTGGCAAGCCCGTGGCGGAGGTGATCCCTCCAACTCCGTCTGCCGAACCAGGCGACTGGCTGGGTTCGATGGCCGGCACGATAGAAATCGTGGGAGACATCGTATCTCCGGTTGCTGAAGAGACGGACTGGGAGGCGCTTCGCGATTGAAGCTCCTGCTTGATACGCACATTTGGTTGTGGAGCCTAGGGGAGCCGCTACGCCTGGGTCGCCGCGTCCGGCGCGAGTTGTTGGACCAGAATAACGAACTCTGGTTATCGCCTATAAGCGCCTGGGAAGACGTGTCATCAGCATAGGTCGCCACCCTACACCTGCACCGCAACGGTGGTTTCGGTGCGCGTGACAGGCCGGTAGAGGGTATCCCGCTCGATGGGGTCGCACCCGGCTTCGTTGATCAGCCGCGTGATCTCCTCGCGCGTCATCGCCTGCGGCGTGGAGGCTCCGGCATCGTGATAGATCTTTTCCTCCACCACCGTGCCGTCAAGATCGTCGGCTCCGAAGCGCAACGCCACCTGCGCCACGCGCGGCGTCATCATAATCCAATAAGCCTTGATGTGCGGGAAGTTGTCGAGCAGCAGCCGGGCGATGGCGACGTTCTTCAGGTCCATGAAACCCGAGGTCTCGCTCCAGGGAACGAGTTTGCCCAATTCCGTATTGGCGGGGTGGAAGGCGAGGGGAATAAAGGTCTGGAAGCCGTGCGTCTGCTCCTGCAAATTGCGCAGTTGCAGCAGGTGATCGACGCGATCCTCGGCCGACTCGATGTGGCCGTAGAGCATCGTGGCGTTCGAGTGCAGGCCCAGCTCGTGCGCGATGCGATGGACCTTGAGCCAGGTGTGGGCGCCGATCTTGTGATCGCAAATGACGCGACGCACGGCCGGCGCGAAGATCTCGGCGCCGCCGCCCGGCAGCGATCCCAGCCCGGCGTCTTTCAGTGTCTCCAGAATCTCGCGGATCGATTTCCGGGTGATGTGCGAGAAGTAGCCGATCTCGACCGCGGTAAACGCCTTGAGGTGGACGCTGGGAAAGCGTTCCTTGAGACCGCGCAGCAGATCGACGTAGTAGTGGAAAGGCAGGTCGCCGTGCAGTCCGCCCACGATGTGAAATTCGGTTATGGCCTCGGTCCAGCCGCGGCCCGCTTGCGCGAAGGCCTCATCCAGCGCCATGGTGTAGGCGCCGGGAGCGTCGGGCTTGCGCCCGAAGGCGCAGAGCTTGCAACTGGCGACGCAGACGTTGGTGTGGTTGATGTGACGGTTGACGTTGAAGTAGGTCCGTCGGCCGTGCAGCTTCTCCCGCACGTGGTTGGCCAGGTATCCGATGGCGAGCAGGTCGTGGGAGCCGTACAACGCCACCCCATCCTCGAAGCTGAGCCGGTCGCCGGCCAGCACCTTCGCGGCAATCGGCTCCAGCCGGGGATCGTCCAGGCGTAACGTTGCAGGTACCACTTCACCCTCTCGATCGGAAGCTTGGGTCAACGTCAACCACACTCATCAGTTTAACGATCTTGGCGTTGATTTTCAACAGCAGCCGAACGTCTGTACTGGTGTCATTTGGCAAAAAGAAGGCAATCCACCGATTACACAGGTTTCTCAGATCAGGAGAAGAGAAGGCCTCTTTTCCTAATCTGATAAATCTGCGCAATCTGTGGATTCCATTCTTTCCCAAATGACACCACCTCGCACTTCCAGTCCGGGGCGCGTAGTGTTGACCGGTTTGCAACCATCCTGAGCCTTACCTCATCTATGTAGCCTGCCGTTGTGACGCCGGGCGTCAGTGGAGACCAAGTGGCTGGACGGTCTGGCAGCTAAGTTGCTTAGAGCGCCCGGTTTGGCAATTAAGTTGCTGGAGCGCCCTAATCCACAGAAGCGGGGTAAGTACTAGCCGGGGGCTTGACAAAGGGTTTAACATAGGTCTTTCGTCTCACGCTAGCTGGGCTTATGGCCCCGGCGGGTGTCGGGCGAAGGCCGACAGCATAGTTGGGAGGTACAAAGTAGGATCATGGCTCTTAGTAGCGACTTTAATCTGGCCGAGCCTCAACACGAGGCGGCGTTTTTCTACGGCCTCTTTCTGCGGGGCTACCCCCTCGAGCAGTTGCGTCAGGATATCGACGTCTCCCCTAAGGTCCTTGAGCGCTGGAAACGCGACTCCATGCACGACCCGTGGTATGGCGCCAGCATGGAGCGCATTCTCGCCTACCGCAAGAACGTCCTCGCCATTTTTGATTCTCTCATTCATCGCGAACTCGAACGCCCCACGCGACTCCAATAATTGAGTCATTGGCTCATTGCTTCATTGGGTCATTGAAAAAGAGACCGTAGCTTGTCCTCTTCTAATGATGCAACGACTCAATGGCTCAATGGACCAATACGTCGGCAGCCCAAGTCAAAAAGAAAAGTACGCTCACATACCCATTGATGGTGAAGAACGCAGCGTCGATCCGTGAGAGGTCGGAAGGCCTCACCAGCGCGTGCTCGTAGGCGAGGAGTAGGGCCACTGCCGCGAGACCGGCGAAGGCGATCCAGCCGAGGTGCTCCATTCGGGCCACCGCCACGAGCAAGGCGAGCATGAGCACGTGGAGCGCCGCCGAAGCAATCAGCGCCGTCTTCACTCCGTAGCGCCGAGGAACCGAGTGGAGGCCGAGATGGTGGTCAAACTCGACGTCCTGGCAGGCGTAGATGATGTCGAAGCCCGCCACCCACAGCGTCACGGCCACACCCAGCAGCACGACGCCGGTGCTAAGGTCGCCGCGCAGCGCGATCCAGGCGGCGATAGGCGAAGAACCGAGGCACGCGCCCAGCACGATGTGAGAAAGCGACGTAAAGCGCTTGGTGTACGAGTATCCGAACAGCAGCGCCAGAGCCACCGGCGACAGCTTAAGCGCCAACGGATTCAATTCAAAGGCCGCTAACACCAGCAAGGCGCAGGCGAGAACCGTGAAACCCGCGGCAAAGCGGAGGCTCAGGTGGCCGGCCGGGAGCGCCCGCATTTTGGTACGAGGATTCAGCGCGTCGAACTCGAAGTCGGCGATGCGATTAAAGGTCATCGCCGCACTGCGCGCCGCGACCATGGCCGCGACAATCCATAGCACCTGACGCCACGCGGGCCAGCCACGCACGGCCAGCAGCGCGCCGGTAAGCGCGAAAGGCAGGGCAAAGATCGAGTGCTCGAACTTGATCATTTCGAGTGTGGTGCGAATCTTGCCCACGAAGCCGGCCGCCGCGGGACGGGGTGGGATCGACGGGATTTCCAGATCGTCGCGCATCGATGTAATCCAATGCAGTTTTCAGTTCTCAGAGAGGCTAGGGACTAGGGACTGGGGACTAGGGACTAGCAGAGTCGTGGTCCCTAGTCCCTAGCCCCTAGTCCCTCGCGCTGATGATCAGCAGAACCATCAGCGCCAGATTGATAGCGTGCGCCGCGTAACAGAGCGGGCAGTTGACCCCCAGCTTCCGTCGTAGCGCGTAAACGAGATACGCTCCCAGCGCGACCGTCACGATGCTGGCCAGTACCAGGAGCCCGCGGATTCGCAGCACGTGATAGCCGCCGATGTAAAACATGAGGCCCACCGGACCTCCCAGCGCTGCCCACCAGATGAGGGCCGCGTAGTAGATGATCCCCAACAGGGAATTGGGTACGCCGAAGACGCGCGCGTACGGCGTTTTCACCACCGTAACGCAGGACGATCGCTCCGACGCGCAGAGAATCTGCGGCACCCATCGCGCCCTCTTGATGCGCCCGTAGTACGCGAGGGTGAAGTAAGCGGCGTCGATTAAGCCGGCAAAGGCCAGCAATAGGACCAACGTCTGAACTATCACGGATCGTCCGTTGTCGGCGGTCTTCCCTACTCCCTACTCGCAACTCCCGACTCCCCCATCCCTTCCCATCGGTACTGCTGCTCCTGCTCCAGTCCCAGGTGTACCAGCACGCGACAGCAGAACTGCGTCACGATGTCGTCGATCGACTGCGGTGCATGGTAAAACGCCGGGATGATGGGAAAAATCTCGGCGCCGGCGTCGTGCGCGCGCAGCATGTTCTCGAGGTGGACGCGATTAAAGGGCGTGTCGCGGACGGCGAGGATCAGCTTCCGCCGCTCCTTCAGGCACACGTCGGCGGCGCGCTCGATGAGCGTGGTGGAAATGCCGTTGGCGACCTGGGCCAGGCACCCGGTGGTGCAGGGGATCACGATCATGCCGACGGTTGGATAGGAGCCGCTGGCGATGCTGGCGCCGACGTCGGAGTCCAGCGAATAAACGGTCTTGCGGGCCGGCCGTCCCGCGAGCAGGGCGGGGATGCGCGCGCTCTTCGACACGTCGAGGCGCAACTCCTCGCGCAGCACCTTGAGACCGCTGCCGGAAATCACCAGGTGGACCCTGCCGACGCGCGAATCGGACTCCAGCAATTCGAGCGTGCGGCGCGCGAAGATCGCCCCACTGGCGCCGGTGACGCCCAAGATTACGGTTTTTTGCGGTTCGTTCTGCGGCACGAAAGCTGATGGTAGCATATACTGGTTTCTTGGGTCAGCATCGAGAGAGTGTAGGGTTGTGCGAAACAAAGACGGGAAATCCACAGATTACGCAGATTACACAGAAGCAAAGAGAAGGAGCAAAGAGAAGGCCCGGAAACGATCTGGAATACCGCCGTTTCCCGGCTTCTAATCTGTGCAATCTGCGAAATCTGTGGATTCTTCTGACTCTCGTGTTGAGCACCCGGTGTTTAGGAGTGGGCGGAACTTGCTGCACCGCTGAGCGCCCTTCGACCCTGCAAAATGGAGGCTCATCCGTTGACAGAGGAAAGCATCACCAAAATGTTGCGCCAGGTTCGAAGCGGAAAGCTCGGTGTCGATCTAGCTTTGGAGCGCTTGCGCAACCTGCCTTATGAAGACCTGGGGTACGCCAAGATCGACCATCACCGCTCGCTGCGACAGGGGTTGCCGGAGGTGATCTTTGCGCGGGGCAAGAGCCCGGAGCAGGTGGAAGGCATAGCGCGCGGGATGTTAGGAAAACGCTACAACATCCTGATCACGCGCGGCGATGCGGCGCTCTACGAACGCATCCGCAAGCTCGACGCACGCGCCGAGTTCCACGCCCGGTCCGGCGCCATCGCCATCCGCAGCGATAAGAAGATTCGCGGCAAAGGGCTGGTGTTGGTGGTGTCGGCGGGAACGTCGGACATCCCGGTGGCCGAGGAAGCGCTGGTTACGGCTGAGACCATGGGAAACCGCGTGAAGCCGCTCTACGACGTAGGGGTGGCGGGCATCCACCGGCTTCTGGGCGAGAGCCGCCACCTGCGCGACGCCCGGGTGATCATTGTCGTGGCCGGCATGGAGGGAGCGCTGGCCAGCGTGGTGGGCGGACTGGTCGCCGTGCCCGTGATTGCCGTACCCACCAGCGTCGGCTACGGCGCTAGTTTCAGCGGTCTCGCGGCCCTGCTCGGTATGCTGAACAGTTGCGCGCCCAACGTTGCGGTGGTCAACATCGATAACGGCTTCGGGGCCGGATACCTGGCGAGTTCGATCAACCGTCTCTGAGCGCCAACAGGCGCGAGATTCAGTGGAGGGCAGACAATATGAAAGCCTTGGTGGCTTCTCTTGGTCAGCGGTACGTCGTAAACAAGGCGGGAAAAAAGACGGCTGTGATCTTGCCTTTCGCCAAGTACCAGCGTTTGTTGGAAGACTTGCATGATCTCGCCGTCGTCGCGGAGCGCCGCACCGAGCAGCCGATCTCCCTGGACGAGATGCGACGTCGTCTGAGGGCACATGGGCTCCTATAGAATTGAGTTCAAGCCGGGGGTGGAGAAGGACCTTCAGAAGCTTCCCACGAGAGTGGTGGTCCGCGTGGTCAAACGGATTGAAAGCTTAGCCGCTTCTCCACTGCCGCCCTCCCAGCAAGCGGGGTTCGGGATTCGGGGCTCGGGATTCGCGGAGGAAGATTGGGTTCGGGGATCTGTTCTGCGAACCCCGAATCCCGAATCCCGAACCCCGCTTGCATGGTCGTCGCATTTGTGAAATGCAGCGCTTAGCATGAGTAATAAAGGGAAAGCAGTCTTGATTTCCACCTATGAACTTGGTCGCCAGCCCTTTGGGCTCGCGTCGCCGGCGGCTTGGCTGCGGCGGGCAGGCGCAAAGGTTACCTGCCTGGACCTCTCGCGTCAAGCCTTGTCGGCCTTGCCTCCGGAGCCGATCGCCGAGGCGGACTTCATCGCGTTCTATGTGCCGATGCACACGGCCACGCGGCTCGCGGTGGAGGCGCTGCCCACGATCCGTGGTCTCAACCGGCGCGCGCTTCTGTGCTTTTATGGCTTGTACGCGCCCGTGAACGAGGCGTATTTGCGCAAACTGGGCGCGGACACGATTCTCGGGGGCGAATTCGAAGAGGGCCTGGTGAGCGCCTTCGAGCGGGTGCGCCGCGCTCAGCAGGCTGTCGGTGCCGCGCGGGGGACCGACGCAGTCCCGGCCCGTCAGTCTCAGCCCGAGCCGTTGATCTCTCTGGCGCGCCAGAATTTCGTGCTTCCCGACCGCCGGGATATGCCTCCGCTCTCCTGCTACGCGCACCTGAACCACCCCAGCGGCAAGCCGCGAGCGGTGGGATATACGGAAGCGAGCCGGGGCTGCAAGCACCTCTGCCGGCATTGCCCCATCGTTCCCGTTTACAACGGGCGCTTCCGGATTGTTCCCCAGGAAGTGGTGCTGGCCGACATTCGTCAACAAGTGGCCGCCGGGGCCGAACATATCACGTTGGGGGACCCCGATTTTTTCAACGGCATCCGCCACGCCGTCGAGATAGTTGGCGCGCTGCACGCGGAACACCCCATGCTCACGTACGACGTCACCATCAAAATCGAACACCTGCTCGAGCACGCCCAGCACCTCCGGACACTGCGCGACACGGGCTGCCTGTTCGTGACCAGCGCGGTCGAGTCGTTGGACGACGCGGTTCTGTTGCGGCTGGCTAAAGGTCACACGTACGCCGATTTCACGAGCGTGGTTGAGCTGTGCCGCGACGCCGGCCTCGCTCTGGCTCCCACCTTCGTCATCTTCACGCCGTGGATCACCCTCGAAGGCTATTGCATGTTTCTGGAGCGAATCGCGGCGCTGGATCTTATCGAACAAGTGGCGCCGATCCAGCTCGCCATTCGTCTGCTCATTCCGGCCGGATCGAGGCTGTTGGACCTGGCCGAAGTGCGTGAAATGGTGGCGCCGTTCGACGAAGCTGGCCTCGTCTACCCTTGGACTCATCCCGACCCTCGCGTTGACGTACTTTGCGAGCAGGCGCAGGCGATCGTCGAGCGCGGGCAAAGAAAGGAGTGGTCGAGGCGGACGATATTCACTCGCATTTGGAAATTGGCCCACAACGCCGTAGGGCTGGCAGGGCGCGCGATTCCACAGGAAGCGGTGGGCGCGGCGCGCGCCACGGTGCCATATCTCACCGAGCCGTGGTACTGCTGAGCCGAGCCGACGCGGGGCCAGTTGGCCCCAACTCGCATGGTGGAAGCGCCAGTGTGAGAAACTGATTTGGCCTGGGAGCGCGGGCGAAGAAACGGGATTCGGGGTTCGGGATTCGCAGAAGAAGACAAACCCGAATCGCCTTCTTCTCAGCGAACCCCGAATCCCGAACCCCGTCTTCGTCCGTGTTCACAGGTGACAATACGCATGGATGATTCTCAGCCAACGCCAAGAGCCCCTGACCCCGACGGAGGAGGTTCGCGACAACGGCGAGTACTGATTCTTTGCACTACGACGGGTTACCAGACGCGCGCTTTCGTCGCCGCCGCCCAAAAGCTCGGGCTCGCGGTGGCCTTCGGCTCTGACCGCTGCCGCAGCCTGGAAGACCCCTGGCAGGACGGAGCCTTGGCGCTTCGGTTCCATGACCCGGATGCCGCGGCGAGCCAGATCGTCGACGCCGCGCGTGCTAATCCTGTGGACGCTATCATCGCGCTGGGCGACGCGCCGGTGCGGACGGCGGCGCGAGCCTGCCGCGCCTTGGGCCTGCTGTCGCATCCTCCCGAAGCGGCCGACATCTGCCGCGACAAGTATCTTTCGCGCGCGTGTCTTCGCGAGGCGGGCCTCAACGTGCCGGCCTTCGTTCGATTCCCGCTGGCGGCGGATCCCGGCGCGATTCTGGAGCAAGGCCTCGCGGTGGGATTTCCGTGCGTTCTCAAGCCCACCGCCCTCTCCGCCAGTCGCGGCGTGATCCGCGCCGACAACCCTGCCGAGTTCCTCGCTGCCTTCGAGCGCATACGGGCGTTGTTGCTCTCGCCGGAAGTCCAAGTGATGCGAGACGCGGCCAACCACTTCATTCAAGCCGAGGCGTACGTCGAGGGCAGGGAAGTGGCGGTGGAAGGACTGGTCGACCGAGGACGGCTCCAGGTGCTGGCGATTTTCGACAAACCCGACCCGCTCGAGGGGCCGTTCTTCGAGGAAACAATTTACGTTACGCCGTCGCGCCTGGAGTTGGAAGCGCAGGCCGCCATCATCAAGGCGCTCAGCAGGGCAGTGACCGCGCTGGGTCTCTATCACGGACCGCTGCACGCCGAGTTGCGCCTCAACGCGCGGGGCGCGTGGATGATGGAGGTCGCCGCACGCTCGATCGGGGGACTGTGCTCGCGCGCGCTGCGGTTTGATTCGCCCCGGCTGGGCCCCGATCTGGGCCCCCGTGTGGAGAGAGTCGCATCGCTGGAAGAGGTGCTGATCCACCTCGCGCTCGGCGCCGACGTGCGCGATGTGCGCCGCGAGCGGGCGGCAGCGGGCGTGATGATGATCCCCATTCCCGGGCCCGGCATTTACGAGGATGTCGAGGGCATGGAAGAGGCAGTGGGAAGACCGGGTGTGGAAGACATCATCATGACTGCCCGCCCCGCCCAGAGGCTAGTTACCTTGCCTGAAGGGTCCAGCTACCTCGGCTTCATCTTTGCCCGAGGCGAATCGCCACAGTTGGTCGAGGAATCGTTGCGCGGCGCCCATCAGAAACTGCACTTTGTGATGGCGACAGCGCTGCCGGTGGTTTGATCTATAATAGCTGGGCCAAAGGTTAGTTTGACGCTGGTTCCTTGATGACGATCGTTTCCGCAATGCGGTCGTGAACACAACAGCGATTGCGATGGATGAAGAACTGAAAAAAACCGAATCCACCCTCCAGCATTGAGGCTCCGTAACCAAGCGCGCGTTCCACAGCCTGCCACAGCGTGATTTTCGTGTGCACCAACGACACGATGCGGATCCGGAGCAGGCGCTTGCCCAGCGTCTGGCCGTTCGTCCACCACACACACAGCCCAAAATAGAGAACCAACCAAATCAAGCTTCCGGGATTGTGAAAGTCAAAATGCACATCAATGTGGCGCTCACGGTGCCTGAGCGTCAGGATGAGAAACTGACGACCTATTTCAATCGGTATGTAGGTCGCCGCAACGAGTAGAAAATCGATGGCGTAGGCCACAAAGCGTTGCCGGAACGATGCCAACGGCACACCGGCCAAAGCGTCTGCGCGAGCACTCTCGTGAGGATCGAAAACGCGCACGCTCTTTATCATTGTCCATGCTCCCGACGATGCGCCCGCCCATGATAGAAGGTGGTCAACGTGGAATTGTGCCCGTCGATCTGCTCTCCCTGAAACCTGGACCCCACACCTGTCTTCGGCCTAACTTTTCTTCTGCGGCGGCACGTATCTTGGCGGCAGGGCCGCGCCCTCGCCGAAAAAAAACTTCTCCATCTGGTCGGCGATAATGTCCTGGGCTTCTTTCGTTGCCGGGTGCAATCGATACTCGTTGAGAATCATTTTGAGGCGCTCCAGCCACAGGTTCCACGCTTCCTCAGAGACGTTGTCGTAGATACGCTGGCCGAGCTCACCCGGCCAGGGTGGCTCGTCGAGCCCCGGCAGTTCTTTTCCGAACTTCACGCACTTCACCATGCGCTGCGCCATTGATGAACTCCTATCTCAAAGTTGCGGCGGGAACCGCTGCGAGAAATTTGGCCCGCTTGGAATAGCTCTTCATGTCATCTCTTTGGGGCCCGCCGCGTCAAGGAAAGCGCGATTAATCGTCATGAAGCCCCTTTTCGGAGCCTCCGCTTCATCTCGGCTTGCTTTCGCGTAATCCGGGCCAGCTTGCGGTCGATCTCAGCAAGCGTTCTGGTAGCCTTCGCCAAACCACTCTCGATCCGGCGCACGACGCTTGGCAGCGAGACGGGGGAGCGCAGCAGTCCGGCGACCATCCGGTAGTTCCGAGCGGCATCGCGCTCGATGTGTTTCCATTGCTTCTCGGCCCTCGTCAAGGTGCCTCCCATCCCAGCGTGGGCGCGGCCAGGACAGCTTTCTTCAGTTTCCCCGCCGCTTTCCATTGCCGCGGATATTCTGATCAACAATGTCAATCGTTCGCCCGACGTCCACGACTTCAACCTCCCCCGACTTAACGAGCATATCTCAAAACAAGCTGCGCAAGGTCCGACATCTCACTCCCAGGTCACGGGGTAGTTCCGACCCCGGGCGTACTCGCGCCCCGGTTTGGATCGCGCCTCAGGCCCAATAATTCCGGTCAAGGGACCGATACTGGATCGCCTCAGAAACGTGCTCGCTGGCGATCGACTCGAAGCCCGCGATGTCGGCGATGGTGCGCGCCACCTTCAGAATGCGATCGTGGGCGCGCGCGCTCAGGCCGAGCCGATTCATCGCCGTTTCCAGCAGGCGCTCGGTCTCGGCCGAAATGTTGCAGTACTTGCGAAGCTGGCGCGGGCTCATTTGCGCGTTGGCGTAGATCTTCTCGCCTTGATAGCGCCGCAACTGGTGCTCGCGTGCCGTAATGATGCGGGTGCGGATTTGGTCGGAAGTCTCGCCGCCCGAATCGTCGCGCAGCTCGCGATATTTCACCGCCGGCATATCAATGTGAATATCGATGCGATCGAGCAGCGGCCCCGAAATCTTGGAGACGTAGCGCTGGATCATGGGCGGCGTGCACGTACACTCACGCGAAGGGTCATTAAAAAACCCGCAAGGGCAGGGATTCATGGCCGCCGCCAGCATGAAGCGCGCCGGAAAGGTGAGCGACATGGCCGCGCGCGCGATGGTCACCGTCCCGTCTTCGATGGGCTGCCGCAGAACCTCCAAGACGTTGCGCTGGAATTCCGGCAGTTCGTCGAGGAACAGCAGACCGTTGTGGGCCAGGCTCACCTCGCCGGGACGCGGCACCATGCCGCCGCCGATCAGGCCCGCGTCGGAAATGGTGTGATGCGGGGAGCGGAATGGCCGTGTGCCCACCAGTCCCGCGCCCGCTTCCAGCACGCCGGCCACGCTGTGAATCTTGGTGGTTTGAATGGCCTCGTCAAAAGTGAGCGGCGGCATGATGGTGGGGATGCGCTTGGCGAGCATTGTCTTGCCCGCGCCGGGAGGGCCGATCATCAGGATATTGTGGCCGCCCGCCACCGCCACCTCGATGGCGCGCTTGGCGTGAAGCTGTCCCTTCACATCGCGGAAATCGACGGCGTACTGGCTCGCCTTGGTCAGCATCTCCGCCGGGCTCACTTTGGCGGGCTTGAACTCGCGAGTCTCGTTGACAAAGTCCAGCACCTCGGGCAGCGACCGCAGGCCGTAGACTTCAACCTCCTGCACCACCGCCGCCTCGGGCGCATTTTCCGCCGGCACCACCAGCTTGCGGATACCTTTCTGCCGTGCCATGGCCGCGATGGAAAGCGCTCCCTTGATGGGACGCAGGCCGCCGTCGAGCGAAAGTTCGCCCAGAAACAGGAGCGGCTTGAGATCAGTTTTGAGCAGCGCGCCGGTGGTGCCGCAGATGCCGAGGGCGATGGCGAGGTCGAAGCCTGACCCTTCCTTCTTGACGTCGGCTGGCGCCAGGTTGACGGTGATGGTCTGAAAGGGAAAATCGAGCCCGCAATTCTTGATGGCGGACCGGATGCGCTCGCGGCTTTCGCGTACGGCGGCGTCGGGGAGGCCAACGGTGGTGAACTCGATTTTGCCCGCCGACACGTCGACCTCCACTTCCACGAGGTAGGCATCGATTCCGAAAACCGCGGCGCTGAAAGTCTTGAAAAGCATCGGGGTCGAGGCACCGGGCCGCATTATACCATCAGCAGAATTTTGGATTTTGGATTTTGGATTTTGGATTGAAGACCAAGACGCGACAAATTTTGGATTTCCGGTTTCGGATTTTGGGTTAAAGACCAAGACCTGATTTTGTCGGTTCTTGGTTTTCAATCCAAAATCCAAAATCCAAAATCCAAAATTCCTCGAGTCTTGGTCTTTAATCCAAAATCCGAAATCCAAAATCCAAAATTTGTTGCTATTCTGATAGGTATGGAAGCGAACGTGACCGCCAAACCAGCGGCTGGTTGGCTCCGGCGCCGCGCCCAGCAAGCGATGCGGGCCGGCTTGTGGAGCGCCTACCGTCGTGTCCAGATCGATCCCGCCCAGTACCTGCTTCAGTTGCAGCGGGCGCACGGCCTGCCCATCATGTCGTTCCGCGAGATGTTCTCCATCCCAACGCCGGTCATCGATTACCTGGCAGAGAGCGCCGTCGCGGCCTCGATGAAAATGGCTTTGGCGGAGGGCGCGGGCACCGGGCTGGGCGGCGTGCTCACCATCGTTCCCGACGTGGGTCTGCTGGCCGCGATTACGGTGCGCATGATCCAGAAGCTGAGCTTGATTCACGGCTTCGAATATGCCTCGGAGGACGAAGTGGCGGACTTGTGGATTGCAACTGCTACTGCCGCCGGCGTCGACCTCGGCAAGGACCTCCTGCGCAAGGAAGTGATCGAGCGCTTCGTGCCTCGCCTTATCGAGCAGATCGCCGTGCGGGCCGGCAGCGACTTGGTGGAGCGCGGACTTGCCCGCCTGGTGCCGGTGCTGAGCTCGGTGGTGGGGGGCACTCTCAACTACTACTTCGTGCGCGAGTGGGGACGACGCGCTCATCGGCATTTCCGGGAGAAACATCTGCTTTTCCGGAGCCAAGTTCACCTTTCGGCAGCCAGGCCGGTTCTCGCTCTTCCGTCGTAAGGAAGAAAAGAGCAAATCAAAAGGCAAAGGGCAAAAGGCAAATGGCAAAGGTGAAGACCGCGAGCCGATTGATTTGAGGCTTCCGAATGTACGTAAGAAACGCATCTTAGTCTCTGCCTTCGGCTTTGCGTGTAACCACCCGGCCGCGCCCTCCTTTGGATTTCGCTTGCGCTTGGTCTTCACTCTTGCCTTTTGCCCTTTGCCTTTTGCCTTTTGATTTTCTTCTCTTCTCCGCACTGTCGGGTGATTCCTCGCGCAAAAACACAGGGCGAAAGGTGGCGCGTCCCCAAAGCGGATCGTCGTCAAAGCTGAAGTCGAGCGCGGCGGCGAGCAACTCCGTGATCTCCGCGTAGCTTTCCGGCTTCTGGTAGAGGGCCAGCGTGGTCCCGGCCATGACCTGGGCGTCGTCGCCCATGCCCGCCACCGATTCGCCTGCGACCAGGGCGGAAGCGATGCGGCGCGCGGCGTCTTCGTCCGCATCGTCCCAAGTTTCGAGTTGCTGGATACTGCGCCCGCCGAACGATTGCAAACGCGCGCTAGCGATGTAGCTCCCTACGCGCCGCGCGGCGTCTTGCATCTCCGCCAGTCCCAGCGCCGTCTCCACCCAGTTGTGAGATCCGGGTCCGCCCAGGATATAGCCGGTCAGGGTAACCGTGCGGGCGTGAGGCGCGAGAGCGTCGGCAAGCTGGACTAAATCCGCCGCGTAGGCGTCGCGCGTGGACTCGGAAAGCCCCGTGAGCGTATCCATAACGCCCAGGATCAAGTACGGACGGACAATGTCCGTGGGGTGAGTGTCGAGAGCGCGGCGCGGGTCGGAGCGGGCAAAGTGCGAGCGCGTGGAGAGCGCCGGCGTTTGGGTGCGAGCGTGCTGCGCATTGAGGGCGGCGAAGTACACGGCGAGGTTAAGACCGTAGCTTGGCCCCATGTTGAGCACGGCGTAGACATCGGCCGCTG
This sequence comes from Terriglobia bacterium, assembly GCA_035315065.1. GTDB lineage: Bacteria > Acidobacteriota > Terriglobia > UBA7540 > UBA7540 > DATFYM01. The sequence goes on from DATFYM010000127.1 coordinate 26,355, forward strand.
CCTCGTCCATCCAGTAGGCCCACAGCAATCCCAGCAGCTTGGCGATGTTCTGGCCTGAGAGCGCGGGCGTCCCGCCCCCTCCTAAGAAGTGGCTAGTGGCCAGTGGCGAGTGGCTAGCAGGAGGGCGCGTCTTCCTTTCTCGCCACTCGCCACTCGCCCCCGCGTTCGAGCGGGCGGGACGCGCGCACTCGGCTCTTGTGTTCCTTTCCCGCAGAACCCGCTCCGATGGCGCGTCATTTGAGGTTGCCGGCAAAGTGCGGGTGGGGCGTCCGCGCTCCGAGGCTGGACTGGCGGTCGGGCCGGCCCCGCCCAGCACCGCCTGAACGCCGGCCTTCAACTCCAGCAGCAGGTTGGGATCGGCGTGCAGCACGTCGTGCCCACCGGCCTCGTGCGCGAGCGCCGCCCACAGCGCCGGGTGGTCGCGATAGGTGTCGGGCAGGCTCACCACGCCCACCTTGGCGTCACAAAGGCGCTGGATGTCGTTCACCGGCACGGTGAAGGGTCCCTGCTGGCCGCTGGCCTGGAACATGGCGAGCGGGGGGAGTTGCTCCACCAGGGGGAAGTTGGCGCGCGCCCGCCGCTTGGAGGAGAGAAAGGAACGGTAGAAGTCAGAGATCACCGCCAGAAAGCGGCGGAGCTGCGGCGCCGCCTGCGGGTCGGCGTGGCCGTAGACCGCGCCCAGCACCGTCTCCAGGATCATGTTTCCCTTCAGGAGTTCGGCCACGGTCTTAAGGTTGTTGGCCAGGGGCGTCGCATACTTATCCTGGTAGATCACCGGCAGCATGTGCCGGTTCGCCTCGACGAGCGGACGGATGTCATCCAGGGTGGGATTCCTTTTGAACGGGACCCTGTCCGGCCCCCTGCCCGCCAAGTCGATTTTCATGATCTGGTCGAAAAGTTGGTTGAACTTCTTAAGGTCGATAGCCATGATTGGTTGTCCTCCGTCCTTTCTGTATTGCCGATTCCTCCTGAATGGTGAATTGTGAATGGTGAATGGTGAAGGTAGGAGATAGGTGGCAGGTGGCAGACGGCATAACGGGAAACAAACCCCTTTTCCCTTATGCCATCTACTGTCTACCCTGTGCCTTCACCATTCACCATTCACTATTCACCATTCACTATTCTCCCCAGACCCCCTCCATATCGTTCTTCATCTTCTTGTACGCTTCCGGGTCGATCCATACTGAGTTGGGGCGTTCGAATCCCGGGTCCTCGCCGTTGAGCCGGCTCAGAAACCGGAACAGCGCGTCTTGCAGTTTGGCCTCGTAGTGCCGCGCCTCGAACAAGATTTTCTTGTACCCCCGGAACAGGCGCAGCAGAGCCTCAAGGCCCACGCGTGCCTTTCCCAGCGAGCGAAGGAGGATCGCTCTCATCTCCCGGCGTTCCCAACGCGACCACCATTCGAGGAAACGGACCCGATCCCAGGCGGTGGCGGTGACTTCGCGGAGGTCGGGCGGCCCACCGTCGGGGTTCGGATTTCGGGGTTCGGGGTTCGCCGCATCGGGATTCGGGATTCGGGGTTCGGGGTTCGCAGACTCCCCCTGTCCTGGTGATTCCTCGCCTTCTATTTCCGACTCCTCACTTGGCCGGGCGCCGCCCGGCGCTACGTCCGCTCCGCCTTCCCCTTCCTTGCCCTCCGGTCCCTGACCCGCAGCCTCGGGTTCTGCGAACCCCGAATCCCGAATCCCGAACCCCGCCTTCAGCGCCTCCTCCAAATCATCCAAATCCAAGCCGCCCA
>DATFYM010000128.1:0-14120 GCA_035315065.1 Terriglobia bacterium
CAGCACACCAGATGCCACATGCCCTCATGCCTCAGCCATCTTCGTTGTTCTGATTTGACAAAGGTTTACGCGTGCGCCTTTCCGGAGCAACGAACGACTCCACGAGGCACTGGGCAAGGACCATCCACCCCGCGGGGTTCACGCACGGCAAAACTTGCCGCGGTCGTCTTGCCGCAGTCGCCTCCGGTAATCACGAGCGCGAGACGGAGGTCACCTCTAACGACGCGCTTCTCATCAAAGGGAAGTCGGCAATCGGTTCCATACGCGAATCGAACGCACGCGGATCAATACCAATAAACATCGAGCCGGCCTGCTGCGGGGCCGGCTCGAATGGTTGATGTCGGAGGATCAGATTGTTGACTGTCTATGCTTACTTCACCGCAAAGATCAGGTCGTCGTGATCGTTGTAGGACCCGGTGGTACACGAGGACGCTCTTCCCTGATAGCGGAATTGCGCACGAACAGCCTGAAGGGTGCCGGTCGGAAGCGTGAACGTGGCCGACAACGTCTGCGCTCCAGCCCTCGTGGGGACAATCGTCTTGATGAAAACCCACGAAGGGCTGTTGGCGTTGGCCGCGTAGTAAAGGTCGAGAGCGTCGGAGGTATAGCCGCTCCAGGCCCAAACGGTTGCCGTGACCGTTGCCGTGGTGCCGTGCGTTAACGCGCCACCGCTGGTCGAAGCAACTACGATACGGTCGTTGGACTCGTCGGAGTGGAATGTTCCGGCCGTGCCATCGGAGCAGGAATTATTGATGGTGTTGGGTTGATTGGGTTCCGCGCCGCCCGACATATGATCCCGCCCCAGCAGCAGGGACGGACCCGAGTCACACGAGCTGCCGACGGTCCCGCACGCCGGAGCCTTGAGCGCGGCGTTGTATACCGCGGTTTGCGGTCCCGAGGGCGAACTCACCGTCAAGGCGATGGTGGTGCTGTGGTTGAGGGAGCCGGAAGTTCCGGTCACGGTGACGGTGGCGTTTCCGGTGGTCGCCGTAGCGGAAGCGGTTAGGGTCAGTGTCGAGGTCACGTTGCCGTTCGCCGGCGGAGTCACCGGATTGGTCGAGAACGCCGCCGTCACGCCGCTGGGCAGGCCGGTGGCGCTAAGCGTAGTCGCAGAGTTGAAACTGTTCTGGCTGGTAATAGTGATGGTACTGGTTCCGTTGCTCCCTTGGGTTACAGTCAGAGAAGTGGGCGAGCCGCTGATGGTGAAGTTCGGTGTTGCCGGGGCATTCACCGTGAGCGCCAGAGTACTGGTTGCGACTAGGCTGCCGGAGGTGCCGGTGATGGTCACCGTAGCCTTCCCGGTAGTGGCCGAGCTACTCGCCGTCAGGGTGAGCGTGCTAGTTGTGGATGTGCTGGATGGGTTGAACGATGCGGTTACACCGCTGGGCAGACCCGACGCGGTGAGACTTACACTGCCGGTGAATCCGTTCTGGTCATTCACGGTGATGGTGCTGGTACCACCGGCGCCGCCCTGGGTGATGGTCAGACTGGTGGGCGAATCCGAGAGCGTGAAGCTCGGCGTCGCGGACCCGGCCAGCGCGTTGATCAGGCCCTGCCCGTTAGGGCTTCCCCATCCGGTGACCAAGTCATAGCCAATCACCGCATTGTACGATTGCCCTTGGCCGTTATTGTTATTTCCGCTGGTGATGTCGTGGAAGTCGCTATCGTAATTGGCGCCCTGACCGATCGTGTAGATGGTCGGGTTGATAAAGCCTAGGGTCGAGTTGCCGTTGGCCACCGACTGCTGATTGATGAGGGCCAGGAAGCCGGCCCAGCGCGGCGCCGCGAAGCTGGTACCGCCCCAGCCTCCCGAACACGAGCCTTGGTCGCAAAGGTAGTTGTCGAAATTGCCTTCCGCGGCCACGTCCGGCACATTGCGTATGGTCGTGGAACCGCCATTGGACGCATTGGCCACCCCCGCTTGCCAGCTCGGAATGGCGAAGCCATTGTCAGCGGGGCCGCCGCTGCTGTCTGCCCACGCCGTTTCCGATTCCCAGGAGCCACCAGCGCCATTCGTGGTCAAGTCGGTGGCTCCCACCGCCGTGACGTAAACGCTCTCCGCGGGATAGCTATCGTCGGTAGCGTTCGACCCGGTGTACGCTCCGGCGTCGCCGGAAGCGACGAAAAGATTCTGGCCCTGCGCTGCAAACTCCTGGAATATGGGATCGTCCGACGACGTGTCATCCGGATTCCAACCCCAGGAGCAACTCAGTTGCTTGGCAATATTGTCGGTGGCCATTTTGTTGAATAGGTCTTTGTCACCGACGCCGATGGACGAAGTGCCGGGCGCGATGTAGACGCGAACCTGCGTCATGCTTGGCGCCATGCCAATCGCCTGGACGATGTCCAGGACCTGTTCACCATCGTCGCCGTCCGAGCCCGCGCTGGCGCCGTCGATCAGCACGTTGTTGATGGCAACCGAGTATGAGTGTCCGTCAAAGGTCGACGTCACATCGCTGAGGTTGTAGCCGTCAAACTCCACGAGCCCGACGGCCTGTCCGCTACCGGTGAGGGCGGTGCCGCCGTAATAGGCTGCCCGCATGTCGCTGGCAAGATAGGCACCACCCGGGCCCGAGCCGGCGTGGCTTTGTATTGCCTGCCCCGCGGCAGCTTTCTTTAGCTTGGGGCGCGGTATGGAGTAGTTATTCAGACCGGCGATGTGCGCCACGGGCACGCTCAGATCGAGGGAGGGCTCACGATCCGGCGAATAAAACATGCGGTTCTCCGTCGGGTGCCGATAAACCCTCATCGCGACGTGGAAAGCCTTTTCGATTTGCGCCACCGTCCCGTTAATATCCACCAGCAGTCGATTCGGGGGCGTGTCGGTGACAGTGAAACCGTTGGCTTGGGCGAAATTGACCACAGCCTGGTAATCCTCCACCGTGGGTCCGAACTCTTCGGTGAACTGAGCCACGGTGAGAAAATGGCGGTAATCGGGGCTGGTGGGGTCATAGAGCCGGGCTAACAAGCTTGTGAGTTCGGCTTGATTGCGAAGCGGCAGGGTGATAGCGAGGTTCATGCGCTGAGTGGGTCGAAGCAAACCCACCGGCGCGGCCTGCCCGCTGGCAACTGCCGGGCGCACATGATGGTGCAATACCTGGAGCGATTGCTGGGCCTGTCCCGTGATGGTGAACAGCAAGAGGCCGGCCGCGCCGACAACGGCAGCCAGTCCTGGCCGAGGGCAAATATTTTTTCTCATGTTCTCATCCTTCCTATTCGCGATATGGGTTGGACCCCCTACTCGACCAAACAGTCACGTTATCTTAGCGCACATCAAGCCAGATTTCCACTTTCGCCATCGTGTGACGGCACGCGCCCCCGAAGCTCCCCGCAAGCGCCGGTCAATAAACCGTGACATGATGGAATGTGCTCCCAGATTCTAGAGCTGCAACTTGCTGATTGAAAGAGACGTGCCGAGCATCGCCCCTTCAAATCGTCAGTCGGCAATCAGCAATCCACTCATGCCACACTTGGCAGCCTTGGCAAGGGCCAACGGGGAATCAGCGCGGTCATGGAAAGGGAGATTCTCTTCATGCGTCGAGCGTCAGTTCTCGCAGTCGTCCTGTGGGGGGTGCTCGGGGGCCGTTTGATCGCGGCGTCTGGCTGTCCTGATACCCTAGCCGACCCTGCCACGGTGAAGAGTCCGCCGCCCGACTGCCGGATGATCGCCTGGTGGATGTGGTTCGGGTCGGCGGTGACCAAGCCAGAGGTGCTTAGAGAGTTGACCCGGATGCACCAAGCCGGTCTGGGCGGCGTGCTCGTCTACCCGGAGTATCCTCAGCAAGTTGATGACCCGGCCCTGGGTATCAAGAATTTACCTTTTCTCTCGCCCCAGTACCTGGGCGTTTATCGATACGCCGTTGAGACAGCTCATCGTCTGGGTATGACCGTGGATGTGGTAGGCGGCAGCGGCTGGCCTTACGGGGGTCCTTCGGTCTCGATCGAAGATGCGGCCCACGCCATTCGGATGGCCACCGTCCATCTGGATCCGACCGGCGCCGTCAGCCTGCCGGTCCTGCAACCTGACGAGAAGCTGGTGGCGGTCTTCGCTCCCGAGTCTTCCAACGGCGGCTCTTCCTTTCGCGACGTCACCTCTGCGGTGGCCGCGGGTGGAAGGGCAAGCCTACCTGTGCCGCAGCAGACGGAAGTCCTCACTTTCATATCCACCCCAACCCACATGCGCGTGAAGCGTCCATCCCTGGGGGGCGAAGGCTACGTCCTGGATCACCTGTCGCCGTCGGCGCTGAATCGTTATTCATCGGCGGTGCTAAGCAAACTATCAGGCCCGGTTGGACAGCTCCGCGCCCTATTCGCGGACAGCCTGGAGGCCTACAACTCCGACTGGACAGCCGCCTTCCTGGACGAGTTCAAGCGGCGCCGAGGCTACGACCTCACGCCCTCCCTGCCCTACCTGTTCCAAGACCTCGGCCCCCGCACCGAAGACACTCGCTTCGATTTCTGGGAGACCGTTGCCGACCTGTTTGTGGATGGATATGCCCGGCCTCTTCATGAATGGACCCGGCGACACGATCTCCGCCTGGAGATTCAGGCCTACGGAGTTCCGGCAGTTCCCCAGCGGACTTATGCCCTGGTGGATTTCCCCGGCGGCGAGCAATACGACTGGAAGGAATTCACGGAAGGTCGCTGGGCAAGTTCGGCTGCGCACTTCTATGGCAAGAAGCGTGTCCTGGCCGAATATGCGACGTGGGCAGGAATTCCCAATCGCTTCACCGATACGCTCGACGACCTCAAGGTAATTGCTGACATGCAGTTTCTCACCGGCATGACGGAACTCGGCGCCTCCACGCTTCCTTACTCTCCACCTTCCGCAGGTAGCCCTGGTTGGCAGGATTATGCAGGGGCGGCGTTTGGGATAAATCAAACCTGGTGGCCTTTTCTTCCTGACCTGGCGGCTTACGTGCATCGAGCCTCTTTTGTGCTTGAGCAGGGCAGGCCCGTCAGCGACGTCCTGGTTTATTTGCCGGTTGAGGATGCTGAGGCCAACGCGCCGCCGGGAAGTCTTCACACGGTGTTCCAGGTTCGCAATCGACTGGCCCAGGCCAAGGAGGGTGAGATACCGGAGTTCGGCCTGAAGAATGCTCTCTCCCACCAAGCACGGGTGCTGGGTGAGATCATCGCTTCCGGATACACCTTTGATGGCATCTCGGGTGACATCCTTGAGCAGCGGGCGACGATCGACGGAACCCATCTAGAGATCGGCGATGCCTCGTACGCCGTTGTCTTGCTGCCTCGCCTCACCGGCATCCGGTTGCGCGCCCTGGACAAGATCGCAGCCTTCGTCCGCGCAGGAGGGACAGCGGTGGCCACTGGCCGGCTGCCGGACCGGGTTTACGGAGGTCTGAACAACGCCGCTGACAACGAGCGTTTGAGATTCCTGGTCGAGCAGGTCTTCGGCACCGGTGGGACGACCGACTCCCACGGTGACCACTCCTACGGTCTGGGTCGAAGCATATCGATCGAGAACGAAAGTGAGTTGCGGCGCGTGCTGCTTCACGCCTGCCCGCCTGACCTTTCCCTCGAAAAGCCCGATGGCGAGATCGGATTCATTCACCGCCGGGCTCGCATTTCGGCTCGGGGGACCGCCGACTACTACTTCATCGCGAACACCGGTGAAGAGGAGAAGGTGTTGCGTGCTTCCTTCCGCGTTGCGCGTCGTCAGCCTCAGATCTGGGACCTGGAGCTTGGCACCGCAACTCTTCCGGCAGTATACGCTTTTCAAGGTGACCGTACCGCATTGGAACTGCACCTCGGCCCGCGACGGTCGGTGGTGGTCTATTTCGGCGCGTCGCACGCGGACGCTGAAGTGGCCGAAACTAATCTTCCTTCACCCATCCTTCACGGCGGCACGGTTTCGGCCGAGACTTCGAATCCTGGCACCTATTTTGTGCGGCGCGCTTCCGGACGGGAGGTCCGGAGCGTAGTCAGTTTACCAAAGCCGATCATCGTCAGCACGCCCTGGAAGCTTCAATTTGGTTCTCCTCTAAACCTCTCTCAGACGGTAAAGGTCTTACGGTCGTGGACCGAGGATGGGGCGACGAAGTACTTTTCCGGCACGGGAACGTACTCGACGGACGTGAACGTTCCGGCGACTTTTCTGGGACCTGACAGAGTGGTGTGGCTGGACCTCGGCGATGTTCGCTACGCGGCTCGCGTCTGGGTTAATGGTCAAGTGGCGGGCGATGCCTGGCAAAGGCCTCTACGTCTGGAGATCAGCCGCTGGCTTCGGCCGGGCGTCAATCACCTCAGGATCGCCGTAGCCAACCTGCTGATTAATGAACTACTCGGCCAGAAGCCGCCGGACTACACCAAGCTCGTGGCTGCTTATGGCGACCGCTTTCCTTATCCCGAAGACTGGAAGGTGAATCCTGAGCCCTGGCCGGCCGGCCTGTTGGGACCGGTGCGCCTCGTGCCCGGCGTCAGGGTCCAGTTCACCCTTCATCCCGGAAAACCAAGAAGACCAGCGACCCGGCAGGTTAAGAGTTCAGGTCTATGAGATTCGGCGGCAGCCCGCTTCGCCTGTTGGAAATGGCCATTGACGGTGGCCTCGTTGTGTTTTTGTCGTGCGAAGTTCCTGCGAATGCAACCAAGTAAGTGAGGCCTGATCCTCGCCCATTGACGGCGACATTAGCGTAGTAAGCTAGTTGTGTGGATTGGGCTGACCCTGCGGACCCGCCGGTGACGGCGGGTTCGGCATCTGTTGGCCGGGGGACGGTTGGGGCTTGGGCGGACCGGGCTGGGTGTTCACCGGACCCTTTTCGGAAAACGAACCTGTGGTGGCGGTGGTTGGCGGTACGTCGAGTTCGGCCGCCACGCCGCCGATTCCGAAGTCCCAAACATCGAGGTTGAGGTTCTCGCGAGAGAGCTGAGCCATCGCGTATTCACCGAGCGCGAGCGGTTCCGTCGGCGTGATCTTGTAAAGCCCGGGCCCCAGCTTCACGCGCTCCGTCAGCACGCCCTCCCGCACTTGACTCGGTTTGGCTCCAGGAAGCGGACGCGTATCGACCCGCTCCACCACCCTTCGCTCCTTGTCAGACTTCACCGTCAGCAACTGGGCGTTTTCGCCGGTAGCGTCATCCGCGAACTGAAGGTAAAAGATGGGCCGGGTAGAAGAAATCCGCACCGGCGCCTTGGCGCCCTCCAGCACCACAAGCTGCCGCCCCTTCAAGATCGGCACCGGCATGGCGATGGTCAGCGCCTTGCGTGTCTTGTCCGTGACCACTTCGCCTGAAGACTGCAACAGGCGGATAATGCGCGTTCCATCCCAAGCGTAGACGCCGAGGTCGGGCGGAAGATACACGCCCGGCGCCACTTGGAAACCCTTCTCCTCGGGTTTCTCGAACCTCTCTTTCTGAAGCTCTTTGGCCTCCTCGAGCTGCTCTTGCTGCACCACGCTTTCCTTCTGCGCGGCGCGTTTGGTGGTGTCCAAATCCACCATCGTCAGGGGCACTTCTTCCCAATCCGAGCGCTCGAGGCTGTAAAATCGCACACGGTCGCCGCGCACTTCGTAGCTCTTCACAAGCTGGTAGGTGCCGTCCGTTAGGTAGAGCTTGGTCTGGGCCGAGGCGGGACTCGCGCTGGCTAGCGCCAGGAGAGCGCCGAGAACGCAAGTCGTGAATCGGATGGAGTCGCGATAACCTTGCCTGACCATCGGGAACCTCAACCACTTTGATGCTGATTCCGGCGGCGGCGCTGTTTCAAAAAAGTGCGAAGAATCCACAGATTACACAGGTGGCGGAATTGCCGATTGCAGATTGACGATTGACGATTGCAAGAGAAGAGCTGAATCCACAGATTACGCAGATTTCACAGACTGACGATAAGAAGGCAAGAGAAGCGAATTGTGCTGTTCTTATCCTGTAATCTATGTAATCTGCGAGATCTGTGGATTATCTTCTTGCCTTCCAATCGTCAATCGAAAATCCTTCGCTTCGCTCAGGACCAATCGGCAATTCCTCCTCACTCCAGCACGTGAATATGTTTCTCGCTGCACATCTCCTTCAGGATCTTCGGCCACACCGTAACGCTGACCTCTCCCAAGTGCGCCTTCCGCAGCAGGAGCATCAGCGTCCGTGACTGTCCGATACCCCCGCCGATGCTGAGCGGAATCTCATGATTCACAATCGCCTGGTGGTACGGGAACCGGAGGAAGTTCAGTTGGCCCGACATCTCGAGCTGCTGCCGGAGCGTCTCGGCGTTGACGCGGATGCCCATGGAGGTCAGTTCGTGGCGGCGCTTGGTGACGTGATTCCATACCAGGATGTCGCCGTTGAGCCCGTGCATGGGCCTGCCGTCCTCGGACCGGGTTTCCGTGACCCAGTCGTCATAGTCGGCCGCCCTCATTTCGTGCGGATAACCATCCTTCAGCGGCCAGCCGATACCAATGATGAAAATGGCGGGGTACTCCTGCAGGATGGCCGTCTCGCGCTGCTTGCGAGGCAGGTCGGGGTACATGTCGAGAATATCCTCCGCGTGCAGGAAAGTCAGCTTCTCGGGGAGGTTTGGAACCTTGTCGGTCCTCAGCTGGGGGAACAACTCCAGGGCATACTGCTCCGCCCCCACCAGAACCTTCCAGATTTTGCTGACCACCTCCTTCAGAAAATCCAGGTTGCGCTCTTCGGCGCAGATCACCCTCTCCCAGTCCCACTGGTCCACGTAAACGCTGTGGTCGTGGTCCAGAAAGTAGTCCTTGCGCACCGCACGCATGTCCGTACACAGTCCTTCGCCCACTTCCATCCCAAACTGCTTCAGCGCCGCCCGCTTCCACTTGGTGGCGGCCTGCACCACCTGCGCATCAATCGGGTGCTTGTCGTGGTCATTGGAGATATGGAACTGGATCGGGCTCCGCGAACCGTCGCGATCCAAGTAGTCGTTGACGCCGCTTTCGACGTCGACGATCAGGGGGACCGTCACCATCATGAGGTTGAGTTCGTGCGAGAGATGGCGTTCGATGTAGTTCTTCACCGCAAAGATGGCGTGCTGCGTTTCCTTGGGCGTCAACAACGACCGATAGTCACGGGGAAGAACCTTCTCCAGCTCTTCATAGTCACCAATCCCCGGTCCGGCCAAGTCGGCCGTTTTGTCGAGTACCGTATCTAACATGTGGTCATCCTCCGAGCTTGAGTTACGAGAACGGTTGCGAGCTTCTGCCGAGCGCAATGCCGCGCCGCGCAGAAGAAGGCCAAGTTGGCGCCCCTAAACCACTGTAACCGGAAGGCCGAATCGTGAATATGATTCTCGTCACACGCCCCTGTGATCGGCGAACAGGAAGGTGTTAAACTAAGCTAAAAATCAGAAAGGAAGACGGTCTTCGTTCTGATTTCTACTTTCTAATCTCTGATTTTGAATTCAGCATTCATCATTTCTTCCCCTTGCAAGGAGAAACGCAAAATGACGCTAAAAGTCGGCTTGCTGGTGGGGCGGGAGTGGTCGTTTCCCCCCGCGTTCATCGAGGAGGTCAACCGGCGCGACGCCGGCGTGGAGGCGGAGTTCGTGAAGTTAGGCGGCACGCGGATGGACGAGCCGTGCCCCTACGCCGTCATCATTGACCGCATCTCCCACGAGGTGCCGTACTACCGCAGTTACCTCAAGCATGCCTTTCTGGAAGGCGCCTCCGTCATCAACAATCCCTTCATGTGGACGGCGGACGATAAGTTCTTCGAGGCGTCGCTGGCCACGCGCCTGGGCGTCGCCAGCCCCAAGACGGTCGTCCTGCCCAACAAGGACTACGTCCCGGGGATCATCCACCCCGACAGCCTTCGCAACCTGGAATACCCCATCCCCTGGGAGTCCATCCTCGATTACGTGGGTCTGCCTTGCGTGCTCAAGGACGCTCACGGCGGCGGCTGGAAGGAGGTCCACATCTGCCATTCGCTGGACGAGCTGTTCGCGGCCTATAACAGCTCCGGCCTGCTCACCATGATCCTCCAGGAATTCATCCACTGGGACCACTACGTGCGCTGCATTTGCCTGGGTCAGGAAGAAGTCCTGCCCATCAAATACGACCCCAAGGAGCGCAAGTATCACGTGGAGCACTCACACCTCTCGCCCGATCTCGACCATCGCATCGTGGACGACTCGCTGAAGCTGGTGCGCGCTCTCGGCTACGACATGAACACCGTGGAGTGGGCCATCCGCGACGGCGTGCCCTATGCGATTGACTTCATGAATCCGGCGCCGGACATGGACCTCTATTCGCTCACCCCCCATTACTTCGATTGGGCGGTCAAGCATATGGCCGACCTGGCCATCCGGCTGGCGCACCAGGGTCCGAGATCGAGTCCGGCGCTGCGGTGGGATGCGGTGATGGGGGCACGAAGAATTGCCGATTGACGATTTTCGATTGACGATTTGAAGAGGCGTCAACCCCGCTGGTCGTCGTTCACGAGCCACTTGCAGCCGGGCGTGGCAGTTAGAACTCGCGTCTTTGTATCACCCTGACAGATGCCATCAGCATCAGCCCGGCGACAGATAAGCTGGCAACTATCCCCAACCATGGAAAATGCCCCGAAAGAAGATACGTTTTTCTATCAAGGTAATAGTCGCCGGTCACTAACCGCCAGAGGTTGAATTGTCGAAGCCAGGCGTCACCCAGAATCGCTCCTAGGAAAACCAGCCCGTAAGCAAGGGCGGGAGCCGTATACTCACCTTCGACCAATGATGAAACCAAGACCGCCATGCCGAAATAGACCAAGCCGCCTCCGACCAACAGCAGAAGGTAGAATCCATCCTGCGCCACCAAAACAGGCATTCGCCCCAAAGACGAAACCAAGTAGATGGTTAACCAAGGCGCCAGCCCTAAAGCAATGGCTTGAAGCACGCCCATGCCAACACGGACACCCATCAAATGCGTCCGGCTGACCGGTAAACTTAAGGTCAAAAGGGAGGTGCCAATCGCTTTCTCACGAACGAGTCCCCCCATTCCCAAAAGGACAACGCCCAAAATCCACAGTATGACGATGTACTCCTGGGTCACGAAAAGCAAAAAATAGTAGTCTGTCTCACGCCTTGTCAGTACAGGGTTTTCGTTCATGATGCTCAGGGCATGATGGACGAAAACCGCGCAGAAGATGGTGAGAGTTGCCAGGCACGTCAGAAATCTAGTCCGAGTCTCAAGCCAAGCCTTGTACCAGAGCACGATTCAATTCTCCTTCACCGTTTCGAGGAAGATGTCGCGCAATCCGACAGGAGCGACCTCGACCGAAACAGCATTCAAAGCGTGCGCGCGCTCAATCACCGCCTCGGCATTGCTGCTGGCAAACACGCTCATCTGATTGCCCCTGGCTTCGATCCTTTGCACCCCTGCCATTCGAAACTGACGCTCCGGGACCGGGAACGAAAAGGCCAAATCAACACGCCGATAAAACTGGCGAAGTTGGTCGAGGGAAGCATCCACCACCAGGCAGCCCTGATCCAGAATGCAGACGTGATCTGCCACGCGCTCAACGTCAGCAATTTGATGGGATGAGAAGAACACCGTGGCACCCTCAGCCGCCTGCGCCACCAGAGTCTGAAGGAGATGTTCGATCCCGACCGGATCCAGCCCCTCGCTCGGTTCATCGAGAATGAGCAGTTCCGGCCGGCGTGCGAACGCCAGCAACAAGGCGAGCTTGGTTCGCATACCCTTGGAAAGCGCTTTAACCTTCCGATCGGGCGGTAGCTTATAGTCACAGACAAGTTTCTGTGCGGCATCCGTCCGCCAGTCGGGGTAAAACGAACTCGCAAATCGTATCGTCTCTTCAACGGTCATATAGCCGTAGAGAGGCTTGTTCTCGGCAACGTAAGCGACTCTCCGCCGCGCTTCGCGGTTCGCTTCCGCATCGGAAATCCGTCTTCCTAGCACGGTTCCCTCGCCGGCAGTGGGCCGGATCATGCCCAGGAGCATTTTTATAGTGGTGCTTTTGCCGGCTCCATTTTGACCCAGAAACGCCGTAATGCAATTCGGCCCGACCGAGAGATTTAGTCCCTGAACGGCGGCCAGGCCGCCATACAACTTCGTGAGATCACGCGTTAGGATTACAGGCGTATTGGTCATCACTCTCTCACCACCTCGGCCGGATGGAGTAACTCTGCTTCGAAGGCTCGCCTAATCTCCTCATCCAGAAGGCCATCCTCCCGCAATTGCTCGATCAGGCCCCGAAGACGCCGGCGTGCAAGCTGCACATGATCGGTCAAAGACCGGGTTCTGCGCTTCACGGTGACAAATGCTCCGGAGCCCTGACGCAATTCCAGCAATTCATCATGTTCGAGCTCGGAGTACGCCTTCGCCACCGTATTCGGGCTGACTACCAATTCCTCTGCCAGAGTCCGAATCCCGGGTAACTGATCACCATCCTGCAACGCGCCGGTTTCCGCGGCGTGTCGAATCTGCTGCATCAATTGCAGGTATAGAGGCTGACCTGTTGTCGGATTGAGCTTGAAAAACATGGTTGAGAACTGTACCTCTGTTACGATACAGCGTAACAGTGACGGCAGTCAAGAGAATACCCGACCGTCCGCCACCTTCATCTTGAATTGAAAGGGACCCACCTGACCACAGTCCCAGCTTGACTTGATTCCCTGATTGACTTTGAATAGCCTCTCGGAATATACTCGCTGTAGCTAACGAGAGGAGAATCGATGTCCCTTTGCCAGCGACGAACGATGACCCCTACCGCGAATCTGCATTCGGCAATTCCTCTGCCCCAAACGCCCCAAACCAACCCTGCGTGTTTGAAGTGAAGCCCCGTATGTATTACTGTCGACTGGTTTCTTTGCCGGGCGCGACGATTTTTCTTGCTCGCCACTCGCCACTGGCCACTAGCCACTTCGTCCAATTTGGTTGCGGCCCGACCGCGCTAGGTTATAATTGGTTCATGGATATGACCGTTCGCAAGTACACCAGCCACAAGGAAGCGAAGGCCGACGAATACCGGTACTGGCAAAGTCGGCCCGTGCATGAGCGGATGGACGCGGTGGAAGAAATCACCCTTGACGCTTACGCAATGAAAGGCGTGGAGTTGGAGCCGGATGTACCAAGACTACAAAGACCTCTTGTCCGCCTTCAATGCCCATGGCGTTAAATACCTCATCGTGGGGGGCTACGCCGTATCCTTTCATGCGCAACCCCGCGCCACGAGGGACATTGATCTGTTCATAAGAGCGGACCCTGCCAACGCGCGAGCGGCCTACGCCGCGCTTACCGAGTTTGGCGCACCCCTCCAAAACATCCGTTTGGAAGATCTTGCTGACCGCAACGGCTTTATCCGCTTTGGGCGCGAACCGCGCGGGATCGATATTCTTCCCGATATTCCCGGTGTCGATTTTGATGCGGCATGGGAAAGGCGCGTTGAAGGCGTGATCGACACGAAGAGCGGTCTCAAGGCGTTCTTTATCTCCAAGGACGACTTGATTACAGCGAAACTGGCCTCGCGCCGGACCCGCGACCTTGCCGACGTTGAGGCCATTCGGGAAGCCGCCGAGAGCGAACGGCCAGAGGCAAAAAAAAGATAAGCGATATATTCCATGCCTAGCTCCGTCGCTCCGCTCCGGGATTCATCTCAGTTTAATCCCGGCCTGTTTCTCGATGCTCTTCAGCGTCCCTTTGGTGCCTAAAAGAATTGAATCCACAGATTACGCAGATTCTGCAGATTAAGATTCTGCAGATTAATTAAGATTCTGCAGATTAAGAAAAGAGCCCCAGACGACGCCTCGGCGTTGTCGCAAGTAAAAGTGAACAAACCAAGTCTCGGCTCGTTTGAGTGAGAAGCGGTCTCTTAATCCTAATCTGAGAAATCTGCGCAATCTGTGGATTCCATTTCTTTTTGCCAAATGACACCACTACCTGACTGTCGGCCTGATTGACTTCGTACCAACCCTCTTTCCTCAGTTCCTTGATCACGTCCCGGCTGTTCATCGCCTATCCCGCGACCTAACAAAACACGATACACACGTTTTACACACTCGTCAAATCGTCGCCTCGGCGGGTGCACGACATAGAAGTTGGAATTGAAGAGTTTCTTTTTTTGTGGTATCAATCCTAACGTATATAGACGTTAGGATAAGGAGGCCTATGACTGAGTCTATTCCTCAGTTGGAAAATCAAAGAGTGCAGGTGGTGCAGG
>DATFYM010000129.1:0-37200 GCA_035315065.1 Terriglobia bacterium
ATCATGGCTCTCACTTCCTTGCGGATGGAATCGTAGGGAGCGATGGGCGCGCAAATGGCGATTCCCCCGTTCTTGGTGATCTCCGAGGCCACAAAGCCGATGCGCCGGATATTGATGTCGCGATGTTCCTTGGAGAATCCCAACTCGGAAGAGAGGTGTTTACGCACGATATCGCCGTCCAGCAACGTCACCGGCCGCCCGCCCATCTCCAGAAACTTGGTCCGCAGCACGTTGGCGATGGTCGATTTTCCGGAACCCGAGAGTCCGGTAAAAAACACGGTAAATCCCTGGCGGTGCCGCGGCGGGTAGCTGCGCTGCAGCTCGCGGACTACGTCCGGAAAAGTGAACCAGGAAGGAATCTCCTGGCCTTCGTTGAGGCGTCGCCGTAACTCGGTGCCCGAGATATTCAAGGTGCGGGCTCCGGACGGGACCTCATCTTCAGGGATGTAGCGGTCCTCATCTTGAAGATAAACCATCATCTGGAAAGGAACCATGGTGACGCCGAGTTCTTGCTGGTGCTCGCGAAGCAGTTCCTGCGCTTCGTAAGGTCCGTAGAACGGCTTGCCGTTCTCATCGTTGCCGGGCCCGGCGTGGTCGCGCCCCACGATGAAATGGGAGCAGCCGTGATTCTTGCGAATGATGGCGTGCCAGACGGCTTCCCGGGGACCGCCCATGCGCATGGCCAGCGGCAGCAAGGCTAGCTTGGCTGTGTCCTTGGGATAGCGGTGCAGCAGCGCCTCGTAGCAGCGCACGCGGACGTAGTACTCCACATCGCCGGGCTTGGTCATGCCCACGGAAGGATTGATAAGAAGGTTGGCCTCCACGCGCTTCGCGGCTCGCAACGTCAACTCCTGGTGGGCACGATGCATGGGGTTGCGCGTCTGAAAGGCGACGATGCGTCGCCAGCCCAGGCGCACGAACTCGGCCCGCAGTTCCGCCGGTGTCAGGCGTAGCGAACGAAAATCGTAGTGAGCCGGCCGCTGAACGCCTTCCAGCCGTCCGCCCACGTACCAGGGATGCGAACTCCGCAACAGGTACGCGGCACCGGGGTGAGCGAGGCTGGTGGTCTTGAACACTAACTCCGCCTCGGCCTGCCGGTCGGGCTGCCAAACATCGTCCACATGCAGGACGGCCAGCATGACGCCCTCGGGGTCGCGCAGGGCGAGGGTGCTGGTACCGGGCTGGAGGTTCTTCGCGAATTCTGCGGTGACATCCAGCGTAATCGGGATCGGCCACAACTTGCCGCTCGCCAAGCGCATCTCGCTGCAGACGCGGTCATAGTCCTGGCGCGACATGAAGCCGCGGAGTGGAGAAAACCCACCGCTCAACAGCAGTTCGAGGTCACAAAGTTGCCGGCCGGTCAAGTCCCACGACGGCCAGTCGCGCGAAGCGGCCTGAAGCTCGAGGGCTCGCTCCGGCGCCGCAAAAAGGTTTACCAGCTCTCCGCCATGGGGAGGATTAAGATGATCGGGCATCGTTCAAAGGTCTCCTTATATTAGTTGAATCAATCAGCGACTGTGCTCAGCCATCGGCCGTCGGCTGTCAGCTCTCAGGTATGAAAAGTCTGGGTCTTACCCGTGCTTTGACCCAGCCTCGCCACCGCCTGATTCTATACTTGACTAGCGACGGGACGAGCTCCTATTTCCCTCCACTTCCACCCCTTGGGGCAAGGGGTCGTGTTTTCGATTTTACAGATTGACACTAGGCAACGACTTGAGCAAGTTCTCAAAAAAGGTGATCTCGGACTGCTATTCCAATTCAAAAAGACGTAGCCCTTATATTTTTCAATCATATGATGGCTTTCCATACGTTAAGCAATCTTTTTTCAGCGACATAGCGGCCTAAATGGGTTCGTACCGAAAACCCAACCCAAGATGTTCTTTGATATCAATAAAACTCAACGGAACTTTGGGTTCGGTCCAGCGAAATCAATTGTCGTTCTTCCGTCTTCTTTGCCGCCTTTGTGGGGTTTTCTTCAAATCCTTCCTGGAATGTTAAGTCTTTATGGATGACAACACTCATAATCAAGCAAGCCCGCTTACATCCCGTCAGTCCAGGTGGACAGTCTCATCAAACTGATATACCTCCTGAGTAATATGCCTGCTCGCCGGACGAACTGTGTAAGTCAATCATCGCATTCAAGGCTAGCAGGTGATTATGCAAGAGTCAAGTCTTTCCTTAGGAATCAAAAGCGCGGGGATGCATTCCTATCGGCATTCCACCTCCCGGACTGGTCACTGCCGTCCAGCCACTCCTTACGACTCCCCTTTCATTGCTCGCCGACTGTCAGAACAGAGTCGCGACGAGCCGGCTCCAAGCTGCCTCTCTTCACCGGTCCCGCCAGCGAACGGTAGAGCTCCAACCACTGCTCGCGGACTGAGGGCCACTGATAGCGCTGTAACTCTTCGTGGGCCTGCTCCGCCAGACGCAAGCCCAAGTCCGGGTCACGAAGCATTCGCACGACGTTGCGTGCCAAGGCTTGCCAATCACCCGGCTCCGAGAGCAGGCCCGTGCGTTCGTGCTCCACCAGGTATCGGATGCCCTCCGGCGCCGTGGTCACCACCGGGGTCCCGGCGGCGAAGGCCTCGAGGATCGAAAGCGGCAGATTGTCAAGCCAGGAGGCGTTGATGAAAATGTCCGCCTGATCGTAGACGCGCCCGATTTCGCGGTAAGGCACGACGCCGGTGAACTCGACGCCAGTCAGCTTCAACTCATCATCAACCAGGGCGCGAATCGCCTGTTCCTGTTTTCCCTTGCCCGCCAGCCACAAGATGGCCTCCGGGAATTCCTTTTTGACCTCCGCAAAAGCCCGAACCACCAGATCAACGCTGTAATAGCGATGGAATCCGCGTGTACAAACCAGCCGCGGCCGCAGTGGCTTTCGCCGCCGATAGCAGAACTCGCTGGCGTCAACGATGTTCGGTACGGCTTGCGCCTCCAGTCCGAATTCACGGAACACATCAACCAGGAAAGCGGAAGGGACCGCGATCGCGTCCACTCGCCGCAGCACCGGGGAGGCGGTCCGCCAGCGGCTAAGATGGTCCCTCGCTTCGCCGCTATGATAGTTGATCAGAACCTTTGTCCCTCGCAAGCAGCCGATCAGCCAGGCCGGCACCGGCGCTACCAGGAAAGACCAATATGATGCCGAAAAGACATGCAAGAGGTCCTCATTTCCCGCCGCTTCCCATAACTCTCTTAGATAAAAGGGTATGCGGAGAATCGTGCGAACAAAAGGAATCCTGCCGGCCCAGGCCAGCCAGCGAGGCAGGTCAGGATCGACGGGAACGAAGCGGGCCTCAACCTCCGGGTCATTCTGCCAGTGGCGCAGCAAGAGATCGGCCTGCACGGATTGTCCCCCAACCCAACGCAAAGAAGCGGCCACAATCGCAACCCGCAGCCGAGGGTTTGGCATAACTCCGGTGCCTCCAGCGCGGTTGGCCGCCTCGTTCATAGGTTCGGGGGAGCATTCCATGCGTCAATTCGCCGTCCAGGGAGCCACCGAATCGGCGCGCAACTCCTCTGCTTGGGGGTCCTCTGGTTGGGTGATCGCGGACTTGACGCCGACACCGGGTTTGAGGGCGAAGCTTTTGGTCTGGCCTTGTCCAGAACGCACCCACCCTTCTTCGTAGAGTTCCCGCAACTGCCGCAAGACCCGGTCGAAGCTGAACTCAATGCGCACACGCTCCCGCCCGGCAAGAGCCAGCCTGGAGGAGAACTCCGGGTCGCGGAGGAGGCGTAGGATAGCCTTCGCCAAAGCCTGCGGATCGCGAGGCGGTACCAGAAGCCCGCTCACTTCGTCTTCTATGATTTCCGGGATCCCTCCCACCCGCGTCCCCACTACGGGAAGTCCAGCCGCCATCGACTCCAGAATGGAGTTCGGCATTCCCTCCGCCCACGAAGGCAAGACGGAGACATCGCAGCAGGAGAGCACGTCCGGCACATCGTTTCGTTTGCCAAGGAAAACGAAGTGTTCCACGAGACCTAACTCGGCCACTTTGTTTTCCAGCCCGGCACGCTCACGGCCATCCCCTACCAGGATGAACCTCGCCCGGGGTACCTCCGCGCAGATCCGTCGCGCCGCTTCGATCAAGTCACCTTGGCCTTTACCCTTGATGTTCATGTTGGCGACAACCACCATCAGTTTGTCTTCAAGCGAGAGCCGCGGAAACAGGGTCTCGCGGTTCGCCGACGCCCGCAAGAAAGGCTCCGGGTCCACTCCGTTGCGGACGATGCGGACGTGGTCGGGAGTGAAACCGTCTTCCTTCTCCAGGTAGTTGCGGACCGCGTCGGAATTAGCAACGACAAAGACGGAAAGGCTCTGAATTCCACGCAGGATTCTCCGATTGCGCGGCGTGTACCACCACCAGTGCGCCAGGTCGCGACGGCTCGAGACGATCACTGGAACCCGCGCCAGCCAAGCTGCCGGTACGCCCATCAGGTTGGAGTAGAGATCGTGGGTCTGAACCACGTCGAAGCGCTGCCGCCGTAGCAGCCACACCAACCGGAGAAACTGACGCACCGCGCCGGGTCGGACGAGGCTGCCCCCCGGTGGGAAGTTGAGTACCGGAATCCCGGCGTCTTCGAGGACTTTCACTAGCGGCCCCTGCGCTCGCAGACAGCCCACGACGACGTGGTAGCCGCCGGCGCTCTGGCGGATGGCCACGTTCGCCAGTTGGGTTTCCGAGCCACCCAGGTTCAACGAATCGATCATGTGGAAAACACGCGGCGCTTCCTCTTCCGCACGCGGCGCAAGGCTCAGCGGCCAACCGGTATAGTCGTAAATGTTGATGTTTTCGCGGATCACCCGCGCGGGGACTCCCGCCACGATGCTGCGGGGCGGCACGGAGTGCAACACCACCGCGTTGGCGCCGATCAGCGAACCTTCTCCCACCACAATGTCACCGAGGACTTGAGCGCCCGGGGCAATGTAAACGTTATCCTCGATGCGCGGCACGCGCTCGCTCCGGTTCCGGCCTCCGATGGTGACACCGTGCCCGACGAATACATTGCGCCCGATTCGCGTTCCCCGATGGATGACCGTGGAGATTCCCGAGTGCCCGACCGCAAACCCCTCTCCCGCCTCCACCCTGTAAGGAAGATGGCAATGCAACATGAGAAATGAGAGGCGCTGCACGAAGTACGGCAGGAACGGAATGTGATGGCGATGGAGCCAGCGCGCCACGCGGTAGTGGGCGACCGGATTCAGCATCATAAATGTCGTTCCCTCATGGCACCTGGCCGCCTGGATTGGTTGCGGGCACAGCGCCAGCGAACGCGGATTCGGCGAGCGTGGCGCCTCGAAACACTGACGGGCCCTTCCAAGCCTGGGCCTCCAGAAAGTTCCGATGCCAGAGTTCAATCACCAAGAGTTGCCAGATCCGGCGGGAGTGGTCTTGCCGCCCGGAGAAATGTTCGGCCAGCAGTTGCCGCACCGCCCGGGGCTCGAAGTATCCGCGCTGGAGCGAACGCGGCTCCAGCAGCACTCGCGGCAACTCGCCTTTCAATTCGTTCCGCAGCCAGTGGACGAGCGGTATGGCGAATCCCTGTTTGGGCCGATGCAGAACTTCTCGCGGTACTCCCACCCGTTCCGCCAGTTTCCGCAGAATATACTTCGGCTGGCCATCGTTCAATTTCCAGCGGCTGGGCAGTCCGGTGACCCATTCCACAAACACGTGGTCCAGAATCGGAACGCGGACCTCCAAGGAGGTCGCCATGCTCATGCGATCCACCTTGGTGAGGATATCGCCGGTTAGATACGCCTTGGTGTCCAGGTACATCAACTGGCCCAGGCGATCCTGGGCGGGTGCGCGGTCGAGGTAGTCGCGATAAAGGTCGCGCGGGTCCTCGCAGTTGGCGGCCGACCTCAAAAAATCACGGGAGAATAATGATCTCTCGCGGTCAAGCGCCGGAAGTAAGGAAAACCCGTCGATGTAGCGATCCTGCCAAGGCAGAGACAGATTGAACGCGAGCCTGCGACCGTACATGGAGTGAGGCACAACGGGATGAATCAAGCGGCGGTACCACCGGCCGGACCATTCCGGGATCGCGTCGAACTTCCGCCGCTGGAGATTGATTTGGTAGCGCTCGTAGCCAGCAAAAAGCTCATCTCCGCCGTCGCCCGAGAGGGCAACCGTGACGTGCTGCCGGGCCAGGCACGAAACGTAATAAGTAGGCAGCATCGAGGAATCGGCAAAAGGCTCCTCCAGCGATCGTGTCAGCGCCTCCAGGGTCTGGGTCAGGTCAGGTTCAACGATGAGCTCGTAATGCTCGGTGCCGAAGCGCTTGGCCACCACCCGCGCATAATCTGCCTCATTAAAGTCTTTGCTCCGGAATCCGATGGAGAACGTCTTGACGGGCTTGGAGCTGGCGCGAGCCATCAGCGCCACGACGGTAGAAGAATCCGTCCCTCCGCTGAGCAAGGCCCCCAGCGGCACATCCGCAATCAAGCGAATCCGCACCGCTTCCGCCAGCCGACGCTCCAACTCTTCCAGGCATTCCTCTTCCGAGGCGGGCTCGCTGGTACCGTAGGCCGGCAGGTCCCAGTACTGGCGCACGATGCTTTTGCCGTCGGTCAGCTCCAGCGAGTGTCCCGGCGGCAGTTTGTGAATGCGGGTAAAGGCGGTTTCGGGGTCGGGGATATAGCCAAAATAGAAGTAGCGCAGCAGACCCTGAAAGTTGACGTCCGCCAATTCCGGGGCCACCGCAAGAATGGCCTTGATCTCAGAGGCGAACAGCAGGCGTCCGTTATGGATGGCGTAGTGGAGCGGTTTCTTCCCCAAGCGGTCGCGTGCCAGCAGCAATCGGCGTCGCCGCTCATCGTAAAGGGCGATGGCAAACATTCCGCGCAGTTTCTTGACACAGTCCACCCCAAGGTCCTCGTACAAATGCACGATGACTTCGGTATCCGTGTTGGTATAGAAGTGGTGGCCGCGAGCTTCCAGTTCCGGCCGCAATTCGGGAAAGTTGTAGATCTCTCCGTTGAACACAATCCAAACGCTTTGGTCTTCGTTGTGGACGGGTTGATGGCCACCGGCAAGATCGATGATGCTCAACCGCCGCATCCCCAAGCCAACGCCGCCGTTCGCATAGATGCCCTCATCGTCCGGACCACGATGAACAATCGTCTGGCACATGCGATGAACCGCCTCGGCCTCGACGGGTTCGCGCGAATTGATATCGATGATTCCTGCAATTCCGCACATATTTCAAATCCGACCCGCGCGCTCGGCCAGCCTTTCAACCTGTTCGCCGTCCGCCTCCTGGTCAGTATTCCCCGAACGAAGCGATCGAGAGGCGTGCTCCTGCCGATCGACCTGAGCAGTTCGAATGAGCCGCAAGCGATAATCGCGATAGTCGCCGGGATTCCCCTCCCGCCCATCACAAGCGGCCAAAGCAATGTTTACCATCTCCCGAGCGGTGACGAAATGAAGTTGGTAGCGGCCTTCCCGGCAGCCGGCTACCAAATCCGCCAAGAATTGTCGCATCGGTTCACCGAGCATAGCCCCTTCGTCACGAGGATCCATACCGTGGCAGTAAAGCTTCACAAAGAGCCAGTCGGGTCGGCCCCGAACCCCAATGGGCACGCGGCGCCAGAGCCGGAGACGATCGACGTTGGGTGGTCTGCGCGTCGCCAGATCGCCGTTTTCGAAGCCCGGAATATGCCAACGCCCTCGGCGGCGCCACCAATCCATCACCAGGGGACCCTGCACAATCAGAGGGAAGACTGCCGGCGCGCGACCCGCTTCCAGATCGCGTCCTTGGCGATGAGGCGCACGGTGGTGCAGAGGCAACCCGCACTCGTAAAGGGAGTTGATCTTGGCGGTCTGTGAAACATTGGGGGCGGAAGGCAGGGTAAAATCCGCAAAGCACCCTGTCTCCGCCAGAATCTGCATCTCGTTGTCCACTCCGCAACGCTGGCCGTTACCGGAGTTCGCCAGCGCGAAGTTCCCGTGTACGAAAGCATACCGGGCCGGACCTTCGCCATTCATGCGGGAAAGGCACCCTCGCTGGGCCAAGTAGTCCCGGAACCTGACCAACAGGCGCCGCGTGTTCTCCGCCGTGTCGGGGCCGTCGGCGCCATGATGAAGATGGATTTCGATCTCTCCCCAGCCCTCATGGCAGTGCGCGATTAGACGCACAAGGACGGAGTCCTGAATCTGTTCCGCTGGGAAAAAATACGTGTGTCGAAAGGTCTGCCCGTCGCTGTCGGGCCAATCCCGGACCAGCTTGGGGTATTCCTGACACCATCGCTCCATCCGCCTCTCCTGGACCCCCGACTCCTCATGAAGGCCGTTGGTGCCGGGAATAACGGACGGCTCGAAGTGATCGGCCAGACAGATTAGCAGGTGAACCCGTCCTTTCGGCGCTCGACGGACTGCGCGCTGCCAAAGATACGAAGGCAGCCAGCGAAGTGTCACCTTTCCGGTGCTCCAAAAGCTCATTCCATTCACCCCAAAAAGCCGACCGTTTATCGTCTGACCGCAATGCCTTTGGTCTCGCTCGCACGGCCGTGCATATCCCCAGGCACGTCGCAGTCGATGAACGCGCGATGCCAGAGTTCAAGGTTCAAGAGGCGCCAGATCCGGTCATAATGGTCGACGTGGCGCGCGCGATGTTCGGCGAACAGCCGCCGCAAGCTCTCGGGCTTGAACAGCCCCCGCGCCAGACTCCGCGGCTCAACCAATAAGCCCTCGATAAAGTCGAGCTGAGCGCCGGCTAACCAACCGCTCCAGGGAGTGGGGAAACCCAGCTTACGGCGATGGATGATCGAGTCTGGCAGGAGGTCTTCGACCGCAGCTTTCAGGATAAGTTTGCCTTCCAATCCGCGTGTCTGGAAGCGCGCGGGGATGCTGGCCGCAAACTCCACCAGGACATGATCCAGGAACGGCACCCGGCTCTCGATGGAAGCGGCCATGCTCATGTTGTCCTGCTTCATCAAGAGCTCGACGAGGTACGTCTTGATGTCTGTGTAGAGAAGCCGGCCGATGAGTTCTCCTGACGAATGGTCCCAGTATGCCAGCGAGTTCTGATACGCCGAGGCAGACTGGGCGCGAAGTTCAGCCATCAGGTCATCGCCAAGCAACTCAGCCTGCTGCGCCGCCGAGAAAGCACAGTAGAAGTTCTCAAAGTAGAACGAGGCCCAGGAGTTCCCGTCCCGCGCCAGGAAGGAATGGCTCAGTTTGCGCCGAACATCGGCGCCGATCCAAGCGGAGTCCTGGAGCGCGGCCCGCATTCGCCGGCGGAGGCCTCCCGGAACGGCGTGGCGGTAGATGCTGTCCAGACGGGAGTTCCACAAGGTCCAGGGATAGCGAGTATAGCCGGCGAGAGTCTCGTCGCTTCCCTCCCCCGTCAGGACCACCGTGACGTGCTCACGAGCCAGTTGCGCCACAAAGTAAAGGGCGACGCTGGAGGGCCAAACAATGGGCTCGTCTTCATGCCAGATCAGTTTCGGGAGAGCGTCGAAGAACTCCCGGCAGCTCACGCGAACCTCGTGGTGCACGGATCCGATATGTTTGGCGACTACGCCGGCATAGGGAAGCTCGCTATAAGGTGCTTCCTCATAACCCACCGAAAACGTCTGGATGGGTTCGCGCCGAATCTTGGTCATCAAAGCCGCGACCGCGCTCGAATCGACACCGCCGCTAAGAAAGACCCCTAGGGGCACGTCGCTCATCAAGTGGCTCGATACCGCGCCCTCCAGCATTTCCCGGTAGGTGTTGATGCAAAAGCTCTTCGTTTTCTCCTCGGACCCCGGAGAAGTGGTGAGGTCCCAGTAGCGCTCGATCCGAAGTTTGCCGCCTTCATCCAGCTCCAGGGTGTGCCCCGGCAGCAGCTTCCTGACTCCAGTGAAAAAGGTGTCGGGCCCGGCAAGATAACCAAAAGCGAGATATTCGGGCAACACCGCCCGGTTAAACTCGGCTTGGATGCTCGGGTAGGCGAGGATAGCCTTAATCTCCGAACCAAAGAGAAATGCGTCGGCGGAATGGTGATAGTAGAAGGGTTTGATTCCCAACCGATCGCGAGCCACAAACAGCCTTCGCCGACGGCTATCCCAGAGGGCGAAGGCGAACATCCCGCGCAGATGCCGGACGCAATCCCGTCCGTACTCCTCGTAGAGGTGGACTATGGTTTCCGTATCGGTTCGAGTGCGATAGCGGTGTCCGCGCTCTTCCAGCAACGGGCGCAGATCTTGGTGGTTGTAGATTTCCCCGTTATAGACCACCCAGACGGTGCCATCCTCATTGCTTAGAGGCTGGTGGCCCGCCTGGACGTCGATAATGCTCAGGCGGCGCATCGCCAGGCCGACGTTCCCCGATACATAGAAACCATCGTCGTCAGGGCCCCGATGCGCAATCTGCCGGTTCATGGCCTCGAGCCCGGAACGCTCGACCCCACGGTCCCGATCCAATGTTATCACGCCGCAAATACCGCACATGGCTAGTCTATTTAGCTTAATGGGTGGCGTTCTGCTCGAGCCCTGCCGCCAACCCCGCCTCCAGATCCGCAAATCCCTGCTCCGAGAACTGCGGGGCCGCCGAGTCGTCGGGGCATTCAATGAGCCGCGTCACATCCTCGCGAATCCACTCACAGTACTCAACTGCGCGCTGGCAGGTGGCCAACCGCGAACCGCCGACCTCAACAAAGCTGCCGCCACAAAGCACCCAGTGCTGTCGTCCCCCTCCGGCGATACCGCAATAGAGGAACCGCGCGTCACTCCTCCAAGGTCCCAGGCGCCAAGCTTCTTCGCCACGACTGTAAAGCAGATAGTGGCGCCCCGCCGGGCTATTGTACAGATACCCGCGGGCGAGAGCAGGCCCAACGCCGGCAAGCCCCGCCCCCTCCCCTGCCCCGGTGCGAAGAACAGCCGCGTTGTCGCCGCCGATTTGATTACTCATTCTATCATGAAGCAGCGTCGCGACACCCAGGTTCTCAATCGACTCGTTACTCGAAAGTACCAGTACCGCGAAGTCTTCCGGAAGCACGCCCTCCTTACTGAAACGCAGCACCAACGCCGGTTCCTTGCGTCCATAAGCCGGGGAAAAGTAGCCGCGACTGATTCCCTGCAACCAACCATGGCCTTCGATCGGAAGGATCGCAAGCCTCTCCGGTCGGCCCGCATTGTCTCTAGCAAACAGAACTGGGCCATTCGCCGAGAACTTGCTGGCGGTTACACCCGGAGCAAAGTGCCAGGAAAGGTTCAGGTGGTGTACTTGGCGTCCATCAACGAGATCGTATACAAACCAGAAGCGCGACTTCAGGTGAAAGAGCAGGCGACGGTGAATCACCGGGTCTGGCAGACGCCCATACCCGGCGTGGCTGCCCTCGAACAGGTCGAACGTCTTTCCAACGGTCCAGCGTTCCACCGATACAGTGGGAAGCAACTTCCAGGCGAAAGGTCCCGCCGGCTCGGCTTGATCGAGCCCGTCCACCTCCAGGGTGTTATGCGCCAGCGTACCCCGGAAGAGATCTCGCTCGCCTTCGGGCGATACGTAACAAAAGGTCCCCGGATCCACCAGCCAATCATGCCCGTTAACGGAGAGTTGCACGCTGAGCGCGTCGGCATGACCATGTCCGGATGTACCGGGGCCCTGAGCGCCTCCATCGATTATGAGTCTCTGCGGCACCGGCTCGGAAACGGCCATCACGTGGATTCCACTGGCACCCAGCCGAACCGAGGCTGGAGCGGGGCAGGCCGCCTGCAACTCCTCGAATTCGACGGCGCCTTCTGGTCCTAGTAGCCACAGCGTCTCTTCGGGCAGCGTCGACGCAGCAGCCTTCAAATCCGGGCGGTGATACAGGAGCGCTCCCGTAGCCAGCGGATCAATCAGGTGTTCCGCGAGGTTCCGCCGCGGGTTGAAGAGCCGGCCTCCATCGTCGTCGCCGAAGCGCGGCGGAAACCCGGCCTGCGACAGATCGCGCTGGGCGTCTAACATTCTCTCAATCGTTTGATCGAATGCGGAAGGGATGGGGACGGCGTTGGCGGCAGCCAGGATCCGCGCGTGCAAGAAGAAGTCCAGCGCGTAGACATGATAGTAAACCGATTGTTCGAAGTGCATGCCGTCGGACTGCACCTGACGTTCGGCCTGACGCAACACGACCTCCCACCCCCGCGCTCGCCAGCGCCGGGCTGGCGCGAGCTGGGGGCAGAGGATTCCGATGAAGAAGAGCGCCACACCTTCGCCGAGCAGGTGAGTGTTGGGTGAGAAGTAAGTAGAAAGATACCTTTCGATGTGACGGCCGCTGACAGCGAGACCGTTCACCAAGTCTCGGCGGAAGCTCTCTGGCGCATGGACACAATTCTCGAGAAGACGAGACACCCAAAGCCAGGAGAGGCTTCGAAAGGCCACTTCGAGGCTGCTGGCCCAGTTGATTCCGAATGGATAGGGGTTTTCCCGCTGCCAGTGGTACCACTGGCGGAGCAGTTCAGCGACGAAAGATTCCTTCCCGGTGAGATGGTATGCTTTGGCCAGCGTCACCAAGTGCTGATGACGGTTGAGTTCCCAGATGACCTTGTGGTCGCCGGCATCTTCGAAACTCAGGTAAGGGATCCGGAACCAAGCCCGGCGCGGCGCCCGTTTGTGATGGACGGCATCAAGGTGCCAATCAATCTCAGGTCCGTAGTCCACATCGGTAAAGCCCAGAAGCCGGAACCGATGTAGGCAAATTTCACCCGCCTCGGCCACAATTCGTGCCGCCTCAGCCGGCAGCTTCTCCCGCAGTAATGCCGTGATTCGAGGCAAGTCGCTCGGCGAAAAGAAGAAATGTGCCGGGGGAAAAGCACCACTACCGAGTGGTGTTGCGGACATCGAATAGCGCGCCCGCGGGCGCATACCCAGGCGACCCAGTACCTCGTCCCAGCGTTTGGCGACTTCCTGCCCCGCGCGCGTCTGCAATTCGTCGCCGCTCATCGCCAAACAGCGTTCCCACGTCCGGCGCCAAATTCCTTTGCCGACCATCAAAGAGCCCGTCGTCGGTCCTCTGCTCAATCCTCCCTCGGATGCCTCTAAGGTTGCCCGCAAACCAAATCCTTCATCATTAAGAAGCCTCCCGCTATTCTCGTCGCAGGAGCCGCTTGCGCATCGCCAGCCACGATTCACCCCCAACGAACTTTCCGGCTTTCTTGAGGTTCCACGCAAGATACTGGCTCACTGGGGGAATCCCTTTGCCCTGAACCAGCCTTGCAACCGCCGCCGGTGACATCCCCCTCAGAATAGTGAAACGGCCCAGAACGAGGCACCCGTCCACCTGGGTGGCTACCGTCGTCGGTTCGGAAGTGAAGAGCACCCGGATCCCCGTGCGAGCGGCTGCCTCCGCCACCCTCTTGGAGTAATACCCGCCAGGCACCGAGGCGACGGTGACAGGTTCTCCCAGGATGTCAGACAGGACCTTGACGCTCGTCTCCCACTCGTCAAGCAGTCGTTGCCAACCACAAACCGACATCCGCTCGGGATGGGAGGCGGAGTGGCTCCCGATGACATGGCCTCGGCTTCTCAAGGCCCTGATCTCGTTCTTGCCGAGAAACCTCTGGTTCCCGATGTAGCCGGTCGTAATCAGGAAATGCGCTTTCCAGCCCCAGGGCTCCAACAGCCCGTCGATGCAGGGCCAGGCACTCGCTCCGCCGTCGTCGAAAGTCAAATAGAAAGGAACCGCCCCCGGCCCTCCACGGGCAGAGCTCGATCGCAAATCCTCCGGCAGACGCTCAGGCTTTTCGGGAACGACTTGGGCGATCGCTGCCAAGTCTCTCTCAAATTCAATGCGATCCAGCTTGTAGCGGTTCGCTCCAGGCACCAAAAACCCGCTCGACGCCACATCACCCTGGTTGACGACGTCATGAAAAAGGAGGGTTACCGCCCTGGCCGGTATTCGTGGCCTGCCGTCAGCGCGTCTTCCGCCCGGCTCGTGATGCTCGACCCCTTGCTGAATCTGAGTCTGACCTGCTTCGGTGACGGTGATCGGCGGTGAATATACCGGCGCGGCCTGCGCCGCTCCCTGGACCACCTTTGTCAGCGTTTCGTCGAAACGGCGTGCCACAGCCGCCCAACTGTATTCTTCTTCCACCAGAGCCCGTGCCGCCCTGCCTAAAGCATTCCGGTCTCCACGATTCGCGAGCAGGCCGAGCACCTGGCGCGCAAAATCCTCCGGGGTGTCCGCAAGCAGAATGTCGTGGCGATCGTGGACGGGCAAGCCTTCAGCGCCCACTGACGTTGAAACTACGGCCTTGCCCATGGCCATCGCTTCAAAGATCTTCAATCGAGTGCCGCCCCCGATGCGAAGGGGTACGACGTAAACCGCGGCCCCGCGCACGTGAGGACGAATATCCTCCACCTCACCCGTCACCAGGACGCCGCGGCCCCTGGCAGCTAGGGCGCGAAGCCGCTCCGACGGGCGCCGACCGGCGACCCACAAGGTCGCATCCGGAACCTGCCGGCGAATGAGCGGCAGAACCCGCTTGGCGAAGTAAAAAACGGCGTCCTCGTTGGGCAACCAGTCCATCGACCCGGTGAAGACCATGCTGTTTGGCCTTTCAGCATCCGGCTCGGGCTGAAAGTAGTTCACGTCTACTCCCGTCGGGATCACCGTGATCTTGGAGGGCGCTATGAACCGGGCGAAGTAGTCGCGATCGTTTTCCGAAACGGTGAGCACGTGCTGCGCGCGCTCCAGGTAACGGCGCTCCAAGCGCTCCATGGCCAGGTATTCGCGCAAGCAGACTGCTTTCCAGAGCGGGTTGATCGCCACTTGATAGTGTCGCCGCCAGATGACGGCCTCCACGTTGTGGGTAAACAGAATCTTCGGGCAAGCCTGTTCCCAGGGGATCACCGCCGCCGGGGTCACGAAGTCGCAGACGACCGCGTCAAAGGCCTCCTGGCCCATTATCTTGCGCAAGTCCTCCGACACGCCTGGCCGGCAGTACTTGGCGACCGCATGCGGGTGGCCGGAGAAAAAATCACGACCGTAATCTCTGTAGTCGGCCCAAGACCTCTGGGCCGGGATCTGGAGAGGATGGCAAACCACACGCCGAAAAACGTCCTCAAGTTCGTGATGGGTATCTCCGGAATGAGCCGCGTAGAAGGTGAAGAGAGTCACCTCGTGCCGACGGGCCAACTCTCGTAGAATATGGTAACTTCGGATCTTACCCCCCGTATCCAGAGGCACCAGACCTCCCGCTTTTACCCATAGAATTCTCATGCTAGACTCATCCGCGGTACCGTGACATTGGAGAACGATACCCGCACGGTTTTCTCCGGAGTACTCTCCTCCGGCCCGATCCGAAACTGAAAAGCCGGGGCTGCGCGCCAGGGGCTCGAATCCACAGAAGGCACTCGGCAAAACCCTGAAATCAAGGAGCTCCGATGGTTCGCGGTATCGGGTGCCACTCGCCTGATTCTCTCATAGGTCGTGTCAGAATGGAGCATCAATCCTCATTACTTGCACCTGGAGGCGCGTCGGCGTCGGTGGAT
Source organism: Terriglobia bacterium (assembly GCA_035315065.1). Taxonomy (GTDB): domain Bacteria; phylum Acidobacteriota; class Terriglobia; order UBA7540; family UBA7540; genus DATFYM01. The sequence continues at coordinate 15,459 of DATFYM010000129.1, forward strand.
CTTGCGCGTGCGATCTGTCTGGTGACCAGGCCGAGAAGGGATTGTCTTCCCTGCATCACCTTCTGCATGCCATCTCGAAGTTTCGCAAGAAGCTTATAGCGTGACTTGGAGAACCGGGGGGCGGAGAACGGGACACAGCCATATTTCTCCTTATAGGGATTCTCACCGCCCCAATCATACGTCTCGAGACCGCGACTCTTCCAATAGCGCATCGCGTACCATTGAATGGTCTCGTTGGGGCGCAAAATCTGACCCGACTGGAAGCTCGCGGCACCCCAGAATTCCGCCATCTTGTTGAAGCCCGGGAAAAGTCCGGTGGCGATGCACCTGCCGTGCGGGTCGCGAGCTCGAAGCAAAAGCAAGCGACCCGTGGGCTCCAGGTGCTTGATCAGGGCTCGCACGCGGTCTATGCCGTAGGACGGCACCAGGCGCTGCTTCGCGTACACTTCCTTCAATTGCTCGTAGTACTCGTCGGCGAACCCAAGGTCATGCGCTTCCTCGACAACGACCCCGCACTTCTCCGCTTTGCGAATACATCGGCGGCAAGCGCTCGTCATGCCGTTAAAGATGTCTGCTTCCGACTTCCTCAGGTCAGTCCGGTAGGTAGGAAAGCTCTCGCAGGCGAAACCAAGGCCCCGGCCGTCTTCAGGGCTGAAACAAGGATCACAGACTTCCAGATGCAGACATCTCAGCTTGCCAAAAGCGGCCTCTTCAACAGCGGCCAGCGCCGCCGCACGCGGTATTCCCGGCAATAGGTTAAAGCCCATATAAGGCGTCGTCCAGCCGGGAAACCAACTCGCCAGTATTTTGACCCCGAACGCTGTGAACGTCAGTCCGCTGAAGTAGCCTACTATCGCGCTGTTGTCGCGTAACTCGAGTACGACGGGGCGAGCGTTTTGGGTCTCAGCCACAAACTCGAGCCATTCCCGGGTCTGAAAGACGGTGCGGTCCTCGAACTTGTCAAGCCGATCCCAGTCGACGTCGGAAAAAGGGACTAGATCACCCTTCACCATGTCTCCCCGTGCCAACGTGCCGACCGGGACCGCCGGTGGACCGCAACTTGTCCACCGTTCCTTATCTGGCGGTGTCGGTCGATGGTCATTTATCAATCAACGTGTCCGAGTACGTGACGAAGAACCTGGAGAGTTGCGTCTTCGATTTCACCAACTGTTTCAAGCCATAGAAGAGCGGATAAATCACTCGCAGCATCCTTACTCGAAAACCATGATCCAATTCCGTCTCCGGTGTCACCGGTTGATACCCTAACTCCGCAAGATAATCGCCAACCAGACTCTCGAAAAGCCTTAACTCTTCGCTAGAGAACATCGTCTTAAAGCGCTCGATGGGATTGAAACTCCCCTGTTCCAGTTCGGCGGAAAACGTCGTCAAGGGCTTGCGGACCGAACCCACAGCCACTTGCTGAATGCGTTGATAATCCAAGTCGTGATCAATAAAACGGCCCAGTACAGCAAGAGTTTCACGCGGCTTATTGACCAGATCCTCGTAGCGGACCTCCATATAATCGGGTTTGATCAATGCTCCCAGCTTCCGTCCTCTTCGAACTATCCATTCCCAGTAGAGTCCTGCAGCCAACAGACTCCTCTGGCGGTCCCAGGGAAGAGGGCGGCTCCAGCCGTGCCGGTCCAGAGACAGCGACGCATTCCTACCGTCGCGGATAATATGAATGACTAGGGCATCGGGGAAACCCCGCTTGATCTCGAGGAGGTAGGGAATGTTAGTGGGGGTGGAATCCGCCCAGCGATCAACTCCCTGCGCTTTCGCCACCTCTTCCATCACGATCCTCTGGAAGTCGGCCGCGCTACGGCATTCCGAGAGCACCTTAGCTTCGATGTTGCCCGCGTCCAAGCCGGAAGCCGTGAACGCTCGGCTCTGCAACCACTCCTTCACCATCCTGCGTTTATTCTTAAGGACACCCAAATCGCCGTAGTTGGCGCGAAGCACATCGAACACGTTCATTTGGGTTCGAAAATGGGCGAACCCGCCCGCGGACAACAGCATGTGATACAACATGCTGGTCCCGGACCGCGGGCACCCTACGATAAAAACCGGGGCTTTCATTAATGTCGCCATGTAGCTTCAATCGCCGTTCTCAGGCGCGCGCCTCACCCGCAGAGCGCCGTGCTCCCGACAGTACGAGGGAAGGGTTCGCAACGTGGACGAGCACGCGCTCGAAGCGTTCGGCAATCGTTGACCAATCGTACTGCGCGGCCAACTCGGCGGCTGCCCTCTCGTACGTCTGACGAAAAACCGGATCACGGAGCAGCTTCACGATGCCATCAGCGAAATCAGGGGGCGTGTCTGCCAGCCAGATGTTGCTCCCGTGATGAACGTCGAGCCCTTCAGCGCCAATTGAGGTTGAAACGACGGCCTTGCCCATGGCCATGGCCTCGAAGATTTTCAATCGAGTGCCGCCGCCAATTCGTAAGGGCACCACGACGACGGCGGCGTCCCCCAGGTGCTTCGCTACTGTCGCGACGGTACCCGTGACCTCGACTGAGTCGCAAGCGAGTCTTTGCACTCGACTATGCGGGGTTCGACCCACGATGCGAAACCTCGCTTCGGGAACCGCGGCAAGAACCCGGGGCCAAATTTCGCGGCAAAAGTACTCCATCGCATCTATATTAGCTTCCCAATCCATCGAGCCCGTGAACACCACCAGCGGCTTCCAGGGTTGGAGTCCCACGACCGGCCGATACTGCTGCAGGTCCACGCCCGTCGGGACCACCGTGACGCGAGAACGATCGACCATCCGACTCATTAAATCGCGGTCCTTCTCGGAGACCGCGATCACATGGTGGAAACGCTGGAGGACGCCGGTCTCGTACCCCCTCATCTTGGCGGCCTCGAGCTCAAAAACGAGTTTCCTCACCCAGCTCGACTCGACCTCCGCTTGGCGACGCCAAAGTTCGCTCTCCACGTTATGTTGGAACAGCACCGTAGGGGTCACGAGGACCGGTGGAAAATTCACCGCCGCATCCACAAAGTCACAAACCGCCACGTCAAACCGGCCGCACCCCACGCCCGAGGCGAGGACGCGCTGAACCTGCCACGAGGAGAACTTGGCCACCACATACGGGGCCCGCGACGCAAGATGGCGGACATAATCAATGACCCTGCCGACCGGGTGGAAGTCAGACGCCACAGCATGAAAGGTCATCGCGCCAGGGAAGCAGCGCCCAATCTCATGTTCGTATTCGGGATCGCGTCGCCCCCGGTAGAAGGTCAAGACCGTGAGTTCGTGTCCCGAGGCGAGTTGACGCAGGATGTTGTACGAGCGTATCTTCCCACCGGTGTCGACGGGAAGCAGCTTTCCGGCCTTAACCCACAGAATCTTCATCTCAGGCCCAACTCACTTGGATCCTACCAGCAAACTCCTTGGTAAGACGCCACGTTTCCCAAGTGGCTTGACCTGCCGGCGTTGACTAGGTCAATCACCATGTGCTCCGGTCGAAGACAGGCCGCCAACCGTTCCTCCGGCACCGCCTTCGCTCCAATAACAACCACCTCCGCAGCCGCCACAACCTCTTCCAGACTGGTCGAGAGCAGCGAGCCAACATGCGGGATGACTTCCTCGATGAAGTGCCGATTCGAGCCTATCAGACGACCCATCGACACCTGCTCGTCCCAGATCCGCATGTGGCAACCTTCTCCGAGAAGCCGCTTGGTGAGTTGAACCTGGGGGCTTTCCCGCAGGTCATCGGTCCCTGATTTGAAGCTCAACCCAAGCAAACCTATCTTTTTCTTCCCCAGGCGCAAGATCATTTCTACGGCCCGTTCCAAGTGCTCGCGGTTGCTGGGAAGAATCGTTTCCAACAGCGGGAGGCGCAGGTCGAGTTCCTTGGCACAGTACTCCAGGGCTCGCAGGTCCTTCGGCAGACAGGATCCGCCGAATGCAAAGCCTGGCGTCAGATAAGCTGGCGAGATGTTAAGCCGCGTGTCGGAGGTGAAGATCTCCGTCACCCTGCGAGCATCCACCCCGAGCATTTTGCACAACGTTCCCACCTCATTGGCAAAGCCCACCTTCAGGGCGTGGAAGGCATTCGAGACGTATTTCACCATCTCAGCCACGGTCAGCGGCACCTCGAAGACTTGGCCGACCACCCAGTCATAAAGTTCCCTCAAAGGCTGCAAGTGGCTGGGATCCGAGGCGCCAAGGATAGTATAAGGAGGCTCGAAGAAATCCGTCACCGCAGTGCCTTCACGCATGAACTCGGGGTTATAGCAAACCGTGAAATCGACCCCTGCCCGCTTTCCGCTGGCGGTCTCTAGAATCGGAATCGCCAAAGACTCCGTTGTTCCTGGCAGAACGGTGCTGCGGAGGACCACCAGGTGGCCTGAGTCCTTGGTGCGAAGCCCCTCGCCAATCTCGCGGCAGACGTGCTCGATGTGGCTGAGATCGAGTTTGCCGTTGCGCAGGCTCGGCGTCCCCACACAAACAAACGAGACTTCCGAGTCATGAACGGCGGCTTTGGCGTCCGTCGTGCCGCGCAGGCGCCCAGTCCGGTGGCCTTGCTCCACAAGTTCGTCCAATCGAGCCTCCATGATGGGACTGCGGCCTGACTCGAACGCCTGGACCTTGGCGGTCTGCGTGTCGACCCCTATGACTTGGTTGCCCTTGTACGCGAGACATGCCACTGTCACCGAGCCGACGTAACCGAGACCGAAAACGCTAATGGAACGTTCTGATCCTGCCATAGTGTTTCTCTCCCGCGACCAATTCTTGCTGGGCGCCAGTCCTCATCACACCGCATAGGGCTACACTCCGCGCCACCTAATACTCTTTCTTTTCATAAACATAGTGGGATACTGCGTGATAACTAGCTACGACTCACCTTTACCCTGAGCCTTAACCTCCGCCCCTAAGTATAGCCTAGGTATCCAACTTGTCCAGTGAAAACATAAGTAACCAAAGTCGGTCGTTGTCCGCCGAAGCATACGAAAAGGCACTGGGCGCCCGACTTCACTTCGACGCTCAACTCCGATGGGGAACAATAGCTGATTCAGTTTACGCTCTGCTGGCCACGTCGTCCGAGATGAAGCTATCGCACCCATACTTCCCTTTTTCCGCTCAGGAAAAAATAGAAGGCCACCGCCGCCGCCGCGTTCAACACCAGAAAGGCCGCCGCCGCGTCAGCCAGGCGGGCCACTATCGCGGGACGGGGCCGCCCAAAAATCGTCAGCGCCGCCAAGGCATAAAAGACCACCTGCAACACCAGGGCTGCCTCATAGAGGGGCGTGCGGAGGAACAATGGTGAGATCAATAGGGCAGCAAGGCCGAAGGGCGCGACCAACCGCAAAAGTTTGTGGGAGACGTAATCCCAGAGGACCGGATTCGACGGCGTGAGCAACCAGGGCGCAAACTGCACCAACTGATAGTTGCCGGTCAGCGTCCGCACCTTGCGGCGAAACTCCCGCTGGCTTGGGGCCACTCGATCGTACACGCGGGCCTTCGGTTCGAACAGCACTTGCTTCCGCCGGCGGGCGACGTGCAACGGAAGATAGACGTCGTCGAGAATCGTCCCGCCTGGCAAGGGAACGAGCAAGTCCTTGCGGGCGGCGTAGAGCGCTCCCGTGGCTCCGATGACTGAGCCGGTAAGGCTCTCCCACTGACGAATTTTCTTCTCGAGACGCCAATAGAGTCCAAAACCGTTGCTCGAGTCGACTGCGTCAGACTCACCCAGAATGAGTTCGCCGCTCACGCAGCCGACGGATGGGTCCGCGAAGTTGGCCATCAGTTCCCGGATCGCGTCGGGCGCGATAAGTTGTCTCGCGTCGGTGAAAAGAATAATCTCTCCGTGCGCGGCCTGGATGCCACGATTGAGGGCGGATGCCTTCCCTTCGCGCCGAAGGGAGGCTACCAGGCGCAAGCGTTCCGAGATCCTGGCGGCAACAATCTTCTCCGTCGCATCCGTGGAGCCATCTGAGGTCACGATAATCTCGAGCCGATCCGCCGGATAATCCAGTGCGGCCAGATTATTCAGCTTAGCTGGCAATACCTCGGCTTCGTTGTGCACCGCCATCACTACTGAAACCGAAGGCAGAATTGGAGCCTTAAGAATCGGGCGTGCGCGCCATCGGCTGCGAAGAAAGAGCAACGCGGGATAGCCAACGAAGGCATAAGCGATCAGAAAGGCCGAACCCCAGAAGACCCATTTCATAAGCGCTCTCAGCACGACAAGCCCATCCCCTGAACGGGTGCCCGCCGGAGCTTGGAGAGATGGTGCCGGCACGTGCCGCGTGCGACGGCCCTCCCTTGCACGTCATGGAAAGGGTGCCTAAGTTTAGTTGGGCAGGAAACGCGGCAAATAAGGAGTGCTGGCTCGAACCAGATCGAGAGCGGCGTTCGTGGCTGAACTATCCCCTTTGCCAAGCATCGGGACGGTGACCCGTACGATCGCTCCATCGCGTCTTCCAGACCGAATCGTGTCCCAGATCATATAGAGCTTCCCCCAGTATTCGCTGGCGATGATCCGCCCGTGTTCTTGATACCAATAAAGCACGACGTCCCGTTGCAGGTCCTTCTCGACCACGTAGCGATTCACCTGGATCGCTTTGCCCTCCGCGTCAGTGCCCAGCGCGACGCGGTCGTTCTCAACGGGTTCCCAACCGGACCCCGGCAAACAATGTTTTGGAGAATGCATACTTTCGCCGGCCTGTTGGGCCCGATAGTAAGCGACAAAGAGGCTGGCATATTGCCCGTTCGAATTGCGGTAGAGCCGTTGAAGGGTATCGTCAGCCTTCAAGATTCCCAACGTGTCTTCGTCGATAGTCTGCTCCTGCACCATCTGCCAGTTCCCCAACTGGCGGGGAAAGTCCGCCAAGGCTTGCCGGGCCGGCGTGACCGGTGCGGCGCTCAGCCATACCCTGAGCCCAAAGCTCAATAGAAGAATGGCACTCGGGATCACGACTCGGCGATTCATAGGCCAACTCCAACGGCGGGGCGATGGCGACGAGACAGCCGTTGAAACACGGCCCATTCACCACAAAGGAAGCAGAAAGCTACCACAAAGACCAGCCAGCCGGTAAAGAGGTGGTAGAAGCCAGTAGCCCAGCGCTGCCCTATAAACTCCCCGACCAAGCCGGTACCCGCCACCCGAAGCGCATTGGCCGCCAGCGCCACCGGAATCGTACTCAACACGAAGATGGCTCGCAGCCACCATCGCGACGGCAGGAAGTAAGCGACCACTACGCCCGCGGTCACCAAGCTCGCCAAGGAGCGAATCCCGCTGCAGGCTTCGGTGACGTTCAGCGTCTGCGTGTCGAGTTGAAGCAAATTGCCGTCGCGAAACACCGGGATGCGCAGAAGATGAAGGATGGCTTCCGCCCAGGCGGAAGCGACCAACTGGAGGGGCAATGCCACCGCGTTGAAGATGATCGCCGGCAAGGGTATGGCCAAGAGAAGCAGCAAAAGCACGAAGCCGGCCTCCCGTAAGGTGGGCCAGCCCCAAATAAACAAGATGAGCCCGGCCAGGAAAAGCAGGAGTGAAAACCCCTGCAGAAAAAATTCCGCCCCGAGGTAGCCGATCAAAAAAATGACCTGGGAGCACACGATCACGACCAAGCCGAACCTTTGGGGTCGAGCCGCCAGGCGCCGGAAATCGCCACTTTTTCGCCAGAGGAAAAACAGAGCAATGAAGGGGATGAAAAGGCCGAATGAATAATCGGGACTTTCCCACCAAGTCTTAACCAAATGCCACGCGATGGGCCCATAAGCCAACGCGGCCGCCACCACCAGGAGCCACCCACCCCGGAGCCAGCGGGCCGCAGGCATGGCCGATTCGAGGAAGGCTCCAGGTTGGTTAGTGATGCTACTCATTCCCTTTCGCTCGAAAGGCACAGTTGAACTGCTCTTTGAAGCGCCCCAAGCCGCCCCTCTTGTACTAATCCAACCTCTTAAAGAAAAAGCGCAGTCACCGTGACTCAATCATTGCTGCGGTGTCGAGCACCGCCGTCCAGCAACAGAATGCCAGAAACCGATCAGTCTTGCAAGCAGTCCCTCATCGATCGCTATGCATCTTGCCTTGCCTGCGGCCGCAAGGATAGATGGAACGCGCCGGCAATTTGCGCGTAGGCGCGTTCCATGTTCTCGCCGCATTCTGCGCTTCATGACCACAGGGTATCAATTGCCAAGAGCGCCGCCACGCCGCCCTTACCTCCACTAACGGCAAGCGTGACAGTCACGGTGGCTCCGCTCGTCGAGAGGGCTCCTGTGTTGCTGAAGACTTTGGTTCCTCCTCCGACGTAGGTGGAGAGTGATCCTCCGCTAGGCTGCACCTCCACCGCGCTGGCTGAGCCGGTGCCGCCTGCGCCGGCGACAATTGACAGAAGCCAGGAGCCAAGGTTGGGTCCCTGACTGGTCACCGTGTAGGCGATAACGCCGCCAACCTTTTGATAGGGACTTGCCAGAAACGCCCCTGAAAACTGAAATCCGCTCTTACCCGCTTGGGTAATCGGAGTGACGACTACACCCGATGCCGGAGGCGCGTAGCCACCAGCGGACTGACTGCTGCTGTAAGTGAAATTACTGAAGAGTAGATCACCGACAGTACAATTAAAACCAGCCGCAGTGTACACGGACATGGATGCCTTAGAGCAGTTGTCAGCAAGCGCTGCCGAACCACAGAAAGTCAAAGCCAGAGCAAGTCCAAGAGCAATGCGAATTTCTTTCACGGTCATATTTCGAGGTCTCCTTTGGTGCGGTTACTACCGCCTTGGGAATACTTATTTAAGTAGAATTGCCCGCCACGCTTGCCTTTTTATTTCGTCACTTCGTTGAAACAGAAGGCAGCGCCCTGATAAGGGACACAGCTCTTAAGGAAGGGATTCGACGGTCCCGTCTTGCATTTTGTCTTTTTTGGGCGGGTTGATAACTTAGAGCTGTTGCTCGCGGGAGCTACGCCTGCTGAGAATATAGGAACTCGCGGTTCCCTCCCCAGCCCCGAGCTGCGAGGGTCGCGCCCAAAACCATCAATGATCGGCGGATTCTAGTTCCGAACAGACGTGCGGCCGTTAGAAGTGGTCTCCCCAGACTTGGGAGCGCGAGCACCTCGCGCCCTTATGAGAAACCAAACGCCCTGCACTCGAAACCAACCGAATCGACTGGCAGGACACTCACCCTCTCTATAGCTCCTCTATAGCTCCCACGCCGGTAATCCAACCGGTGGGAATCAGACGCCGGGCGGGGTGTTTGCTGGTTCTGCAATCACCCCACCCTTCGCAAGGAAAAGGAAGAGGATGAGCCCACGAATGACGAACCGCCAGACTTCCCTAGCTCCTGCTCTGGTCTCCGTGCAGCCTTCGACGCAGGAGGAGACCCGCTCCGAAGAGCGCCGTACCCAAAAGGGCCAGCGACGCCGGCTCCGGAACTGACGAAGTTGACCACAAGTTATCGACCACTGAGACGTGCCCTGCGCCGCTGTTGGGTTCACATCCGCCGGCCGGCAAGGCTATACATCCGCCGCTCGCGCCGATATCCTTAAACACCGTGATGGCGGAACTCGCCGGCGTCAAGGCGCCGCTGTCACTGAAAGCAAAGGTCCCGCCTCCGACGAAAGTAAAGAGCGATTGCCCGTCAGTCGTGACCTCCGCCACGCTGGCCGAGCCTTGACCCATTGCGCCGGCAATCATTGACAGGACCCAGTCGGTAAGTTGACATCCCTGGCAGGTTACCGTGTATCCGATGACTCCGTCAGCGGTTTGGGCAGTGCCCGCGAGAAACGCACCGATGAACTGTAGTCCGGTTTCACTGCCCGAGATGAGCGGCATGACGGCGACACCGGAATCTGGAGGGGCGAAGCCGCCCCCGCTATCAACGGAAACGTAGCTGAACCCGCTGAAAAGCAGAGGACCGATGCTACAACTGAAACCAGGCGCGTCGTACGTGGCCATGGTCGCGGTACCACAAGCGCCCGCCCACCCCACGGACGAAACCACCAACACCGTTGCAATAAGAAGCAGAATTCTTTTCATAGACAGACCTTTCATGGACAATCCTCCTCTATCCGACCGGATGAAATTTTACAACTGTATTCCGAAACGACCCGGCACACCCGCAACTGTCGCATATGTCCAAACCCAACGCAATAGCCCGAAAGTGCCATCCCCGTATAGCACTTTAGTTCTAGTTTCCATAAAGGTACTGGTACTTGATTGTTCAATCCCCGCGTCCCCGTTCGTCCTTCCCCGCCCTTACATCCTTCCGAAAATCTGCTGATAATCCTGCCGCCGGCGTAAGCCCTGGTCCAGCTTCAGCGCCGCCTGGAGCTCCGACTGGGCCTCCCGCTTCTTTCCCGACCCCAACAAGCTAGCCGCAAGGTGTAGCCTATAATCTCCATTCTGAGGTTCTTGGCGGACGGCTTCCTGAAGCACCGGAGTCGCCAAGCCGTACAGACCGCGCTTGTAATAGATCCAGCCCAGGGTATCGGAGACCGTCGCCACCTGGGGCATCGCCACTTTGGCGCGCCGGGCCAGATCGAGGGCGCGGTCCATATCGCCCTTCGGCTTCTCACACAACAACCACGCCAGGTTGTTGGCCGCCACTCCGAGACTGGGGTCGATTTGCAAGGCCTTTTCGTAAGCCTCTTGGGCTTGGTCCGGCTGGCCCAGATCCTCGTGGAGGCTTCCCAGTTCAGTCCAGAAGCCGGGATTGCCTGGCTTCAGTTTCGCCGCCGCCTCAAACTCAGCGACCGCGCGATCGAGAGCTTTCTCCTGAACGTAAAGGGCTCCCAGCATGGCATAGCTGGTGAAATTCTGGGGGTCCAGTTCGATGGCACGCTTGAGGGCCGCCTCGGCGGGCTGGCCCTGCCCCAACTCGGAGTAAGTCTTGCCCAGAAGGTCATAAAGCGGGGCGGCCTCGTTCTGGGCAATCTGCTGCTTGATTCGGGCCGGAGCCTTTTCTTTGTGGCCCTGGGCCCCATAGACGGCCACCAGCCCCATCAAGGAGTTGACGTCCTTGGAGTCGAGCGTGAGGGCTTTCTCGTATTCCTTCTCCGCGAGGTCGTAGCGGCGTTCCGCCTGGTAAGCCATCCCCAAGCGAGCTGGTCCCTGGGCAGATGAGGGCTGCAACTTGGCGAACGCTTGAAACTCGGCCTCCGCCTTGGCCGCTTCGCCCAAGTTGAGCTCCGCGCTTCCCTCCAGCAAATGGGCGTCCGCCCGGTTCGGCTGCTGGGCCAGCGCCTGCTGAGCGTAGCGCAGGGCGGCGTCCGGGGCGCCACGGGTGAGCATCAACTGAGACAAAGCCACGTAGGCGTCCGTGTAGCGCGGATTCAAACCGATGGCGGTCTCAAAACTGTGCTGGGCCAGGTCCGGATTCGACTCCTCAGTGTAGGCTAGGCCCTTGAGAAAATGAAGCGTGGGAACGTTGGGGTCCAGGTGCTCCGCCGCCCCGAGGGACTGGATGGCCTTCTCCGGGTCCCGGCGCAACAGCAGGATTCGCGCCTGCAACATCAAGGCCGAGGGCTCCTTGGGACGGTCCTTCAGGATCTCGGTGACAATGCCGGCGGCTTCGTCAAGATTCTGCTTGCGAAGCGCCACTTCCGCCAGTTGCAGGCGGGCCGCCAGAAAGGCGGGCTTTTCCTTGATGAGTTCGGCGTACAACTTGTGGGCCTCATCAAAGCGACCGGCATTGAAATAGAAGTTCGCGAGACTGAAGCGGGCCTGAAGGGATCCGCCCTCCATTTTGACCAGCTCCCCGTAAGTCTGTTCGGCGGCGGCGAAGTTCCGCTGGACAAAGTAAAAATCGGCCAGGGCCGTCCGGGCCTCAGCGGAATTGGGATCGTTGTTGACGGCCGCCCGGTACTCTTCCTCTGCCTGGTCGTAATGCCCCTGGCTCAGGTAGTAGCTGGCGAGCGTGTGGCGGGCGGGGACCGACTTCGGGTTGAGCGCCAGGGCCTTCTCAAACTGCGCTCTGGCGTCATCCATCTTTTCTTGGCGCGCTTCAGGCGCCGCTAACGTTGTCGCCTGCGCCGCGTACATCATGCCTAGCTCGAGATAGGCAGGAACGTAATCGCTATGGCTGGCGATGACTTGCTGCAAAATCGCGATTCCGTGGGGAAGGTCTTTCTTTCCGGCGTAGGCACTCGCCAAAAAGATTCGCGCTTCGATCTCGTCCGGATGCTTGTCCAGGACCGTCTGCAACGTCCGGATCGCTTCATCGAAATGGATCCCGCCCGCAAGCAGTTGGAGGCCGGCGATCGCGACTTGGGTTTGAATGTGCTCCGGATCCAGTCTGCTTGCCTCCAGGAATTCGTTGTAGCTCTGCTGGAGCTGCCCATCCTGGAAAAAAGCTTGGCCGAGCTTGTAATGAATGTCCGCCGAAGTCGGCTCCATCTTAAGCGCATTCCGGTATTGAATAATCGCCTTGTTGAAGTCGCCTCTGGCGGCGTACTTATCGGCGCTGCGCACGAACTCGGACTTTCGTTTCTGCGGATTCATCGTGCATGCTGCCGCGAGCAGCGGTAGTATGAGTGCACTCACCAGGAACAACCGAAAGTTGATCTTGCATCCCGCCTGCATAATTCTTAACCTCCCCAACCTGCTGGCCGGCCCCACGGCGTAAAACCTGCCGCTCGCCGGATTTCGGAACCCCGCAGACGCACGACGATCATGCCCAAGACGATTGGTGCGAGCTCTGATTAGCGTGCTCCGCGGCTAAAGAGAGCGATCTTGAGCGTCTGAAAGAGAATGACGAGGTCGAGGGAAATGGACTGGTTCTTGATGTAGAACACGTCGTACTCGAGCTTGTCTTTGGCCTCATCCACCGTCGAACCGTAAGAGCACGAGACCTGCGCCCATCCCGTAACGCCCGGCCGGATCACATGCCGGATGTCGTAGTAAGGAATCAAGGGCGTTAGTTTCTCAACGAAGTAAGGCCGTTCCGGGCGCGGCCCCACGAAATTCATATCGCCCCGCACAATATTGATGAGCTGCGGCACCTCGTCCAAGCGAAGCTTCCGCAGTACCCGGCCGACGCGGGTCACTCGGGGATCGTCCTTCCGCGCCCACACCGGACCCGTCCCCGACTCCGCATCGGTTCGCATGGAGCGAAACTTCAGGATCTCGAAAACGTGGCCGTCCAGCCCAACGCGCGCCTGCCGGTACAAAACGGGTCCGGGCGAATCAAGCTTGATCGCGATGGCGATGAGAACCAGCAGGGGACTCAAGACTGCCAGACCCCACAGCGCGAACGTGACGCCCACCACTCGGCGATAGAAGAAGGATCGCGCCGACTTGTGCAGGACGTCCGAAAAAACCAGCCCGCTGGGTTGAATGCTGTCGATGGGAATCCTGCCTGTCAACTTCTCATAAAGGGTGTTCGCGTATTCGACGCGGACGCCTTCCAGGCGCAGCCTGAGAAGAGTTTCCATGGGCAAGTACTGTCGCCGTTCCTCCAGTGCAATCACGACGCGATCAGGTTTGGCGCGGCCGGCAATCTCCTTCAGCTTCGCCAGTTGGCCTAGATAAGGGGCGCCCGCAGTTGCGATCTCCGGGCCCACCCCGTTGACGCTGACCAACCCAAGTACCCGGAAATGCAGGTCGGGGCGGGATCCGATCTGCCGCGTCAGCGCCGCAGCGTGGGGTCCGGTCCCAATTACCAGAATGCGATCGCCGGTGCCATAAAGCCGATGCACCCACTCGATCAGCACGCGCCAGAGCAGGATCACCAGGGCCACCGAAAGGACCGTGGTCTCGACAACCCCCCTGCCAAAGCGTGCTCGAGGAACCACCGTGTAAATCAACGCCAGGATGATCGATGCCGCGCCGAAAGACTTCAGTGCCCCAATCAGGATCTCAGCGCTAGAGCGGATCGATTTCAAATCGTAGAGGTCATTGAAGTAGAGGCAAGTCTGGCACACCACGGTGATCAGCAGAACCTTGCTCAGCAGCGCCGAGTCCGGGAGGAGTCCGAAGACGCCCCGCCCCGTTTGCAGCGACACCGTAGCCCAGATACCCAGAATGATCAGGACGTTTTCCGTCACCAGCAACAGGAAGACGCGCCCTGGAAAATACTGGTTTAGGATTTTGACCATTGCAGATTTCCGTGGGTCTTTCCATAGTAGCCGTAGTAATAGCCACTGTTCGGCAGCCGGGCCACGCCGTTCAGGATCACCCCCACAATCTTTGGCTGCAACAGTTCCACGGCGCTGCAGGCGAGATCAAAGGGGCAGGTGCCGGCGCGAACCACCAGCAAGGCACCGTCCACCATGGAAGTCAGGACCTGGGCGTCAGCGATGGGGACCACGGGCGGCGCGTCCACTATGATCAAGTCGTAGTCACGCAACGCTTCGTGGAGGAAGTCCCTCATGCGTCGGCCATTCAGAAGCTCGGTTGCATTCTCTCCCAAATTCTCAGTAGGAACCACGGCCAGATTCTCGTTGAGTTGCAGGCGGACGTCGCTCAGACACTTTCCGTTCATGAGGTACGTGCTCAGCCCGAGTTGCGGTTTCATGTTCAAAAACGGGGCCAGGCTCGCCTTGCGCAGATCCGCGTCCACCAGAAGGACTTTCAGGCCCTCCAGTTGGCTCATCGAAAACGCGAGATTGGCAGCCACCATCGTCTTGCCCTCGCCCTGCACGGAGCTCGTCACCATCAGCGTGCGCATCGTTCGCACCCGCATTAGTTCTCGCAAACGGGTGCGCACGATCTTGAGTTGCTCCATGGCGAAAGCGTTATCGCCGGCCCCCCCGCGATACCACAGTTCCCTCAATCCCTCCGGCAGGGGCTTCGACGACCTCGCGCTCAAGTCCGGGAGCGGGGTCTGCGAACGGTCTTCCCTGGCTGGTAAGAGCGACAAGCCCGACGCCGCCGGATCGACGGTGATCCTCGAAGGCGTTGGACCGGGAAGGTCGACTCCAGTTGGTTCAGTCCCGGTAGAAGATTCAATGGTGATAACTTTCGTTTGTCCCTTGAGCTGCAAAAAGCGTTTCTTTTCCTCCCCCCGGGCGATCATCGGCAGCGAAGCGAGGAGGGGCACTGGAAGGTAGTAGGCCACATCCCGTTCATTATTGATTCGCTTGTCCCTCAACTCTGCGGCCAAGCCGAGCAGGACCCCCATCCCGATGCCACCCGCGCAGGCAAAGAGGGAGCAAAGCAGCAATTGGGGCTTGATCGGTTCCTCCGGCATGGTGGGTGGATCGAGCACGCGGAAGGTCTCACCTTTGGCCCCCTGTTCCATGGCCGCCGCCATGGCCGAGGCGTTCTTCTCTTCCAGGAGATGCTCGTAATTCTTCTCCGCTCCCTGGTAATCGCGAGTGAGATCGGAAAACTGCTGCGCCGTCGCCGGCAAGCCCTCGAGTCGCGCCTCGGTGCTCTTGAGTTTCGCTTCGAGTACAGCTTGCTGGGCCGTCCGGCGCTTGATTTCCTGGTCGAGCTGAAGCATCTCACTACGAAGCTGATTAGCCGTGTAATCGCTCTGATAAGCAACCGGTGCGACCGTACCTTTAGGGGTGACCGTCGTCGCCTCGGCAGGCGGCTGCTTGGCAAGCTTGGTCAGCGCCGCCACTTCTTCCTTCAAACGGATGACGTCTGGATGCCGAGGCGTCCACCTCTGCTCAGCATCCAGCAATTCTGCCTTGCGCGCCTCGAGTTGGCCCTGGATGAGGTTCTGCACGGGAACCGCAACCGGGTTCCCTGCCGCATCGACGGGCGTGTTCTTGGTAAGAAACGCGATGAGCGACTGGTCGTACGTCTTGCGATCCTCGGCCCGGGAGATAGCGTCCAAGTTCGCGGCCAGCGAGCCTTGAACCTGCCCCATGATGGCGAAGATCGCTCCCTGCTGATCGGGGAGTGTCCCTTCGTGTTGTGCTTGAAAGTCCCGCAGCCGCTTCCCCTTCGCCTCCATATCCGAGCTGGCCTTTTCCAGTTGGCTGTCGAGGAACTCGGTTGTTCCGACGGCCTGTTGCTGACGAATCCGAAGGTTCTCCTCGGTAAAGAGGTTCCCCAGTTGACGAGTCACCTCGGTGACCAACGACCGGTCGGAACCTTCGTAGGAGATTTTGAAAGCCAAGCTATTGGCATGGTCCGGATGCAGGGCCTGCTGCGGGTCCACCAGGGTTTGGACGGCAATATCCTTGCGCATCAACTCGACGATATCTTCCTGCGACTTGCCTCGTTCATCCCGGTAGAGACCAAACTGATCGATCACCCTCTGCAGGTGAGTGCGGCTGAGAACTTCCTGGGTGATCATTTGCAGACGAGCCGTGGCGTCGGTGGTGACCGTCGAAGCGACGTAGCTTGCCGGGACCTGCTGCGGCTCCACCTGGATCGTGGTGTCGGATTGCCAAGTCTTGGGCCACTTGAAAATCACCGGCAGCGCAATGGCGATGACAACCACCGGGGTGATCATAAACCACCAGCGGCGACGGCGGAGAACCTCCGCAAAATCGCTGAGATCCGACGGGAATCGTCTGTTCATGGACTTAAAACTCCTTGATTTTTCTTCAGTACACTGTGCTCTTCCCCTTGAGCACCGCTAGACCTCAGCCGACGGTTGCTACGTCACGGGAGGTCCATCACCTCTTGTCTTGGCGCGCCTTGGCGCGCCCGCAAGAAAAGGCCGCCGCTTTGAATCGGGGCGGCGACGGAGTACGGTCAGCGCCAGTTTCGCACCCTGCACATTTGAGCCGGACAACCAGACTTGCTAACGGCAAGCCAGGCGAATCCAAACGCCGCGCGGGCCCGACGGTTACGGGCCAGGTTTGTCTCTGCCTCGCCCAAAGTGATAATTCGAAATCGTCGCCGCCAGACCGGCCCGAGCGCCGAGGTCCGGCTGGATACGAACGATGTGGCCACGGCAACTGACCTCGGCGTGGGTCCCGTCCGTCATTTCGACCGGCAGAACAAAAGACATATCGACCGATGTGCCTTCTTTCAGGAGCCGCTGAGCTCGGAATAGCACTCCCGACCGGCTGATATTCTCGGTGGTGCCTTCGCCCCAAGCCGTTTCCCCGCTCGCTCGATAGCGGATCGGTATCCGCAGGTTGAACCGAGGCGCCCGCGGATGATCCCCCGAGCTTCGCCCTACGTCTGCCATTGTTGTAGCCCGCAACGTTGACCGCATTATCGGCCCTCTGGCCAATCAGAGAAGCCCCCTCACACATCAACGGTAACCCGCGGTCAAGAAAACGGCAATAGCACAAAGGTGGGGGGTGCCTATAGCACTTTAGTGCTATGCGGACTTGCGCCCGCTGTTGCTATCTGTGTCATCGGCCTCGCTCTGCCCCTCGCTATCTGCCACGCCGCCCACCAACCGGTGGTCCACCGCGAAGAGAGCTAACTCGAGGCGGTTGTAAACCCCCAACTTATCGAAAGCACTGGTCAAGTGGTGTTTCACGGTCTGTTCGCTCATCCCGAGCTTCCGCCCGATCTCCCGATTCGAGTAGCCGGCGACGATCAGCTTCACCACTTCCAGTTCGCGCGGCGTCAGTCCGTAGTTCTTCGGCGGTGGTTCCTCGGCTGCTGGTGAAGGCACGGTACGCATGGCGTTCACCAGGTCGGAGACACTCTCGCGGCCGACCCAATACTGGCCGGCCATCACCGTCCGGATGCTCTTGAGCAAAAGCTTGGTGGCCGACTCTTTTGAGACCACGCCCCGCGCTCCCTGTTGCAGCGCCTCCAGCAACTGAGCTCTTTCCACGGTGGCCGCCAAAACGATCACCCGCGTCAGCACCGAGCTCCCATTCAGCTCCCGCAACGCCTCCAGTCCGGAACGCTTGGGCATGGAGATGTCCATCAGTACGATATCCGGCTCGTGCTGACGTACGAGGCGGACGGCTTCGACGCCGTCCCCCGCCTCGGCGATCACCCGAAGATCCGGCTCGGTTTCGAGCAGCTTCCGCAACCCGTCGCGGAAAATAGGGTGATCGTCAGCGATGATAATCCGCACCTTCTTGCCGGCCTTAGTCATAAGCCCCTTTGGGGACTGTGACCTCCAACCGGGAGCCCCGGCCAGGCTTGGATTCCACGGTGAGGTCACCTTGAATCACGCGCACTCGTTCCTTGATCACCCACGGCCCCTGGCCCAAGGTCTCAAGCTCGGCCAGTGAACGCCGGCCCGCAAAATCGAAGCCGTGGCCGTCGTCATCGATCAGCAGCGTGCAGTGTCCATTCTGCTGTTTGAGACGCACCGCAACGTTATGCGCGCCGCTGTGTTTTCGCACATTCACCAGCGCTTCCCTCAGGATCTGGGCCACTTCGCGGCACACCACCGGCGCCAGCTTGATCTCCTCGCATTGGGAAACAAAACTGGCGAAGATGCCGGTCTCCTCCCGGAATCCGTCGACGATGGCCCGCAGCGAATCCACGAGACGACTGGGCGCGAGGCTCTGGGATCTCAATCCGTGCACCAATTCCCGCATTCCCACCGCCTCGTGGTGAAGCAGTTCCTGAATACGTTCCAACTCTTCCGCTGCCGGCGGCGCTACCAAGCCCTTTCGTCGGAGGATCTCCATGCGCATCTCCGCCACCGCCAGAGTTTGGAGGACGCCGTCGTGAAGCTCCCGCGCCAAGCGCGCGCTCGCCGCTGACTCCACCTCCCGGCGCAGACCTTGCCGCAACCCCATGCGCCGCGCAATGGGCGCCACCTGGCGCACCAGGGCCTGAACCAGCCTCAATTCGGCTTCCTGGTCACCTGCCGCCATCGGGTCGAACAGTAGGACCCGGCCTGACCACTCGTCTCCCAACTGCACGGAGGCGGCGTAATACGAGCCACAAACCTCCAAAACGGGAAAGCCGGAGCCGGCCGGGCGGGGGTCGCGCTGGCGGCGCCCTTCGCGGTCCAGAACGATCAGCTTGGCCGGAGGGCCTTCGACCCAGCGGGATTGAACAACACACCAAGCGTCGCCGGGCGCGGGGAACAGGTATCGCGCCCGCTCCATCGAATTCAACTCCGAGAACTCGAAGCAAACCTCAGTCTCGCGGCGCTCCCCGGTGGTCTGCCAGATGTAGGCTCGTGCGGAAGACCGATCTTCCAGCACCGCCGCCAACCCCTGCGCGCGGAAGAGTTCCAGCATTTCCCGCAAAACTTCTTCCAGCGTCTGGCGCGTTCCCGTTTTCACGTCGGCGCCTGCCAGCAGGCGGCCCACCACCAGCGCGCGTTCCCGCAGCACCCTCTGACCCTCGCCCAAGAAGCCAACAAGGCCTCCCATCAAGACCCAGCCGATCGCCCGGGCCGGCAGGTTGTCCGGCATACTCCCGGACCCGCCCCCGCTCCACGCCAAGGCGGGCAGGCCCGCCTCAAGAAGGAACAGTCCGATCATCGAGCCGACGGTCGCCAAGGTCATCGAAAGCCCCCAGCGGTAAGCGGCCGAGAGGAGCGTAAACAAAAAAACCACCGAGAAGGGAACGTGGTAGTTCCCTGTCAAAACCGGCAGCGAGGCCGCCCAGACAAAGTCAACTCCGTGCAGCACGAGGGGCCACGGAGGAGACGTCCGGTTCCTCACCCAGAGCAAGAGCACCAAGCTGTAGGCGAGATACGCCGCCCCGGAAAACAGGGCAGCGCGCGCGCCGACGCCCGACCCGCCAACCACCAAGCGGATCGCCAACAGGGATCCCCCCGCCACCGCCACGCGGGCCACGCGCAATACGTGCTCCACCTCTTGCGCTTCCACCGGCAGGGCGACGCTCCCTAACGGACCGAGTGCTCTCTTTAGGGCTCTCGAGTATGGCAAACGAAGCCTACCTTTTTATTCGAACCTGTTGATATCTAAACCTGCCCGATAAGCGAAGCGCTGTCAAGTAAGTCCCTTGCCATCAGCACAGGTGGTACTGCTTGGCTCAGTGGCCGCGACGCGCTAACCGGCGGTATCTTCCGCCCCCGGAGACGGAGAGATGCCAAGAGAAGTCCTACCCGGAACCCTGCTCACTTGTCGTCCCTCCTTGGCCGAACCGGACACCCGTCGCTAAGCCCCCTGGCAAGCACTATCCCGCAGGAGGCACAATCGTCAACAGATTCTACCCTAAAGGGAGAGCCCAGACAAGGTCAAAATGCCTTAGGTCCTGGTACCAATGCACACTCGCCCCGCATTGTGATTCGCAGAGGCGGGCGATTGCGGGCGACACATTGTAATTCCCGCCCTGCGGCCGTCGCAGCGAAGCTGTGAATCAGAGAGCACTCAACGAGAAGGGGTGATGATCGGGGTGGGAGCCTGGCATGGACGCGCGACGAACGGACACTTCGGGCAGACGGGTGGAGGCCGACGGCTCAGACGCGGGATGAGCCGTTCTTAGTTTTGGCGACTCCTTCCCAGCTTCCCCAGCGTTTGAGTCGCGGGGCGTTCGACGTTCCTCATGCGATGTTGCTGGGAGCCTAGGAAACTCCCTTGCCCTTTAAGAACGGGCTGTACTTCTGGTCCGTTCCCAGGATATGGTTTCGTAGCCAATTCTTCAGGAACTCCAGCACGTCAATTGACATCACGGCTTTTCCGGCGGCGACATCCTGTTGGAACTTCAGGACCGTTTTGGTGAGTTGGTCGTGCTCTATTTTGTGCGCAGCGTAGCCGGGGAACGAGTAGCCCTGCATCAGTCGTTCCTCCGTGGCGAAGTGGCTTTTGGTATAATCGACGAGTTGGGAGAGAACCCCCGTCATCACTTCTCGACTCTTGCCTTCGTACATGGCTTGATGCAGCTCATTGAGCAGCCTGACGAGCCGCTTGTGCTGCTCGTCGATCTGCTTTATTCCTACGGAGTACTCGGCTTTCCACGGCATGATCTCCACGTTCGTTGCGACGGGCATGGACACACTCCTTTATCAGGTGGGATGAACAACTCCTCCTCAAGCTACGTATCGGCTGCCACAGGAGAATCTTTAATAGGACACGAACTTGATGCCTTCTCGGCCTTGAATTGAATGCGACCGCGAACCTCGTTGCTGCCATGCCACCAGGGCCTTGCGGGGGACGCGGTGGGATTGTATGTTAGCCCGGCATGGGTGCGCCACGTCGCGGTAGGGGAGGCATCCCGCCTCCCGTCTTCGTTCTCACGTCCACACCGGGCCGGAGCGCAAAGCGCTCCCCTGCCAAAACCGGGTGTGATCAAATGAGGTTTGGGAATCGCGGCTACCAATCGTTAGCCGGTAATCCCTCTGGGCGAGTTTCGACCTTCGAGTTTCGTCCGCTTCCAGTGTGGCAAAATGCCACACTTTTTCCATTCTTTGAACCAGGGGTTCGTATTTGCCATCTAAACTACTGATGTTACACGCGAAAATAAAGTGTCTCATTTGTCTCATTTGTCTCCATTGTCTCATTTTGAAGTGCTAGCGTTAAGGAGTAAGGCTCGAAACAGCACCGTTTTCGGTCTGCCATCGAGCATCAGTGACTAGTGGCGAGTGACGAGTGACTAGTTCGTTGGGATGGCGCTTTGGCGTTGGGATGGGGTTGCTGGCGTTATCCCCGGGGACTAGCCACTAGCCACTAACCACTAGCCACTTCGAGATAGAGGAGACATCAACATGAAAAAAAGAACCAAACCTCTCACGGAGAGGCAGATTGAATCGCGTCGCGAGAATGCACAGAAGTCGACCGGTCCCCGCACCGAGATGGGCAAGGAGCGCGTCCGCGCCAATGCCGTCAAGAGCGGCTATCACGCCGACAAGATCGCCTACCAAGCCATGATCGCCTTGGGCGAGGACCCGCGAGAGTACGCCGCCACCTACGCCCTCCTGTACGAAGAGATGGCGCCCCAGAACGGCGGGCAGGTGCTGGTGGTGGAGGACGTGGCCGTTATGCGA
>DATFYM010000130.1:0-6721 GCA_035315065.1 Terriglobia bacterium
CCGGCCAGGGCGTTTACGTTCGAGCTTTCACCTCCAGAGTCGCCTCACGAAGGCGTCGAATATGACTACGCGGGTAAATCAGCCAATTCCCGCGGCCGGACTTGCACCGGCAAGACAAGCAGCATTATGGGCTGCGAACAGCGGCACAGAGACGCAGAGAGGAGAATGAAAAGGATTTAAAGCTGAAGGCTGCGGATTCACAACACAGGTCGCGGTACCGCGTCTTGCGGTCATCAATCAATCGTGCTAACAAGGAAGGGGGGCAAATTGGTGATGCGCTTCAGGGTTTCGACAGGTCTTCTCGGCATCATGGTGGCTTCGGCAGCCCTTCTTCCCTGCCTTGCGGGGCCACCGGCAACCCCGGAGCAGCAGGCTCGCTCCGAGGACGTGGCCATCATCCGTCATCTCAACGTCGCCATCAGTTGGTATAAACAACTGATGAGCGCAAACGAGTCTGCCGGTCAGCCGAGTGAAGTATTCTATTTGGACAATGCCCGCAGCCTTGCAAAGGAGGCGCTGCAACTCGCCTTCCAATCCGCGGAGTCGGAAGCCGACTTGCTGCTCGCGCAAAAAGGGGGAGAGGCCGCCGGTGCGGGTGAGGCTCTCCCTTCTCAGAACTCGGTCGAGCAACAAGAGATCGCCAAGTCTGCGACCAACACTGCCGCTCTGATTAGCCAGGCCCAAACCCAGATCGACATACTGAACCGCCAGATCGCAAAAGCTGCCGGGAAGAAACTCCAGGAATTGACTTCGAAGCGGGACAGCTTGCAAGAGCAACTGGATTTCGACAAAGCGCTCGAGGAAGCGCTCCAGAAACTGTCCACGTTCATGAGTGGCAGCGTGAGCGCAATGGAAGGAGTGCAAAAGGAGGTCAATGACTTGAAGAAATCGGTCCCCGATCTCTTTGCCAAAGCGCCGACAAAAGAGGCTGCATCCGCCCCTTCCACATCGCCCCGAGCTGCTTCCGAGGGGTCGGGGCTGATCAGTCAGGTGTCCACTCTGTTTGCAAGATTAGGAGACCTTCGCGAGGTTGATCAGTTGATCGATGGCGCCACGCAGGTCAGTGAAGTGGCCCGCGAAGTGCAGGCTCCGCTACGAACCAGGATCCGGGCCACGATTCAGCAGGGCCGCGATATGGCCAATCAGCCCGCACCCCAAGATCCGGCAGCCATGGAAGCAAGCCGGCGGAAAATGACTTCACTCACTAGGCAATTCAAGCAGATATCAAACGCCACACTGCCTCTGACGCAGGAGATCTTCCTGCTCGAAGAAAGCCAGACGAGTTTGCGGCACTGGGAAGACTCTGTGCACAAGGGATACGTTCACGTCCTCAAATCGTTCCTAATCCATCTGGCCTTCCTCATCATCGGGATCAGCGTCGTTTTGGGGTTTTCTGAGCTTTGGCGAAGGGCAACCTTCCGATACGTTCACGAACCGCGAAGGCGACACCAACTCCTGCTTGTGCGCCGCATCGTTACGGGCGTCCTGATGGCCATTGTGCTTGCTCTGGGACTCGTCAGCGAATTCGGTTCGCTGGCAACCTTCGCAGGCTTCCTGACGGCGGGAATTGCGGTGGCCCTGCAAACTCTGATCCTCTCGGTCGCGGCCTACTTCCTCCTGATCGGGCGGCATGGTGTAAGGGTAGGCGATCGTATTACCGTTGCCAACGTCACGGGAGATGTCATCGATGTGGGGCCCGTCCGGCTTTACATGATGGAATTGGGTGGGGCAGGCGCTGACCTGCATCCCACCGGACGAGTGGTGGTGGTTTCGAACTCAGTGCTTTTTCAGGGGGTCCCCTTCTTCAAGCAAATTCCGGGTGCCGCCTATAGCTGGCATGAAGTAGCGGTGAAGTTGGAACGTGGCAGCGATTACGGACTGGCGGAGAGCAAACTGCTGGAAGCTGTCAATTCTGTTTATTCCCAATATCGTGACAGCCTTGAGCAGCAGCATCAAGCGCTCGAAGGATTGGTGGCGATTCCGTCCGCGGTACCCAGCCCGCAAACGCGCCTTCAGTTGGTGGAAAATGGCTTATACCTTCTGGTGCGATACCCCGTGGTTCTTCACCGGGAGTCGGAGATCGATAATCAAGTGGCTCGAAAAGTGGTGGAGGTTATTGACGGCGATCCGGAATTGAAAGCCGCCGTGGGATCGCCCACCATTCGACCGGAGAGCAGAATCTAGCCGGATGTGGTCTGATTCTTTACAATGTCTGCCGCTACGACCATCAAAAAAAAGAATTGCCGATTGCAGATTGACGATTGGAAAAGCCATCAGCTATCGGCCATCAGCTATCAGCAAGAACCGCCCTTTCGTGCTGAGAGCTGACCGCTGATGGCTGAAAGCTGTTTCCAATCGTCAATCGGCAATCTGTCCCGCCAGGCGGGAGCAATCCTTCTGGGGGGGGCAGGGTGTGAGTACCCCTGGCCATTGTCAAGAATCAGGTGTCACAGCAGACTAGCCAAGGCCCTTCAGCCATGACTGCCAACGAAACTGCCGCCTCCAGGAATTACGACGGCGCCGAATGGGGCGCTATCCGCCAACACGCCTACCATGTTTTCCTCCAGGGTCTGGCGGAACCCGCGAACGCGTTTCCTTGGTGGTCCGCCGTCGTCATCACGGCAGGGTCGAAGGCCCAAGCTGAGCTCTATCGCCAGCAGATCCGTCATCGCTCCGAGCGTGGTTACTTTCCGCGCAACGTCTCCTGGCAGGTTGTCTCAGATCCGGAAGGCCGCCACATTGGCAGCGGCGGAGCCACGCTCCGTGCCCTCCAGGCACTGGGCAGGTGCGATCCGGCGTGGTGGACCTGCAACCGGGTCCTGGTGATTCACGCGGGCGGCGAGTCCCGCCGTCTGCCTGAGTATGGTCTCACCGGCAAGCTCTTCGGCATCTTGCCCGTGCGAACTCCTTGGGGTGAGAACAGCACCGTCTTCGATGAGACCCTGGCTCTCTCCACGCTCTGGGTGGAACGCTTCTCTTCCGGTCTCGTGGTGTCTTCCGGCGATGTCGTCCTGACGTTCGACGCGGCGGGCCTTGACTGGGACCGTCCCGGAGTCGCCGGCGCCGCCATACGGCAGCCAATTGAAGTAGGCGCGCGCCACGGCGTCTATGTCCTCGACGAGCGGGGCCGGGTGTATTCCTTCCTGCAAAAGCCCACTCCTGCCCAGGTGCGCGCCGCTGGCGGGATCTTGCCCGGCAACAAAGTGGCGCTCGATACAGGGCTCCTTCATTTCGACGCCGCGCTATCCGCCAGACTATCTCATCTGGCTTCCATCCTCCCCGAGATTCCGTTCCTCGACCTCTATCGGCAGTTCACGCTCTCGCTCACCGGGGAAGCGCCTTGCGAGTTGCCCGAGCTAGCTGCGCTGCTCCACGGAGTCGATTTCCACTGCTCGCTCGTGGAAGGCACGTTCACGCACGTTGGCACCACTTCCGACTTCCGGCGACTGTTCAAGGGAGGAGTGGTCGACAGCGTCCTGGCGCCGGGTAGCGAACTTGGCCCCGGTGCGCTGGTGATCGAATGCCACACCACAGAGCCGATTCGCGTGGGCGCGGGAGCAATCGTGCATGGCCTGACCGACTCGTCCGGTCCTATGACGATCGCCGAGGACACCGTTGTGCACCAGGTGCCGGTTCATCTGCCGGATGGCCGGCGGGGTTTCGTGGTGCGTTCATATGGGGTTGAAGACGATCCGAAGACTCCGACTTGGTTCGGCCGCCCGATTCTGGAAGTTCTGAAGACTCTCGACCTCCGCCCGGAAGAGGTCTGGCCCGGCATTCCACAGGATGAGCGTTGCCTCTGGAACGCTCAGCTATTCCTGTTCAACAACAACGCGTTGCCCCGGCTATCCTTGGCCACGAGCACCGAGTACGCGGATCGAGAGGCGCTCGCCGAGGCACATGACCGTCGCCGTGATGCGAACTGGCGGGCCTCCGCGGTGGCGCTGGCGCGCTCGGAAACGGATGTGCGCCCGCTGTTGATCCACGCGCCCGGCATCAACGCTCTGGCGGAGACCGGCCGTGCCTTGAGGACGGAGGCAGCGGGGCTTGCGGCGAGCGCTCCGTCGGAGGCGGCCAGCCGTTACTTCCAGGCTAGCCTGTTCTACGACCAAGCCGGGCTGGCGGAGGAGTCGGCGCGCACCCGTTCCGCGGCATTCTCGGCCGTGCAAAGAGCCGTGGCCGCGCACACGCTTCCGTCGTTCTGTGCCAGCAGCCACGGGCGTTCGGCATGCACCTCCGGCCTCACAGTATCAGCTCCGGCGCGGATCGACTTCGGCGGCGGCTGGTCCGATACCCCGCCGTTTTGCCTGGATTGGGGCGGTACGGTCTTCAACATGGCCGTTACGCTGAATGGTGCCTACCCCATCCGCACCATCGTCCGCGCGGTGGATGATCCGGTGGTGCGGTTGGTTTCTTCGGAAGCGACGGAGTCGCTGACCGCTGAGTGTTTTTCGTCCGTCGCCGATGTCGGTTCGCCATTCGCGATTCATCGTGCCGCCCTCCAGATGCTGGGCTGGGTGAGACTCGACGAACCAATTGCCGGCCTGGAGATTCGCACGGAAGTGGACCTGCCGGTAGGCTCCGGGTTGGGGACAAGCAGCGTCCTCGCCGCGACGGTGTTGAAGGCTCTCTTGTCGATGCGCGGTGAGGATGTGAGCGTGCAGGAACTCTCGGATCTGGTTCTGGCGCTGGAACAATTCATGACCACTGGGGGAGGGTGGCAGGATCAAGTAGGAGGCATCTATCCGGGCGCAAAGTTGACGATGACCGGCCCGGGTCCCCGCCAGCGTCTCCGCGTGGAACCGGTTGCGTGTCCGACGGGATTTGCGGAGCGCTTCGTCCTCTATTACACTGGAATCCGGCGCATTGCGAAGGACCTGCTGGAGCAAGTGGTGGGCCGGTATCTGGCGCGTGAGGTTCAGGCGGTGCAGGTGCTCCACAGCATCAAGACCCTGGCTGTGGAAATGGCGTACGCGATGAAAGAATCTGATTGGGATTATCTCGGTAGTCTGCTCGATCGCCATTGGCAACTCAACCAGATGCTGGACCCACACACCACCAACGCGCCGATCAACGCGCTCCTCGAACACGTGCGCCCGTACATCTCAGGCGCTAAGCTAGCCGGCGCCGGCGGCGGTGGTTTCCTCATGCTTCTGGCAAAAACACCGGGCGATGCCCAGGACCTTCGCCGGCTTCTGGCATCGCTTCCCGGTCCAGGAGCTTTGTACGAGTGGGCGGTGGCACCGTTAGGGTTGCACGAGAGCGTGACATAAGAAAAGTTGGAAGAATCCACAGATTACACGGATTACACAGAAGAAAGAGCGAGGACTCAGAACACGATCTGTCAGGAATACCGCCGATCCCGCCCCGTCTTCTAATCTGTACAGCGGTGAAATCTGTGGATTCAAGGACCATTTTTCTGAGTGGAGGAACGATATGAAGAAAGCACTGGTCTGTGGCGCAGGTGGCTTTATCGGCGGCCACCTGGTTAAGAAGTTGAAACGGGAAGGGTATTGGGTTCGCGGCGTGGACATCAAGAAGCATGAGTTTTGTCCGACCGCTGCGGATGAGTTCCTCCTTCTCGACCTTCGCGACGAGCATAATTGCCACGCTGCACTCGCGCTAGACGGTGGAAGGTTTGTTGAGGTCTATCAACTGGCCGCCGATATGGGCGGAATGGGCTTTATCCATTCTGCGGAATGCGAGATCATGCACAACAGCGCCTTGATCAATATCCACATGCCCCGGGCAGCGGCAGTCATGGGTGTTCCTCGGTATTTCTTTTCCTCATCGGTCTGTGTCTACCGCGATATGCGGCCTGGGGAGCCGGAGTTGACGGAAGCGGAAGCGATTCCTGCGAATCCAGATAACGAGTACGGATGGGAGAAGCTCTATTCCGAGCGCATGGCAATGGCCTACGAGCGTCGCTATGGAATGCAGGTGCGCATCGCGCGCTTCCAGAACTGCTATGGCGCAGAAGGCACCTGGCGCGGCGGGCGCGAGAAGGCCCCGGCGGCGATCTGCCGCAAGGTGGCTGAGGTGGAGGACGGAGGAACGATCGAGGTCTGGGGCGACGGCACTGCCGTGCGCTCCTATACACACGTCAACGACATGGTCGATGGCATCTTTCTGCTCATGCACTCTGACCTGCACGGCGCCGCCAATATCGGCTGCCCGCAATACGTCACCGTGGACGAACTGGTGGCTACAGTGGCTGAAGTGGCCGGCAAGAGGATCCACGCCAAGCACGTCGAAGGGCCGGTCGGCGTTCAATCCCGTAATTTCAGTAACGCCCGCATCTACTCCACCGGCTGGAAGCCCAAGGTCTTTCTCAAAGAAGGTATCCAGATGACCTATCCCTGGGTTGAGGCGCAGGTGAAGGCGACCAAGTCTGCCGTCACGGCGGCGTGACGCTGGACAGGCTTCTTGCTGACCGCGGCCTTGTCTGGCGTCTCTCGGCAAGCCCACTAAGCAGTTGGCAGTCGGGGCAGTCCGCAGTAAGCACTAAGTGCTCGATTTCATTAGTGCACTAACATGTGACGTGCCCCCTCACCCGTCGCTTCGCGCCACCCTCTCCCCGAGGGAGAGGGCCTGGAGTTTCTACATTTTCACAGGGAGATGTCTCAAGCTAGTCCTCCCCGGCGGGGCTCCCGCGCTCACAAATAGGTCGGTTCTTGCATTATTTAGTTGACAGACCGACTTGGGCGTGTCATCCTTCTCT
>DATFYM010000131.1:0-2142 GCA_035315065.1 Terriglobia bacterium
CGAATTGTAGAGTCGAGAGGTGGCGCGGTGGGGTAGGTTTCGGCATATTCTGTGTCGAGGTTTCCCCGTATGTGTCTCACTAGCCGCATACCGTGCTCCGTTTCCACCTCCCGCTCATCGAACCGGACTGGCAGTTTTCCCGCATCCGGCTCTCGGACCAGTCACGCATGCCTGCGCACACGAGAGGCGGGGCTTCGAGGCACGCAAGCGGACCATGCCGACTTGCTGGTACAGATAGTGCTCCGAGAATCGTGCGTCTCGGCGATTCCGTACCTTGTGCTTGGCGCACCACCACTGTCGGACCCGGTGGAAGACATAATGATCGATGCTTCCCCAGGCGCGTTTGACCGTGCCCACGCAGAAGTAGTTTGCCCAGCCGACCAATTGCCGGTTCAACGTCTGAGCAAGTTCCTGCGGGGTCTTCCAGAGCCACGTTCGGCTGGTTTCCTCATGGAGACTTTCCCGCAGCCGCCGCAGCGATTTCTGCGAGGGCCGCATTCCCAAATACGCGCCACCCGTCCGCCGCGACCAAAGCCGCCCGAACGTGTAGCCCAGGAAGTCGAACGTCTCCCAAGGCAGCCGACAGAGCCGCGTCTTCTCCACGTTCACCGTCAACTTCAACCGCTCCATCATGGCCTGCATCTCGGTCATGGCCCGTCGGGCCGTCCCGCGACAACAGATCACGAAGTCATCGGCGTAATTGACGATTTTCGCTCGCAGACGCCGCTCGTGGCCCAGTAGCTTCCAACCGAGAATGAAACGCCGCATGTAGAGGTTACTAAGTAGCGGCGAGATCGGCGCGCCTTGCGGCGTTCCGCGTCCCGTGTCTTTGTTGCGGGTCGTCCGTTGCTTCCGCCCACGCTCATCGGTCTCTTCCACCGGGGCTTCCAACCACATCTTCACCAGATGCAGCATGTTCTTGTCGCTGATGCGACGGGCCACCGATTTCATCAACTCGGCCTGGGGGATGCTATCGAAAAATCCGCTCAAATCCGCGTCCACCACCTCTCGATGCCCGGCCCACACCAGTTTGTCGATGCAAACTAGTGCGTCCTGGGCGCTGCGTCCCGGTCGGTACGCATACTGTTCGTCCTGCAAGTCGGCCTCGAAAATCGGTGAGAGCACCAACATCGCCGCCGTTTGCACGACACGATCCTTGACCGTCGGGATGCCCAACGGTCTTTGTTTGCCGTTCGGCTTCGGGATGTACACCCGCCGCACGGCCTGCGGGCGATATTGCTTCGCCCGCAGTTCTTCCGCCAGTTCGCCCAGCCACTTCATCAGGCCGTACTTCTCGATGTCCGTGAACGTCGCTCCGTCCACCCCCGGCGCGCCGCCGTTACGGCGGCATTGCTGGTAGGCCTGCCAGAGCACGTCGTACCGGTACACCTTGTCGTACAGCGAGTAGAAGCGAAACTTGGGCGATCTCTTCGCTTTCGCATGGAGCGCCGCCTGTAGCTTCTCAACCTTTGGTAGGGTTGGTAGACCCATAGGTCAATCTCCTCGGCTTTCGCCACTTCTTGCACTCAAACTGGAACCAAGGCCCCTTCGCTCCCCCGGCATTACCCGGCTTCTTCGCTACTACGAGCCTTTCCGTCATCCCACACGGCCCGGTCTGCTCCTCGCGGAGGCCCGGTTGGCGGTCACGCGCCGCCACCGTAGGGACTTCCCGTGTTACGGTCGATTTCCTTGTACAGACATGCCAGCGCCCAACACCCCGGCGGAACCGTGGGGTGCGTTTGTCGCTCGCTTCCCCCACGACGGCGGCCTTCCCCACATTGACGTTGGGTCGGCTTCCGCTACGACGTTTCGAGGCCCACTCGGCGTTCACTCGCGTTCCGGCCTGCCTGCTCGCTGAACTGCCCTTTGGCAGCCCTTTTACATCGAAGGCCTCAGCAGATTCGTTACCTCCTCCACTGCTCCGACTACTACCGGCTGGAGCAACCTTGCCGGGCGGGAATTGCACCCGCTGAAAATCGCCATCTTTTCACGGCGCGCGTCAAAGAACGATCGAGCGTATCCGGACTTTATTTGCCGTAACAATCCATAATAATTCCCAAGAATGGATAGTTGCAAAAACGGATCTGGGCGTCTTTCTGGCTCCGGTCGGATAGTCGCAAGCGCCGTTTTATTCAGCCCTCT
>DATFYM010000132.1:0-3695 GCA_035315065.1 Terriglobia bacterium
GAAGTGGGTGAGTTGTTATCCCAGCCAACGCACTTGTTCTCGCCGTTGGCAATTCGCGATGTTGCTTTTCGTAATCGCATCGCCGTGTCGCCGATGTGCCAGTACTCCTGTGACGACGGCTTCGCGACCGATTGGCATCTCGTACACTTGGGTAGTCGCGCGGTGGGCGGTGCGGCGCTGGTGATTGTCGAGGCATCCGCGGTAGAAGCGCGTGGCCGCATCTCTCCCGCTGACCTCGGAATCTGGAGGGACGAACATATCGCGCCGCTGGGACGGATTGCCGCTTTCGTTCGACGGCAAGGAGCCGTCGCCGGTATTCAACTGGCCCACGCAGGACGCAAGGCGAGCACGCATGTGCCGTGGGAAAAGGGCGGGGCAGTCCTTCCGGAGAGCGAAGGCGGGTGGCGCCCTGTCGCCCCGAGCCCCGTCCCCTTTTACGATACCGACACGCCGCCCCTCGAACTGAGCCAAGCCGAAATTCGCACGATCGTGGCGGCTTTCGCTGCGGCAGCGCGTCGCGCGCTGACTGCCGGTTTCCAGGTGATCGAGATTCACGCCGCTCACGGATATCTGATTAACGAATTCCTTTCGCCGCTGGCCAATGATCGGCGCGACGAATACGGCGGCTCGTTTGAGAATCGGACCCGTTTCGTGCGGGAGGTCGCCGCAGCGATTCGCGGTGTGTGGCCCGATTCGCTCCCACTGTTCATTCGGATCTCGGCGAGCGATTGGGTGGAGGGCGGGTGGACCATCGGTGACTCGGTGAAACTCGCACACCTGCTCAAGCCGCTCGGGGTCGATTTGGTCGATTGCTCGTCAGGCGGGCTGTCGCCCCACGCGAAGATCGAGCTGGGGCCCGGTTATCAAGTCCCGTTCGCCGAGCGCATTCGCCGCGAGACGGGGATCCTGACGGGCGCTGTCGGAATGATCACCGAGCCGCAACAGGCCGATCGCATCATTCGCGAAGGTCGCGCCGACATGGTACTGCTGGCACGCCAATTTCTCCGTGATCCGTATTTTCCGATGCACGCCGCGAAGGCACTGGGAATCGAGATCGCACCGCCGGTGCAGTACAAGCGAGCCTTTTGATTTTCCGCGTCGAGCAAAATACCCGCATCACCCTCCGCTCGCCCCTTCGAAGGTGTGAAAGAATTAAACACAGAGGCGCAGAGACACAGAGAAAGAGTGAGAAGATTACATGAGATGTCATTTATTTCCAGACGTTTGTCATTTTTCTCTGTGCCTCTGTGTCTCTGTACTACGAACCCCAATCTTCTTCTCGGCTCGCCACTCGCTACTCGTCACTAGCCACTTCGCTCCATTTGGTTGCGGCCCAAGGCCGCGCCGGGTTGGAAGCTCCTTCGTAATTATTTGACACCTTCTTTGGCGGGGAGGGGCCGGGGGTGAGAAGTGTCAAGAATCGCATGTCACAGTGGCCGGTCACTTCGTCAGGGGATGGTGATCGAAGCTGATAACACGGGTAATCTTCCATACTCCATCTTTGTTTTGCCAGAGGTGAATGAACTTCGCCTCGCCGACCGACTGGGCATTCTCCTGCCCCGGGTGGTGGAAACGGTGAACACCAATTTCCACCGCGCCATAGTTGGCAATGGGATATACCTCCAGCGTCCCGGGAACGAGTTCTCGCGTTACTTTGCCGCAGATGTTGTTCTTGACGCCCTCAACTACAGCTTGCCGTGAGCGGCTCAAGCCGGTGACATCGTGATAGAACTCCAAATCATCCGCCAAAAAAGATCCGAATTTCTCCAGATCGCAATGGTTGTAGGCGTCGAAAAGTTGCGTGTCCAACGACTGAATGGTTTGAAAGAGGGGGTCGGGAGCAGGCGCAGCCTGTGCGTGGACGCGAGCAGGTGGTGCCGCAAGCAGAGCCGCGAGAAGGAACAGCAGAGCAAAAGTCTTTTTCATGCACGAATCCTTTCTGCGAAGTAATACGCACCCAAAGTTAATCTAGTTCTACGTATCCGCCGGTTGGATTGTTCCACACCTGAACGACGGCGCCGGCTGGGCGGGCGCACACTACGTCATTGAGGAAGTCGCGCAGTTGCCCGCGATCATCACGGAAATCGGTGAGCTGCTGGCGCGTGGCGAAGGACCCTGACGGCTGGCGGAAAGGGGCGTAGTGAGTTGGGGGGATGAGTGGAAGGTAACGAGGCGAACGCCCGTTAACGCAACTACGGAAATATTCGAGCCGCAGACCCTTCGCTCTGCTCAGGGTGGGCTCTTGGGATGAAGAGCACGGCTATGTTAGGTTTCTTACCCCAAGACTTGAGCCATCGCTCCACTTCATCGTGGGGAACCACCCGGCCGGCTTCCGCGTCCCGCAGACCTTCTTCGATTTCCGCCAATTGCCACTGCTGCTCTTCAACATAGCTTCGGAGAGCGTCCGCCGTAAGCCAGGACCGGCTGCGGTCTACCGCCTCGGCCAATTGGTCCAGGCGTTTCTTCAAATCAGCGGGAACCCGAACCGTGAAGGTGGCCGTATCGCTCATCTTGAAATTTCCTGTGTACATTATAACACCGGGAAGCAAAACAGCGTGCCGTCAAATGCGTGCACGACATAAAGGTGAAAACCGTGTCCATCGGACTAGCGCGGGCGTCCCGCCCGCTGTGGCGGGAGCGCCCCCCTCCCGCGCCAAGATAAGGCCCAACCGAGCCGCAGACCTTGGACAGAAGGTCTGCGCTACCCTTGCTCTTGTGCCATAATTGACGCGCGATACGCCTTGATAATAAACCTGATCAAGTGCCCACGGTTAGAGGATTACTCACCTCTACTGATAAAACCCGCGCCCGGACTTGCGGCCGAGCCACCCGGCATCGACCATCTTGATCAGCAGCGGGCAAATCCATTTTTGGCAAGGACGTGAGCAATGCCATTGCCCATCGCCCCCGCGCCGATTACTCCCACTGTTTTGATGTCCATGATCGCCTCAAATGAAGTCAGGTGCGAAGAACATTCCTGTTCCCGCGATCGATTCGGGAGGTGCTTGAACGAGATTTGCCGAATCTAAATTTAGGTTTCCGTATACTAGCCCAAGACCGGTCAAAGCGATTGGTTGACAAAGCAGATCCAGGACAGTTGCAGGATCGGAGCTTACCATCGACATAAGCTTGCGCCCAAGGTCCAGCCTGCGCCGATGGCCACGAGCAAGAGAAGATCGCCTTCGCGGAGGAGACCGCGTCGGTTTACTTGGTCCAGGAGCAGCGGAACTGTGGCTCCAGCGGTGTTCGCGTACGACTCCAGGTTCGTCTGCATTCGGGAAAAAGGGACGTTGAGTACCTCGGCGATGCGCTTGAGGACGCGAGCTGTGGCCTGGTGCGGAATGATCATCGAGACGTCTTCCAGTCCCAGCCCGTTTATGGAGAGAATCTGCTGAATGCACTCGGGCACGGCGGTTGTGGCCTTCTCGTAAACCGCTTTTCCGTTCATTGTAAAGTAGGCTTCCCCAGGGTAGACTGTGAAATGATTCATTCCCTCGCCCTCGGCGAGGAGAATGCTCGAAAAGAACCCATTTTCCCGATCATTTCTCTCGAGTACCACGGCACCGGCTCCGTCTCCAAAAACGACGCAGTCGCGGTGGTTCCAGTCCGTGACCTTGGAGAAAGTATCGGCGCCGATCACCAGCGCACGCTCGTACATACCATTCTGGATGAATTGGCCGGCGATCGTGATGCCG
>DATFYM010000133.1:0-5484 GCA_035315065.1 Terriglobia bacterium
GCGTCCCTCTTGTCTCGATTTGATCACCCTCCTCCGCAAGGAAGCTGCCGAGCATCCCGAACTGCTGAAACAACTCGGCATTCAGCCTAGTTCCTCCCAGTTCGTCGCTGCTGCTGCGGCTTAGAATGTAGAAACTCCAGGCCGGAAGCAAGCTTCCGGCAGCAAAGCGGTAGCAAGCTACCGCACTCCAAAGAACCTAGCCTACTGCCGCCTCCTCTTCGATCCACCCGTAGCCCCTATCCTCCAGCTCCAGCGCCAATTCCTTGCCGCCCGAGCGCAGAATCCGCCCCTCGGAGAGCACGTGGACGAAGTCGGGCACGATGTAGTTGAGCAGGCGCTGGTAGTGGGTGACCACGATAATGGACCGTTCCGGGCCGCGCTGGGCGTTAACACCCTTGGCGACGACCTTCAGGGCGTCGATATCGAGGCCGGAATCCGTCTCGTCCAGGATGGCGAGCTTGGGCTCCAGGATGGCCATCTGGAAGATCTCGTTGCGCTTCTTCTCGCCGCCCGAGAATCCCTCGTTCACCGAGCGATTGATGAGCGTGTCGTCCATATCGAGCAGCTTCATTTTGGCGCGCGCTTGCTGGAGGAAGTCCATGGCGTCCAATTCCTCCAGGCCCTGCTGCTTGCGGATGGCGTTCAGCGCCGAGCGTAGAAAGTAGAGGTTGTTGACGCCGGGGATCTCCACCGGATACTGGAAGGCCATGAAGATGCCTTGGCGAGCGCGGTCCTCGGGCGCCATGGCCAGCAGATCCTGGCCGAGGTAGGTGACTTCGCCCTCGGTTACCACGTAGACGTCCCGGCCGGCCAGCACTTGGGCTAGGGTCGATTTGCCCGACCCGTTCGGCCCCATGATGGCGTGAACTTCTCCCGCGTTGATCTCCAAGTCGATGCCCTTGAGGATCATGCGCTTTCCAACCTTGGCGTGCAGATTCGTTATCTTCAGCATTGGTTCTTTGTCCTCGGTCCCGGGTGTTGGTTAATGACTCGCTTTGTTTTCATGAACATCGTGGCTTTCGCAGTCATGCCGATTCTCGCCATCCTTTATTTTCAATAACATCGTGGCTTCGCATCCTGAAAACGAATATTTGCCGCCCTTCGATCCGCCTCTTCGGTGGCCTCTTTCTTTCCACGATCTCAGCTCTCAGCTCTCAGCCGTCAGCTTGCCGCGCCAGCGTTCTGCCACCGTCTACTGCCGCCCAACGGTGGCTTCGTTCCCGATTTTTCCGAAGCCCGATCCTTTGTTTTCAATCAACTCGGTGGCTTCGTTTTTCAAAAGCGTGCGACTTTCAGCCCTCAGCCTATGAGCTTTGGCGACCGGCGTCCTCCGACTTGCCTACTGCCGATCAACGCCACTTACTGCCGACCACCTACCGCCAACTGTCGCCCAACGGTGGCTTCGTTCCCGGTTTTTCCGAAGTCCGATTCTTTGTTTTCAATCAAATCGGTGGCTTCGTTTTTGAAAAGCTCTCAGCTTTCAGCGGTCGACCTACCAGCTTGCCGGGCCGCTAACTGCCTACCGCCGACTGCCTACTGCCTTCTACCACCCCATTCGCCGTCGCAACGAGGTGATGTGCGCCACGTGATGCCGGCCATGCCATGAGTAAATGGCCAGGTTCTTCTCCAGCGACACCACGCCCAACTCGGGGTGGCGGAACGTCCGCGCCCAGTCTGTGGGCGTGAGCGACTTCAGCAGGGTCACCCAGCGGCTGTGCAGCGATTCGAGCAACGTCAGCGACGGCTCGACGGGTGCCGTTTTGGCGTCGATCAACTCCGCCCACTGCGCCTCGTCGTAGGGCTTGATGGTCGGCTCGTCCTCGGTCAGGGCCAGCCGGTAGCGGACATAGGCGTTCATGTGACTATCCGGGAGATGGTGAACCACCTGGCGCACCGTCCAGCCATCGGGACGATAGGGTGTGTCCAGTTGTTGGTCCGACAGGCCCCCCACCGCCGCGCGCAGCCGTACGGGCGTCTGCTCGATATTGCTGATGTACTCGCTCCGCTCCGCTTCCGTGCCCGAACCTGCCCATTTGAACTTGCCGACCGGGTACCGCAAGTCTGCTGCCGGTGCTTCTGCTGCCATGTAGCCTCCTCTTTGACGAAACTCGAAAATCGAAATTCGAAACTCGCGTTTCGCCGTTCGTTTGATGCGGCTTCGAATTTCGAATTTCGAGTTTCGAGTTTCGTGCCTTTCCTTCAGCCTGCCTGCGCCTTGGCGACACCACCCAAATCCTGCATTACGAGGTAATCAATCGCCGGCGCCTCGGCCCCCAACTGGCGCAGCAGCGTGGTGATCTGCCCGCGATGGTACGTCTGATGGTTCACCACGTGGAGGAGCACTTGCCACAGAGGGTACGTCCACGTCTCGCCCTTCGTGTTGGTGTAAGTCAGGGACTGCTTCAGCGCCGGTTCGCCGAGCCCTGCCAAGTAGTCGCGGACGTTGGTCTCGACCGCCTGCCAGCGATCGCGAATTGTCGCCAAGTTGGGGAACGTCTCGGCAGCGAACGCCTGCGCGTCAGTCTTGTTTGGTGACCTCCCGCGCCAGCGCTCGTGCCAGACCCACTCGACTACCACGAGATGCGCCAGCGTGTCTCTCACGGAAGAGTAGCTGCTGCCCATCGGCCGAAGAAATTGCTCTTCGGTGAGAGCGGCGCACGCTTCAAGCTGGCGGTCGCGCGCCCAGTAGTTGTAGTCGAACAAGTCGCGTAATGTGTCAGTCGACATCATGGCCCGCAATATCCTTGCGAAGATCCTTGTTTCTGCCCATTTGCTCCTGGCTGGAACGATAGGCTTCCTCCCACGCTAGTCAGGCATGGCGTCGAGGATGGCGTAGCGTTCCCGGAGCAGCGATGCTGTCTTAACGTTCATCACGGTATTCGCCACCGCGATGTCGGACATCACGTCGAAATAGGCCTCACTCCCTTTCTTAAGGCGGCGAAGCTTCGACCGTAGTCGTTCTAGCTTTTGGCATATTTCCACGGCCTCATCCAGGATGAGTTCGAATAAATCAAGACTGGGCATCGTTTTTGTGGTGGCCATATTGCTCACCAATCGCGCCGCAAACGGCGAAGCCGGGCCTCGAAAGCGAGCGGTCACCCCAGTGGAATCTGCCCCCTAAACACTTCCAGCAGGTCGGGCGGCAGCGTCGTGGCTTGCAAGGCGTTCGGATTAGGAAACAACCTCATGTGATACCCAACGTTCTCCTTATCGATTTCCTTGTCATACCAAAAGATGCCCACGCCACCCAATCTCGCGTGTGATCCGTCAGTAAAGTAGCCTCCTCCGGTCTGTGTGTTGGAATAGAGCGCCATTGCCACGTGCAACTCCGTCCCGTAAGCCAGACTGAGGAAGAGATCATCGGCCACGACAAGTAGATTGGGGATGTCATCTCGGAACTTCTTGTAGGCTTTGTCGATGGCAAATCGAAGGCGCTCCCATGGCCCGACGGCGCCCCCTTCGCCATTAATGTATTTCGGGTAGTTCAGTCGCCCCGACCTCCGCTGTTCTACGGTCAGCTCGCCTTCCCATCCAGGGCTCTTTACTTCGACGAAGACGCTGCGATTGCTGCGCCCGCGCACCATGAACTCACCTTCGTTTCCTGCGTCTCCAACTGGCCGCCATTCAGTCACCGTAAACCCGTTTTGCTCTAAGTGGTAAGCGACCCGCAACTCCTCTAACGCCGAGTCACGCTGGCTGTTGGAACCTTGAAGCGCTCCCAGGTACTGTGGAAACTGGCCGCTCGCCTTCGTAAACTGCAGGAGCGCCTCCAGTTCATTCGCGTACTTCTGCCATGCTGGATACTCGTCCGTCCATCTAGCTCCCGTCTTGAGCGCACTGCCAAGCGGACCAAGCTGGGGGCTATTGAACCGCCCCTCGGCCCTGGCGCGATCTAGGAGGAACACCTGTTCGCGGGCGTATGACCGTACGGCCGAGCGCATAGCCTTTCGAGAGCCAAAACTAACGTTCCATTCTGTCATTCCACATCACCCGACACTACCTTCCAGGCTCACGCTCAGCAGCTTCTGTGCCTCGACCGCAAACTCCATTGGCAGCTCCCTGAACACCTGCTTGCAGAACCCGCTCACGATCATCGACACGGCGTCCTCCGTCGACATCCCCCGCTGGCGGCAGTAGAAGATCTGGTCTTCGCCGATCTTCGACGTGGACGCCTCGTGCTCGACGGTGGCAGTGGAGTTCTTCACCTCCAGGTAGGGGAAGGTATGCGCGCCGCACTTATCGCCGATCAGGAGCGAGTCGCACTGCGAGTAGTTACGCGCGTTCTCGGCGCCCTTCAGGATTCGCACCGCGCCGCGATAGCTGTTCTGGCCGTGGCCGGCCGAGATACCCTTGGAGACGATGGTGCTCTTGGTGTTTTTGCCGATGTGGATCATCTTGGTGCCGGTATCGGCTTGCTGGTAGTTGTTGGTGAGCGCCACCGAGTAAAACTCGCCCACCGAGTTCTCGCCTTGAAGGATGCAGCTCGGGTACTTCCAGGTGATCGCGGAGCCGGTCTCGACCTGGGTCCAGGAAATCTTGGAGTTCACGCCCAGGCACTTGCCGCGCTTGGTGACGAAGTTATAGATGCCGCCCCGGCCCAGCTTATCGCCCGGGTACCAGTTCTGGACGGTGGAATACTTGATCTGGGCGTTGTCGAGCGCCACCAGCTCCACTACCGCGGCGTGCAACTGGTTCTCGTCGCGCATCGGCGCCGTACAGCCTTCCAGGTAGCTGACGTAGGCGCCCTCGTCGGCGACGATCAGGGTGCGCTCGAACTGCCCGGTGTTCTTGGCGTTGATGCGGAAGTAGGTGGAAAGCTCCATCGGGCAGCGCACACCCTTAGGCACGTAGCAGAAGGAACCGTCGCTGAAGACCGCCGAGTTCAGTGTGGCGAAGAAGTTGTCCGTGTAGGGCACCACCGAGCCCAGGTACTTCTTCACCAGCTCCGGATGCTCCCGGACCGCCTCGGAAAACGAACAGAAGATGATGCCCAACTCGCCGAGCTTCTCCTTGAAAGTCGTCGCGACCGATACACTGTCAAACACCGCATCCACCGCCACGCCGGCAAGCAGTTCGCGTTCTCTCAGCGGGATTCCGAGCTTGTCGTAAGTTTTCAAGAGCTCCGGGTCGATTTCCCCGGGCTTCTTTGTTCCTGTCCCCTTGGGCGCGGAAAAGTAGCGGATGCTCTGATAATCAATCGGACCGTACTTGACGTTGGCCCAGGTTGGCTCCTTCATGGTGAGCCAGTACCGGAAGGCCTTCAGTCGCCACTCCGTCAGCCACTCAGGCTCACCCTTCTTGGCTGAGATAAGACGGATGACGTCTTCGTTCAATCCCGGCGGAACCG
Organism: Terriglobia bacterium; assembly: GCA_035315065.1. GTDB lineage: Bacteria > Acidobacteriota > Terriglobia > UBA7540 > UBA7540 > DATFYM01. The sequence continues at coordinate 5,348 of DATFYM010000133.1, forward strand.
TTTCCTGCTCGATGTCGGTTACAAATCCATACTTGTATTCCTGGGTTGCCAGGATTTCGACTTCAGATTGCGGCGTAGCCATCAAAACTCCTCCTCGGGATTAGATGACAGCACTCGACCCCTGGGGCCAGCGCGGT
>DATFYM010000134.1:0-28066 GCA_035315065.1 Terriglobia bacterium
CCTTAGGCTCAAGAGAAGGATGACACGCCCAAGTCGGTCTGTCAACTAAATAATGCAAGAACCGACCTATTTGTGAGCGCGGGAGCCCCGCCGGGGAGGACTAGCTTGAGACATCTCCCTGTGAAAATGTAGAAACTCCAGTCGCAGAGCTAGCGCTCTGCGCCAGCCGGCCATTATGGAATCATGAGAAGGAGGTCTGCGCTTGGTTCCACCGAAGACCCAGGTTCTGTTTTAGCCGAAACGATCCGCCTACAGGCCGAGCCGACGACGAGCGAAACCAGCCAAGCCAACCAGGGCAGAGCCCAGCAGCAACAAGCTGGAAGGCTCAGGAACCGACGATGGTAGCGTGCCGCTTACTTCGAAGGAGAAGTTGCAGGGCTCAATTACATCGCAAACAGATTGGAAGTTGACTCCAAGGGAACCGGAGTTGACGAACGACGTGTTATTGATGTGGTCTCCACCGCCGGTACCCTCTGTGGGCCCAGAGGTGAGGGACTCATACGAGGCGTCCGATCCATTGCCCACCGGCGCGCAGGAGAACCAGTAGGTGCCGGGGGCGAGGAACACGTCAGGGAAGGCGCAGGTAACGAAAGCGCCGGTGAAGCCGAATCCATTCTGGCCGTTCGCCACGATGCTAAAGTTGGCGCCATTCGAGGTACCGGAAGCGACCACCGTGCCGCCGTTGCCGCTGGAGACGCCGGAATTGATCGACCAAATGCCCGAGCTAAAGTCGCTCGTACTGCTCACAAGGTTGTTGGTGGTAATGCCGGTCGCATCCCAGCCGGTGCCAGCCACGATGGCGTTGTCGAAAACTTCAGCGTCGATCCCCGGTAGGTATCCGTTGCGCAGGAAGTTGACTCCGTTGAAGTCGCCACCGTAGTACAAACAGTTGGGGTCGCCCGTGCAGGTGGAAGGCTTGGCCGTCCCGACCGCAAGAGCCATGACCGTCGCAAACAACATCAGTTTCTTCATGGCGTCTAACCTCCGGAGATTGGTATGTACAGAATTAGGGCATGGGAAAAACTTGCGTTCGGACTTTAATGAATTGGGTCGCTCCTGCGCCACGCCCGCCTGGTGCAAGGCCAAGGCCAGATCCAAAGCCGTAAACACTCGCCACACTCGCTGCTGCGCTGCGTTCATGCCCATGCCGCTTTCTGCTCACCGCTTTCGGTTTTCATTTCTCCGCCGGCGTAAACAGCCTGCCATCCCCACGAGAGCCGTGCCGAGCAGAGCCATTGTTCCGGGTTCCGGAGTGGGGGTCGCCACGTAACCACAACCTGTCTGGGGACATCCGCCTCCAATGTAACTACCTGAGATCACGCCGGCGTCGTTGATCCCCTTAGGTCCGTTAAAGGTACCGCCCGGGAAGTCAAGCGTGCTGAAGACGCCTCCGGCATCCAGAAACCCATGTTCGACCCCGTTAAGACTGTAATCGCCCACGATCTGGCCGTTGTCGTTGACGGCGAACGCCCCGGTCTCGGACGCGCCGGGAAAATCCAAAGTACCAAAGACTCCTCCCGAATCCAGGTACCCATGACCCGCTCCGTTTGCGTCAATATAGTAGCCCACGATTTGGCCGGAGGCGTTGATGCCCCAGGCAGTGGTGCTGCTCGCTCCGGGAACGTCGAGCGTGCTGAAGACTCCTCCGTTATCCAAAAACCCGTGCAAAACCCCATTCGCGTCAGTGTAGAAACCCACAATTTGGTCCGCAGCGTTGATGCCGTCTGCGACGGCACCCGTCGACCCTGAGGGGGCTATGGTCGTGAAGTTGCCCCCCGAATCCAAAAAGCCGTAGCGGATGCCATCTGCACCCAGATAATTCCCCACGATCGCCCCAGAGGAATTTATGCCTTCGGGGACGGTGAACTGGGCGCCAGGGAGATTTACGCTGGTGAAATTTCCTCCGGAATCCAGAAACCCGAACGGACACGAGGGTTGACAGTAATAACCCACGATGTCCCCAGCATTGTTAATTCCCTCGAAATCGGTCGCTTTCGCGCCAGGGACGGCAACCGAAGTAAATATGTACCCATCTGCCCAGGCTGGGCTCACGGACGCCAACACGCCCCCGAGCAGAGACAGCGAAAGACCGAGCATTCGCATTTTCTTCATCACCCATTTCTTCATTGTTCTCTCCTTTTCTGAATCTTCACTCGACCAAGCCGAGGCATCTGAAGACTGCTGAGTCTCCAAACCGCTGTCTCCTCTTGGTGCCGACGACTTTGAAGCTGACGCGAACGCATGTCAATGCACCGGGATGCGACTTTTTTGCTCTCGGACATCTTCCTCAAAACAAAATGGTTCCGCTGACATGTTCCCTGGTGTAATAAGCTGCGGGCAGGGGACGTGTTATAATCTGGACATCTGGAGGGTGCAGCCGATTGAACACCACTCAAGCGAAAACCCGCGTTCGGTTCGGGGTGTTCGAGCTTGACGTGTGCGCCGGCGAACTGCGCAAAAGTGGCTTGAAGATAAAGCTCCAGCCCCAACCTCTCCAGGTTCTGCTCTTGTTGCTCGAACGCCCCGGTGAGGTTTTCACCCGCGAGGAACTGCGACAAAAACTCTGGCAAGCGGATATCTTCGTCGATTTCGAGCGCAGCCTTAATAAAGCAGTCGTCAAATTGCGCGAATCGTTGGGTGATAGTGCGCAGTCTCCACGCTACATCGAGACGCTCCCTCGCCTGGGCTATCGCTTTATTGCGGCGGTTGAAGAAATTGACAGGAGTCCCACCGAGGTGCTGCCGGCCCCGCCCGCTCTCGGAGACAAGGACTTATCGGAGGTTCGCGGAGATGGCGAAACACCGCTGGCCTTGTTTGGGCAAGCTGGGGATCATTCCTACCCGGTCGGAGAAACAGGGGCGCTGGAGACCGGGGGCACGCGCGATGACAGCCGTCAAAAAAGAAGATACCCACTCGCGTTGACAACTGCCGCCTTGGTGGCGATCGCAGCGTTTTTGTTCGGGCTAAATGTCGGCGGGTGGCGCGACCGGCTGTTGAACCGGACCCGGCCAGCGCAAATTCAATCCATCGCCGTACTTCCCGTCCAAAACCTCTCCGGCGATCCCAATCAGGAATACTTCGCGGATGGAATGACCGACGAATTGATCACTGATCTTGCGAAGATCGGCTCGTTGCGGGTTATTTCGCGCACCTCAGTAATGCGCTACAAGGGCACTCGCGAGAGTCTGCCTCAGATTGGCCGGGAGTTGAACGTCGACGCGATCGTCGAGGGTTCGGTGATGCGCTCCGGTGACCGGGTGCGGATCACCGCACGATTGGTGCAAGCTCCAACGGACAAGCACCTTTGGGCCGAGACCTACGAGCGCGACCTGCGAGATATCCTGGGACTCCAGAGCGAGGTAGCGCGCGACATTAGCGGTGAAGTCCGCGTGAAGCTGACGCGCCAAGACCAACTAAACCGCTCCCCTCATCCGGTTGATCCCACCGCCTATGAGGCTTACCTGAGAGGACGCTACGAGCTCACCCGGCAGGACCCAAAACTGTTTAAGGAGGCCCTCGCGCAATTCCAGCGCGCGCTGGAAATAGATCCCGTATTCGCCCCCGCATACTCGGGCTTGGCTGACACCTATAATCTCTTTGGCAACTATGGAGTGATTGCGCCGAAGGAGGCGTTCCCACGGGCTGAAGCAGCGGCCAGGAAATCTCTGGAGCTGGACGATACCCTGGCCGAAGCGCACGCCTCGCTTGGATTTGCCAAGCATCATTACGACTGGGACTGGTCAGGGGCGGAGAGCGAATACAAACGGGCCATCGAGCTGAGTCCGAGTTATGCGGTAGCCCACTTGAGGTATGCCGAGTTTCTGTCCACCGTGGCACGGCATGACGAAGCACTGAAAGAGATTCGACGCGGTCAGGAACTCGACCCACTGTCGCGAGTTATCGGGAGCAACGTTGGCCGTGTGCTCTTTTATGGGCGCCGATACGACCAGGCAATCCAGGAATTGCGCGCGGCGCTCAACCTCGACCCGAACAACACTCACCCGCGCCTCAACCTGGGGAGGGCATACGAGCAAAAGGGAATGTTCACGGAGGCGGTGCAGGAGTTGAAAGTGGTGCAAGCTTCTTTGGGCGGCGGTCCCCTTATCGCTCTCTCACACGTCTATGCCGTATCAGGAAAGCGCAACCTCGCCAAACAAATGCTCACCGAACTCGAGGCCGAGCCGGATAATACCAACTGGTTCTTCATTGCAGGTTTATGCGCGGCTTTGGACGAAAAGGACCAAGCCTTCAAATATCTTTCAAACGCTTATGACAACCACGACTTTTTCCTGTCCTTTATTTTGGTCGATCCTTACATGGATCCTCTCCGCTCTGACCCGCGCTTCCAAGATCTCATGCGGCGCCTCGGCTTGCCGTAGTAGTGTTGGGTCCCGTCTAAGAGCTGCCCCCCAAGCGGTTTACTACGACAGGATTTCATAGGCTGAGGCAGCAAACGTAGCACAGCGCGGCCTTTTGGCCGCAACCCTCCATGACGGAATCCGTCATGATGTTTTAGGCGAACGTCTTGGGGAGGACCGTCATGGAGCGTTTTTTGCAGCGGCATGCGAGCCGCATACTGGGAAGTCTATCAGGATTTGACCTGGTTTTGTTTCGCGGCGTACTGCGTTCGATCAGCTACGTGCAAGGGTTGGACTATTTCATGGGAACCAGGGGGTAGGGTTCAAGGACTTTGCCGGGTTCGTGGAGAAGTTCTCGGCGGGAATCAAGGCGCGGGCCGAGCGGATCGCGCAGCGGGCGGGGCGACCGTTCGTGTATGTGGCCGCGGGGCAAGCGAGCAAGGAAGCGCGGGTGAGGAAGCTCCTGGAAGAGAAACCGGTAAAGGAAGGGCTGGTCTGCGTGTTGTCGTGTGTCGAACCCTGCCAGACCTTCACGGTGCGGCGTGACCGGGAGAGCCGCCACCTGCACCTGTATTTCTATTTCGTGGACCGGGACTTTGGGCTGATGCACGTCCGGCTGCAAACCTGGCTGCCGCTCACCCTCCAGGTGTGTGTGAACGGGCGCGAATCGCTGGCGCGGCAGATGCAGCGGGAGGGGATCGAGTACGAACAGAAAGGCAACTGTTTTACCCACATTGCGGACCTGGCGCGGGATCAGGCGTTGCTGGATCGGCTGCTGGAGTTGCCTTGGGCGCAGATCCTCAGCCGCTGGGCACGGGCCGTGAATCTCTGGTTGGCGGCGGGGGCGCGTCCGCACCTGCGGCGTTACTACTGAACGGTGCGGCAAGGCGAATATGCCACCGACGTGATGTTTCGCAGCCGGGAAGACTTGGCGGCGGTTTATCCGTCGCTATGCCGGCACGCCATGGAACAATTTTCTTCCCCCCAGGTGTTGCGTTTCCTGGGGCGACGTACCAACACGCTTTTTAACCGGGAGGTCTGCAGCACCCAGGAACGACGGGTGGAAGGGGTGTCGTGAAGCGTCGAGTGGAAGAGAACTCGATCAAGATGTACGACAAGCAGGGCAGCGTGTTGAGGGTGGAGACCACCCTGAATCATCCGCGACGGTTTCGGGTGTACCGTTGCGTGACGCGGAAGGGGCGCCAACAGAAAGGTTGGTATCCCCTCCGCAAGGGCATCGTGGACTTGCGCCGGCGCGTGCAATTGAGCCGGGGAGCCAATGCCCGCTACCTGGACGCCCTGGCCGTGGTGGGAGAGCCGTGGCCCGCCCATCGCATTCTCGACCCGGTCAGCCAGCCGGTGAGGACCCCTCGTCCCTACCGTGCCTTGCAGCCCATCAGCCCGCAAGGCAGTCGTGTGTTCGCCCTCGTGCTGCGGGGAGGATTTCACCTGCAGGGAGTGCGCAATCGCGACCTGTGTGCCGCCCTCGCTCCTCCCGGTGAGAGCGACCCCGCTCAACGACGTCGCGCTGCCGCTCGCGCTACCCGCCAGTTGCGCTTGCTGCGGGCCCACGGACTCATCTATCGGGTGGGACGCACCCATTACTACCGCCCCACCCAAAAAAGGCCAACAGGTTATGAACACCGCCCTCAAGTTCCGGCAAACTGATCTCGCTCTGCTCGCAGCCTAAAAGCTTGCTAAAAAAGAAATTACGGCCCGGCATTGCAGAGTTAGGCGTAGTTTGCCTTACTCTGCGGCTTTTACGTCGCGCCGTTGCCGAAGGTGTTTCGCACGGCATCAAATACGGGTGTGCTCATCGGCGGGCAACAGCACGCGGTCGACCGCGAGACCGCTCGGGGCGGTCGGCGCGCGTTTGGTGCTGCCCGTGTAATCATGGACGCTCGACCAAGGCCAGAAGAGCCGCAGAGTAAGGCAGACTACGCCTGACTCCGCGCAACCGCTACCCACTAAACCAACACCAGCCGAATGCGGTGGCCTACAGCCATAGCAGCACGCTGGACTGTGTCAAGTTGTACCTTGTCGTTCTCGGGGTCCAACAGCTTGTCCAGATGAGCGCGGCTCGTTCCCATGCGCCGCGCCATCTCCGCCTTGGTGATGCCCTGCTCGCGCATGGCCTTTTCCACCTGCCATGCCAGCATCCGCTTAACGGCGTGGCTGGTTGCGTCCTCGTAAAGTCCCTCCTCCTTGAGAAAGTCATCAAGGGAAGAGCCGATGTGCGGGTTTTTGCTCATAGGTCAACCTCTTTCGTTGCCTGCCAACCGCCAGACTTCGCTTAGCCCGACCACGGGTTGAGAAGCAGCGCTCCGGTTGGCTCAAAATCGGTGGTGTTCCGCGTCATGACGCGGAGGCCGTGGCGCAGGGCCGTGGCGGCGATAAGCCCGTCCGCGGCATGCACGGCTCGGCCCGCGTTTTGGGCGGCAGCGGTGAGCTCTCCCCAGATGCGGCAAGTTTCGAGATCGATGGAGAGGATCCGGTCGGCAAAGTTGCGCTGGAGGGCCTGGAGCCAGGCTTCCAGCGCGCGCTTCTTCCGGCTTTCCGTCAAAAGGGCGATCCCCTTGAAGATTTCACCGACGGATATAACGCTGACGAAAAGGTCCGCGTCGTCAAGACCGTCGACTGCCCGGCGCACTCCCGGATGCCCCTTGGGTTGCCTCAGTTCCGACAGTACGCACGTGTCGAGCAAGACTCTCAAAGCTTTACGCTCCGCATAGGGGATTCGTCGCGGGCAAGGTCGAGTCCCGAGAAGCTTGGACCCTTACCGAGCAAAAAACGCTTGAAGCTCGGCCGTTTGCCGGTGAGCTTTTCGTAGTCGCGGCGGGCGACCACCACTACGGCGTCGCGACGCCGCAAGACCAGTTGGGGGTCCCCACTGAGAGCGAGGTTTACTAGTTCGCTGAAGCGATTTTTGGCCTCCGCAAGACGCCACTCCATCGATTCCTCCTTATCTAGCCAATCTAGCCATATTCTACCGCACCCGTCCCAGGGTTGCAAGTTTATCGCCCGGCCGGTCGCTGCAGTTCTGACTTCATTTTGGATTTTGGATTGAAGAACCCCCGGTGGTCGCGCTTCTCTTCAACCCAAAATCGAAAATCCAAAATAGACGCCCCACGCCGCGACTTTGGCCGTCTTGTATAGGTTTCTATCGCTTGCCCTTGCCAAGACGTGCGGCGTGTCCCTCGCGGCGGGAAAGGCTCCTTTCCTTGCTGAAATGAAGCATCGCTTGACGTAGAAGCCAATTTGCCTTGGTTTGGTAACCGCGACCATCGGCCTTGAGCCAGGCGATGACGTCGGAGTCCAGACGCATGGTGACGGTTTTCTTCGCGGGCCGATAGAACTTGCCGATTTCGGCAACGCTCCAATCGAAAACCGGGGCCGCATCCGAAAAATCAATGTCTTCGTCCCTTTTTGCCGCGATGGCGCGGATGTCGTGCTTCTGTTCCTTGGTGAGCTTCTCATAGGCTCTCCTTTCATGCGACTCGGCGGCGCGAGCCGAGATGATTCGGATGATCTCTTCGTTCTCTTCCTCATAGAATGTATGGACCCATTAGTAGAACCGTCTCATGTCACAGCCTTATGTTACAATACGCTTGCGGTGAAAGGACGCCAGGTGATGTCAAAGAAAAGCACTGAGATTGTCGAAGAAGCGTTATCACTTCCGCCCCCAGCGCGCGCGCAACTCGCGGATCTCCTGCTGTCCAGCCTCGACTCCCCTTCCGAGCCAATCATCGACGGACTGTGGGCACAGGAAGCGGAAGATCGCATTGACGCATTTGAGAGAGGCGAAATCAGAACCGTTTCCTCCGGAGAAGCGTTGGAAGCGATCAAAAGACCGAAGCCCTGACATGGTGGTTGAGTTTCTGGCGCCTGCCCAAGCCGAGTTGGACGAAGCCATCGCCTATTTACGATCGCCAGGAAGAAGGGCTTGGTTCCCGGTTCGCCGAGGAAGTGAACCGCGCCATCCAGAGAATTCTTCAATACCCGGAGGCTTGGTCGCCACTCTCCGCGAGAACCCGCCGCTGCCGAACCAACAAGTTCCCCTACGGGGTCATTTACCAGATCAGAGGCGACACCGTTCTCATCGTTGCCGTCATGCACCTTCACCGTAAGCCTGGGACGTGGAAAAACAGGCTGCGGGGGCATTGAGACTCGTGGCGCGCCGGGGGTCGGGGCCTCCCGGCCGATTGTATTCAGACTGAACACCGGTATCGATCAGGAAGCCGCTCATGAAAGATCAACCGGGCGCGGATGGTCTTTGCATCGCTCCAGATCGAGATTGGCGCCGGCAAAGGGAGAATTGAGGAGCAAATCGGAAAGATTACCGAACCTCTGATGAATGATACGCGGCTCTCGAGCGACGAGCAAGCCCGGTTCCTTAGCGACCAGTTCCTGGAGGTAGTCGTCCAGCGAGACACTCTGGGCATGCGCCCGCGCCCTCAGGCTTTCTTCAACTTCCGAATTGAGGTTTAAGGTCACCTTCAGGGCTGCGGCTCCTTCTTCCCCACCGTACCGCATCTGGGGGCCTTCTGTCACGAGGTAAGTGCATTTCGCCCACTGGGTGTCCTCCAGGGTATCACGCGTAAAATATTCTTCTTGACAATAACCGCTCTTGGGAGTAGCATGTTTCTTGGGCTAGCCTCGACCGATGGCGGCTGTGAGGTTGGAAGGAAAACCGGCCGCAGGTGAACTGGGTTTGTTGCATGTCGTTAGTGGAACGCGAAGTCACCCCGGCGCGGGTGGCCGCCAGCCAGGCGAACGGCAAGAAGTCGAAGGGCCCCAAGACCGCGCAAGGCAGGGCGCGTGCCTCCCTCAACTCTCTCAAGACCGGAGCGTACGCGAGGACCGACAATGCCCTGCGCCAGATCATGTTGAGACGGGGCGAGGACTCGGCCTTTTTCGATCACTTACTCTTGGAGCTGACGGAGGGTTGGCAGCCGGAAGACGTGATGCAGGCCATGGCGGCGAAGGGCATCGCCGAGAAGAGCTTCGATAAGGCGAATCTGCGAGCCGCTTGGACGGAGAGTCAGTTGACGGCCTTGCAGATGGGCGAGGTCGAGGCGCAGCGGCGGGAGCTCCGGGCGCGCCGCTGGTGTCCCGGCGCCCTAGCCGTCGAGGTGAAGGCCCAGGGCCTCTGGCAGGCCAAGGACCAACAAGGGCTAAGACCGGGGCCGCAGTCCCTGAAAACGCTGAAAAAGGTCAATCGAACCTAGTAAGTGTGGCGTAATCAATAGTTTGACCCTCAGAACGAACCTAAGACGAACCTAAAACGAGCCTTGTAAGTCCTTTAGAATCGATTTATCCGCAGAAACGAACCTAAAACGAACCTAGACCCTGTTAGACTGTCGCGGCGGCTTTACGCCGCCACGGCCTAGCCGTGAGTCAACCTGGCCAAACCTAGGCTAGAGCCTAGACTGTTCACTTGGAAGGCTCTCAGGAGATTGCATCTGAGCTCCTTCTGTCGTGACCCCCTCACCGCCGGCCCCTCCCCCGCAAAGTGGGCAAGGGGAGCGTTGATTTGATTTTCGCGCCCTCGCCCCTTTGTTGGAGAGGTCGTCAACTTGCGAATCTGGACTACACTGGCGCTTTCTTGCCCTCGCCCCCTTGGGGGAGAGGGTGGATCGCATCCGGCGCTTTCTCCAGCCGGGGCGGGCCGGGTGAGGGGGTCACCCTGAAACAAACTGAAAAACAATTTCCTGGAACCCCCCAAACTGAGCATCATTGGGATTAGAGTGGAGAGGGAAGGGCCTACAGACCGACCTCCAAGGATCAGCGGCTGAGGATTAGGGGGCAGGGGTCAAGGACTACGGCTTAGGAATAAGGCAGTGCTGGAGCGACTTTTCAAGCTGAGTGAGAACCAGACGACGGTGCGGCAGGAGTTGCTTGCCGGGCTGACCACGTTTGTGACCATGGCGTACATCATCGTGGTCAACCCGCGAATCCTCGCCGAGGCGGGGATGCCGATCGAGGGCGTGCTCTTCGCCACCTGCCTTTCGGCGGCGGTGGCGACCCTGGTGATGGGAGTGGCGGCGAACTACCCCATCGCTCTCGCGCCCGGCATGTCGCTGAACGCTTACTTCACCTACTCGATCGTGCTCGGCCGGGGTGTGCCCTGGACCACCGCGCTCGGCGTGGTGTTTTTCTCCGGGGTGCTTTTCCTGGTCCTCACGCTGACGCGGGTACGCGAGCAGATTGTGAACGGCATCCCGGATTGCCTGAAGCATAGCACGGCGGCCGGCATCGGCCTGTTCATCGCCTTCATCGGCCTGCGCAACGCCAAGCTGGTGGTGGCGCAAACCTCGACCTTCGTCGGGCTGGGAAGCTTTGCCGATCCGCAGGTGCAGATTGCCACCTTGGGGCTCGTCCTCACCGCGGTCCTGATGGCGCGGCGCATCACCGGCGCGATCCTGATTGGCATCCTGGCCACCACCGCCGCAGGAGTGCTGCGCGGGCTGGGCCACTGGCCGACGCAACTGGTGGCGCTGCCGCATCCCTCGGGCACTTTTCTCAAACTCGATTTGGGCGGCGCCATGCATCTCGGCCTGATGGAGATCCTGCTGACCTTCTTCTTTGTGGACCTCTTCGACAACGTCGGCACGCTGGTGGGCGTGTGCGAACAGGGCAAGTTCATGCAGGACGGCAGGCTGCCGCGCGCCGGCCGGGCGCTGCTGGCGGACGCCACGGGAACCCTCTTCGGCTCGCTGACCGGGACCTCCACCGTGACCAGTTATATCGAGAGTGCCGCCGGCGTGGCGGCGGGCGCGCGCACCGGGCTGGGAAACGTATTGATCGCGGCGTTGTTTCTCGCGGCGCTGTTTCTTTCGCCGGTGGTCAGCGCCATTCCCGGCTACGCCACGGCGCCGGTGCTGATTCTGGTAGGTGCGCTCATGTGCCAGTCGGTGGCGCGCGTACGCTGGGACGACTTCAGTGAGGCGTTCCCGGCCTTCCTCACCGTGTTGGCGACACCGCTCACCTTCAGCGTGGCCACCGGGCTGAGTCTGGGGCTGATCGGGTACACGCTGGTGAAGCTGGGGTCGGGCAAGCATCGTGAGATCAGCCCGCTGATCTGGGTCCTGACGCTTCTGTTCCTGTTGCGCTACGCTTACCTTGCCACTCGCTGAGCGACTAGTGGCGAGTGGCGAGTGGCGAGCAAGAAAAATCTTCGCGGCGAGAGAAGGAGCTGATTGCAAGCGTTACAGCGCGGCGTGTGGCCGCAAAAAAAAGACCTCAACACCGAGGCCATGGAGGCTTTCACAGAGGCCACAGAGAAGTAAGCCACGAAATAAGGCACTCTGCTCTTTGTCGTCTCCGTGGCCTCCGTGATCCCTCCGCGAACTCTGTGTTGAGCTCTTGTTCTTCGTGCTCGCCACTAGCCACTGGCCACTTAACAGTACACATTCTGAAGGGAACCGAATCGAGGTGAACATGCCCGCAGACCAATCGGCAGACCAATTGTCGCGGCGCAAGGCGCTGAAAATCATCGTGGGATCGGCTGGCGCGGCGGTCAGCCTGCCGGCCCTGGGCAAGCCTGTCACCGCATCGATCGTGGCCTGCCACGCCGCGCCGGCGGCGGCGGTCCCTTCGGCGGCGGGCAACCACGTCGCGCAGTTCTTCAACCCCGAACAACTGAAAGAGATCGCCGCGCTCTCGGAGACCATCATCCCCACCGACGATCACTCGCCTGGCGCCGGCGACGCCGCCGTCCACGAGTACATTGACGACGTGGTCGCAGTCGCCGATCAGAAGACCAAGGACCTTTGGACCACAGGCCTGGCGGCGGTGGATTCCATGGCCGAGCAGACCTGCGGCCGAAGGTTCGCGGAGTGTGATGCCGTCCGGCAGATTGAGTTGCTGGAGAAACTGGCGGCCCAAGAGGATCACCCACAGACGCCGGAGGAGCGGTTCTTCGTCACCCTCAAGAGGGCCACCGTGGAGGGGTACTACACGTCAGCCGTCGGAATCCACCAGGACTTGCAGTACCAGGGCAACGAGGCGCTGCCCGACTTCCCGGGTTGTACCCATATGGTTAACGGCAAGCATGCTCTTACCCCGCCAGAAGAATTGCCGATTGCAGATTGCCGATTGGGAAGCGGCTTTCAGCTTTCAGCCATCAGCCATCAGCGAAAAAAGTCCGGTTCTTTTGCTGATCGCTGAGCGCTGAAAGCTGATAGCTCTCACGGAAACCGAACCCGAACGCGGTATTTCAGTACCGCTTCGCCGTTGGCTTCGACGGGCACGGTGAAGCGCGCCGCGAAGGCTGCCGTCTTCTCGTACTTGAAATTCGATTCCTCCATGGTCCAGTCGCCGCCGATCGGCTCGTTCACTTCCACGGTGATGGGCCCGGGCTTGTGGTTGCGAAGCGTGATCCCAAACGCCATCTCGAAAGCGCGCGGACCGAGGGTCTGGAAATCCGTCTGCTTACGCTCCTCCACCACGTCGAAAGCATCGCCGATGTGCAGATCCAGCGCCTCGTCCTTGGGCGTGTGGTCGATCCGATCTTCGCCGATGAACTGCACGCGGCCCTTGGAATCTCCTTGATAGACCCGTACCGTGCCCGCCGGCAGGGGCACACCGAGCGAGTTGGCTTCCGAGTTCTTGAACTTCAGGCGCACCTGCACGGGATCTTTGATCGGCTGGCCGGGCCGCTGCGCCGACTGGTAGTAGTAGCCATTTCCGTCCACTTCAAAATATTTTTCGATATGGAGGCCGGGTGCAAAAAGCAGGCTGATCTGTTTGGTCTCGTTGTTCTCGATCGTCGTAGGGCGATCGAGGGTGTAGAGGTGATACTCCGACAAGGCTTCCTGGGCGAATTGGGGCTGGGCGGCAGCAGCCGGCACTGCCATACGATCCATCATTCGCACAGGCTCGGGGGCAGGGGCACGGTGTACCGCGCCCGCCACCAGTTGAAGCTGGGCGTTGCGGTAAGCGGCGCCGCTGCTGTTCACGATCGTCACCCAACCGTTCAGGTCACCCGTCTTCTCGTCGGAGCTGACGGTGAGCACGTAGTCGGCATTCCAGTTCATCGCATTGGCGAGGTAGGAAGCTTCCACCGTCTGCTCGCCGGCGTGCCGGTTATCGAGCAGCCACACCAACGTCGGCTTGCTATAGAGATTGGCGGGGAGGTCGGGGAAAATGATGCGGTCGGCGCCCATGCCCGTGATGATCTCGCTGCCCACCTTCCACACGGGGCCGCCCTCGTTGTTGGCGAGCAGCGTGGCTTTGACGTCCTCTTCCTTGGTGGAATTGTTCTCCATTCGCAGGCGCGCCAGAGTCAGCTCTTTGCCTACGTACTTGTTGAGCAGCTTCTCGGGGCTCAGCAGGTCGTACTCGTAGTTCTGCTCCAGCACAGACAATTCCTTCGGCGCGGTCAGCGAGACAAAATGGACCGTGGCCGGGTTCACCTGCGCGGCGATATCCTCGAAGCGCAGATCGACCGTGCCGGCGGGAAGGCGCAGGGTGCGAACGTCGCGCACCAGCGCAATGTTGGAATTGTAAACGGTAACCGCGACCTGTTTTTGATCGGCCTCGGTGGAGCGTTCCGTGGTTTGCGCGAAGCCCGGGGTGAATGCAAGCCACAATATCATCAGCAGGACTAAGGTCCCCCTACGGGTCAAATGTGAAGTGCTCATATTTTTGCCTCCAAGGGCAATTTCTGATCGTCGGTTGCGCGCCGGGAGCCCAGGAGACGAAGTCACGACCGGGAATTTTGGTCGGCAATCGGCAATGCCAACTGGGACTTGGTTGGGCCGCCCCGCCTGCCACAATCTCGCCCGTGTGCTCCCAACAGGAGAACGGCCGAAGCGCAAGAACTTGCGGTGCATTTTGGCAGCCATAGCGGCAGGCAGGCAGTCCACCAGCGAGATTTCGAAACGCCGCCCACCACTCTCTAGAGTAACATGCGAGTCCCGAGGCCGGCCCAGCGGCGCTGCCGCTCTGCTGTGCGGAAAGGCTCAGAAGGTGTGGAGAAATTGGAAGAACAAAAGAGTTTCTCGCAAAGGCGCAAAGGGAGCAAAGCAAACAAAGAGGTTCTTCTTTGCGACTCTGCGCACCTTTGCGCCTTTGCGAGAAACCTCTTATTTTTTCGCACCTTCTCAGCCTTTCCGGAAATGCCAAAAGAAAAGAAGTTTCTGGAAGGGGCAATATCCTTGCCTTTCGGTTAGAATGGTATGAAGATGAACGGCAAACGACAGCTTTTTGGCACCGACGGCGTTCGGGGCGTGGCGGGCGAATACCCGCTGGACCGCGAAACCGTGTACAAGCTCGGCATCGCACTCAGCGCGATACTGCGAAGGTCCGAGGGCGGGCGCCCGTTGCGCGTGCTGCTGGGTGAGGACACGCGCGAGTCGAGCCCTTGGATTTCGCGCCTCCTGGCCTCGGGGTTGATGTCGGGCGGCGCCGAGGTGGTCTATGCGGGGGTCATCACCACACCCGGCGTGGCGTTCCTCACCCGCCACCACCGTTTTGCCGCCGGGATCGTCGTCTCGGCCTCGCACAATCCTTACAACGACAACGGCATCAAGGTCCTTTCCGGTGCGGGCGTCAAACTCGCGGAAACCGTGGAACTCGAAATCGAGCGCGAACTGGCAGAGTTGAGTGCCGATGGGGTCACGGAGCAGACCCTGGAGGCCGACGCTTCGCTGCTGCGGGACTACGTCGAGCGCCTGGCGAGCCTGGTGGAGGGAGGATCGTGGGTCGCGCCCCGCCGTTTGGTGATCGACTGCGCCAACGGGGCGGCGTCCCACGTGGTCCCGCCGCTTCTCGATCGGCTTGGCATTGAGGCTAGCGTGCTCCACGCGCAGCCCAACGGCTTGAACATCAACCTGCACTGCGGTTCGCTGCACCCCGAGCGCATGGCGCAGGAAACGCGCTCCCGGCAAGCCGACCTGGGGGTGGCTTTTGACGGCGACGCCGACCGCGCCATCTTCGCCACCCCCGACGGCCGCACGGTGGACGGCGATCACGTCCTCTATGCGGTGGCACCTTTCCTCCAGCGCCAAAACCTGCTCAAAGGGGGGGCGGTGGTGGGGACGTCCATGACCAACCTGGGCCTGGAAATTGCGCTGGCCAGCTTGGGCATCGGCTTGAAGCGTGCCGCGGTGGGTGACAAGTACGTGCTGGAAGAAATGCTGCGCTCGGGCATCAACTTGGGTGGCGAGCCCTCCGGCCACATCATTTTTTCGGACGTTTCGCTCGCCGGCGACGGGCTGATTACGCTGCTGGAAGTGCTGCGCGTGGTATCGGCGACAGGCGAACCGCTCCAGGCGCTGGTCCGCGGATTGAAGCAGTTTCCACAGATCATTCGCAATGTGCGGGTGAGGTCGAGGCAGCCGCTCGACTCCATTCCCGAGGTGACCATTGCCATCGAGGCCTGCCGGCGCGACTTCGGCGACCGGGGCCGGACGGTGGTCCGCTATTCCGGCACCGAGCCGCTGGTTCGCGTCATGGTGGAGGGCGAAGTGGCTCGCGACGTGGAGCACCACGCCGCCGAAATCGCGGGCGCCATCCACCACGCGCTGGGAGTGTGAAGGGAAATTGACGATTGTCGATTGACGATTGCCGATTGGAAAACCGGAATGGCTTGGGTCTTCTCTTCCAATCTTCAATCGGCGGCAATTCTTCAAACGCGGATTGGGTGGGGAATTGCTTTCTAGCATGAGCAACCCGCGCCGCATCGCCGGCCATCTTAGGCGCAGGTTGTCACGGCAATGCGGGAGGTCAAGACCATGCTGAAACGATGGTTCGAGTCACTTCTGGTTGTCATCGTATTGGCGACGCCGCTGGCCGCTCAACTCCAGAGTGCCGCTGCCACGCCAACTTCTCCGGCTCAACCCCAGAACGCTGCTGGCACGCCAACTTCTCCGGCTCAACCCCAGAACGCTGCTGACACGCCAACTTCTCCGGCTCAACTCCAGAACGCCGCCGCTTCGTCAACTTCTCCGAGCAAGCCGGCAATTTCTGCCCTTGTGGTCCCCAAGGACACGACGATCCCGGTGGAACTGCGCAACTCCATCAACTCACAGACGGCCTCCGTCGGCCAGGCGATCTACTGCGACACCATCTATCCCATCACCGTCAGTAATCGGATCATCATTCCGGCGGGAAGCTGGGTGAAGGGCGAGGTGACGCAGGTGGTTCGTCCCGGCCGCGTCAAGGGCAGGGCGCAGATCGGCCTCCGCTTTCTCGAGATCACACTTCCCAACGGCACCACCCGCTCGCTGCGCGCCACACTCTCGGGGTTTGGCGGGAACGGGAAGGAAGGTTTCAGCAAGCGCGAGTCCAAGGTTGAAGGCCAGTCCTCAAAGGGCGAGGACGCCGGCAAGATCGCTGAAACCACGATCACCGGCGCGGAGATCGGAACCATCGCCGGCGTTGGCGATCATGACGTGGGGAAGGGACTGGGAATCGGCAGCGCCGTCGGGGCGGCAGGGGGGCTGATCTGGGTGCTCGCCACTCGCGGGAAGGAAATCGTGCTGCCTTCGGGCACCAGCCTGGAGCTGCAACTGAGTGTACCGCTCAGCTTCTACGAGGACGAAGTCGAATCCCCGCGCAACAGCCCGAGCGGCCCGGCTCTGCCGCCTCGCGATCCTGGCCCGGGGGAATGACTACCCCGGCAATCGTCAAACGGAGTGCTTGAGGCAATCAACGCACCGTCACGAGCGAAGAGGGCCTCGGAATCCCCCGGCTCACTCGCCACACATTCCGCGACGCGGCGCCCCGCAAGCGCAGGGCCCCGGCTCGGACGCGAAGGCCTTAGAGGAGGGCCCGGACACGGCGAAAACGGAGAGTTGCTTATCCACGCGTTCGCTCTCACAGCTCTTACACGCAATCCGACTGGAGGAAGAAAGGACAATCTCTTCAAAGGTGGTTCCGCAATCACGGCACTTGTACTCGAATATCGGCATTGAGTTACTCCCACCTTCAATATAACCAGAAGTCGACCAACTCGGCAAGCGTCACACACCCCGCCTAATTTAGTTCAAAAAGTCAAACAAGCCCCTTGGCCTCCCGCGCCGGCGACGCTTCGTGGTGACGAAACATCGTCACTGGCGTGATGTCGTCATCGCCACGGGTGATCAACGTCACACTACTCTGTGCCATCTGTCACATCTTGGGACTGTTACGCATTCCGGGTAATGGAGTTCTACGTGCCATACGTCAGCTTGCAAGGCTACAGAGGGTCGAAGATCGAGGGGCTAAACTCAGGGGCAACCTTAGGTGCAGCGCTGGTTCTCGTAGCGCGAGTCCGCTTGAGGGAACTCAAAGAGGAGGAGAGTATGCGCACTTCGCAAGAGGTGGGGCCGGTCGGAGGTTGCCGGGATTGCCGCCGGAAGGATAGCTTCTTGTCCGACGTTTCGGATGCCACTCTGCGGGCTTATGAAGCGGTCAAAACCACGAATTCCTATTCTCAAGGTGCTCGGCTTTTTGGCGAAGGAGAGGAGTCACGAGGGTTATTTGTCCTCTGCCAAGGGCGAGCCAAGCTTTCTCTGACTTCGAGTGACGGCAAGGTCTTCATCCTGGGGATTGCCAAGCCTGGGGAAGCACTGGCGCTGAATTCCGCCGTGTTAGGTACGCCGTACGACATGACGGCGGAGTTGCTGGACGCAGGCCGGGTGCACTTTGTGAGGCGCGACGGTTTTGTGCGCTTCCTCCGCGAGCACGCCGATGCCTGCGTTAGCGTGGCGGCGGATCTGGCCGGCAACTACCACTCGGCTTGCGAGCAGATTCGGAACCTCGGTCTCTCCGGATCGGTGCTGGAAAAGCTGGCGCGACTGCTGCTCGACTGCGCCAGTGACGGTGAGCCTGCGGGAAAAGGGGTCCGGGTGAAAATGCGGTTGACGCACGAAGAGATTGCCCAGACCATTGGCACCACGCGAGAGACCGTGACACGCGCCCTGGCGGAATTCAGGCACCGACGGTACGCCGATCTGCATGGCTCATTGCTGCTGATCCAGAACCGCGAAGCGCTGGGAAGCTTTCTGCGGGCATAGGTCCGATCCGACTCACTGCCATAGAGTCATAGCGCCTCTCTTCGTGCGACCAAACCCTTCTTCGAGCGATGAACTGTGGCGAACTTTGCCCTCCGAAACCTCGGCAGCGGCAGGGCTGGCAGCGATCGAACAAGGGCATAGCGATTATTGCGATTTTCAACATTGACAAACACCAGCCACTGCCGATAGTGTAGCCGCGCCACTATGAGAGTCCTGGTGATCGGTTCAGGCGGGCGCGAGCACGCTCTGGCGTGGAAACTTCGGGAGAGCCAGCAGACGGATGACATTTACTGCGCTCCGGGCAACCCCGGGGTGACGCAAGAGGCCGAATGCCTGCCGGTGGACGTCTCACGCCCTCACGAGATTCTGGAACTGGCGCGGCAACTCAAGGTGGACCTGACCGTCGTGGGTCCGGAGGCGCCCCTGGTGGCCGGAGTGGTGGACGAGTTCGAGCAAGCGGGCCTCGCCATTCTGGGTCCCACGCGCGCTGCCTCCCAGCTTGAAGGCAGTAAGATCTTCTCCAAGCAGTTTATGCAGCGGCATCGAATCCCGACCGCCAGGTTCGCCATTGCCTCCGACCTCGAAAGCGCCATCAAGGCGGCAGCGGTGTTTCCCTTCCCGGTCGTCATCAAGGCAGACGGTCTGGCAGCGGGCAAAGGGGTCGTTATCGCGCGCACGCAAGAGGAAGTGGAGGAGACCCTGGAGCGCTTCATGCGGCAGAGGACGCTCGGACCTGCCGGCGAGCGGGTGGTGATCGAGGAGTGCCTGAGAGGAAAAGAACTCTCGTTCATCGTCCTCACCGATGGAAGGGGCATCCTGCCGCTCCCGCCCACCCAGGACCACAAAGCGGTCTTCGACAACGACGAGGGTCCGAATACGGGCGGCATGGGCGCTTACAGCGATGACTCCATCGTCGAAGAACGGTTGCGCGACACCATCTTCCGGCGCATAGTGGCGCCGACCCTGGCGGGCTTGGCGGCGGAGCGCACCCCTTACCGGGGCTTTCTCTATTTCGGGCTGATGTTGACCGAGGAAGGTCCCAAGGTGCTCGAGTACAACGTTCGCCTGGGTGATCCGGAGACTCAGCCCATCATGGCGCGCCTGCGCTCGGACCTGGTGGAACTGCTGCTCGCCTGTCGCGAGGGCCAGCTCGCCGTCCAGGACGCGCACTGGAGCCCGAATCCGGCTGTCTGCGTGGTGCTGGCCTCGGGTGGTTATCCCGGTCCCTACGAGGTGGGAAAGGTCATCACCGGCTGCGACGCCGCCGAATCGGCGGGCGGCGTCAAGATCTTTCACGCCGGCACCCGCATGAGCGACGATCGTCTGGTGACGGCGGGCGGACGCGTGCTCGGGGTCACCGCCATTGCCGAGGACCTCCCGGCGGCCATTCAACGAGCCTACACTGCTGTGGGGAAGATTCAGTTCGAAGGGATGCACTACCGGCGCGACATCGGGGCCAAGGGACTCGATCGCCGGCCGCCTCCTTCCGGGAACCCGCGGCCCAAGCCCCACGGTCACCAACTTCCGGGTCCGGCCGGGCCGCCAACCCCGCGCCAAGCTTAGTTGCGCTCCGCAGTTGTTTCCCCTTAAACTTGACGGTGCGTCACCTCTCCGGCTGAGCAAAGTATCGGCGTGAGTCCGTTTCTCCCTCCATGCACTGGGAGAGAGGGCTGGGGGTGAGACGGCGTCAGAGACTAAGTGTCACCGGGCACCCGCATCAGCTTGCGGAGCGAATCTCGGGCCGGAGCAAACGCAACGTGTCCGGCCACAAGTCCAACAAGGAGCATTGAACCATGTCCGATCGACCGATGGTGGGAATCGTAATGGGAAGTGACACCGACCTTCCCGTGATGACCGAAACCGCCGCAACGCTGAAGAAGTTCGGCGTGCCCTTTGAGGTGGAAATCACTTCGGCGCATCGCTCGCCCGCCCGGACCTCCGAATACGCGCGTTCGGCCATCGAGCGCGGGCTCAAGGTGATCATCGTCGGCGCCGGGGGCGCGTCGCACCTGGCAGGCATCATCGCCGCTGAGACCACCTTGCCGGTGATCGGCGTGCCCATGGCCACCACCACCCTGGTGGGTCTCGACGCCCTGCTCTCCACCGTGCAGATGCCGGGTGGCGTGCCGGTGGCCTGCACGGCGATCGGCAAACCGGGCGCCATCAACGCTGCCATCTTCGCCGCCGAGATCATTGCCCTCTCCAACCCGGAGCTGGCGCGCCGGCTGCTGGAACATAAGGAACAGCTCGCCCGCTCGGTGGCCGAAAAGTCCGAGAAGGTGAAGCGCGAGTTTCAGGTGTGAGTTAGCAATAGGCTAGTTAACGGCGGGCAAATGGAGTGGAGCGAATCTGCACCTACATCCTGCCAATCATCGGAAGTTCTTGATCAGCACCGCATCGGTCGGTTCCGTGCCGCGCGAGAGGGCCAACCGACCGTCGCGGGACCAGTCGAACCAGAAAATCTCGTCCGAAGTGAAATGCGTCACGGGCTTTGGCGGGCCGCCCGCCACGGTCTGTTCCCAGATGTTATCCACGCCATTTACACGGTTGACGAAAGAGATGGCGCGACCATCGGGGGTCCAAACAAAGGGACTGCCGGCTGTGACGGGCAGCGCGAAAACCTTGGCGGGTTGGCCGCCCGCGAAAGGGACCATCGATAGGACGGCTGGCTGATCCTGGCTGGGAAAGTACTTGCAGGCGATCCACTTGCCGTCCGGGGAGACGGATGGCCAATAGGAGGTGTAGTTCGTCAACTGGGACGTTGGGCCGCCTGCGCTTGGAATCCTCATCAAAACAGATCTGTCTCCCTGCTGCCTGGTGAAAACCACCCACCGGCCATCCGGCGATATGGCCGGAATCAAGCTCTCGTAGTCTTGGGTAAGCTGTTTCAGGTTGCTACCGTCCATATCCATGCGCCAGATGTTTCCGCCTTTTCGATCCGACTGGCCGAAAGCAATGAAGCCGCCACGCAGGGAGACGGCGGGCTGGGCGGAAAACGAGGATGCGTCGTTGCTGGTAAGCCGCTGGGAGTTCGAGCCGTCCGCGTCCATCTCCCAAAGGTTGCTGCGTTCATCACGGGCGGAGTAATAGACGATTCTCCCGTCCGGCGTCCATGCCAGGCCGGCCATGCCGTCGGCGTTCTGGTTCCCCGCACTCACCGGCCGAACTTCGGACTCCTTGTTGGGTATAGCGACCTGGATGGTTGCAAGAACCCGGCCCTGCAGGGCCAGCAGCGTCTTTGCGTCCGCGCTCGCCCGGATTTCTGTGTAGTTGGAAAGGTCGTGAGTGATCTGGCGGGCTTCACCCCCCTCAACCGAGACTTCGTAAAGCTGTGATGGCGCAAAGAGCCCCGACACCCCTTGCGGACTGCCCGCAACGAGCAGGTGAGGGCTGGCAGGGAGCCACGTGAGATCCTCGATCTCGACCCAAGGTTCGCCAGCCACCGGCTGGGCCTGGCCACCTTCCGCCCCGATGGTGTTCAAAACGGGTTGCGGGCTATAGTGTATGAAGGCCAGAGTCTTGCCATCCGGAGACCAGGCGACTCTGCCAATGCCCTCAGGTGGCTTGCAGGACACCAATACCCGCTCGCTAGAGCTATCGACTGAGGCGGTCAACAAGCCGACCTCATCACCGGTTCTCCGCACAAAAGCGACCCTTCGGCCATCGGTAGAAAATGCCGGCGGGCCCGAGATCCCGGCCAGCGTCTTTCTTGGAGTTCCGCCGAGACACGGCAACTTGTAGAGATCGCCGCTGAACTTGAGCCGATCGTTTTGGACAAGGTAGACGTGGCTGCCATCGGCAGAGAACGCCAAGCCGTGGCATTCATCCTCACCTAGGGTGGCAATCTGCACGTCGCCGCCGGTGGCCAGTTGCTTCAGCCAGAGGTTTTGCTTTCCCTCCGCTTCCCGTACGTACGCGACGTACTTGCCGTCCGGCGAGATGGCCGCGTGCTGGACGTCGCCGCTACCTGTCACCAGCGTGCTCAGTGCCCTTTGCGGCGATGAAGAGACTTCCAACGCTGCCACAGCACGGCCCGAATCCCTATCGCGCTTCAGTCGTTTCAGGTCAGCGCGCATTTCCGCCGCGCTCTGGAAACGCAGGTCGCGGTCCTTTTCCAGCGCGTTATGGATGATTTCTTCCAGTCTGGGCGGAAGCCGGGGGTTGAGCTGCAAGGGCGGCGGGGGAGCCTCGGTGAGAAGGGCCTGAAAAATCAAGGCCGTGGTTTTGCCCGCGAAAGCCCTGCGACCGGTGGCCATCTCGTAAAGCACCGCGCCAAAACTGAACAGGTCCGTGCGGGCGTCAACTTCCTCGCCTCGCGCTTGCTCCGGCGTCATATAGGCTACCGTCCCGACGGCGGCTCCCGGGCTGGTGAGCTGATCGACGTCAATCGACGCTATGGGCAAGGCTGTAACGGCGTCGTCCCTGCCGCCGGACAGACGCCGGTCTGAGACCGCCCCTACAGGTGAAGCGAGTTTCGCCAACCCAAAATCCAGAATCTTGGCCACTCCGCGGCTGGTCAAGAAGATGTTCGCCGGCTTGATGTCCCGGTGGATGATGCCCTTCGCATGCGCAGCGTCCAGCGCGTCGGCGATCTGAATAGACAACTCCAGGACTGTATCGACCGTTAGGGGCGCCCCCTTTACTACGTTCAGGGCGGGCTCTCCTGGGCGCTCCCGACCTGGCGGGACAGGCACAAGGCCTCCGCCTACAGCGATCCGCTCCTGCAGCGTCTGCCCCTCCAGCAACTCCATAGCGATGAGGGGGTGACCTTCGAACTCGTCAATGTCGTAAATCGTGCAGATATTCGGATGATTCAGCGCCGAGGCCGCGCGTGCTTCGCGCTGGAAGCGCTCCAGGGCCTGAGGACCGTGCAGGGGCGCGGAAATGAGGCCCAGCCTTACCGCGGCGGGCAAGAACTTCAGGGCCACCTCGCGGCCCAAGCGCGTGTCCTTGGCCTGATAGACCACCCCCATGCCCCCGCTTCCCACCTTCTGGAGGATACGATAATGCGAGATCGTTCTGCCGACCATGAGGTCGGGTCGGCTCGCCGCATCCGCCAGGCGGGCCCGATCCTGAGCCAAAGCCTTGGCCGCTACCTCCAAGGCGGGTGCCTCCAGGAAGCTTCCAGTTTCCTCCCCTTGTGCTAGCAGCGATTCAACATCCTTTCGTAGGGACCGATCTCCGGCGCAGGCTTGCTCCAGGAAGGCCGCCCTCCGGCTCTTTTCCTCCTCCAGCGCCGAATGATACAAGCGCTCGATTTTCTGCCAACGCTCAGGCTCCATCCGGCTTCTCCCCGCTCAGCTCGCGCCGCAGCCAACTCTTGGCCAGCCTCCAGTCGCGCAGCACGGTCTCGTTCGAAACCTTCAGTACCTCGGCGGTTTCCTCCACGCTGAGGCCGCCGAAGAAGCGCAGCTCCACCACTTGGCTCTTGCGTGGATCAACGGCAGCCAAGGCCTTCAGGGCTTCATCCAAAGCCACCAGGTCCGCACCCGGCGTCTCTGCCACTGCCAGCCCCTCGTCCAATTGCAACGGCCGGATGTGTCCGCCCCGCTTCATGGCTTGGCGAGAACGGGCCCAATCCACCAGAATCCGCCGCATCGCTTGGGCGCACACGGCAAAAAAGTGAGCGCGATTCTGCCAGCTTGTATGGGCAGAATCCACCAGCCGCAGATAAGCCTCATTTACCAGGGCAGTGGTCTGAAGCGTGTGGCCTGGCCTTTCGTTGGCCATGTACCGTTGCGCCAGACAGTGCAGTTCGTCGTGCACGATAGGTATGAGCTTCTCGATCGCGCTCTGCTCTCCCTCGCTCCAGGCCTTTAGCAGTTGCGTCACTTGGTGGGCCGACGACTCGATCATGCCACCGCCTCGGTAACTCGTCCGGGATCAGTGCAGGTTACCACATTTGTTCGGTGCCTTCTACAAACGGTTCGGTCGGTGGTACGGTTCGGTGGTCGTCGGTCGTCTCGGTAATGGTTTTCACTTGGATGCAGTACCGGCCTGAGCCGGTACCTCGACGCGAATCTGAGTGGTACTGGTTCGTCCCTTCGCCGGCGTTGAGGAAATTTCTTCGCTGTCGTTGCAGTTTTCCACCGCCTTTTCCGCCTTTAAGGGTGAGGGCAACTAAGAGTTGACCCTTAGTCAAGAGAGGGTGAGGAGGCAAAGCTATGAACAAAGTGACGCGTGTTCTGCTCCCTGGGTTGGCGCTGCTGACGTTCGGAGCGATCACTGGGTTATCTCTGCGGGCTGCAGACCCCCGAGCGGCGATGGCCAGTTGGGACAATCTCCAAAACCTGAGGCCGGGCCAGGAAATTCGCGTGGTGTTGAACGACGCCAAATCCTATCAAGGTGAGCTTCAGTTGTTGAGCGACGGTGGGATTACGCTTCGGCAGGCGGCGGGTGAGCAGACATTCGCGCGGCAAGACATTCTTCGCGTTTCGTCAAAGGCTCGAGGGCGCCGAGTGCGAAACGCTCTCCTGGGAGCGGCCGTTGGAGCAGGCTCGGGCCTTGGCATTGGGGCAGCCGCTGATCACACGAGCTGTAATCATGCGTCCTTCGGGCCCTGTTTCCCCAATCTGGGCAAGGAAGTAATCACACCTCTGGGTGCGTTGGCAGGCGCGGTCGTCGGCGCAGTGATGCCCACGGGTGGATGGCATGAAGTCTATCGCGCTCGCTGATGGCCGGCGGCGATCACGCGACGCCAGACGCGAAGGAACTACGGTATGCGTAAACTGGATGAGTTCTATTGCGTTCCCGCATGAGAACGGGCATAAAAAAAGAGCGCATTGCAAAAGAACAGAAGGGTCAGATGGTGAGCCGTGGGGGAATCGAACCCTCAACCTACTGATTAAGAGTCAGTTGCTCTACCAATTGAGCTAACGGCCCATCAAGCTACCTGTACCCAAAAAGTCGACTTTCCAAGCCACGTCACCTTGAACGGACCGGCTCCCGCTTCGCCAGTCGGGCGCCGTTAGTCGTAAGCACCTCGAACAGTGTACCACAAACTGCCCCGACATTTTCAAGGCCCGTCTCAGCCAGTGCTTTGACCTCCATACTGTTGGCTTGGAGACTGTGGTTCTGGTGGACGCGAAGGGATTCGAACCCTCGACCTCAGCGTTGCGAACGCCGCGCTCTCCCAACTGAGCTACGCGCCCACTCGTCAGGCATGCCGCGTGCATTATTATAGCACGGGCCCGCTGGTGCTTATTGCCTGATCTCCGCCTCAGCGAAGGTGAGCAACTCCTCGATCCGACCCTCGGCCACTCCTCCACCCTGGGCGAAGTCGTGCGTGCCGCCGCCCTTGCCTCCAAACTTCGCCACACCATGCTTGAGGAGCACCCCCATGTCAAGCTCGCCGCCCGGGCTCTGGGCGAAGTAAAGGGAGGTGGGATCGCCCTTCACGCCGATCAGCGCTATGGCGGCGGGCTCGCTCGCGACAGCGTGCGCGATCCTCTTTGCTTCGGCCTGCTCCTCCGCGGCAAAGACACAGCGAACAATCGTCCACCCGTCTCTCGGCGCCGCCGCCTGGTAGAGCTCGCGAGCGCGGTACCCCGCCACTCGCTCCGTCAGCCTATCGCGTGCCCGCGCCAACGCGCGCAATTCGTCCAGTTGCCCAGCAACCAAGGCCGGCACCTGGTCCGACGAGTTCGAAAGCAACCGGCTCGCTTCGCTCAAGGTCTGGAAGTCGCGGCGCGCGGCGAGCAGCGCTCGCCGGCCGCACACGAACTCGACGCGCGTCTGACCGCCGGCGCCCTTTTGTGCTTGTCGCTCGACTTTGCGCACGGCGATCAGCCCGATTGCGCCGGTACGCCGCACGTGCGTGCCCCCGCAAGCCGAAAGGTCAAAGTCCTCGATCTCGATCAGCCGTACTTCACCTTCGCGCCGGGTCGGCTTTCGCAGGTCCATCTGACTGGCTTCCTCGGCCGCTCGGAACGAGATGCGGACCTCCCGGTCTTCGAAGACAATCTGGTTAGCGAGATCCTCCGCTGCCTCGATCTGCCGCCGGCCGAGCCGGTCGGAGTCGAGATCGATGGTGGATACGACGGCCCCAAGATGAAAGGACACCGTCCGGTAGCCGCCCGTGTGCTCGAACGCCGCGGAAAGGGCGTGCTGCCCGGTGTGCTGCTGCATGTGGTCGAAGCGTTGCGCCCAATCGATGAGGCCTCGAACGGTGGCGCCATGGGTGATCCCGGCGGGCGATCCTCCCTCGACGATGTGCGCGACGGCGTCATCCTCATCGACAACATCCAGCAGCGGGACGTCAGCCAGTGTGCCCCGATCCGAGGGTTGGCCGCCGGATTCGGGGTAGAACGCAGTACGATCCAGATAGATCCGCAGACCTCGCGGGTCGGGTTCAGACTTGAGGACGTGAGCATCGAACTCGCGCAGGTAACAATCGGTATAATAAAGACGCTCGGTGGCTGGCATGATGGAGTTCCGCACTTCAGTCCGTCCGTGTGTCGCGAGTGCCGTATCCAAAACGCTAAGCTCGCTGGACCACGGTCTCGAGCACCTCAAGATACTTATAGCCGCTGCCTGTTAGAAACAACACCACGGTCTCGGAACCCGAAAGGAAGCCTTCGCTGAGGAGACGCTTCAACGCCGCCAGGGTGGCGCCGCCTTCAGGCGATGTGACGATACCTTCGCCCTCCGCGATCTCGCGCACGCCAGCCAGCATCGCGCTATCCTCCACCGCCAGGGCGGCGCCATCGCTCTCGCGCAGCGCGCGCAACATCAAGGAGTCACCCACAGCCGACGGCACGCGCAGCCCGGAGGCCAGCGTTGCCGGATTCTGCCATTCTTCGGCGCGATCGGCTCCACTCGCGAACGCGCGAACAATGGGCGCGCAACCCGTCGATTGTACCGCGATCATGCGGGGCCGCTCGTCCCCGATCCAGCCCATCGCCGCCATCTCCTCGAAGGCTTTCCACATGCCCACGAGTCCGGTGCCGCCACCGGTGGGGTAGACCACCGCGTCGGGCACTCGCCCGTCGAGTTGTTCCACCAACTCGTAGGCCATGGTCTTCTTGCCCTCCACCCGGTAGGGTTCCTTGAGGGTGGAGACATCGAACCAGCCTTCGGCGTCGATACGCTCGCGCAGCAGGCGCCCACAGTCCTTGATGCTGCCCGGGATGAGCTTGACTTCGGCGCCCAGCAGCGCGCACTCCAGGCGGTTCATGAGCGGAGTGCCTTCCGGCATGTAGACCAGCGACTGCATCCCCGCCTTGGCCGCATAGGCCGCCATGGCGCCGCCGGCGTTGCCGGCTGACGGCACCGCCACCTTATGGATCCCCAACTCGCGCGCCATGCTGATGGCTACCGCTTGCCCGCGCGCCTTGAACGAGCCCGTCGGGTTCACACCTTCATCCTTGAGGTAGAGACGCGGAAGGCAGATCGATTCTCCCAGGCGGCGTGCATGCAGCAAGGGCGTGAAGCCCTCGCCCAGGCACACGATCGATTCGTCGTGGTTCACGGGCAGGACTTCGCGATATCGCCACAGGTTCTTGGAGCGAGCGGCCACACTCTCGCGAGTGAGAGTAGCCGCAGCCCGGCGGAGATCATAGCGAACCAGCAGCGGCCCGCCACACTCGCAAAGGTTGTACACCCTGCCGGGCGGGAGCTGCTTCCCGCAGCGCGAGCACTCGAGATGGGTGATGTAAGAGTTCGTCATTGGTGCGTCGTCCGTTGTCCGTTGTTCGTGGTCCGTGA
>DATFYM010000135.1:0-14974 GCA_035315065.1 Terriglobia bacterium
TCGACACGCTGCCGGCGGTGGTGGTGGCGCTGGACGATTCTCAAGTCGTCAAGGCGGCGCAGGCGGAAATGATTCGCGGCGTGCGCGGCATGTTGGGCCGAACCCTGCGCGCGGAAACGCGTGTTGCGAACGAGAGCGCCATCGTCCTCGGTACCTTCGCCGCCGTTCGCCAAGCCATGCCCGCGATTCGGTCTGACTGGAAGGAAGGCGCCGGCCTGACGGAGAGCTTGGGGGAAGACTTGAAGGAAGACGGGTACTGGCTGAAGTCGATCGAGGTGCGCGGCCACCCGTGCCTGGTGATTGCCGCCGCCAACGATCGCGGCGTGCTTTATGGGACCTTTGCGGTGCTGCGTCGAATCGCCTTGCAGCAGCCGTTGACGGCGCCGTTGACAGGGACAGGCATTGACGAACGGGCTGAGCCGGCCGCGCCGGTGCGTTGGGTGAACCAGTGGGACAACCTCGATGGGAGCATCGAGCGCGGCTACGGCGGGCGATCGATCTTCTTCGAGGATGGCCACGTTAGGGAAGACCTGGGCCGAGCCAGCGACTACGCGCGGCTTCTGGCCTCGGTGGGGATTAACGGATGCACGGTCAGCAACGTGAATGCCGACCCGCGCCTGCTAATCGCGCCCTACATCCCGCAATTGGCACGGATCGCAAGCGCGTTTCGTCCCTGGGGCGTGCGGCTGTCAATCGCCATCGATTTGAGCAGCCCCAAAGCGGCGGGCGGCCTGGACACCTTCGATCCGCTCGACGCGCGCGTCGCCCAATGGTGGAAGGACAAGGTCGACGAAGTCTACAAAGCCATTCCCGACTTCGGCGGGTTTGTACTCAAGGCTGATTCTGAGGGGCGCGCCGGGCCTTCGGCTTACGGCCGGACCCACGCCGACGCGGCCAACGCGATTGCCCGCGCCTTGAAGCCGCACGGCGGAATCGTCCTCTACCGCGCCTTCGTCTATAACCATCACCTCGAGTGGCGCGAGCCGAAGAACGACCGCGCCCGGGCGGCCTACGACATCTTCCACCCGCTCGACGGCCGCTTTGATGACAACGTCATCGTGCAGATCAAGAACGGGCCCATCGATTTCCAGGTGCGCGAGCCGGTTTCGCCGTTGTTCGGAGGCCTCGCGAAAACGAACGAGGCGATCGAACTCCAGATCACGCAGGAATACACGGGGCAACAGCGCCACCTCTGTTTTCTGGTCCCCATGTGGAAAGAGACGCTGGATTTCGATCTCCACGCGCGCGGCCCCGGGACACCGGTGAAGAACCTGGTGGCCGGCCGGACGTTTCACCGGCCGCTGGGTGGTTTCGTGGGTGTCTCCTGCGTGGGGCGCGACGCAACATGGTTGGGCAGCCACCTTGCCATGGCGAACCTCTATGGCTTCGGACGTCTGGCCTGGAATCCGGACCTTGCGTCGGCGAAAATCGCAGACGAGTGGACCCGGCTGACTTTCGGCGGCAAGCCGCATGTGGTGGCGACGGTCGACGCCATGCTGCTCAAGTCGTGGTCCATCTACGAGGACTACACGGGCCCGCTGGGACTAGGCACGTTGACGGACATCCTCGGCAGTCACTACGGCCCGGGAATCGAATCGGCGGAGCGCAACGGGTGGGGTCAGTGGATCCGCGCTGACGACAAGGGAATCGGCATGGATCGAACGGTGGCCACCGGCACTGGATACATCGGCCAATACCCACCGGAGGTGGCCAAGATCTACGAGTCGCTAGCCACCTGTCCCGATCGCTTGGTGCTCTTCATGCACCATGTACCCTATTCCTATCTGCTGCACTCGGGGAAAACAGTGATCCAGTACGTCTATGATTCGCACTACGCCGGGGCCGACGCTGCGCAGGAGCTGGCGACGCAGTGGAGCGCACTGCGAGGGTTAGTGGATGAGCAGCGCTATGGCGAGGTTCTGGCTCAGCTTGAGTATCAGGCCGGGCACGCGCGCGTCTGGCGCGATGCCGTCTGTAATTGGTTCTGGCGCGAGTCGAACATCCCCGACGCGCAGGGCCGCGCCGGACACTTCCCCAACCGCATCGAAGCAGAATCGATGAAGCTGGAGGGCTATCAGGTGGTCGACGTCACGCCCTGGGAGACCGCTTCAGGCGGTAAGGCGGCCGAATGCACCAGTTTGGCGCCAAGCTCGGCACAACGCTGCACGGCGAGCTTTAGATACAATGGGGCCGCCGGATGGCGCGACCTGAGTGTGGAATACTTCGACCAAAATAACGGCGCATCGCGGTTCCGGGTCTATGTTGGCGCACAGCTCGTGGATGAGTGGATCGCCGACGATCACTTGCCATCGCGAAAGCCTGACGGCAGCTCGTCCACGCGCCGCCGGATCACTGGCCTAGCCCTGCGGCCCGGCGACGAAATTCGCATTGAGGGAACGCCTGACGGCGAGGAATATGCGCCGCTTGATTACGTTGAGATCGAGGAAACTACACCGGGCGACATAAGTTAGTTATAGCGCCGGGCTTCAAGAATTGACGATTGCAGATTGACGATTGACGATTGAAAGAGAACCCTTGACGATGGTGAACGTCTTATTGGAGGATGGCGCGGCTTGCTTTTTCTTTTCCTCCAATCGTCAATCGTCAATCTGCAATCGCCAATTCTTCTGAAGCCCGGCGGCCCGGCGCTACAACTTATGTCCTGGTATAGGAGCGAGAGGCCCGATGAAAATAGTTGATCTTCGCGCCACCACCGTGAGCGTTCCTCTGCGGGCGCCGCTGCGCCATGCCAACGGCTGCCACTGGGGACGGTTCGTTCGCACCATCGTAGAGGTGGAGGCGGATAACGGATTGGTGGGCCTGGGAGAAATGGGGGGAGGAGGCGAGTCGGCGGAGGGAACGTTCCGGCATCTCAAGTCCTATCTCGTCGGGCGCGATCCGGCCCGGTTGGAAGAACTGCGATTTCTCATCAGCAACCCGACGGCCTCACTCTATAACAATCGCACCCAAATTTTGGCCGCCCTCGAGTTCGCCTGCCTCGACCTGCTGGGTCAGGCGTGGGGCGTTCCGGTTTCCGAAATCCTGGGAGGGCGCCTGCGCGACCGAGTGGAGTTCGCATCCTATCTCTTCTTCCGCTATCCCAACCCCCGAGACGGCACGGGCGAGGTCCGAACGCCGGAGCAGTTGCTGGCTCATGCCGCGGACTTGAAGCATCGCTACGGCTTTTCCACCCACAAGCTGAAGGGCGGCGTCTTCCCACCCGAGTACGATCTCGAGTGCTATCGAGCCGTTGCCTCTCTCGCTCCTAGCGACCGGTGGCGATTCGATCCCAACGGCGCGTGGTCAACGGAGCAGGCGATCTGGTTCGGCCGCGCCATCGAGGACCTCAACAACGATTACCTGGAAGATCCGGTGTTCGGCCTGAACGGCATGCGGCGGGCGCGCGAGAAGCTGCGGGTTCCCCTCGCCACCAACACGGTGGTGGTGAACTTTGAACAGCTCGCCGCCAACGTTCTCGATACCGCCGTCGACGTCATTCTGCTCGACACTACCTTCTGGGGCGGAATTCGCCCTTGCGTGAAGGCGGCAGGAATCTGCGAGACCTTTCAATTGGGCGTGGCGCTGCACTCTTCGGGCGAACTGGGAATCCAGCTTGCCACCATGTTGCACTTGGGCGCGGTGATTCCCAATCTGACGTTCGCGGCCGATGCCCACTATCACGAACTGGTGGACGACGTCATCGAGGGAGGAAAGTTACCTTACGAACATGGCGGCATCGCGGTTCCCACGGCGCCGGGACTGGGGGTGCGGCTCGATCACGACAAGCTGGCAGAGTATAGTGACATGTACCGGAGGCTAGGCGCCTACGCTTACGATCAGGATCCCCTGCGGCCGGGCTGGACGCCGACCATTCCCAATACGCGGTGGGCGGACCCGGCAGACGACCGGGCGCCGGAGATCAAGTTCTGACCGCGAAGATCCGGAATCGACTTATCGAAAGTTGCAGAACCAATGGTTAGCCGTTATTGCGCGTATGGTAGACTTAGTTATGCATCACACGCGGACCCTTTGCACCGGCACCAATGTGAGCTGGAGGTACCTTCGTGAAAGTCGTCAAGACCCACGCTGAAGTAGGTTCAGACGGAACCTTGCGATTGGACTTGCGGACCGAGTTGCCCGCCGGACCGGTTGATGTTATCGTGACCCTGGAACCCATCCCTCGATCTCCCAACGGCGCGAAATACGACTTCGCCGATCTCTCTGGCAAGCTCAAGTGGCAAGGCGATGCGGTCGCCGTGCAAAGGAAACTGCGTGACGAGTGGTGAGCGATTACTCCTCGATACTAACGCGATCATCGCCTTGCTTCGGGGCCACACCGCCCTATTGGAGCGTCTTCACAAGGCGGAATGGGTCGGCATCTCGATTCTCAGCCAGATTGAGTTCTTGGCCTTTCCGGGTCTGTCGGAGGAGGACAAAGGATACTTCAGCGAGTTTCTCGAGCGCGTTGAAGTTATCGGCCTTGACCGGGCCCAGCATCAACCCATTGACCGTATCATCCGAGTGCGGCAGCGGCACCGTTTGAAGCTCCCGGATGCCGTCATCGTCGCAACGGCGCTCGAATTCTCAGCTTTCTTGGTAACCGACGATAAGAAGCTTGGAAATATCCCGCCGCTAAGATGCGTTAGTTTAGCTTAACTTGCGGATTCGCGGACCTTGGCGTATCCAGGCTTGATGACCGTGTAAATGAAATCGCAGCGTTGCTTGTACGGCAGGAAGGCGCTCTTCATGGCGTTGATGGTGATTTTCTCGAAGTCGTCCAGGGAGAGACCGAAAGTCTGCGCCGCGACCTCGAACTCTTGGGTCATTGTGGTATCGCTCATGAGCCGGTTATCCGTGTTCAGAGTGACGCGAAACTTCTCCTGGTAAAGGACTCCAAAGGGGTGCGCGGCCACACTGGGCGTGGCCCCGGTATGGACGTTGCTGAGCAGGCAAATCTCCAATGGGATTCTCTTGTCGAGAACATATTGCGCGAGGTCGCCCAACTTTACGGCCTTGCCGTCCACCACGGCGATGTCGTCGATCAGTCGCGTGCCGTGGCCGATGCGGTGCGCCCCGCAATATTGGATGGCTTGCCAGATCGATTCCTTGCCGTAGCCCTCGCCGGCGTGAATGGTGATGTTGAAATTCTGGCGTTGAATGTAATGAAAGGCCTCAACGTGCTTTTTGGGAGGATAACCACCTTCTTCACCCGCCAGATCGAAGCCGACCACCCCACGCTCGCGAAAATCGACGGCGAGCTCCGCCATTTCCAGCGACACGTTCATGTTGCGCATGGCGCAGATGATCAATCCGGAAGACACTCCGAATTCCTTGCGGCCCCGGTCCAATCCCTTCAACACCGACGAAATTACCTGCTGGTGGGTCAGTCCCTTCTTTGTATGAAACACCGGCGCAAAGCGCGTCTCGAAATAGACGACGCCGTCCCTGCGCAGGTCTTCCGCCTGTTCATAGGCCACGCGCTCCAGCCCCTCTTCCGTTTGCATCACCGCGATGGTGTGCGTGAAGCCTTCCAGGTATTGCCCCAGGCTCCCCTTGTTAGCGCCTTGGTGGAACCATTGCGCCAGCGTTGCTGGATCGTCGGTTGGAAGCTTGGAATACCTCGCCTCCTTGGCCAGTTCGACCACGGTCTGCGGCCGCAGGACGCCATCCAGGTGTTCATGCAAAAGGACCTTGGGCAAGGTTCTCAGCAATTCTTTATCGAGCGTCATAGTAAGGTCTCTATCTTGTCGGCTATCGTCAAAACCGCTTGCGCTCCATACGGCGGTACCGCTATTGTACCCCATGGTCGCCCCAACACAGCCTGGAGTCAGCCATCCGCCGGAGCGAATCGCGCACCAACAGCAGAGCGCCGGGTATGGTTTGCGGCGCGATGCCCTCTCGCCTATGGAGACTCTGGCGCAGTCCGTCTCCACCATGGCGCCCACCACCACGCCGGCGGCTACCATTCCGCTGGTCTGCGCGCTGGCCGGCAACGGTACGTGGCTCGCCTACGTTCTGGCGACAGTGGCGGTGCTTCTGGTGGCGTGGTGCATCGGCCGTTTCGCGCGTTACTCGGCCTCGCCTGGATCTCTCTATACGTACGCTTCCACGATCCTGCCACGGTGGCTGGGGGCGACCGTCGCCTGGAGCTTGCTGTTGGCATACGTCGCGACGGGATCGAGCGTCATCGGCGGGTTCTATTACTACGCCAACGTGTTGCTCCGCAGCGGTACCGGTCACGCCACCTCCGCGGTGCTGCTGGCCGTGGCGGTCACCGCCATTTCCATTTGGATCGCCTACCGCGACGTCGAAATCTCGGCGCGGCTGATGCTATGGATTGAAGCCTCCTCCGTTGCCGTGATCCTGACCTTGGTGGTGCTGGTCCTGGCCCGCCACGGCTTGCATTGGGACTGGGACCAACTGCAACTGCACAGCATGACGGGCAGCGGCCTTCGCCTGGGACTGGTGCTGGCGCTCTTCAGCTTTGTCGGCTTCGAGAGTGCGACCACACTCGGGTCCGAGGCGCGCAATCCCTTACAGACTATCCCGCGCGCCGTGATCCAGTGCGCGATCCTGGCGGGAGTTTTCTTCACCGTTTGCGCTTACGCCGAAGTGCTCGGCTTCCACACCGCTGAGCGGGACCTGGGAACGAGTCAGGCGCCAATGCACGTTCTGGCCGAAGTGGCCAGAGTGCCGGTGTTAGGACTGCTGATCGACGTGGGCGCGCTGGTGAGCATGTTTGCCGGCACGCTGGCCTGCATCACGGCGGCGGCGCGCGTCTTGTTGCTGATGGCCCACGACGGACTGGCCCACGGCTCGCTGCGCGCCACCCATGCCCGCAACGAAACGCCCAGTCGCGCGGTCGTGGTCACCGGCGTGGCTGCCGTGCTGCCGGTGGCCGCGTTGGCCGCCCGGGGCGCGAGCGGGCTGGACGTCTACGGCTGGCTGGGCTCGCTCGCCACCTACGGTTTCATCGTAGCCTACGGCTTGGTTTGCGCCGCTTTGCCCAGCTACTTGCGCGGCCACGGTGCCTTCCATGCCGCCGGCCGCATCATCACTCCCCTTGCCTGCCTCGCCATGGTGCTGGCGCTGGTGGGGAACCTCTATCCGGTGCCCGAGGGACCTTACGGGAAGCTGCCTTATATCTACCTCGCGTACCTGTCCGCCGGTTTGCTGTGGTACGCGCTGTTCGTGCGCAACCGGACCGCGGCAGCAGGATAAGTCCTTTGTCCCTCGTTCTTTGTCGGATCACCAGCCAGAAACATCGGCACCCGTTTTCTTGGTCAGCCTCGCGGTGTGAAGCCAACTAAAGTTCAGCGAGTTCCTGGCCGATGAAGACCCGTGGGTGCTGGTATGTTGAAACTTGAAGACAACGAAGTTTTCCGAGCCGTCCTGGACAGCCTCCAGACCGGCGTCTACATCGTAGACGAAGACCGCCGCATCGTATTCTGGAATGATGGTGCGGAACGAATCAGCGGCTTCCTGCGCCAGGATGTCGTGGGGCGTCTCTGTCGCGACAACATCCTGGTTCACTGTGACAAGAACCATTCGATTCTTTGCGGCGACGCTTGCCCGCTCGCCGACACGATGCGTGACGGGAAACCCCGAAGCATCGACGTCTATCTTCACCACAAGGAAGGTTACCGGGTTCCGGTGAGGGTTTGGGCGGTGCCGGTCAGGGACCGGGAAGGCACAATCGTCGGCGCTGCCGAAAGCTTCGAGATGAGGGCGGTGGCTGCGAACGCGGACCAACGTCGCAGCCGAGTTGCCGGTGAGGCGAATCCCGACGAAACCTCCTTCCTTGCGGATCGGGATTTGCTGGTAGCACGCATAGGTGAGCGCCTCACTGCTTTTGCCGAGCGCCAAGTCCCGTTCAGTGTCTTGCGCATCCAGCTTAATCACTGGGACCGGTGGGAAGCACTCCACGGCCACCTTGCCGCCAAGGCCATGCTGTCGGTGGTGGGACAGACACTGAGCAACACCCTCCGTCCCGTCGACCTGGTCGGCCGCTGGAACGAGGGCGGGTTTCTGGCCGTCATCGCCTATTGCGGCGTGGACGTCCTGGAGCATGTGGGCGCGCTCCTGAGGAAGATCGTGAAATGTGCGCAGATCGAGTGGTGGGGCGATCGGTTGTCGGTCACCGCCTCATTGGGAGGAGCGTTCGTGGAGCCGGGAGACGGGATGGAATCCATCCTGCAGCGAGCCGAGAAATCGTTGGAACAGAATTCCACAAAGGATGGCGACTGCGTCCTGGCTACGCAGGAAGTGCAGTAGACAGTCGCCGGATGGTCAAGAACTTATGATGGTCATCATTGGAATTGTGGTCGTTTTTGGAGCAGTGATCGGCGGTTACCTGATGGAGCGCGGCAGCCTTTTGGTTCTCGTTCAGCCTGCCGAACTCCTCATTATCGGCGTGGCGGCGATCGGAACGCTTCTGATTGCCAACCCGATCCACATCCTCAAGAAAATCGCCGCCGGGGTTGGCGGAGTGCTGAAAGGAACAAAATTCACATCCCAGCGTTACCTCGAATCGCTGAAGATGATGTATGAAGTCTTTAACCGGGCGCGGCGTGAAGGGCTCATGGTGCTGGAAAAAGACGTTGAAGAACCGGCCAAGAGCCCCATCTTCTCGAAGTACCGTAGCTTCCTCCAGGATAGCCGCATCCGCAACTTCGTGTGCGACACGCTGCGCATGGCGATCACCGGCGGAGTAGAGCCCTTTGACGTTGACCAGATGATGGAACTCGATATGGAGGTCCATCATCACGAAGCCAGCCGGCCGGTCGCGGCCCTGAGCAATATGGCGGACTCTCTTCCCGGCCTGGGGATCGTCGCCGCGGTACTCGGCGTGGTGATCACCATGGGCGCTCTCGGCGGGCCCCCGGAAGAGATCGGTCACAAGGTGGCGGCGGCGCTGGTGGGAACGTTCCTGGGCATCCTCCTGTGCTATGGGTTGGTAGGGCCCGTCGCCGCGAACATGTCCAAGAGGGCGGAGGACGAGCAAGCCTTTTACCACGTCCTGCGCGTCGTGATCGTTGCCTTTATCAAGGGAACCGCTCCCCTGCTGGCGATCGAAGTCGGGCGGCGGGCCATTCCCGGCCACGTTCGGCCGACCTTCCAGGAAGTCGAGAAATCCTGTCGGAGTGCCGCCGCGGCGGCGAAGGCCCCAGCGGCGTCAGCGCCCGCTGCCTAATCGGGGGATCAGACCATGGGCGACAAACGTCCCATCATCGTCATCAAACGCAACAACCCGCATGCCGCACACCACGGAGGCGCCTGGAAGGTAGCCTATGCCGACTTTGTTACGGCGATGATGGCTCTCTTCATCGTGCTGTGGTTGATGAATAGCAGCAAGCAACTCCAGTTGGCGGTAGGAGGTTATTTCAAGGACCCCACCGGCAATTCGAAAATGGTGGGGACCAATCAGACCGGTTCGGGAGAGAATATCACCCTCACCAAAGACACCATGTCGCAGCTTAAACAGGCGCTGACGGATGCGATCCGCCAAGTGGCAAGTTTAGACAAGTTCAAGGACCAGATCGAGATGACCGTAACTGCCGAGGGGCTCCGCATCGAAATGATGGAGACGGCCACCGGTACCTTCTTTGACAGTGGCAGCCCCGTGCCCAACGGGAGCGGGAAGGATCTGCTGGTCACGCTCGCCCAGGAGCTGGGCAAGCTCCCCAACAACATCTCCATCGAAGGTCACACTGATTCCAAGCCATTCAGCGGGAGAACCGACTACGGGAATTGGGAACTCTCCACCGATCGGGCCAACTCGGCGCGCCGCCTCATGCAGCAGAGTGGCCTGCGCGAGGATCAGGTGAGCCAGGTGCGGGGCTTCGCTGATCAGAGGCTTCGCAAAACCGCCGATCCACTGGACCCCTCCAACCGGCGCATCTCGGTAATTGTGCAATATTTAGCGAAGGACGACCCCAATCAGCCAAAGCCACCTGGTCCAGCCAGTGAAGGCAGCGCCGGCAATCATCAGGACCAGCCGAACGAGCCCCCGAAACCGTAGGCTCATTCCCAGAGAGCGCCCTCAGGCCTTCCCGAAAACCCGGCGAAACACGGTATCAACGTAGCGAAGCTGTCGCTCGATGGAGAACGCCCGCGCAATCTCGCGAGGCGTCAGGTATCGCCGTATGTCCCGGTCGCGCTCGACCAAAGCCCGGAAGTCCTCGCCTCCCGCGGAGCTGGACCACACCTGCATGGCGTTGCGCTGCACCCAACGGTAAGCTTCTTCGCGGGCTGCGCCCTTCTCCACCAAGTCCAGCAGGAGCTGACCCGAGAAGATCAACCCGCGGAGCGCCCCCAGGTTCTCGATCATGCGGTCCGGATAGACGAACATGGTCTCCACCAGTCGGGCGGTTTTATCCAGCAGGTAGTCGACCAGAATGGTCGAGTCGGGCAGAATGACGCGCTCTACCGAGGAGTGGGAAATATCGCGCTCGTGCCACAGGGCCACGTTTTCGAGCGCCGCTTGGGCGTTGGCGCGGACCACACGCGCCAGGCCGCAGATCTGCTCCGCCGTCACCGGGTTGCGCTTGTGGGGCATGGCGGAGGAGCCTTTCTGCTCCGCCGAGAAGTATTCTTCCGCCTCGCGCACTTCCGTCCGCTGCAAGCCGCGGATTTCGAGCGCGATCTTGTCCAGCGAGCTGGCGACGACGGCCAGAGTGGTCAGGTAAAACGCGTGCCGGTCGCGCTGGATCACCTGCGACGAAATAGGGTCGGCTTCGAGTCCCAGTCGGGCGCAAATCTTCTTCTCCATCGCCGGACTCAGGTGGGCGTAGGTCCCCACTGCCCCCGAAATCTTGCCCACCCGCATCTGCTCGGCTGCGTAGGCCAGCCGCTCCGTATTGCGGCGATTCTCCTCGTACCAAATCGCCAGTTTCCAGCCGAAGGTGATCGGCTCGGCGTGGATGCCGTGCGTGCGCCCCACCATGGGCGTGTGCTGGAACTCAAAAGCGCGCTTTTTCAGCACCTCGCCCAGGCGGGCGAGGCCATCCAGCAGCAGTTGAGAAGCCTCGCGCACCTGCAGCGCCTGCGCCGTATCCACAACGTCGTTGGAAGTGAGCCCGTAGTGGAGATAGCGGCCCTCGCGCCCGATGTTTTCCGCGACGTTGGTGGTGAAGGCGATGACGTCGTGCTTCACCTGCTTCTCGATTTCTAAAATGCGCTCGACGCTGAAAGCATCCGGGCGGCGGCCCCAGCGGCGAATGGCGCGCGCCGCGCTCGCGGGAATGAGGCCGGCCTCTGCCTCCACTTCTGCGGCGGCAATCTCCACGTCCAGCCAGCGGCGGAACTTGTTTTCGTCACTCCAGATGCGGCCCATCTCCGGGCGTGTGTATCGGCGAATCATCGGAAGAAGTCAAAGTGTCGAACGTCAAAGGTCGAACAGCGAAAACTGCATGTCAATTCGTGCGGGCGGAAGGCAAACGGCCTGAATGGCAGGCACGGAGCGAATCCCGGTCTCCAGTCTGGCACATGGCCCTTTCATTCAATAGGATACCATGTCCCTGATTAGTTTAGGGCCACGAAACCCAATTTCGGGCACGAATATGCAGCCCATGATGATCCGTCACAGCCGGCCTCCCTCCAATCGGCAATCGAGAATCGGCAATTCCTGGCGGCAGGCCATCCCGGTTTCGGGTTTTACCATCCAATCCTACGTTCCTGACAGACTCGGCTGCAAAGGCGGGGGAATCAAGTTGGTTGGAAGGGGTTGGGTGGACTATGAAAAAAACTTGGTTAGTATTCTGCGCGCTCGTCCTCGGTTCAACGATGCTGCAGGCGAAGGACGCGTCGAAGGCGGCAAACTTCTCCGGCGAGTGGGTCCTGGATTTCGGCCAGACGAAGAACCCTCCGGCGGGACTCGAAGCTTACAGCATGGTGGTAAACCAGGATCAGCAGCAACTGAAAGTGGAGACGTCGCTCAAGGGTGACCTGCAGGCCTCCCAGGACGCGCCCAATTCCGGGTACCCGGGAGGCTCGCGGGGCGGTAGAAGAGGCGGTGGCATGGGAGG
Source organism: Terriglobia bacterium (assembly GCA_035315065.1). GTDB lineage: Bacteria > Acidobacteriota > Terriglobia > UBA7540 > UBA7540 > DATFYM01. The sequence continues at coordinate 12,027 of DATFYM010000135.1, forward strand.
AGGCATGGGCATGCCGGGCGGCGGGATGGGGATGCCGCGCGGTGGAATCGGAATGCCCGGTAGTGGAAGCGGAATGCCGAATGACAGTGGAATGCCGGGTGGCAGCGGTGGAGGCGGAGGCGGAAACGGAAATCCTCGCTCGAGTTCGTCGCGCGGCAGCGTTGCCGCCTACAAGCTTTATCCCTCCAGTGCCGTCTACAGGTTGGATGGCAGCGAATCGACGACGCAGCTTGGTGATGCAGACCAGACCTCGGCGACGGGGAAAACAGAGTGGGGCAAGAATGGTGAGGAGTTGAAACTCTCTCTGGCCGGAGATGAGAACCCCTCAGGGAAAGGCGGCAAAGTCCAGATCAAAGAGCAGTGGAAACTCTCCGCCGATGGGCAATCCCTGATGCTCGAGCGAAGCGTCAAAGCGCCGGAGGGCTCAGGCACCGTGCATCTTGTCTTCTCCAAGAAGTGAGGGAGAGAGTCGAAAGTAGAAAGTAGAAGCAGAAGCGGTCTTGACCTTCGGCGTTTGACTTTCGACTCTTTCGACTTCGACTCCTTCTGATTGACAGCGCCGCGACAACCGTGCAAAATAGGAACAGTTCAGCCGGCATAGGCGGGCGGGTGAGAGCGGGGTCCGGTGGCTACCCCGCCGCTCCACCGCGGCGGCCCGATCCAGCCCGCGTTGTCCGGCACCAGTGGAAGACCTCGGCGTGCGCCCGTAGCTCAGCTGGATAGAGCACTTGCCTACGAAGCAAGGGGTCGGGAGTTCGAATCTCTCCGGGCGTACCATCTAACCCATTCAAATTCAACATCGCTTGTTTTTCATAGCCCATAAGAAAGACCTAAAGTGTGCCAAAAGTGTGCCCAAAATGGCTTCACTGCACAGTCGCTGTGCCAGAATGCTCCTGGTGCTCGTTCGCGTTCCGGTCAAGCCTAGCCAATGCTTCCCTCATCATCATCAACTTGGCCTGACTGTACCGCTTGAAGACTTGCGCGTCTCCTTGTCTGAGCATCTGTGTGACGAAATGGTCAGAGACGCCGCCGGCGCTGAGTCGAGTAGCGAAGGTGTGACGTAGTTCGTAGAGCGAGAAGTAGGGGATCCCGGCTCGCCGGAGGGTGGTCGCCCAGACCTTTTTGAGACTACCGATATAGGGCTTCTTGCCGAGTGGGGTGAGTCTTGGAAAGAGGTAATCGGAGCCGGGAGTCGCGTCCATTTGTGACTTAAATGCCTCCCGGACTAACTCGGTCATTGGCATATCCCCGATGCCACTCGGCGTCTTGGACTGATCGATGTGCACGAGCGAGTTCTCCAGGTCGACTTGCGACTTTTTCATCGGCATCAGTTCCTTGTAGGGGCGGAGTCCCATTTCCACAAGGATGACGAGGGCATTGCGCAAGTAGTCGGGAGCGACGAACTCGATCCGTTTCTGCTCGCTCGCAGTCATGTAATGGGGCTTGCGGGTTGTGTGAGTGATTGAAACCGGGAATTCGACCGCGCTGCAAGGGTTGGATGGCAGTCGCTTTTGGCTTACGGCGATGTTGAGCATTCTCCTCAACACGCGGAATTCCTGATGAACGGTTGCTGGCTTGACCGTGCGCCCATGCAGGAGCACCAACTTGCTGTCGATTCGTCTGTGGATTCTTCTGCCCTCCTTCAGGCGCTCGGTCAGGTAAAGTTCAATGGCTTCTGGAGTTATGTCCAAGAGGCGTGTGTTGCCAAACACTGGTCGGAGAAACTTCATGGCGTTCACGTTCTGTTGATGTGTTCCTGCCGATCGGAACGGCGGCCCGGAGCGGGTCTCCAAGAACCAGTCCGCCCACTCACCAAACGTGAGGTTCTTGCTGGCCAGAATCCGGGGTAGCTTTCCGTCGTCTCGATCATCGAGCCGGTCGCGAAGAAAGCGCTCGGCCTCCTGATGGTCTGCAATCCCGGTGGATTCCCTAACGATCCGGCCCTCACGGTTTCGGTAGCGTGCCCACCAAAACACGGAGTTATTGCGCCGGTAAACGACTCCACCGGTCGTACGTGGCCTTCCCTTATTCATCGATTCCTCCATTGACGAAGAATTGTCGCCGCCACTTTTCGAGTTCAGAGAGGCTGAATCGAATCGAGCGGCCCATCATTCGGAAATGGGGAATCTGCTTTCGCTCCACGTAAGCATACACCAAAGACGGGCTGATCCCAAGAAAGCGCGCGGCGGCTTTCACATCGACCGCGACTTCGAAATGGGACGGCCCCAGGGATTCTGTGGTCGACTGGGTCTCATGAACGGCGTCCATGCGTACTTCTCCTTGCAAGTCATTTCGGTGAATCCTCTTTCAACTCCGCTTCCAAGGCTTCGATTGTGGGCAGACTGCCTCGCAAGCGCTTGGGCAGAGCCTCCGTGAGCCTATATTCCGCAATGCCAACGGGCTTTCGGATGTCGCGCAGGGCGTACTCGGCGACCACTTTGTTCTTCGACTTGCACAGAATCATCCCGATGCTCGGCTGATCGTCGGGATGGCGGAGCAGGTCGTCAACCGCTGAGAGGTAGAAGTTCATCTTCCCGCTGAACTCCGGCTGGAAGTCGGTGACTTTGACTTCGATCACGACAAAGGCGCGGAGCCGCAAGTGATAGAACAGAAGATCCAACCGGAACTCTTGGCCACCAACTTCAAGTGGATATTGGCTGCCCACGAAGGAGAAGCCGACGCCGAGCTCCAGCAGAAAGTCGCGGAGGTGATCGATTAGGGCGCGCTCCAGTTCTCGCTCGCGCGCTTGTTCCGTGAGGGTGAGGAACTCGAAATTGTACGGGTCCTTGACGAGTTGCTGCACAAGCTCCGACTGAGGAACTGGCAGCGTCCGACTGAAGTTGGTGAGCGCCTTGCCCTGGCGACGATACAGACCGCTCTCGATCTGGTGAACCAAGACGTTGCGACTCCAGCCGTTTTGGATGGTCTGCCGCGCGTACCACAGCCTC
>DATFYM010000136.1:0-2568 GCA_035315065.1 Terriglobia bacterium
GTGCCGAAGAGCATACCGCGCATCAGCGTTGCTGCACCCACGGAGCACACAAGGCCCAAGGCGATTCCGATCGTGGTGAGCCACCCCGCTTCCTTCAGGATGAGTTGATAGACGGAGCTGCGCTGTGCGCCGAGCGCCATGGGAACTCCGATCTCGCGGGTTCGCTGGCTCACCGAGTAGGCGACCACTCCGTACAGTCCGACCACGCCGAGGACCAGCGCCATCGCTGCAAATCCGCCCACCAGCCACGCCGAAAACTGATGCAGCAGTGCCGCCTGCGTGCGGTCAATCTGCTCATTAATGGTCTCCTCGTTGGATACGGCCAGGTTCGGGTCGAGCTGCTGCAAGGCGCTCGCCAGCACCGGCAGCAGCGCCCCGGCGTCTTGCCCGGTGCGCACCGCAAGGCTGAAGTAATGGTCCCGCGTCTGGCATAATACGGGCGTGACATCTTGATGCTTTTGGCGTATGCTTTTGCATATGAAGCGAACCACTTTGACGATCGATGACCAATTGCTTCGAGCGTTAAAAAAGAAATCGGCCGAAGAAGGGCGAACCCTCCAGGCCGTCACCAACGACCTGCTGCGCCGGGCGCTGAGCGCCAAAGTTCCAGTACCTTACGAGTTGCGCCTTCAAGGTTGGAAAGCCACCGAGCTCCCCGGAGTTGATCTCTTTGACCGCGACGCGCTTTTCGACCTGATGGACGGGCGGTAACTCGTGCAGGCCATCGATACCAATGTCCTCATTTACGCTGAAGTGGACTCCAACCGGCACCACGGCGCCGCGCTCCAATTGGTCAACTGCCTCGCCCAAATCGCCCGGCGGGCTGGGATGTAACATGCCAGCGGGCGCAGTCGAGTTCAATCGTGCCGAAGCACTTGGACTGGATCCCGCCGGGCAGCGCGCATGGCGGGAATCCAACAAGCAAGCAAAGCTACACGGACAAGACCGAAAGGGACGGTTGCGAAGGTGAGCGGATCGTGCACCGAAACCCGGTACAGCATGCTCCAGCATTCTCATTGCGGCCGAACGAGCCGGGCAAACCGTGCGGCAGATACTGACCGAGGTACGCGCGGCTCAGGGGTGAGATTGGTCCCGCCCCTGACCCCCCTGACCTCTGGGGCTCGCAGACCAGGCGCCAGTCGGTGTATACTACACAGCATGGGCAACCGTATTATCCGCATGTCGGACTCGGATGCGGCGGGCAATTTTGCTTCTCTATTGGAGCGCGTGCGCGCTGGCGATGAAGTCGTCATTGAGCACGACGCGCGGCCGGTGGCCGTCGTTCGCCCTCCTGAGCCAGTGCGTGGCCGCCTGCTGTCCGAGTCCATCGCGCTGGCGGAGGCTCATGGCTCGACAGTCACTCTTGACGGAGACTTTGCTCGCGATCTCGAAGAGGTCATCAACAGTCATCGTGAGCCGCTAGACCCGCCCGCATGGGACTGATTCTTGACTCTAGCGTCGTTATAGCTGCCGAGCGGCGAGGCGACACGGTAACGCAGCTTCTCCGACTGGTTGCGGCGGCAACCGGGGATCAGGAGGCAGCGCTCTCCTCGATCGGCCTGACGGAACTCGTGCATGGCATTTACCGTGCCCCAACAATACAGGCGCGTGCCCGGCGCGAGTCCTTCATCGACGAGCTTCTCCAGGATGTCGAGGTGTACCCTTACACTCGACAGACGGCCTTCCTCGCCGGCAAGCTGGACGGGGAGCAGCAAAGCCGGGGCATCACCATTCCCTTCGGCGATCTCTTGATCGGGGCCACCGCCCTCGCGCATGACTACGGCGTGCTGACCGTCAACCTCCGTCACTTCCGGTTGATTCCCGGCCTGCCTGTCGTGCAGCTTTGAGGCTTCTGCTGGGTCCTGGCCGCTCGCCACTCGCCACTGCAGTTGTGAGTGCGTTTGTCGAGGGACAGCAATCGACGTCCGCCCAAGCCGAGGTGCATGAGTACTTACGAACCACGGCCCTCGAAGAGGATTTGCAACTGAAGATCCTCCAGGCGGTGGATGAGCTGGATAGGACGGTGGTGATCCGCCGGAAGTTTCCGGTCTGGCAGGAAGACCCAGGCCGTAAGCAGAAACGCGTGTTTGCGGCGCATCCGGGCGGAGGGCGTGCGCCAGGCCGTCAAAATCCGGGTCTTGAAGGCGGCGCCTTGATTTCAGCAGGACCACGGTCACGAAGAAGTATCGGTCGTAAAGAAACGGGCGACGCAATCGCGACATGAGTTGGGAAGCAACACGTAAACGTCGGAAGACGGTAGCCGCGGACCTTGAACAGCAGGTCCGCGCTACTCTTGCTTTTGCTCCGTCCGTGGTCAAGTGGGGCGACCTGACACCATCGGAAGGAGGTGGAGGTGATGGTATTGAGCGGCGCCGTTGAAAACACGCTTGATCGAATTCATGATTCACGGGGCCCTAACCGCCAACAATTCGTACCTCAGCGCCACCATCGGATCAACCTTCGTCGCCCGGCGGGCGGGGATGTAGCTGGCGAGCAACGCCGAGACGGCGAGCACCGCACCCACAGCGGATAACGTCGCCACATCCCACGGTTGAGTGCCGAAGAGCA
>DATFYM010000137.1:0-4197 GCA_035315065.1 Terriglobia bacterium
CAGTCCTGGGACGAGCTCCGACAGCGCATTCTGCTAGGCGTCGCCGAAATCAACGCCCAGCCGGTAGTTCACCGCTGGAAAAAGTTTGACGCATTAACCACCAGTAATACGGTTACAGTTTAATGAAACGATATACTAGTAACCTAAGACAATGAAGAATCGACGTTCAAGCCCAACTTCAAGAGGAAGAAACCGGACCAAGAACCCTGTTAGCTCGGGCCGCCCGCAGCGTTTCTCTCGGTTGCGTCGGCTGGTGGAGGTGCTGGGGGTCGCGGCGATCTTGCAGAGAACGCGGTCGCCCTATGTCAACGACGCTTTGAACGAAGACGAAGCCCTTAACCGCATCTGCGATGCTGGGGAAGACGAGCCTACCTACCCGATCGAAGACCTCCTAACAACGACCAGTCAGCTTTCATTTGAGATTGAAGGCATAACTATCGATGATGATGATCTTGCCTTGGTCGGCGAGGGCGAGGTCGTCGTCACGGAGTGTGTGGAAGGTCATTCGGAATTAACTCAGGTGATCGTTCCGCTCGCGACTACTGGCTGCAAGGTCCTAACCGGAGTAATAACCCTTATCAAGTGCATTTTTGATGAGTCTAATGAAAGAGGGATACGAACCAAGAGGGCGTCACGGCGGGAGGGAAATGCCATGCGTCGTTGGGCTCGCCGGACCTGGCTGTTTCTCCTGACCGCCCTGTCGGTCGGCGCCATCGGGCGCAATTCCGTCGCGCAGTCCTGCGATCCTCTGCCGACGGACATGTCGTCACCACTCAGGTATCAATTCCGGGCAAATACACCGCGGTGTGAGGGTCTGTTCACAAAGGTAGTCGCGGGCGGCGAAGGCATGTCCCTGGTGTCCCTGACCATCGGTCACGTCCTCTACGACTTCAACACGGACCCCAGTATCGAGATCCGATTCGCCGACGCCCCCGAGGCGACCACCCGCATCCAGGGCGTCGGTGTCCCCTTGCAGCTCTATTACCGCCTGGATGCACAACTGCCGTCCGGCCAGACGGCGTTTCGCCTGCCGCTACACGATGTGATCGCGCCGCGCCAAATCGATGCGGAGAAGTTCGGCGTGTATGGCATTCGCGTTCTGGCGGACGGGACCATCGGCTACGTTCCGGTATATGCTGGCCGACCCGGCGCTTTGCGCCCGAGCGACATTGTGGCGGTCGTCAGGCCGGGCTCTGACGTGACTAATGTCGCGTGGCGCATCTACGATCCGGCTCACACGATGTCATGGGTACCGTTGCCTGACGCCGCCGGGCTCGTGCCTCAGGGAAAGCGGCTTGATGTCGATATCGGCCGAACGCTGCCGGGGGCGCGGAACACACTTGAACTCTCGTTCTATCTCGACGGCATACCGCGAACAGATCGGTTTGTCCTTCTTGCACGCTAAATTCCGCCTCCTGTAGAGCGTCCATGAGCCTCGCAGATCCTGAGGGTATCGCCGCTCGCCTGTTGCGAAGTGGCTGGTTACTGCTTGTCGCCAGCGGCGCTGTGTTCGTTCTCCTCATCCTTGTATCCGTTTCCTGGAGGAATAACAGATTCGACCTACAGGCGGTCAGCGGCTTGGTCGAGGTCACCGCATCCACACGGGCGACCCACACGATCGGGGTTAAACTAGCCGAGGGCGCAGAATTCCGTCTTTTCGGAACACACCTTCAGAATCGTCCGCCGGAACTAGCGCAAGCTGGCGATCCCTACAACGGGATCAGGCTCACCGCCGATTCAGTTGTCCTGGAAAGCGTCGTACTCGACCCCGATACAATCCTGACGCTCACGTCCACAACAGACGGATCACCCGACCTCCGTATTATGGTCGGCGGCGCCATCAAGCTGACCCTGTCAGGAACCATTCGACAGATTGCCGACAACGGGGTCGCGCGACAAATTGCGGTCACCGAGAGGCCCTTCGGACTTGACGCCACCCCTAGCGGAACCGTGGTACCAGTTCGCCTCGTGCTTCCCGCCGCCGGAGAGCTGAAAGGGATTGCGCTCTACGATCAGCCCATCCACCGCCTGGATTTTACCCGGCCCCGGCCGACCAACGAGGATCAGCGATTGCCCTTCCAATCAGAACTGCTGAGCGGCAAGCTGAAACTCCTCGATACTGGCGATGAGTTGCCGCTGCAGCCGCGCGAACTGATCTGGCTCAAGGAGGTAGCGGCGACGGCGGGTCGGCTAGAATTTGGTGCTGACGGGGTTGCCATCAACGCGTCCGGGCACGCTCTCAGTATCGGCATAGGGCCGCCGCGACCCGGTTCACCGCCACTCCCGGACCGTGACGTCACTCCAAGCGTGCTCGCCTACCTGTTGGGCCAGCATGAATTAAAACTTGCCTGGGGAGCTGCACTCGCCGTGTTGGCGGCACTTTGGAAAGCTCGTCAGTGGGCTTTCAAATGGGGGAGGTAGGGGACCACTCGCGCCCCACGATGGCGGAGCTCAAGCAGTCATGGTCGTGATGTCGTCCGAAAATTGGCCTTCGAGAGTTTCTGTCAGCCTGCGCGCGCCGAATCGGACGCGTCGTCTGTGCGTCGGCGCAGCCTTGTGCCTCACAATCTGTTCCGCCTCACCAGTGTTGGCGCAGGTCACCGGTGACGGTGTCGACCGCCAGGCGCGCGCCGAGGCCGAGCGGTTCGCCGGCAGCGTTGTCAGAGTGCTGCCACAACAGAAAGACGGCACGCCAGCCGGCGACCAGGGCTTTGGCCTGATCGTGGGACGACGCGGCCCCGACCTCTACGTGGTCACCCCCAGCCATGTCGTGTTCGACCGCGACCAGATGCTGAACGATCGGCCGCTTGTGCGTTTCCGGGTGAGACCCGGCGACGACGTAGAGGCGGTGCGCCTCCCATACAGCAGCCCGCAGACCTATGACGATCTAGCTGTGCTCATGGTTCGAAACGCGGCCGATCGATCCCCGACCGTCCTGTCGGGTGCTTCACTGCAGGCGCCCCGAGATGCGGGGAGCTGGGTGTGGACGATAGGGAGAGAAACCGGATGGTCTCTGCCAGGTTCGCACGGAAGCTTCTCCGGCACGAGAGATGATCCAAAACGGCAGGTCTTCAATGGTCTCCCGACGGCGCCTGGGAGTTCCGGCGCGGCCGTGGTGACGGTCGATGGGATCGTTGGGATGGTCGTATCGAATACGTCCGGCGCAATTGACACGTTTGCCGTATCGATCGATGAAATCAAAGATCGCCTTCGCGGCTGGGACCTGCCAACCGACTTGGTTGAAGTTGGAAGAGATTGTGACAGAGTTGCGCCTCCCGGCACGGCCCCACCATCGGAAAAGAAGATCATTACCTTCGATGGGCTGCCGGGTCCCGATGGCTCATTACTCAATTGTTACACGGAAGGTGGTTTTACAGTTGCACCGGCATCGGGAAACTGGCTCGTCGGCAAAAGCTTCGGCCACCCTCTACCATATATTTATTTCACGCAGCGAGCGACGGAGTATGGAACAACAACAAATTCAATCGCTGTCACCGCGTCGGGGCACACATTCACGTTCACTTCCGCAGATCTCTACGCGAGTGTCACACCCATTCCCTACGTTATAACGGGCTTTCTGGACCGGAATCCCGTCTTCAAGGTCGCTGGCATAGTTCCAAACACCTTCGGCAACTTTGCTACGGTCCAAAACGCATACAAGGACGTCGCTATCGACAGACTTGAGATTGAGATCTCGACCTTCACCCGTTACGCCGTCGCGAGCCCGGCTGGCATAGATAACTTGGTTGTCAGCAGGAAATGAGAATTTTTGCTTCTCACTTTGCCGGCCTTAGTAGTTCGTTGGCGTGTTCGAGGTAAGCACCTTCGGTAAGTCTCTGGGAGGGACAATAAATCCGTTCGTGCCGTTCTCCGCGCTTCCGGGTAAGAATGGCAGGGGATTGCCGCATTGTTGAGAGCCTTTGAATGACGAGCGGCATATCGTGGGATTCAGTTAGCGGCCGCAAAGACGGCTACCCCGGACTTCCTCGTCCAGTTCGTCTTCACGCTGGCGTCGGCGATACAACCAGTTCCGGAAACTCATTGCTGCCCCTCCTCATTCGTACCTCAGCGCCACCATCGGATCAACCTTCGTCGCCCGGCGGGCGGGGATGTAGCTGGCGAGCAACGCCGAGACGGCGAGCACCGCACCCACAGCGGATAACGTCGCCACATCCCACGGTTGAGTGCCGAAGAGCA
>DATFYM010000138.1:0-30152 GCA_035315065.1 Terriglobia bacterium
TGGGTGATCTGGTCCGTCGAGACTCCGCTCAGCGCTGCTTTCTCCTTGTCCACCACAAACCGGTACTCAGGCTGCGGGTCTTCCACGTACCAATCAACGTCCACCACTCCGGCGGCCCGCTTGAAGGTGTCGCGAACCTGCGCGGCAACCTGAAGCTGCTGCGTCTGGTCGGGTCCATAGATTTCCGCGACCAAGGTTTGTAGCACCGGCGGCCCCGGAGGAATCTCCGCCACTTTCAGCCGGGCTCCGTATTGGTCCCCGATCGGCTGTATGGCCAACCGGATACGCTTGGCGATGTCGTGGCTTTGGGCCGAGCGCTCGCCCTTGGGCAGGAGGTTGACCTGGATGTCCGCCTGGTTGGGCGCCTGCCGCAGGAAATAGTGCCGCACCAACCCGTTAAAGTTGTAAGGCCCCGCTGTACCCGCGTAGACCTGGTAGTTGATGACCTCGGGCTCGGCGGCAGCGCGGCGCGCAATCTCCCGGGTGACCATGGCCGTCTGTTCCAGCGTGGTCCCGTCAGGCATATCGACAATCACCTGGAGTTCACTCTTGTTGTCGAACGGCAACATCTTTACTCGCACGATCTTGAGCAGCGGCATGCTCAGCACGAGGAGCAAAAGGAGCGCTACACCCACTAGGAAGCCGCGGCGCTTGCGCGAATCAGTTAGCAACGGCATCATGATGCGGCGGTAAAGACGGGTGCTCCACCCCTCCGGACCGCCTTCCTGATGATGACCGTTCTCCCGCTTTAACATGCGGATTGCCGCCCAGGGAGAAATCACAAAAGCGATCAGGAGGGAGAACAGCATGGCCACGGAGGCCCCAATGGGAATGGGCCGCATGTAGGGACCCATCAGGCCACCGACGAATGCCATCGGCAGGATGGCAGCGATCACCGCCCAGGTGGCGAGCATGGTGGGGTTGCCAACCTCGTCCACCGCTTCCACCGCGATGTCCGCAATGGGACGGCCCTTGTTCTCGGGCAGGTGGAAATGCCGCGTGATGTTCTCCACCACCACGATAGCGTCGTCCACCAGGATGCCGATGGAGAAAATCAGCGCGAAGAGGGTGACGCGATTGAGGGTGTAACCATAAATGAAATAGAGAAACAGGGTGAGGGACAGCGTAACGGGAACCGCCGCCAGCACCACCATGGAGGAACGCCAGCCCAAGGCAAGCGCAATGAGAAGGGTCACGGAAAGGGTGGCGAGGAGGAGGTGCTGCAGCAGCTCGTTGGATTTTTCCTGCGCCGTCTCCCCGTAGTTGCGGGTGACGGTCACTTCCACGCCAGCGGGGATCAGAGCTCCCTTGAGGTTGTTGACCTTTTCGCCGACTTGGCCGGCCACAACGACCGCATTCTTTCCTTTCCGCTTAGCCACCGTGAGTGTCACTGCGGGATATTCACCCATCGGACCTGCGGCGGTTCTCCCGGCCCCGTGACCCAGCCCGAATAGCACGTAATCGGACGGCTCTGCCGGCCCGTCGCGGATCTCGGCTACGTCCCGCAGATAGACCGGATGCCCGTTGGAAACTCCGATCACCACCGCGCCGACGTCCTCGACATTGTGCAGGAAGTTGCCCGTCTCGACGGCAAACTCGCGGTTCTGCGCGGCAAAATCCCCGACCTGCAGTTGCTGGTTGGCGTGTTCGATGGATGCGTAGATGGTGGCCGGAGCCACGGCATAGCCCGCCATTTTCGCGGGGTCCAGCAGCACCCGCAGTTGGCGCTGCTCGCCGCCAATCACTTTGGTGCCCGAGACATCGTCGATGCTCTTCACCTCGCGGTCCACTTCCGAGGCGATGCGGCGCAGCGTGTAACTGTCGTAGCGGCTGCTCCAGAAAGTCAGGGCAAGTACCGGGACGTCATCGATGGAGCGCGGCTTGATGAGCGGCTTGGAGGCGCCGGGCGGAATGAGATCGAAGTTCGAATAGAGCTTGTTGTAGAGCCGAACGATGGAGTCTTCCTCTTTTTCGCCCACCTTGAAGCGCACGATGGCCATGCTCATGCCGGGGCGAGAGGTGGAGTAAACGTATTCGACTCCAGGGATTTCCCAGATGAGTTTCTCCATGGGCGAGGTCACCCGCTGCTCCACTTCTTGAGCCGACGCACCGGGCATCTCTACGAAGACGTCCATCATGGGGACGATGATTTGCGGCTCCTCCTCGCGTGGAGTCTCCATTACCGCGAACGCACCCAGAAAGATGGAGAAGACGATCAGAAGCGGAGTGAGCTTGGAGTTGATGAAGTAGCGGGCGACGCGGCCCGCGAATCCGAGTGTTCCGCTGGTCATTTCGCCTCCACCCGTACGCCGTCACGGAGTCCCTCCACGGGCGATACGACGACCCGGTCGCCGGCAGTCAGTCCCGAGAGAATCTCCACGCGATCGCCCCAGGATTTGCCCGTTTTGACCAGGCGATATTCAACGATGCCTTGCGGATTCAGCGCGTAGACGCCCTGCAGTTCACCGTGCTCAACCAATGCCGACGGCGGGACCGACATCATCAAGGTCTGGCCCACCGGGAAGAGCGCAGTGGCGTAGTCTCCCGACTGGCAGGCACAGTTCAAGGGCAGCTCAACTTTGACGAGAAATGTCCGGCTGGCGGGATCGGTTGCCGGCACGATTTCGGCGACGCGCCCTTGGAAACTGGTCCGTGAGGTCGCAACCCGCGTCTCCTCTCCCACCTTGACCTTGGCAGCGTAATCTCCCGGCAAGCCGGCTTCGAGCCGGTAGTGGGAGGTCTCCTCCATCGTCAGGATGGGCATTCCAGGCATCACCACCGTGCCGGCATCGACGGATTTCTGCGTCACCACACCATCGCTGGGCGCTACGATGCGGGAATAACTCAGCGTGGTTTCCGCGGAAGATTGCTGCGCTTGTGCCTGCTGGTTACGCGCCGCAATTTGTTGCTTTCTGGCCTCCAGGGCGCGCTCATTGGCCAGAGCGGCTTTGTACTTGGCCTCGGCGCCGTCGAATTCCTGGCGGCTGAGGGAGTTCTTATCCAGGAGCATCTGGTACCGCTTGAGGGTGGCCTCGGCAAACTGCCGGTCCGCCGTGGCGGCGAGCAACTCTTGCTCCACTTCCGCGATTCCCTGCGAGGCTTCCTGCACCCCGGCCTGCGCGGCGTCAACCTGGGCGCGAGGCGCGCGGTCGTCGATTACGGCCAGGAGCTGGCCCCGCCGAACGTGGTCGCCGGCCTGAACTCGAATCTCGCGAACCGTGCCCGTGATCTGGGCATTCAGGACGCTGACGTTCGCCGACCGTACCGTTCCCACGGCCTCATACATCTGGGGAGTAGCACGCAGGCTGACGGTTTCGAGCTTCACACCGGAAACGGTTTCGGTTGCTCCCGGCTCTGCCCGCTTCTTGGCCCCACAGGCGAGAAGAAAACTCGCGGCAATTAGAGTTGGCAGAATTGGCGCTCGATGAAGGAAACTTCGTTTGGGCATGGCTGCTTTCGACCTCAGGGGAAGAGTCGAAGGTCGAAAGTTAAAAGTCAAAAGTGGAAGCTGTCTTAACTTTCGACTTTTGACTCTCGACTTTCGACTCCTCAGAATCACGCGCTACACAACACCAAGCGCCTACTGATTGACCGCCGGAGAATTCGCGGAGAGTTCGCCGGTGGCAAGTTCCAGGGCGGCGTAGCTCAGCCGATAGTCAAAGATGGCGTTCAGCGAGTTCTTATCGGCGTTGACCTTGGCAGTCTCAGCGCCGAGCACGTCCGTGATGGTGGCGAGCCCAGCCTCATAACGATTTTGCAAGATGCGCAGACTTTCGGCCGCTTGCGCTTTGGCGTCTTTCACCACGTCCAGGCGCTTTTGCGCGGTGGCAAGGTTCAGGTAGGCCTCGCGGACCTGCAAGCGGACCGCCGAGGCCATTTGGCACTCCATCGCTTGCGCCTGCAACTCGCGCGCTTTCGACTCCCGCAGTCGTGCCATCTTGGCCCCGCCATCAAAAAGGTTGAAATTGAGTGTGACGCCCGTAGCCCAGTTGTTCCCGCCGCGCGACGCGAACGTCTGGTTGTCAGTTTCCCAGGAACTGAAGAGATTCACCTGGGGCAGGAATTCGGCGCGTGCCATGTGTATTCCGTTGTCCGCCTGCTGCCTTCCCAACAGGCTCTGCAAGTAATCCGGCCTGGTGGCCAGGGCTTTGGATTGCCTCTCGCCGAGCGATCCGGCACTGAAGGTTAACTCGGCGAGGTTCGCTTCGATTGCGGTGGGAGCATCCTCGTCGAGACCCACGGCCACATTCAAGGCGGCGTGTGCCAATTCCACCGCGTTCTGCGCCCGCAGCAGGTCCTCCGAAGCCTGGGCCAACTGGACCTGTGCGCTCAGGAGATCCGAGGGAACGGCGAGCCCACTTTCCTGGCGAGCCTGGGCGCGGTTGAGGTCGCTCTTCGTTGTCTCGACGGCGGACTCCGCGACGCGGAGGCTTTCCTTGGCGAGTAGTTCGTTCAGGTACGCCTGGATGACTTGAAAGACCACTTCCTGCCCCGTGCGGCCCTTTCCCTTTTCCGCCGATTGGGCCTGGAGTCTGGCCCCACGAACCGCGCGGGAAGTCTGGCCGGCATCGTAGAGAGGCATCGTGGCGGCAAAAGCAGTACGAAAGTTATCGAGGGGCGGAGGAGTGTTCAAGAAGCCCAGCGCAAAATTGGAGGCAGTGAACTGGCGCTGGGTAAGCAGTGTTCCGAAAACATAAACAGGATTATCGCTGCGGGTGAAACCCTCCGCGAAGTCCAGTCGCGGATAACGGAACGACTTCGCGGCGGCGATTCCCTGTCGCACGGCCTCGGCGTAAGCGTCCGCGGCTTTGAGCGTGGGGTTCTTCTCGAGCGCGATTCGTACTGCCTCCGGCAAGGAAAGAGGCTGCGTGGTTGATTGGGCCGTCGCGAGGGTTGGAGTTTGTGCGTCGGCGACGGCGGCCAGGAGCAACGTCGCCATCAGGGGAAGGGCTTTCTTCATCACGCTGCCTCGGCGGAGCCTTGCGCCTCAACTTCCGGCAGGATTTCAAATGTGGTTTCAATCTTCGCCGTTCGGGAAATCATGGCCCCGACGGAGCAATACTTGGTCTCTGAGAGATGAATGGCCTTCTCCACGGCTTGGGGGTCAATGTGGCCGCGAAGCCGGTGCTTGATTTCCACGCGGGTGAAATAAGAGGGTGGCTCAGGGTTCTGCTCGGCGCGGAGTTCGATTTCGTACCCGGTCACCTCTTGCCGTTTCTTGCGGAGTATGCTGATCACGTCAAACGCAGTGCAGCCGCCGAGGGCCAGCAGGGCCAACTCAATAGGCTTCGGTCCTGTGTGGCCGTTGGCATCGTCCATGAGCAAGGCATGGCCGGTCCCCGACTCCGCCACAAACTGCCTTCCTTCACCTTCTACCGTTGCTAGTCGTAATTTGCCTTCAATCATCTTTCACCTCAGTTCTCATTTCGGTCGCAGGCACCCACGCAGCGCCGCAGCCCTCGTCGACACGCCGCCTTGCAGCCTCATCGCCTCACCTGAACAAATGCAATTCCCGGGAAAAGGTAACAGGTGGCAGAGAGTTTTTTTGTGGGGTCAGACAGAATGTCGGATGGGGAATTGCCGATTGCCGACTGCCGATTGCCGATTGGAACAGAAAACCCAAACCGCGGCCGTTTTTCCAATCGTCAATCGAAAATCGTCAATCGGAAATTCTTCCCCGCTCCCGCATGGAAGGGTGGGGCGCTGTGTTACCATTTAGTGTCGGGTAGCACCTATTGTTGACCATGGCTAGCAGCTCCGCCGCCCTGCGGTGCAGAAAGTCGAGAGCCGAAAGCTGAGGGTCACAGTGAGGACCTTTGAACGCTTACGGAAACTGGCACCGGGCTTGCACCTTTCACTTTCGACTTTGAACTTTCGACTCTCGACTTCTTAAGACTGGGGCACTCCTTTGATAAACTCGCAAGTCGAACAGGCACTGGTTAACCTCAAGTCCGGAAAGCCGGAGGAGGTGGGGCGCGCCCTCGAAATGCTCCAGGGAATTGTCTATGGCTTCGGGATGAAGGTGTGCGGCAGGCCCGAGGATGCGGAAGACACGGCGCAGGAGACGTTGATCCGCTTGGCAAGACAGCTCAAGGACTTTCCCAACGCACGCGCCCTCTCCGTCTGGCTCTACAAGGTGGCAAAGACTCAATGTTTGATGAGCCGCCGCAAGAGCAAGTTCGCTCCCGCCGAGATGCTGACGCTTGATGCCTTGATGCCGGAAGGAAGCGGGACCTCGGCCCCGCAGGTGAAGTCCTGGGAGATCACACCAGAAGAGATCACCCTGGAGAAGGAGTTGCGGAGCAAACTGCAAGACGCCGTCCTCGCCCTCCCTAAACACTACCGGCTGGTGTTGATCCTCCGTGACATGGAACAACTGGATACGCGTGAAGTGGCCGAGGTCATGGGTATCTCGGAGAAGACCACGAAGATGCGCCTGCACCGTGCGCGCGTCTTCGTTCGCAATGCGCTCGCCGGTTACGTTCAGGGCTCAAAGAGCTCAAGGGTAGAACATCATGCCTGACCGGAGATGTAAGAGAATCTTCGCCTTGCTCTCAGACTACGTGGATGGGGTGCTTCCAGATGGAGACTGCCGCGAACTGGAGCGCCACGTGGATGGGTGTGAGCCTTGTATTGCTTTCCTGGAGAGCCTGAGAACCACCGTGGAAGCCTGTCGGCGCTACGGTCAGAGCCAGATGCGTAGTCAGCCACCCCAACTGCCTCCAGAACTGCGGGCTCGCCTGGTGGGCCTGGTGGCTTCGTTGCGGCATGAATCTGCCCACAGGAAGGTGCCTGCGCGGCGCAAATGAAATCCGCGCCGATCGCGTCGATATAGTTCGCGCCATGGTGGAAGCGGATATGCAGGCGCCCCGTGAGCTGGGACAACGGCCTTTTGGACGGCAGAATGCGTTGGACTGAGGTCAGTGGCGAGCGGAAGGGCGACCAGAGATCGTGCTGGAAATTACCGGTTGACCGCCCGCGTCGTCGCCCGGCATGGCTTGCAGATGGTAGTCTCATTTGGAAAGAAACGGAATCCACAGATTACGCAGACTTCGGAGATTAAGAGAAGAAACCGTCTCCTCGGCAAAGAGTAACCAGCATGTCGCGTGTTCATTGCGGCTGCGACAACGCCGAGTTCTCGGCCTGTGACACCTCCGTAAACAAACCAGTAAGCGGTTTGTTTACTGTCACCTGTAAAAACGCCGAGGCGTTGTCTGTCGCTGTTTTCTCAATCTGAGAAATCTGTGTAATCTGTGGATTTCTGTTCTTTGACACCACTACCGGATTGCAGACCGTCGAGGCCCTAAATCGTGCAACGAGGTACACGAATTGGTGCAATGGAGAGAACGATCGAGATCATACGTTCGTCGGATTAGCTTGCCTGCCACTGAATTGATATCTTGCTTTCAATCAGTTACGTCACATTCGGACGGGATTTACAGACTTTGGCACGAGGGTTGCATCAATCCCCAGTGTAGTTTAATCTCCATGGAGGATTACCCACAATGAAGAAGTTGCTGAGTTTGCTGTTTACCGCCGCGATCGTATTCACGTTGACGGCGCCGGCTTTCGCGTACAACGCGGCTCCTCAGGGCGATACGAGTGAGACGAAGGCGACGAAGACGAAGAAGACGAAGGCCACAAAGGCGAAGAAAGAAAAGAAGACGAAGGACACCAGCAAGATGTAAGTCACCGCTCAGCCGTAACCTTGCCCCGGGCTTCCCGGGGGGTATCGGCACGAGGCTCCGGTCATGACCCCTGGGCGCGAGTCTGGGGGGTTATCATACAATTCATCGCCGTCCAGCTCGCAAGCTAGGCTCTCACGAGCGGAGCGGGCCCTGGACACCAAATGCTAACGCCCTCATCGGTCTTGTGCCGGTGGGGGCGTTGGCGTTTGTGGCCATGGCCGATGGACAACGGACGAATGCAAACGGCCTTCTTCAGACTGGTATGTCCTATCACGGCGACCGCAGCCATCCCGGGATCTTCACGTCAACCGGCTCCGCTCCCACCGGGGTGGTGGTCAGAAGCAGGGAAGGCGTCGCTCGCTGATTGGCCGCCACGGCTTGCAGGGCGGCCGGATCGACGCGCAGGATGGCCAGGCTCGACTCGCTGCGGTCGGCCACCACGAGGAAGCGCTCGTCGGGGGTGAGGGCCAGGGCGGTGGGAGCGCTGCCGGTACGAGTGGAGGCTAGTACGATACGCGTCCGGAGGTCGACCGCCATCACCGAGCCATCGCCGGCATTGGCGATGAAGAGGTTGCTCTGGTCGGGCTTGATCACCGCCGCCGCCGGGTCGCGGCCGGTGGGCCGGTTCTCCTCGACGTTATCGTGGAAAGCGTCGACGATGGTCATGGTGGCGCTCTCGCGGCTGAACACCAGCAGTTCGCCGCTGTCGGGCTTGGCCAGCATCCAACTCGGCCGCGAGTTGATCTCCAGGTGCGCGAGGAACTGGCGCGAGGCGACATCGGCGGCCGAGATCTTGTTTTCCTCCGTGTCCGCGACGAAGACCTTGGAGCCGTCGGGCAGCAGCGCCAGCGCCCCAGGCGCCTTTCCTACGTTGACGGAGCCGATGATTTCCCGGCCCGCCGTGCTCACGAACACCAGGCGGTTGGAGCTCGGATCGGAGGCTATCAGCACCGCCCCCTCGGGAGTGATCACCAAGTGCCCGAGCGGGGGTTTTCCGGGGCCGCCGAAGTGAAGTCGCCCCACTTCCCACCTTGAGTCGCAATCGAAAAACACGATCTGCCCCTCGCTGGGGTCGAGTACGAAGGCGTAACGGCCGTTGGGCGTGAAGACGACGTCTCGGGCGCTCGCTCCGACGTGGAGGGTTTTCACGACGCGGAGGTCGGGGAAGACGATGATATCCATTGAGCCCGAGTCGCCGGTGGCGTAAATCTCCTGGCTCAGGGGGCGCACGGCCACTTGCTCGGGTCCTGGCGCGACGGGAATCCCCTTCATCACCCGGAAGCTGGCCAGATCGACCGCCGCCACCGAGTTGCTGCCGTGGTTGGCGACGAAAGCCACATAGGGGCTGGGCGGGGCGGCGTAACGGTGGCAGGCCGCGAGCCCGAGAACCAGGAGAAGGAGAAGAGAATGTCGAACCTTTTTCGGGATTCGGGGTTCGGGATTCGGGGTTCGCAGAGAAAGACGGGACTTGGGACTCGGGACTCGGGATTCGCGGAGGAATTGCCGATTGCAGATTGACGATTGACGATTGGAAGAGAAGACGCAAGCCACTGCGGTTTTCCAATCGGCAAACGGCAATCGGCAACCGGCGATTCTTCTGCGAACCCCGAATCCCAAATCCCGAACCCCGGTTCTTTTGCGAACTCCGAACCCCAAACCCCGAATCCCCAGTAAATTCATGATCCACTCTAGGCTACCGCGTGCGCCGTCGTCCGACCAATGACCCTGGCGATGGCCGTGATCTCCCCCATCAAAGCTTCGAACTGCTCCGGGTGGAGCGATTGGTACCCGTCGGAGAGCGCGCGGTCAGGGTGTGGGTGGACCTCGACAATAAGGCCATCGGCGCCCACCGCGACGGCGGCGCGCGAAAGCGGAATCACCTTGTCGCGCTTGCCGGTGCCGTGGCTGGGATCGACCAGGATGGGCAGATGCGAGAGACGCTTGACGGCGGGAATCACGCTGAGGTCGAGCGTGTTGCGCGTGTGGTCGGCGAAGGTGCGCACGCCGCGCTCGCACAGGATCACGTTGTAGTTGCCCTCCGCCAGCACGTACTCGGCGGCCATCAGGAACTCTTCCAGGGTGGCGGACATGCCCCGCTTCAGCAGCACCGGTTTGCGCGAGCGGCCCACGCGTTTCAGCAGCGAGAAGTTCTGCATGTTGCGCGCGCCCACCTGCAGCACGTCGGCGTATTCCTCCACCAGGTCGCAGTTCTCCGGATCGATGGTCTCCGTCACGATCAGCAGGCCGGTGGCGCGCCGCACCTCGGCCAGAATCTCGAGCCCCTCCTTGCCCAATCCCTGAAAGCTGTAGGGCGAAGTGCGGGGCTTGAACGCTCCGCCGCGGAAGAGCCGCGCCCCCGCTTTCTTCACGCGCTCGGCGGCCTCCAGGGCCTGCTCGCGGCTCTCGATCGCGCATGGTCCGGCAATGATCGCCAGCTCCCGCCCGCCCACGATGAAGCCTGGGAGCGCGGGCGTCGCGCCCGCTCTTCCGCTCTCTGGCTGGTCGGGCCGTGGGATTGTAGGAGCGGGCGAGGCGCCCGCGCTCCCAGGCCCACCGTTGGGACTACCCTGGGGCGGTCCCACCCGGATCAGGGAGTCCTCGCTCTTGACCTCGCGGCTGACCAGCTTGTAGGGCTTCGAGACCCGGATCGCTTCCGCGACGCCGGGTAGGCTCTCGAACTCGGCGGGCTCGATGGGGCCCGGGTTGCCCGTGACGCCGATGGCCGTGCGCTGCGCGCCGGGCATGGGGTGGGCGCGAAAACCCAGCGCCTCGATCTTCGCGCAGACGCGCTGAACGTCTTCCACGCCGGCCTGCGGCCTCATCACGATTAGCACGTTCGGTGCCCTCGATGTACCACTATTTCGAAACCACTTTGTGCCGCGCGAAGAACCGCGCGAAGAACTAAAATAAGAGCATAGCACAGAGTTCACGGAGTGCCACAAAGGCCACAGACAAGAGAAGAAGCGTCTTGAGTGCCGCTTCGAAAAAGGTACTCGCTACACGCGCCATTTGGCAACAAGGACTCTGTCCACCCCTGTGGGACGCCGTGAACTCGGTGTTGAAGTCTTTCTTTTGGTTGCGGCAACCCTCGTCGGCGCCCCCGCCACCTACCAGCATCTTACCACCACGGGGCGCAGACGAGTGGCACAACAGTCAAACGACCGACGAATGACCGAGGAAGGGGAAGACTCGAGGGCGGAACGCGGACGCCGGACCGGGCGTCGCGGTCGATCGCGACGCCCGATCCGTTTCCGGTTGATGGGAGGGGGTCCATCAACGAGTGTACGATAGCCTATCTAGCTACGCTCCAGCGGCACGGCCCTGAAAGCGGGGGACGAACTCCTCGGCCACGAACGTCTCGAAAGTGGTGGGTGTGGTGTTGGCGGCGGACCGTGGCTCGAGGGCGATCATGTAGCCGGAGTTCAGCGCCTCCGCCATTTCCAGAATCAAGTCGGCCATAGTGGAGGACATGCCCATCTGCATGAAGGCCGGCTTCAGTTGCGGTGCCGGCAGTTGTACATACGCTAGCTCGGGCCGGCCGATGGCTTGGCCGATCACCGACGCCACTTCCCGGTAATCCAGATCGCGCGCGCCCAGCAGCTCACGCGCCTGCTTTCCGGAGAAGGCGCGATTGCGCAGGATCTCCGCCGCCGCGGCGCCGATATCGTGCGTAGCAATCATGGAGACGCGAAGGTCGGGGCGCAAGGGTCCGGCCACCACCCCGAAGTTTCGGATCACTTCCACCTGGCCCAGTGTGTTCTCCATGAAGTACCCGGCGCGCAGGTAGACCGCATTGAGGCCGGCAATCGCGTTTAGTTTCTGTTCCAGATTGTGAAGCCCGACCACCGGGCCGGTCTTTTCCGACTTGTCGGCGCCGACGCTGCTCAAAGCCACTACGTGCGTGACCGAAGCCTTCCCAATGGCGGAGGCTAGGGCGTCAGTCACCGTTTCCTGATAGCCTCGAACATCGGCGGCAGATAGGTTGGGCGGCACCAGCGCGTAGACGGCGCTGGCCCCCCCGAAGGCGCGGGCAAGGGCATCCGCGTCGGTGAGGTCGGCAGCGGCGGCTTCGGCCCCCTTCTGGACGAGCCGTGCCAGCCGGCTGATGTCGCGGCCGATCACTCGCACCTTCTGCCCGTGAGCCAGAAGCCTCTCTGCAATCACACTACCCGTGTTTCCGGTTGCGCCGGTAATCGCAAACATTAGAGTTCCTCCTCTGGGAATGTATTCAAATGCACCCTCCTTGGATGCGTCAGCTCGCACGCGCGACGCAACCGCACAAGAAATGATGAAAATTATGAATTATGAATGATGAAAAAAAAGCTTCCTTTTTCTTGTTCATCATTCATAATTCATAATTCATCATTTCCGGTTGAGTGCGCTATGCCGACGAACATCAGCCCAGGCCTGCCTTCCGACCCTTCCGGCGGGCGACTCGCGTCCGTCGACGCCTTGCGCGGCTTCGACATGTTCTGGATCACCGGCGGCGAAGAGCTGATCCACGATCTCTATCAGTTGGCGCCCAGCCGGTTCACGGCGGCGTTGGACCAGCAGTTCCACCACCAGGTATGGGCGGGGTTCAGTTTCTACGACTTGATCTTTCCTCTCTTTCTGTTTGTGGTTGGCGTGGTGCTGCCGTTTTCGCTCACCCGGCGCCTGGAAGCTGGGGCGAATCGAGGGCAGATCTACCGGCACATCTTCCGGCGCCTTCTGTTGCTGTTCCTGCTGGGACTGGTGTATAACGGCCTGCTCGACTTCAACTTTCACCATCTGCGCATCCCCGGCGTTTTGCAGCGGATCGCCCTCTGCTACTTCTTCGCTGCCCTGGTGGTGATGAACACCGGCATCCGGGGCCAGGCGCTCGTGACGGCGGGGATTCTGGTGGTCTATTTTGCCGTCATGAAGCTGGTTCCCGTTCCCGGCTTCGGCGCCGGCGTCCTGACGCCGGAAGGCAACCTGAGCGGATTCGTCGACCGTCACCTGATTCCTCTGCCGTACTGTTGTTACGTGTTCGGCGACTCGGAAGGGATCCTTTCCACCTTCCCGGCCATCGCCACCACCTTGATGGGC
Source organism: Terriglobia bacterium (assembly GCA_035315065.1). Lineage (GTDB taxonomy): Bacteria > Acidobacteriota > Terriglobia > UBA7540 > UBA7540 > DATFYM01. The sequence goes on from DATFYM010000138.1 coordinate 12,759, forward strand.
GTTTTGGCCGGGCACTGGCTGCGTCCAACGGCGTCTCCGTCGCGCAAGGTGCTGGGATTGGTTGGGGCGGGAGTAGCCTCCCTGCTGGTCGCCTTGGTGTGGAGTCACTGGTTTCCCATCAACAAGTACCTGTGGAGCAGCTCCTACGTCCTGTTTGCCGGTGGCTGGAGCCTGTTGCTGCTCGCCCTGTTCTATTGGGTCATCGACGTGCTCCGCTTCCGCCGGTGGGCCTACTTCTTCAGCGTCATCGGCGTCAACGCCATTACGATTTATCTCGCCCGCCGGCTCTTCGACTTTGGGGCCATCACCAACGTGTTCGTTCATGGCTTCATCGGCTATCTCGGTTCTTTCCGTCCCCTCTTCTTCGACTTCTGCGTCCTCATGACCGGCTGGCTGTTCCTGTGGTTCCTCAACCGGCAGAAGATCTACCTCAAGGTGTAGGAAAGAAGTCGAAAGTCGAGAAGCAGAAAGTCAAGACAGTAAACGAGGTAGACAGTAGACGGTAGACGGCATACGGGCCGTTGTCCGTTCTACCGTCTTACGGCCTGCTGTCTGCCGTCTGCCGTTCCTCCCCCCGTTTTAATGAAGACATTCACAATTCGAGTCTCACGCTCTTCTCTTCATTCTGACTCTGACTCCTGACTCCTGTCTCCTGACTCCTTCCCTCGATCTTCTTGCGCAGCATCTTGACGTAGGACCGCAGGTATTCGAGTTCGTTGCCGTAGTCCGGTAAGAAGAAACTTCTGTTGACGCTTTGCATTTTGAAAAGTATTCTGCAAAGTACGGCGGTTCTGGTCGCGACGGAACACTGAAAGAACGTTCATGCATGTCGTCACCGAAAAGCACCTGAACCAAGCCGCGGAGCAGTATCCGGATGCCGCTAAAGAGATTGCGGCCTGGCGCAAGATCGTGAAGGCGGCGCGGTGGCGGAACTTCGTGGAGGTCCAGCAAGTCTTCAAGGATGCCGATGACGTGAACGGGTACGTGATCTTCAATATCCGCCAGAACCGCTACCGTCTGGTAACCATCGTTCATTACTCGCGAGAGAAGGATGGCAGACTCACCGAAGGGCACATCTATATCCGGTCGTTCCTGACGCATAGACAGTACGACAATCCCGCGAACTGGGACAAGGGGGTTACACGATGAGCACCGCGTTGGCTAATCCAGCCGAAATGATTAGGCTGGGAGCACCTCACCTCATCCACTCGGATGAGGAGCTCGCGGAGTACACCAAGGCACTTTTTGAGCTGACGGCGAAGCCTGATCCAACGCCGGAAGAGGAGGAGGCAATCGAGCTTCTGACGCTTCTCATCGAACGCTACGAGGCACAGCACTACCCGGTACCGGATGCCGACCCGGTCGACGTACTGCGGCTCCTTCTCGATCAGAACGGGCTTTCGCAACGGGATATTGCAGCGGAACTTGGCAGCGAGAGCACCGTATCACTGGTGCTTTCCGGCAAGCGCCGGCTGAACCGCGACCACATCGCACGCCTCAGCCAGCGTTTCCATGTTTCGCCGTCTGTCTTTTTCGGCGGGGCGCGAGAGAGAGTCGAAAGTCGAAAGTCAAAAGTCGAAAGTAACAAGCCCATCAGCCGTTAGCTCCGGCCGGGCGGGGTCGTCCTCGATCTTCTTGCGCAGCAGCTTCACGTACGAACGCAGGTACTCGAGTTCGTTACCGTACTCGGGTCCCCAGACGGCGCGCAGCAGCTTGACGTGAGTGACGGGAGCGTCGAGGTTGCGCATCAGGTAGGCCAGAAGGTCGAATTCCTTGGGCGAAAGACGGACCTGCTTCCCGGCGCGCCGCAACAGGCGGCGTTCCAGGTCGATTTCCAGATTGCCGGCTTGCAGCACCGCCTGGGTGGAGTCGTCGAACTGGGTCCTGCGCAGCACGGCCCGCAGGCGGGCGATGAGCTCGCGCAATCGAAAGGGCTTGGTGATGTAGTCGTCGGCGCCGGATTCGAGCGCGCGCACCTTGTCGTCCTCTGCGTCGCGAACGGTCACCATGACGATCCCGGTGCATGGCGCGAGGGCTCGAATTCGCCGGCAGGCCTCGAATCCGGTGAGCCCAAGCATGTTGATGTCCAGGAGAACCAGGTCGAACGGGTGCTGCTTCGCCACGGCCACCGCCTCATCACCGGTGCGTTGCAGGCGTTGTCGACCAGTTGGCTCACCGCCAGCCGGAGCAGTTCCGGATCGGCCACCACCTCGGCTGACTCACAGCCTTGCTGCAAAGAAACCGGCCTGTCGCTCGAATGACGCGAGTAAGCCTGGATGGTGCGGGAAACCAGGGACATGATATCGATCAGCTCCATGCGCGGCTTCACTTCTTCCCGATCCAGCCGCGCCACGCGCAGCAATCGGGAAGTGAGGTAGCCGAGCTGCGCTGCCTCGGTTTCCACCATCTCCGCCAATTCTTCGTGCTCGGGCCGCAAGGGACAGGCCTCGCGGAGACCGCCGGCGGCGGCGAGGATGGTGGCGAGCGGGTTCTTGAACTCGTGCGCCAAGACGTCGAGAATAGCCGAACGGTACGCCTCGGTCTGTGCGGTGGCGGCCGACAGGCTGGCGCGACGAAACGCGCGCGTCCTCTCAAGCAGCGTCGCCGCCAGCGCCGCCAAGGCGCCGGCTTCCGGTTCGGGATTGGCAAGGCCCTCGAACCCTATCGCGCCCGTGGTGTGTCCGGCGGCGCGAAGACACCGGACCGAGATCCCGGGGGCGGGATCGTCAGCATCGTGCCCGCTAATATAGGCTTCGCGCGTGCGTGCCTCAGGGCCCCTTGACGGAGCCGCCGACGAGGTGAAGCTCTCCAGTGCCCGCGTCATAGAGGCACGCTGCCTTGGCATCGAAGACCGCCCGGAAGGGTTCCAGAAATGGTGAATAGTTGAATTGTGAGTTAGTTCTGATTTTGACTGCGGTTGTGACCGGTTTTATAAGTAGTCATTCACTATGCACTACTCACCCCTCATCTCCCGCTTCTTGCAAGCCACTCGCCGCGCGCCACCGTTTCTTAGCTCCTCGCTACCGTTTTTTCTCCAATTCCGTACTGCCGCATTTTGTAGAGCAGGGCTTTATAGCTGATCTTGAGCAGGCGGGCAGCACGCTTCCGGCTCCACTGGGTCTCGTCGAGAGCTCGGGAGATAGCCTCGGCTTCGGCTTCGTTGGTGAGGTCGCGCACCATGGATCTCAAACCAAGCGGGCCCTGTTCCGCGGCCAGGTTTTGCTCGGATGGCGCAGCGAAGACCGTTCGTGGAGCGAGCTCGCCCAGCACCAGTTCCTCGTCGTTGAGGATCAGGTACCGCTTCACGAAGTTTTCCAGCTCTCTCAGGTTACCCGGCCAGGGGTAGCGAAGGCAGGCTTCCATCATGCGGGGTGAGAAAGGAAGCGGGGCGCGCGCGTAACGCGCGGCAAAGCGCGCCATGAAGTGCCGGAGCAGAAGGGGGATTTCCTCCTGCCTTTGGCGCAGCGGAGGCAGGGTCAGGGTAAAAGCGTTGAGCCGGTAATAGAGGTCGGGCCGGAAGCTCTGGTCGGCCAGGGCCTGCTTGATGTTGACGTTGGTGGCAGCCAGCACGCGGACATCGACGGTGATGTTGGAGCGGCCGCCGAGGCGCGAGAACTGCTGATCTTGCAAGACGTGCAACAGCTTGGCCTGCAATGCGGGAGGCATCTCGGCAATCTCGTCCAGCAGGATGGTGCCCCTATTGCAAAGCTCGAATTTGCCGGGTTTGGAGCGCGTCGCGCCGGTAAAGGCTCCTGGCTCGTAGCCGAAGAGCTCGCTCTCCAGCAGTTCGCCAGGGAGGGCGGCACAGTTCACTTTCAGGAAGCTGCCGCGCGCCCGCGGAGACAGCTTGTGGATGAGCCGGGCGATGACTTCCTTGCCGCTGCCACTCTCACCCAGGATCAAGACGGGCACATCGACGGCGGCCATGCGGTTCGCTTGGGCGCGAACCAACTGGATGGCTGGACCGGCGGCGATGAAGTAGCGATCCTCGTCCAGTTCTTCGACCGTGCCCGCGCCCTTCTCCACTGCTTCCAGGCCGGGACGGAGCACATGTTGCAACACGGAGTCCAGCTCGGCCCTCTGGAAGGGCTTGGTAAGGTAGTCGCAGGCGCCGAGTCGGATGGCCTGCACAATTTTCCGGGGTTCGCTCACGCAGGAGAGCATCACCACCTTCAGCCCCGGCCGATAGGAGCGGATCCGCTCCAAGGTTTCGATTCCGTCGATCTCAGGCATGAGAACATCCAGGAGGACGAGGTCCGGCACCGGATCGCGCTGGAGCCGCTCCACAGCCTGGCGCCCACTCGAGGCAGTCTCCACCTGGTAAGAGTCCACGTCCAAGATCGTCCGCAGGTAGCGGAGCATGCTCGGTTCATCGTCCACGATCAGAAGGCGTGTGGAAGTCATGCGGGGCAGTTCCTCAGAACGTGTGAAGAAATTAAACACAGAGGCACGGAGACACAGAGAAGAGAAGGAGAATCACATGAAGATGTCTTTTGTTTCTCGACGTTTCTCATTTTCCTCTGTGCCTCTGTTGTCTCTGCGTTGAAAGCCCCTTCTCTGCGTTTGAAGCTCTTTCGCAATTTTTTCCCAGCTTCTCAGTTTTCAGTTCTCGGGATAGAACTGAAAACCATCGTCAAAATTAGGCGCTCCACTGCACTACAGCGGTTTGAGGGGCAAGAGGAACGAGAACTTGGCGCCGTTGCCCGGCACGCTATCCACCCAAATCTTGCCGCGGTGCGCCTGGACCAGACGCCGGGCAATCGCTAGCCCCAACCCCGTGCCTTTGGACCCTGCATGCGGGAGTTGGACAAAGTCGTCAAAGATCTCCTGCTGGTACTCGGGTTCAACCCCTGGACCACTGTCGGCCACAGTGACGCGGGCCGAGTTCACCGGCAAGGCGGTGCCTTTTCGCCGCTCTTGCTCGATGCCGGGCTTCTGATGGCTGCGGCGCTCCCAAACGTGGGGCTCCGTAGTTAGCCAAACCGTTCCTCCGGCCGGCGTGAACTTCAGCGCGTTGTCGAGAAGATTGGAAACGATATGCTGTACCTTGTCGTAATCGAATTCAAACCGACCGAGCCGATCGCCGGGAAGGAAGTAAAAGCGCAGTGGCTTGGCCGCAAGCTGGGGAAGCCAATAGTCGCAGATCTCGAGCAGGCACTGGTTCAGGTCGCCACTCTCGAACTGCATGCGGGTGTTGCCGGTCTCGAGAGCACTGAAGGTGAGAAAGCTCTGTACGAATCGTTGCAGCCGGGTGCAACTTTGCCGCGATTCCTCCAGGATCTGCCGCTGTTGCTTGTTGACTGAGCCGGGCCGTTCGCTGAGCAGCAAGTCGATGTAGCCGGCGATGATCCCGATGGGAGTCTTCAACTCGTGCGCGGCGCTGGCCAGGGCCTCGTCGCGGCGGCGGCTGGCGTCGCTGAGTCTCGCCGCGCGCGATCGATCGCTGGGGTGATGGATTGACCGGCAAGGCGTTGCGGGGGCGGTTCCCGACGTCAGAAGGTTAAGGTTTGAGTCTCGTTGCACCGGGTCCTCCGAAGTAACTCCACTTAGGGAATCGGCGGAACGCAGACCTGGGATGAGCGCAAAGAATCTGCCATTACCAACGAGCCGACTTTGATCAAGCGAGCGGGACTAGATCACCAAGAAACCAATTCGCTTTTCGATTCCCGATCTTCCGTTTTCACAGCGTTGCGCCCTCAGTAGCTGCAATGTTTGTCTGTTCATGTGCAGCCTTTTTCTGTTATAATTGGGCTTTGCGTTTCGGGCCGCCGCAATCTGGCAGATGACTTGATGTTCCGATATGATGAATTCGTAAACATTTATGCGGAAGCAGGGCATTCCGAAAAACCCTTTTCAGCCGAGACGGGGCATTTGCTGCCAAGTGCAGCATGCAGATGGTAGTCTTACCGCGTTGGGATTTTCATTCTTACTGCTGCGCTTTTTTTGGGGTATGATATATAAGAGGTTGTCCGAGCAATTACGGCGCGGGGGGCGTCTATCGACGTTAGATGTGCAAGAAGGTACACGAAGGAAGCACGAGGGGATTGTGATCAGTGGGAATTAAGTTGCAGTCAGTTGGCTCCTCCGACTTCGACCGCGGTTCCGTGGGCGGCCTTCCGCCGGAGTCAATCATTTTCGGACAATCCGAAGCAATGCAAGTGGTCCACGAGAGAGTGGAGAAGGTGGCCTGTGCCAACGTTCCGGTCCTGATTCGGGGCGAGAGTGGCACGGGAAAGGAAGTGCTGGCCAGGCTGGTGCACAGCCGCTCGCCGTGGGGCGACGGCCCTTTTGTCAAAGTCAGTTGTCCGGCGATACCAGGGACGCTTCTTGAGAGCGAGTTATTTGGGTATGAGAGGGGAGCGTTCACGGGAGCCTTCGGAACGAAGCCGGGGCGAGTCGAGTTGGCGAACCGCGGCACCCTATTCCTGGATGAGATTGCGGAGTTGGATCCTTCACTGCAGGCCAAACTGCTGCAGTTGCTGCAAGATGGCCAGTTCTGCCGGATTGGCGCGCAGGAGGACAAGCGGGTGGACGTAAGGATTGTGTGCGCCACCAACCGCGAACTGGAGAGGGAGATTAAGGCGGGCAGCTTCCGCCAGGACCTCTTCTACCGTATCAATGTAGTTACCCTGCAGCTTGCTCCTCTGAGGGAGAGGAGCGCCGATATTCCGGCTTTGGCCGACTATTTCCTGGACTACTACAGCCAGAAATACAATATTTCTGCCCGCCCGCTATCGGCCGGCGCGCTGCGGATGATGCAGGAATACAACTGGCCGGGGAACGTTCGCGAGTTGGAGAACCTCATCAAACGGTACGTGATTCTGGGATCGGAAGAGGCCGTCACTTCTGACCTGCTGGCTCGCGAAGGGAGCCGATCCGTGGAAGAGATGGTCGGCCACGGGCCCTTTTCGCTGAAAGTCGCGACACGCCAAGCGGTCCGCGAACTGGAGCGAACCATCATTCTCAAAATGCTCCGGGAGAATAACTGGAATCGCAAGCAAACCGCGCGCAGTTTGAAGATCAGCTATCGGGCGCTGCTTTACAAAATCAAAGAGGCGGGCCTTCCGCCGAAACGACTACCGGTCGCGGCCCCGACCGCGCCTCGCAGTCACGATCCTATAGACAGGGGATAAGCGACAATGGAAGTTAATTCTGAGAATCTCTTGCTCAAGTCCGCGCTGCTTGCGGTCTGCCTTGGCATTGCCGTCGGCTTGGCCGCCGGTCAGGCGTCACAGGCCCAGCAGAGCCAGCCGCAGCAGAATCGGTCCAGGCAGGCGCAAGCGAGCCGTGGACAAGCGTCTCAGGTGGCGCAACCCGCTCCGCCAAGCGATGACTACGTGATCGGTGCGGAGGACGTTCTCGCCGTCAGCGTCTGGAAAGAGCCCGATCTTTCCCGGAGTGTGACGGTGAGACCGGACGGCAAGATTTCACTGCCGTTGATCGGGGAAGTGATGGCAAACGGGCTTACAGCGCCCAAGCTTTCAAGCGTTATCTCTGAGAAGCTCAAGGCGTACATTTCGAATCCCGAAGTGAACGTCATCGTGGAGGCGGTCAAGAGCCCGATATTCAACATTATCGGCGAAGTTGCCAAGCCCGGCCCCTACCAACTGACCCGGCCAACCACAATCCTCGACGCTCTTGGTCTGGCTGGAGGACCATCGCAGTTCGCGAAAACAAAGAAGATCCATGTCATGCGTACGCTGCCTGACGGGACACAGCAGAAATTGTATTTCGACTACAAGGCGGCCCTCAAGGGGCAAAAGATGGAGCAAAACATCTATCTGAAGGCGGGCGACATTCTGATCATTCCCTGAGGAGACTATGCGCAAAACTTTGCCTCTCGTAGTTGTCCTCCTCTTCGTGGGTGCCCGTTCACCGGCGCAGTCGGCGCCGGTGTTGGCAGCCGCCGAATTTGGGGCCGAGCCGGACCCCGCGATCCCTGCCGCCCCCGCCCAGCTTGGTATCGGCGGCAACCCACTGGGCGGGGGTGGTGGACTCGCTCCCTTCGGGAATGGAGAGCAGCCCGTTCTGCGCTTCGCTGGTGATACTGGCCCGCTGAACCAGTTCACTTTCAGTCTGGCTGATAATTCCGGCTATGACGACGATATCCTTGGTACCAACGCAGCCAAGCACGGGGATTTCTTCACGTCGGTGGGCCCGCGGGTGTTGTTTCTTACGTCCCGCAAACGCATGAGCTTCAACTTCGACTACGCCCCAACTTTCCAGATCTACAAGCGATACTCGCAACTTGACGGAGTGAATCAAACCTTGAATCTCGATGCCGCCGCAACGCTCAGCCCCAGATTGCAGTTGCGAGCGCGCAATATCACTGCAGAGACCTACTACGGTTTGTTTAGCGGGAGTAGCGACTCGGTGCCGGGGCTTACTACGCCGGGTGGACCTGTCCCGTTCTTTGTGAATCCTGAGACGCGCACGATTACCAACACGGATCGTGTCGATACCATTTTTAGCAAAAGCGGGCGCACGTCGATCGATCTCTACGGTAGCTACTTCCTGCTGAATGTCAAGAACGTGACTGGCGGTGCCACCGGCACCTACGCCGACCTCAAGGGATACAACGCTGGCTGGTCGTACCGTTATCAATCCTCACCTCGGGGCAGCTTTAGCTTGACTTATGCTTATGGCAAGTCGCGGTATACGGGCGTCAGCAGCGGGTACGCTAACCAGACCGCATCGTTGTCCTACGCCTACCAGATTTCCGGGACCACGTCTATTTCAGTTTTTGGGGGCCCGGAATATACGTACCTTAACGAGACCTTATTGATCGGGGTTAGGACGCCCGCTGGCATCGTGGAGGTTCCATTCGGCGTTCACAAACCGCAGTGGGATTGGTCAGCAGGGCTCAGCGCTACGACATCGACCAAGGGTACCGGGATCGCCCTCTCATTGTCGCGATTCGTCGGGAGCGCGGGTGGCCTTCTGACCGCCGTCAACAGCACCTTTGGCTCGCTGACGATTTCACACCGTTTGCCCAAAAGTTGGACAGGGCGCATTCTGCTGAACTATGGACAATATGAAGCGTTAAGTTTCGGTGGAGTTCAGAGCGGCAAATACACCACTGGAGTGGGTAACGTCACGCTTAACCGTGACTTGGGCGAGCACTTAGGTCTAACCTTAACTTACAACTACACGACTCAAAGCGGCTCCAGCCCTATCATCGGCACGGCCGTCGCACCTGGCTTTACCTATGCGAACTTGGATCGCAACCGGGCGAGCGTCGGCATCTCCTGGCAAATTGCAAAGGTACATTTAGGCCACTGATATGATCGCGAACGACGAACGGGAGTTGGCAAGACTGGGCTGGCGCGACCATTGGGCCAGCTTGGTCCGCAGACGTTGGTGGCTGATGGGTCCGCTTTTTGTTTGCGGCTTGGCGGGATTCGCTGTCGCCCGTTTCTGGCCTCACCTTTACCGTTCCGAAGCCCTTATCGTCGTGGAACCCCAGCAGGTGCCCGAGCAGTATGTGACTGCCAACGTGGCCACGGACGCGCAAGACCGGTTGCGGTCGATGACGCAGCAGATTCTCCGCCGCACGTGCCTCACCCGTCTGATCGAGCAGTTCAACCTTTACCCGCGCGACCGCACCCACATGATCATGGATGATTTGGTGGACAGAATGCGTAAGGAGATCAAGATCGACCCGGTGAGGGCTGCAGGGCAGCCGGGGCAACTGACGACGTTCACGATCTCGTTCGCCGCGGAAAGTCCGCGCTTGGCACAGCAAGTTACCGAGCAGTTAACGTCCATTCTGATGGAACAGAATATGGCGGATCGCACTCAGGCGTCGGAAGGGACGACCGACTTTCTGAAGAACCAACTCGAAGAAGCCCGCAAAGACTTGGATCAAAAGGAGCAGCGGCAACGCCAGCTCAAGACGGAATACCTAGGCGAACTTCCCGAGCAACAGCAGAGCAACTTGCAAATTCTCAATAGCTTGGAAATCCAGCTCCACGCCGCCTCGGATGCGCTCGCCCGAGCCCAGCAGGACAAGGTTTATCTGGAGTCCGCACGCAACGAATACCTTGCCGCACAACAGAAGGCCGCTCAAAGCAGCGTGCAGCACTCCGCCGACGGCGGGTCTCAGACGGCGGGAACCGCCGACGTTGCACTCCGCAGCCTGCGTGACCAGTTGACGCAACTCGAGGCGAAGTATACTCCGCAGCATCCCGACATCATCCGCCTCAAGAATGAAATAGCGGAATGGGAGTCACTGAAGCAAAATGTCGATAGCCCGACTGCTTCCCGGGCGCCATCGCCGAATAGCGGCTCCGATCAGCCTAAGGGAGAGGCTTCAACTGAAATCGACAGCCGCCTGAAGGCCAACGCGATGGAGATCGCCGGCTATCGCAAAGATATGGCTGATTTGCAGCATCGCATCACCGATCTGCAATCCCGACTGAGCCTGACACCGGTCCGCGAGCAGCAACTGTCCGAGGTTGACCGCGACTATGAGAACGCCCGCGCTTACTACCAGTCGCTGCTGAGCAAGAAGTTGGAGTCCGAGTTGGCCACGAATCTGGAAAAGCGCCGGCAAAGCGAACAGTTACGGGTGTTGGATGCCGCAAGTCTGCCACGAAAACCGAGCGAGCCTAACCCGACCCTCATCTCCATCTCCGGCTGGCTGGTAGGGCTCGGTTTGGGCCTTGCCCTGATGGTGGTCCGCGAGCGCACGCTGGGAGTCCTGGTCAGCGAAGCGGACGTCAGCAATTGCACTCACCTGCCTGTTTTGGTTCGCATTCCAGTGCTGCGGTCGCAGCGCGAGCAGGCGACCCGGAGATGGCTGCGGGCGTTGGAGATCTCCGCTGTCGCCGTGTTGATCCTGGGGTCCGTGGGGTCTGGCATTTACATGTACTTGGCGAGCTAGAATGTACAACTCCTTCTACAAGTTGGCCCGCAGCCCTTTCGAGATGAGCCCGGATCCTTATTTCCTTTACCCTACCCCTAAGCACCACGAGGCCTTGGCAGGGCTGTACTACGGGATCAAAGCTCGTAAGGGTTTCATGGTCCTGACGGGCGAGGTCGGAACCGGCAAAACGCTGGTGGTCCGTTGCCTGTTGGACCTGCTGGACAAAAAGCGCGTGGGCTATGCCTATGTTTTCAACACCCTGCTCTCGAGCCGGGAGTTCCTGCAGTACCTGGTGGACGATCTCGGCATTGATCATCCGGCGCCCTCCAAAAGCAACCTGCTGATTCAGCTTAACCGGCATTTGATCAGCCGGTACCGCCAGGGCCTCATAACTTTGCTGGTGGTCGACGAAGCGCAACACCTGACGGTGGAGGTTCTGGAAGAAATCCGATTGTTAACCAATCTGGAAACACCGCACGGCAAGCTCCTGCAAATCATGCTGGTCGGGCAGCCGGAGCTTGATGCTAAGCTCGAGTCCCATGAACTGCGACAACTCAAGCAACGAGTGGCGCTGCGATTTCATCTCCAGCCGCTCACGTTGGAGGAGACGCGTGCTTACGTCCAGCGCCGCGTGAACCTGGCCGGAGGCGGCGCGGAACTCTTTGCTCCACAAGCTCTGGATGGCGTGTTTCTCTATTCTCGGGGGATCCCCAGGCTTATTAACACGCTCTGTGACAACGCCCTGGTTTCCGCCTTCTCGCTCGGAGTGGCGCAGGTGCTTCCGGATTTGGTGGAGGAAGTGGCTCGTGATCTTCAACTCCAGAAGGACGGTGCGAACCTTGGCGTCAACCACCGGGAGCCGCCGCAAGAGAGCGCGGCTCACGAGAGAGAGAAGGGACTCCTAACCGAGGGAACGGCTGTTCCCTTGGCGCCGGGCGGCAACGGGGAAATAGTAGGCAGGGCCGTTCCGTCTCTGAGCGAGGGGAACAAATGAGCCGAATCTTCGATGCCTTGCGCCGTTCTGGGGGGGAGCAAGCTCCCAGGACTTTCAGCCGCGCGCCCGGCGAGGATGTTTCCTGGCGGGATCTTGTGGAATCCCTCGAGACGAGGGCGGCGAATTCTGAGAATGTAGGAAGGGTTCAGTGCGTGCTGGGCCCGGAGAACCGCATTGTAGCCCACACCATCAAACAGGACCCCGGCGCCGAGAAGTTCCGGCTTCTCGCTCACCGCCTCCTGCAACTGCGCCAGCGACGGCCGCTAAGCCGGCTGCTGGTGGCCAGTTCGTCGCCCAAAGACGGGAAGACGGTGGTCGCCGTGAACCTGGCGGCGACTTTCGCTCGCACGTCGGCCCGCGTGGCTCTGATTGATGCCGACATGCGCCAGCCAGGCGTTGGTCGCGTTTTGGGGATTCCCGCTATGCCCGGCTTGGCCGACTACCTGGAAGGCCGCGTTGAACTCGGGGCGGCGTTCAAGATTGCAGAGCCGTTAGGAGTTTACTACGTCTCGGCCGGTCAGGGGTCGGGCAATCCGCTGGACCTGCTGCAAAGCCCGCGGATGGACGAGTTGATGATGTACGCGACGGAGACATTCGACTGGGTGGTCTTCGACTCCCCTCCGCTCAATCCGTTCGCGGACGCCCAACACCTGGCCAGTGTCACGGACGGCGTCCTTCTGGTGGCCCGCGCCGAAAAGACGCAGAAACAAGCGCTGAAGCAAAGCCTGGCAGCGCTCGACGGCACTCATGTGGTGGGTGTGGTATTCAATGCGTGCGGCGAGGCGCGGTACGACCACTACTACTCCTACTACCGAGAGTCCCCGGCCGCCAAAGGCCGCCGCGCGGGCTCGTAAGATCGGTGGGCTGCCAGTGGGCAGGCGCAAGGCCCGGTCGTTCTCACACCATGGTCATTCTCTTTGATTCAACTTGAGTTGAAGAGCTTAACGCCCGGCACTCGGCGGCTATTGAGCCTCGCACAATACAGTTACAGGCCCTGCTTCTCTGACGGGCCGCAACATAGGGTCTTGAGAAGCACAGTTGTCACTCTATTATGCGAGGCTCAATAAGTCCTCGGGTTCATTAGTACGGCCACGTATTTCCTGACCCCTCACCCGGCGCTTCGCGCCACCCTCTCCCCAAGGGAGAGGGCTGTAAATCAAAGAGAAACTTCCCTCTCCCTTGGGGAGAGGGTGGCGCGAAGCGCCGGGTGAGGGATCATGTCACATGTTACTGTACTAATGAAATCGAGCACTAAGGATGACCACGACTGGTGAGAAGCATCTCTCGGTGTTTGTTTTGATCGATGCTCTGGGATGGAGGTTCCTTCAAGGCCGCCGATTCCTTTCCGATCTGTGCCCCTATCGGGTGCCGATGCGCACCGTCCTCGGCTTCTGTTCCGGCGCCATCCCCACCATCCTGACGGGCGTTCCGCCCGCGCTGAACGGTCACTGGAATCTGTTTTACTTTGATCCCGAAGAATCGCCGTTCCGCTGGTTACGCCGGTTTGGCTTCTTGCCTCGCCGGCTTCTCGATCATCCGGTCACCCGCAAGCTGGTGGAGGAACTGGGACGCCGTGCGCTCGGCCTGGGGTCAAACTTTGAGTGCAGCGTTAGCCCGAGACTTTTGCCGTGGTTCGACTGGATTGAAAGGCGCAACATCTACGATCCCGACGGGATCGCGGGCGCGCGGTCGATTTTCGACGAGTTAGCGGCAGACGGGATTCCTTATCGTGTTTATACTTACCACCGGCGGAGCGATCGGGATATCCTGACCCGGGCGAAGCACGATCTTGAGGCGAGTGACGCCCGCTTTTTTTTCCTTTACCTGCGTGAATTGGACCGCCTTTTCCACACCCATGGTCACGATGAGAAAGAACTGGACTCGCGCTTGGCGTCTTACGAGGACCGTCTGCGCGAATTGTTTCTGACCGCCCAACGGCGTGATCCGGAAGCCGTGTTAGCTGTATTCTCGGATCATGGGATGACTCCCGTCGAGAATACTTACGACTTGGCCGGCGACATCGACCGGCTGGGCTTTGCCATGCCGGAGGACTACCTGGCCGTTTACGACCCAACGATGGCCCGGTTTTGGTTTTTCCGCGGCAGCGCCCGCGCCAAGATCGCGGGCTGCCTGCGCGGGGAGTCCTGCGGCCGCATTCTGAGCGAGGACGAGCTTCGTGATTTGGGGATCCTGTTTCCTGACCGGCGGTACGGCGAGTTGATCTTCCTGCTGCATCCCGGCTGGCTGCTGGCGCGGAATGATTCCAACAAGCCCGGTCGCATGCCCGCCGGCATGCATGGGTACCACCCCGACGATCCGTATTCCGACGCCGTTTTCTTTAGCAATCGGTCCCCATCGAAGGAGGTTCGCGCCCTCGCCGACGTTTACCACGTGATGCGGGAAGCCGCGGCCGGCGGCTGTGCCGAGGGGCTGGGGACTAGGGACAAGAAGAGGTCGAGAGTCGAAAGTTGAAAGTTGAGAGTTGAGAGTCGACGACAGGGAGGAAGCCCTTGAAGACTTTATGGCAGCGGGCACAGAACCTTGCTTCTTCCACTCTCGACATTCAACTTTCGACTCTCGACTTCTTCGAATGAGGTGTTACGCAACTCTACGGAGAGGACGAAAACGATGAAAAGTGTGCTGGTCACAGGCGCGTGGGGATTCATCGGCAGCTACTTCTGTAAACTCGCGCTGAGAAGCACGGACTGGAAGTTGACGGCGTTTGGCCGGGCCGGGAGTTCGAGAAGCGAGAGCCGATTGGCGGAGCCTGATTGCGAACGTTCGCTCTTGAGGATCAAGGGGGATTTGACCGACGCCTCGTCGCTTTCCGGAATATGTGAGGGGATCGATTATGTCGTTCACTTCGCCGCCAAGACGTTTGTGGACCACTCAGTCGTCGATCCGAACCCCTTTATTCAGTCCAACGTCGTGGGCACCTACAACTTGCTCGAGCAGGCGCGCAAATACCCGGTCGAGCGGTTCATCCAGGTCTCGACGGACGAAGTTTATGGCTCCATCGCCGAGGGGGCCTACCATGAAGATTCCCGCTGCAATCCCACCAATCCCTATGCGGCGACGAAAGCTGCCGCCGACTCGCTCGCCGTGGCTTATCATCACACGTACGGGCTGCCGGTGATAATCACTCGCACCGAAAACAATGCCGGGCCCTACCAACATCCGCAGAAAGTGTTTCCGGCTTTCGTCCAGAGGGCTCTCGCAGGGGAGAAACTCTCCGTGTACGGGGACGGCAAACATGTTCGGCAGTGGTTGCACGTTGAAGATCACTGCCGGGCGATTATGATGTTGCTGGACCGCGGCACTCCGGGTCACATTTATCACATCGCGGGGAATTATGAGCTGGCGAACATCGATCTGGCAAGAGCCATTCTGCGGGTTATGGATGGTTCCGATGTGGTTTTTCCCGGGAAGGGCCATCCCTTCGAGCAGCGCATGACGTTCATCGACGATACGCGCATTCGTCCCGCCCACGATCGAAGGTACGCTCTCAATTCCGAGAAGATACGAGCGCTGGGTTGGCGGCCGCAATTCGGCCTGAATCAACTTATTGAGGAGGCCACCCATTGGTACGTTGACAATCGATGGTGGTACTAGCGAGCAGGTTGCTGAAAAACCCTCGTTGGGCTTTCGTAGAGGCCGGCATGGACAAACCAGTGCGGATACGGCGGGTCGAGCGGGGCGATGCAGCACATTGGGAACGAATGCGTCAGACACTCTGGCCGTCACCTCCCGGTGAGCATGCCCAGGAGATCGCGTCGTTTTTCAGCGGCGATCGGAGCAATCCTGCCGAGGTGCTGGTTGCGGTGGACGATTCAAGCCGCGCGGTCGGCTTCGCTGAAGTTTCGATCCGGCCATACGCCGAGGGCTGTTACTCCGGCCGCGTCGCGTACCTCGAAGGCTGGTTTGTGGACGAAGCCAGCCGTCGAAAGGGAGTGGGAGCGGCGCTTCTCAACGCCGCTGAGGAGTGGGGGCGGGCTCAAGGTTGTACCGAGCTTGGGTCGGATACCGAAATCTGCAACCTCGACAGCGCGGCAGTTCACCGTGCGCTGGGCTTCAGCGAGATGGAGCGGATCATCTGTTTCAGGAAGACGCTGTGAACGGTTCGAGTTTGTGTGAGCCGTCTCTAAGCAACCTGGTGGCGAGAGGAGCGAAGATGAGTTTTGATGAGGCAGTTGATCGTGAGCTTGAATGGCACCAGCCGGAGGTTCTGCGCCGTTTTTATCAACTGACATCCGACGAGCGCGAGGTTGCGACGCTCCGCTTCGAGAAACTTTGTGGCTCCCTGGCAACCGGGGAATACGGTCAGCGCCACTGGACATTCAAGAGGACGGGCTTCCTGTCCCCGAAGGTTTCGGTCCGTGAGGCAGGCTCGGAGACGGACGTCGCACTATTCACCCCGAGCTGGACGGGCAGCGGTTGGGTGGCTTTTGCCTCAGGGCGCCGTTTCCAGTTGGGAAAGAGGAGTTTCTGGGGAACGGAATGGGTTTTCAAGACGGAGGACGGGAGCGACGCGGTTTCTCTCTCTGGTCCGCATGGCCTTTTCAAGGCCGGCGGCAGCGCGCGGGTAGCACCATCTGCGGCTGGTTTGCCTGAGACCCCGGTGATGCTTCTGTTGATTTGGTACTTGCGAGTGTTGATGCACGAGGATGAAAGCGCAGCAGCCGTCGTCGTCGCTTGTGGTTAAAGCCCAATACAGCTCTTGGGCGAGTTGTTTTCAGTTAATTTGAGGGTCGCGACGAGTCATCCGCCACTCGGCGGATTGAGCTTCTGCCAAGCCGTGATTGCACTTTCTTGGGTCGTGGCATCCACGGGATCAATCAGCTTTCGTGTTTCGGATGGAATGTCGTCGATCTTGCCCAGGTCGGCTCGAATGGACTTTTGCGCTTCGGATGCTGACTTCTGCTGTTCGTTGAACTGGTTGTCGAGATGGATGCGGCAAACAGCGCGCGCCAGTTCATATTCCCGCCAATTCGGTTCCCGGGACCCGTCGCGAATCCGGATAGCGTCATTCAACAGGTCTAGCGCGCGGCTCCACTCAGCTTTAGACGCCGCGGAATCCTTCGGATCTTTCTTCCTTCCCATCAGAGCCAAAGCATACTGGCCCCGGTGGCGATGAAAGATTTCTTGTGAGTCAGCTTCCACCAAGGCCTGGAACACAGGAAGCGAGCGTTCGTTCACATCTTCGGTGGCGGGCCTCCGGTATCTCTCTGCGTCCAGGAAGATTCTCATCCTGGTGCCGGCGGAGGCCGCCTTAATGGCATTCATCATCGCCACGCGGTTCTCCTCGTCCTTTGGATTGGGAAGCTGATTCAGCCAGCGATCGACCGCGGCCAAAGCCTCCGAGTCGTAATCCGGAGGGTGTGCGGTAACGGCCATTTCGTATCTGGTCCAGATATAGCCAAAGAGGATGCCACATGACCAAAAATATATCAGGTTAACCACTGCGTTGGCCGGGGAAGGGCTGTACAGGCCTCTGTGGAAAGGATTTACCGAGCTCGCCACATATTCCCCAAAT
>DATFYM010000139.1:0-8430 GCA_035315065.1 Terriglobia bacterium
TCGGGGTTGGGAGTTCGGGGTTCGCAGAAGAAAATGGCGAACCAATGTCGACTCTCTGCGAATCCCAAGCCCCGAACCCCCAAACCCGACCCTGGATTGTTCTGCGAACCCCGAACCCCCAAAACCCAAAACCCGATCTCGGCTAGCGCTTGACACGAACCACCGGACTTGACAGGGTTTAAATAAATCGGTCGCGAAAAGCCCCCGTTAAGAGCCCTTAACTGCCACCTTCGTTCCCGTTCGCTGCACGTTTTTGGTAAAAATTGGTAAAATTTGGTAAGATTTGGTAGCCGAAAAAGTGCCCGAAAACGGACACTCTGTCCAATAACCCGTTTGTCTGCAATAATGGCTTCGCGCCAAAGTGGCAGGAGGGGTGGTGGAAATTGGCGTTTACTCCCCCTCTTAATTTTCTCTGCTTTACCATATCTGTAACCATGCAGCCCGGCGACCACGCGTGAGATCATGTGACCCGCCTGCCGGCAAACCCCTGCCGAGCGCAGTTGTGATGGCTCTTCCACCCCTGGCCTCGATGTCGCCCCATGTACCATCACCGCGCAGTGTTCCTTCTGCGAGTCGCGAGCTCCGTGCTTCTTCGCGAATCCCGAATTCCGAATTCCGAAACCCCGGCTCACCGGTCCAAAGCGAGCCTAGAGAATTATACGGTACCAAAGGGTAGTTGTCAAGACTAATAATTCGCGGACCGATATCCCGTGCCCCCGATAGAACTACGTCTATCTGTCCCATCGCGATGGCGAGAAGGGCCAGGCCGCCGTTCGAGAGGCAATTCTCCTCGGCCGTTACTCCGGCCGGCTCCTGCATGTCGCGAGGCCGGTCCAGCGTTGCTTGGCGATCGGAAGCCGCGAGTTTCTTCGTGGTGGCCATTGGAGTAATCACTTGACCAGCTTCTGGACTACTGAAATCAACTGATCGGCATTAAAAGGCTTTACAATCCAGCCGGTTGCTCCCGCCTTGCGCCCCGCGTCCTTCTTCTCAGCCTGGGACTCAGTGGTCAACATGAGGATAGGAACGAACGAGCAGCCCGCCAGTTTGCGGACGGCAGCGATCAGTTGAATGCCGTCCACATTGGGCATGTTGAGGTCGGTAATGATCATGTCGAACTTCTCTTTGCCGATTTTGGCGAGAGCGTCTTTCCCATCGACCGCCTCGCCCACTTCGTAACCGGCCTTTCGCAGAGTAAAACTGACCATTTGGCGGACGCTGGCTGAATCATCTACGGTTAAGATTCGTTTCATCGTTGGACCTCATTGAAGCTCTCAGCTTTCAGCCGTCAGCTTTCAGCCACAACACGGACTGGGCTTGTTCGCTGAAAGCTGATAGCTGAGGGCTCCTTCTTCATGTGATCCTCGTTCTCTTCTCTGTGTCGGTTCGCATGTAGGGGTACGGCTTGCCGTACCCTTTTGGTTCGGTCGCGCACGATGCAAGAAAAGGGTACGGCAAGCCGTACCCCTACAAACCGACTCGTATAACTCAAAACAATTCCACGCTGTTCCCCTCGAACGTTTGTTGAGCCACCGGCAGTGCCGTCCCGAGGAGCGCCGCATGCAATACGTCGCGCTCCATCTCCGTGGTGTAGGACGCCGAAAACAACTGCTCGACTTCCGCGGGGTCGTACCGTTCTTTCACCTCCGGATGATCGATCTCCAACTGGCGCGTCACATTTTCAACTTCGGTCAGCACCGCGTCGACCCGGCCCATGCAAGCATCGAGGAGATCGCCGGATTTGCCGACCTCCGCGACCTTCGCCTGCATTTTCTCGGTGGCGACCTTCATCTCCCGGGCCTGCTTGCCTGCGAAGGCGGCGCCGGTTCGCAGATTGTCAAGAACGGCCCTCGTTTGCACCTGAGCCTCACGCAGTCTCTCGTTGCCGGCCTCGGAAAAGGCCTCCATCACCTCGTTCGTCTGCTTTACCAGGTTCAGTATCTCTCCCAGCGCTTGCCCGGATTGATCGGTAACCTCCCTCCACTCAGCCGAGATTCCCTTGATACTCTTGGCGATCGCCAATATCGCGTCGGCTTGTGTTCCCAGGCGATTGGCCTCAATGATGGAGTTGAAGGTGAGCAACTGGAGCCGATCGCGGACGGACTTTGACCTTTGCACGTGTTCAGTAACGAGTTGCGCCAGGCTTGAGAGTCCTCCAAGAGTCCGGTGGAGTCTTTCGCTGTAAGCCTGACTTTTGCTTTCGAGCAGCTCGATCTGGGCAAGCTGGCCCGACACCTCCCGCTCCTGCGCTAGGACCACCGGGCCGATCCCGACCACTTCGGATGCGCTTACTCTCAGGATGCCGCCCATGCAGCTCCTGATCTGAGATGCCCAGTTGGCTACGGTTTCCTTTATGGTTTTTAGCTGGTAAATCTGGATGGTAAGGCCGGCATAGGCCAGAGGCAGTTCCTGAGCGTGATCGATTCCATTCTCCGCGCTCCCATTACCGCGCATTCTCGCGGAGATGATCGCCAACGCCTCCTGCACATGTTCGATTTGCTGGCGAGTAATGTCGTGGGCTTGGACGGCGGCCACCACTCCGGCAATCTGTTGGGCGATCTCCTCCACGCACGCCCTGAATTGCACGGGCGTCTTCAGGAGTTGGCTCAGGCTGGAGTCCACCACTACCAGAGCGTCACCCAGGTCTGCTTCAATGCGAGCCCACTCCTCCCGCAGACGTGGAAGTTCTGCCGAAAGCACGCGCTTCGTCTCTTCGATTGCAGACCGGCGGCCTTCCGTCTGGCTCGTGAGTTCTTGAGTGTCCTTGGCCACCGACTTCGAGAAGTCGGCCAACTCGCGCGCTAAGTATTGGAAGCCGACGCCCATGGTGCCGAGATGGGCCACCTCGATATTCGTAAGCACGCTCAGCGCCTTGGTCTCAAGAGCAATCGCCGTCTGGCCGCGAGTTGCCAGGGATAGTTGACGCAGCAACTTCACTTCCGTCGTTACCGTCTCCAGGATCCCGGCAGTCGCTTGCAGCCTCTCTCCAATGAAGCCTCTTGCCGCCGCGCCCAAGGTTTGTACCTTCGGCAGCACCGTCCTGACGCCCTCACTCTCGACGCAGCCGATAATGGCTGCTGCCAGATTCAAGATCGTGTCGGCATGGCCGGCAAGGCCCTCAAAGGCCCTCGCCACCGACCCGATCTCGGTCTCGGTAGTGCGCGCCAGAGCTTGGAGCTCACCCTTTGCCCTGTCGAGAATGCAGACTGCTTCCGCTTTTGCTCCGACACTCATCGCGACTTGTCCTTGAGGAATTTTGGATTTTGGATTTTGGATTTTGGATTGAAAAGAAAAAAGCGCTCAATCTTCTTCTGCCTTCAATCCAAAATCCTCTCCAGGAGGTGAACGATGTCATAAATTACTTTCGCCTTTCGACTTTGTTCTCTTCAATCCAAATTCCAGATTCCAAAATCCAAAATTCAGGGTTGCCTCACCGGGTGTGGGCAAGTATGGCCCCGGCGACTGCCTGCAAAGGCAGAACCTTATCCACCGCACCCTTCTTGATGGCCTCTTTGGGCATGCCGAAGACCACCGAGGTAGCCTCATCCTGGGCGATCGTCACTGCCCCGGCCTGTTTCATTTCCAGCATGCCGCTGGCGCCGTCGTCACCCATTCCGGTCAGAATCACTCCCACGGCGTTCTGGCCGGCGTAGCGAGCGGCGGAACGAAACAGTACGTCAACCGAGGGACGGTGACGGCACACCAACGGACCTTCCTTGATATCAACATAGTATCGAGCGCCACTCCGCTTGAGCAGCATGTGATGATTCCCCGGCGCAATCAGCGCGCGTCCGCGTATAACCGTGTCGTTCGTCTCCGCCTCCTTCACCGTAATGCTGCACAGGCCGTCCAGCCGGTTGGCAAAGGCCTTGGTGAACAACTCGGGCATGTGTTGCACGATCACGATACCCGGGCAATCGGGTGGAAGCGTTTCCAATAAGGTCTTGAGTGCCTCGGTCCCCCCGGTGGAGGCGCCGATCGCCACCACCTTCTCCGTGGTTTCGGCCATGGCGCGGGTCCCAGCGGAAAGGATGGCATCCGCGGTCAGTTTGGGTTCGACAGTGCGGCTTGGCCGGAGAGCGGGCAAACGCGCCACGGCTGCCGCCTTGACAGCCTGGCAGAGTGTGATCCGCGACTCCTCCAGGAACTGTTTGCTGCCCAGGCGAGGTTTGGTGATAATGTCGACCGCCCCGTACTCGAGCGCCCTGAGAGTGCTTTGCGCCCCCTCTTCGGCGAGGCTTGAACAGATCACGACCGGTATCGGGTGCTGGGTCATAATCTTCTGCAGGAACGTCAGCCCATCCATCCGCGGCATCTCGATATCCAAGGTGATAACATCCGGCACCTGTTCGCGGATCCGCTCCGTCGCCACAAAGGGGTCGGAAGCGGTCCCAATCACCTCAATTTCCGGGTCGCTCGACAGGACTTCGCTCAGTGTCTGGCGAACTACCGCGGAGTCATCCACGATCAGGACCCGAATTCTCGGCGTGCTCATAAGCTCAGTCCTGCTAAATACGGAGGCGCAGAGTTTAAGCTATCAGCCGTCAGCCGTCAGCGTTCAGCTAAAGAGCGGGCTGGGCTTGTTCGCTGAAAGCTGATAGCTGATAGCTGAGGGCTCCTTTTTCATATACTATTCGTCAATGACGTCCTCGAAGATCACTCGGGTGAGCCGGCGGAGCAGCACTTCACCGGTCCCCGTGTTGAACTGAATGTTGCGGCCGACGGTACCTCCCAGGCTCGATGCGATCACGTCAAAACCCTCGGCCCGCAAGACCTCAAGCGCCACGTCACAATTCTGCCTTCCGACGGTCGCTCTCGACCCCCCATTACTGACGAGCAGCACGTCGGCGCCGCCAAAAACCTTGACTTGTACCTCGGCGCGAGGCACTCCGAGTTCGTCAAACTGCCGGGCGAGGTCACGAACGCAATAGTCCACGTAGCGGCGGCCGGTCGCGCGGCTGACGCCGGCGGACGAGCCATTGGGACACCTGGGCAACAGGGCGTGGCAGAGCGCGCCGATGCGAAGCCTCGCGCTCCAGAACGTGATGCCGACGCAGGAGCCTAGAAGGGTCCGGATGATCACTGGTTCGCGAGCGAGGTGCAGCTCCCCGGGTTGCAGATAAACCTCCGGCAATTCGCCTTCAAGTTCTAGCATCGACTTTCCTATACAGGGCCGGTGCCACCGGCTCCAAGGGGACATCCATATCGTGCAGGGTCTCGGCGTGGCCGACGAAGGCGTACCCCCCGGGTACAAGGTAACGGGTGAGCTTTTGCAGAATCTGCTCCTGGGTTGGACGATCGAAGTAGATGATCACATTTCGACAGAAGATCGCGTCTGCCTTTTCGGAGAGGCCGAAGTCGGCATCAATGAAATTCAGACGCCGAAACTCTACCAGTTGCCGCAATTCCGGAACTACCCGCAATACGTTTGAGTCGGGATCGCGGCTGCGCATGAAATACTTTCGCCGTAGGTCTGCCGCCACGGGACGCACTACTTCGCCGCTATAAACACCCCGGTCGGCCTTCGCCAGTACCTCGGTAGAGACATCGGTGGCCAGCACTCTGAACCGAAAGCCAGGGTGAGCCAGTCCGTACTCATTCAGCACCATCGCCAGGGTGTAGGGCTCTTCGCCGGTGGAGCAGCCGGCACTCCAAACCAATATTGGCCGTCCGCCCCCGTTGCGCGCCATAAGGTCCGGGAGCGCCTTTTGCACCAGGAACTCAAAATGGCCGGGCTCCCGAAAGAAATCGGTCTTATTGGTGGTGACAACGTCGATTAAATGAACGATCTCTTCCTTCTGGCCATGATGCGCAAACAGATAGTCACAATACTGGCCGTAAGAGTTCAGATTCAGGCTTCGTAATCGCCGTTTGATCCGAAGCTCGAGCATCGTCTTCTTGTCCGCATTCAGGTTGATGCCCGACTGCTCGTAGATCAAACTGCGAAGCCGGGCAAAATCTGCGTTGGAGATACTTTCGTCGCGACTACTCATAGGCAGGGAATGGGGCGCGCCTTTGTGCTATCACACTGGGCCGCGCCCCCCTCCGTCAAGCGGTCGCCTCAGCGACCGATAAGTTGGTTTCCGGGGTACGGACGGCCGCTAACTCCTCGGCCGAGAAGACGCGATCGATGTCCAGAATCATGATGAACTGGGTGTCGCGCCTCCCCATACCCTTGATAAAATCGGTCCGAATCTGGGTTCCGATTCGGGGCGCCGGCTGAATCTGGTCCGGCTCCAGATCGATTACTTCCTCCACCGAGTCGGCCAACGCGCCAATCACGGTGGACTCGTTGTCCAGCAAGACCTCCACCACCACAATGCAGGTGTTCCTCGTCCTTTCGGTCTTCGACATCTCGAAGCAGAGCCGCAGATCGACGACCGGGACCACGCTGCCCCGAAGATTGATCACCCCGCTCATGAAATCGGGCGTCCTCGGGATCTGAGTAATGGTGGTGAAATCAAGCACTTCCCTCACCTTCGCGACGTCGGTGGCGAAAACCTCGTTGCCGAGTTTGAAGGTAAGATACTGCCGCGTCTCAGTGATTTCGCTAACGCTCATAATCAGCTCCTTTCGCATTCTGAAGGCAGGCGCGGATCGCCAGCGGTCCGCGCCGGGACCGGTCAGTAACGCTCGAATTCCTTGTCAAGGTCATCGCCCTTCTCCTTGAGCTTGAGATTGACCCCGGCCTTGGCCGTCGCCTTCGTAGCAGACGGGGCGGCGTGGCCGTTCGGCTTTGAGACTTTGCCAGGTGCGGCATCCGGGTGCCTGGCCGGTTTGGCGGAAGCCGTTCGCGCCGCCGGAGCATGTCCGTCGTCCCCGGTGCGGAAAAATCCCAGCGCGCTCACGAGCTGATCGGATTGGCCGGTCAACTCTTCCGTCGTGGACGCCATCTCCTCGGAAGCGGAAGCATTCTGCTGAATCACCTTCTCGAGCTGTTGGAGCGCCTTGTTGATTTGCTCGGCGCCGGTATCCTGTTCCTTGCTGGCGGCGGTGATCTCTTGTACCAGTTCAGCAGTCCTCTGGATATCGGGCACCAGTTTCTCGAGCATCTCGCCGGCTTTTTCCGATACCTTCACCGTCGTGCCCGAGAGTTGGTTGATCTCGCCCGCCGCTTTCTGGCTGCGTTCGGCGAGCTTGCGGACTTCTGCGGCCACCACGGCAAACCCCTTGCCATGCTCACCGGCACGCGCCGCTTCAATGGCCGCGTTCAGAGCCAGCAGGTTGGTCTGGCGAGCGATCTCCTCAATAATGGAGATTTTGCTGGCAATCTCCTTCATCGCCGTCACCGCCTCGACCACGGACTTGCCGCTTTCCTGCGCGTCCTTGGCCGATTTGTTGGCGATCTTATCGGTCTGCTGAGCGTTATCGGCATTCTGCTTGATGTTGGAGACCATTTGTTCCATGGAGGACGAAGCTTCCTCCGCCGAGGCGGCCTGGGCACTGGCGCCGTTCGATACCTGAACCGAGGCCGTGCTGATGGACTGACTGGCCGCCGCCACCTCGCCGGCGATCGCGCGGATGTCCGATACCGTCCGCGTCAGGCCGCTCACCATTGCACTAAGCGCCTGCATGAGTTTGTCCTCCGGGGACCGTTCCCGGATGACTACGGTAAGGTTGCCATTCGCGATTTCCTCGGCGGCCTTGGTTACGTCGTTCATGGCCACGATGAGTGTATTCAGATTGTTTTTGATCAGGTTGAAGTCACCATGGTAGGTGTCCGTGATCTGTGACGGAACATCACCCTTGCTGATACGATCCACGTAATTGGCGGAGACTTGGAGTGGAGCAATGACGGCGTCGAGGATAGCGTTCACGCCGCGCACGATCTCAGCATAGGCGCCGCGGAACTGATCGTGCCGCCCGCGCTCGGATAACTGACCGGCGTTAGAAGCTTCGGTCAGGCGCAGCAATTCCTTCTGGAGGGTCTGCAGCACAACGGCTACATTGTTGATAGCCTGCTTCATCTTCTCGTGATCGCCCTTGTAGGTCTGGGCAATCAACTCGTCGATCTTGCCGTTGGAAATCTGGGCGAGGATGCGGTTCCCCTCCCCAATGGGCAGCAGGATCGCATCCAGCATGGCGTTCACGCCACGCACAATCTCGGCGTACGCGCCCTGGAACTGCTCCGGCTTTCCACGGTCGGAGAGTTGGCCTTCCTTCGAAGCGTCGGTGAGGCGCAGCAATTCCTTCTGCAGGCTCTGCACCACAACCGCGACATTGTTGACCGCCTTCTTCATCTTCTCGTGGTCGCCATGGTAGGTCTGAGTAATCAGTTCGTCGATTTTTCCGTTGGAAATCTGGGCGAGGATGCGGTTCCCCTCCCCAATGGGCAGCAGGATCGCATCCAGCATGGTGTTCACGCCCCTCACAATCTCGGCGTACGCGCCCTGGAACTGCTCCGGCTTCCCGCGGTCCGAGAGTTGCCCT
>DATFYM010000140.1:0-74236 GCA_035315065.1 Terriglobia bacterium
CTGATTTCTAATTTCTGATTTCCTCTCCACCCTGTTCCCTGTTCCCTCTTCCCTAAATCAGCCCCGTGGGCAAGCTCGGCGAGCCTACGCGCTTGCGGTTGCTTTCGAGCCTAGTTCAGATAGTACTCTTCTGAGTTTTGCGTGTCAAGTAAATTATTGCCATAGCTTCTCCGCAGGCCGCCAACAGCATTAGCAACGCACTTTTAGCCCTCTACCTCGCCCGCCCGTTCAATCTCTCACCGCCAGTCTAGTGTGCCTCCCGCCTGATCTCTGACAATCTGGGTGGCCACCGATCGCGGTCGTCGTTGAAAATTAGACTAACGCAAATCCGTTTGTCTCTGCGCAGTATTCGGGTATAATCACGCCGCCATTCGTCAAAAGGTCTGCGCTGCTGCACCCGCCAATAGCAGAGGAATGGCCGCATATGCCTCAGTCGCCGTAGACCAATCATTTCCGGGAGCAGTCTTATGACATTCGGTCATTTCGATGATGAGAACCTAGAATACGTCATCACCCGTCCGGATACGCCCTTGCCGTGGATCAACTACCTCGGGTGCCAGGCTTATTTCGGGATCATCTCGAATACGGCCGGTGGTTACTCGTTCTACCGCGATGCCCGGCTGCGGCGCATCACGCGCTACCGCTACAACAACGTCCCGCACGATTTCGGCGGGCGCTACATCTATTTGCGGGACGACGAATCAGGCGAATTCTGGTCTCCTTCCTGGCAGCCCACGCGGCACGACCTGGAAGATTACACCTGCCGCCACGGCATGGGGTACACCGTCATCGGCTCGCGCTACAAGGGCATTGCGGCCCAAACAAATTACTTCGTTCCCTTGGACGAGAATCTGGAGATCTGGCAGCTCACCGTTACCAATCACCGTTCCCAGCGCGCCGTGCTCTCCGTCTTCTCCAGCATCGAGTTCTGCTTGTGGGATGCACAAGATGACGCCACAAACTTCCAGCGCAACTTTAGCATCGGCCAAGTGGAAATCGAGGACGGAGTCATTTACCACAAGACGGAATACCGTGAGCGGCGCGACCACTTCGCCTATTTCGCCTGCTCGGGCAAAGTTGAGGCCTTTGACACGCAGCGCGAAGCCCTGGTGGGACCGTACCGGAGCTGGGACAAGCCGCTGGCCGTCGAGCGCGGACAGTTGAACAACTCGGTCGCTCACGGATGGGCCCCCATCGCCGCCCACCAGGTAAAAGCCGAGCTCGCACCTGGCGAAACCCGGCAGATCATCTTCGTCCTGGGTTACCACGAGAACCCGCGGGACCAGAAGTTCGATCCGCCCGACTCGCAGATTCTCAACAAGCGGACGGTGAAGCCGGTCATCGCCAAATACCTGGATTCTGCCCAAGTCGATGCCGCGTTCCAGAACTTGCGCCGGTACTGGAAGGGTTTGCTAAGTGTTCTGCAGGTGGACACACCGGATGTACACACCAACCGAATGGTGAATATCTGGAACGCGTATCAGTGCATGGCCACCTTTAACATGTCGCGCTCCGCTTCGTTCTATGAGTCGGGCATCGGACGTGGCCTGGGCTTCCGCGATTCCAACCAGGACTTGCTGGGCTTCGTGCAAATGGTGCCAGCGCGCGCCCGTGAACGTATTCTGGATCTCGCTGCGACGCAGTTGCCCACGGGCGGTGCGTATCACCAGTATCAGCCGCTCACCAAGCGCGGCAACAACGATGTCGGCAGTAACTTCAACGATGACCCGCACTGGCTTATCCTGGGCGTGGCCGCTTATTTGAAAGAGACGGGCGACTGGGGCATTTTGGACGAGCCCGTTCCTTACGATAACCAGCCAGGTTCAGAGCAACCCCTGTTTGAGCACCTTCAGCGCAGCTTCCAGTACACCCTGGACCGGCTGGGGCCGCATGGACTGCCGTTGATTGGCCGTGCCGACTGGAATGATTGCCTGAATTTGAACTGCTTTTCCGATACGCCGGGGCAGTCATTTCAGACCACCACCAACAAGGACGGCAAAGTCGCCGAGTCGGTTTTCATCGCGGGGCTCTTCGTGCTCGCGGGCAGAGAACTCGCGGACATTGCGCGACGCCGTGGCCTCACCGAGGAAGCGAAGTCTTATCTGGCCCAGGTGGCGAAGCTGGAAGAAACCATAAGCCAACACGGTTGGGACGGCGAGTGGTTCCTGCGCGCCTACGACGACTTCGGCCGGAAGATTGGTTCCAAGGAATGCAGCGAGGGAAAGGTCTTCATCGAAACCCAGGGTTTCTGTGTGTTGGCGGGCATCGGATTGGACGATGGCATGGCTGTCAAGTCCTTGGAATCGGTTGCCAAATACCTGGCCACTGAACATGGCATCATTCTTCAACAGCCCGCGTATTCGAGATACTATCTCGAACTGGGCGAGATTTCGTCTTATCCGCCGGGGTACAAGGAAAACGCCGGCATCTTCTGCCACAACAATCCCTGGGTGATGATTGCCGAGGCGCGCGTCGGAAATGGCGATCGCGCCCACGATTATTATTCGCGGATCAATCCCTCGGCGCGCGAGCCGATTAGTGAGCTGCACCGATGCGAGCCCTACGTCTACGCGCAGATGATCGCCGGACGAGACGCCCCCACGCACGGTGAGGCCAAGAACTCTTGGTTGACCGGGACGGCGGCCTGGAACTATTACGCCATCACGCAATGGATCTTGGGGATTCGCACCGCTTATGACGGACTCCAGATCTCACCCGTCATTCCCAAGAGTTGGCGCGGATTTAAGGCCACTCGCATCTTCCGTGGCGTGACTTACCACATCACCGTCGAGCGAGCCGGCGCGGGCAACCACGTAGCTCTGCAAGTCGACGGCGTGCCCATCCAGGGTGACACGGTGCCTGCCCCGGCCGACGGCCGGAAGGAAGTGTCCGTGAGGGGAACGCTGACTTAGTGGACGGAGAATTGACGATTGCAGATTGCCGATTGACGATTAGACGATTAAAAGAGAAGAGGAAGCAAGCGGTGCTGTTGTTTTTCTCCGGCCATCGACAATCATCAATAATTTCTCTTCCAAATCGTCAGTCTGCAATCGTCAATCGTCAATTCTTCTGAAGCAGTCACACGTGGCCCCAGGAGGAACCCATGTACTCGGCCAATGAGCAGCGTTACGACACCATGCAGTACCGGCGTTGCGGCAGAAGCGGTTTGGTGTTGCCTGCCATTGCCCTGGGACTGTGGCACAACTTCGGCGGAGTCGATGTCTTCGAGAACAGCCGGGCGATGCTTTGCCGGGCATTTGACCGGGGGATTACGCATTTTGATCTAGCCAACAACTATGGGCCTCCACCCGGTTCCGCGGAAGAAAATTTCGGGCGCGTTCTGAAAGCTGATTTCGCTGCCTATCGCGATGAGATGATCATCAGCACCAAGGCCGGCTGGCAGATGTGGCCGGGACCGTACGGCGATCGGGGATCGCGCAAGTATCTCCTCGCCAGCCTGGATCAGAGCCTCCAGCGCATGGGACTCGACTACGTCGACATCTTCTACTCCCACCGCCCCGATCCCCAGACACCGGTGGAAGAGACTATGTCGGCGCTCGACTACGCAGTTCGATCCGGCAAGGCGCTGTATGTTGGCATCTCCAGCTACAACGTTCAGCAGACAACCGAGGCAGCGCGAGTCCTGCGCGCGCTGGGCACTCCGTGCGTCATCCATCAACCCAAATACTCAATGTTCGAAAGAAGCATTGAGCAAGGCTTGCTCGACCTGCTCGGAACGGAAGGCATGGGATGCATTGCCTTCTGTCCGCTGGCGCAGGGGCTGTTGACGAATCGCTATCTGGACGGGATTCCCGTCGACTCGCGGGCTTCCAAACCCCATGGATTCTTGAAAAAGAGCGACATTGAGGAAGGCCGGCTCAACCAGGTGCGAGCACTCGAGAAGTTGGCTCGCGAACGCGGGCAGACGGTTGCCCAGATGGCGCTTGCCTGGGTCCTGCGGGACAACTGCATGACCAGTGCGCTGATTGGAGCAAGCCGGACCGCGCAGATCGAGCAGAACGTCTCTGCCCTCGCGAACCTGAAGTTCTCGGCCGACGAACTGCAAAGAATTGACGAGATCCTCGCGCGTCGGGCGCCGTGACCGTGCCGCCTTACAACCTAAACGAGGATAGCAACCCACCCCAAACCAAACTGTCATACCGATTTACTTGTAAGCAGCCGCTCCAGATCGTTCCGCCCATTAAAGAACACATGCCGCAGGGATAACTTGTTATAACTGTTCTTGGTTATTGTTATTTTACGACATTAGTATGAGCGGTAATAACCAAGGTAGCTGATATAATCCTGCCCCTACGAATTTAATCCGAACGAAGCGAATTCTTCATCGTTCCGTAACAATGCTTCCATATCCTTGAGCCCGGTCGCGGTGAGCTGTTCTCGTGGGATCCTGATTGCAACCGTCATCCGATTGCGGATCGAGACCCAATGCGCTTGCGCAAGCCACCGCTTCACCAAAACTTAAGTCTCAAAGGAGGACGTGCTTTATGAAAGGTTCCAAAGCAAGTGTATGGATAACTTTGGCCGTCGCGGCGGCAATGATGCTGGCCGCGAACGGCTACGGAGCGATCAACAACGCCTACTTTAACATGGTAGGGTCCTCGGCGCAATTTCAAGTGTGGGGCGAGACGGCGGTAAAGGCCGCGGCACCCTGCGGCTCCAACATCTGGACAGCGAGCAACGGAGCTGAGGGCGTCGATAGCCGGGCCGCCGGAATCGAGAAAATCAAGGGAAATGTCTGGATCGTCTGGGATGGCGCCGCCGATGGCACCGGCACCACACACATCTGCACTTACCTCAATACCGACTCCGGCCAAGGCGTCAGGCTGTTCATGGCCAAGCCGCGTGGGTCGTTGAGCCTCTCGGGGGCGAACACCCTCTGCACCAACCCCGCAGGGGCTGGCCTTGTGAAGCTAGTCGGGGCGGATTCGCCCTTGCCGAACAACGTCTGCGCAGCCGCGGAAGGGGCGATATTCAATGTGGCGGCCACTGATATCCGGCCGGAAGACGCGCTCTTTGCGACGAACCGCGCCTGTGGTGTAGGGGGAAACCCTCCCCTAATTTATGGTCCGTGCAACGTGAATTTTTATGGCACGGATATTCTAGAGCAAGGCACTGTCGGCACCGGGCCACCCGTCTACGGCAGCAAGACTTTCCAACCCGTACTCTTTAACTTGTCTGCACCGGGGGCAATAGACCCGATCAGCAAGCTAAAGTTACCTGCCGCCTTTAAAGTGCTTCCTATCGGAGCTGGCCCGATAATCATCACTGTGAATAGTACGGATAGTGCGTCTGGCGCATTTGGATCACAGGTTAGCGGTGTCAACGTGTTCCAAAATATCAATCGTTTCGTGCTGGCCAAGGTTTTTGACGGCACCTTCACCCGGACTTGTGACATCCTCAATCTGCAGGGTCAAACATGTCTTCCGATACAGGTCGCGGTGCGTGAGCCCATGTCCGGGACTTACAACACCTTTGAGTACAACATCCCGAATAGCGTGGAAATCGGCACTAGTCAGGAGGCCTGCATAGGCGGCCCCGCCGGTAACGGTAACGTCCCCAGCGGTAGCTACAGTTGCGGGCTGGTAAACGGAAGCGCTGTCACCGGGTTCTCCAACCCTCTGTACTACACCTATCCTAATGGCGCGACGCGTGGTCGAGCGATCGGCACCGGGGATGAGATCAAAGCAGTCACTAATGCGGCAAACCCCAATGGCATTGGCTATGCCTTTTGGGGTTTCGGCAATTTCGCAAGTTACGTTGGCACCCAACGGTACCTCACGGTGGACGGGGTAGATCCCCTCTTTCAGACTTACACCAATGGTATTTATCCCACCTGCGTCGTCCCGTGTCCGGGTGCTTTGACGTTCCCCCACCTCCAGGATGGGACGTACCCCATCTGGTCGAACCTGCGTATCGTGACCGATGGAGTCGTTCCGGCCGAAGTGCAAACGCTTTACAACGATTTGATCTTGGGTGACATTCCCGATTTTGTCCCCTACACTGTGCTGAATGTATTCCGCTCGCACTACACGCAGGCTGGCTTTAATCCTGGCAATGGAATTTGCCCTGGAACCAAGGAAAGTGGCGGCGACGTGGGCGGAGCTGTGTTTACAATCCAAGCAGAGAAAGACTTTTGCGCTGACTACAATGGACAACTCCTCAACTTCCAACAGTAGTACCCGTGGACTCAAGTGATACTCGGCAGTCAGGCTTGAAATGCCGAGCCAAGGACAGAGTGAGGCAGGCTGCCAAGCCTGCCTCACTCCTTCCCGGACGTTGTGGCGGCGCCGATGGGGGCTGTTGCGACAGAGTATGAGTGCGGAAGCGGAGTCACACGCGCAAACGTTATACTTGGCATCGTGAGTCAGTTCGCATGTCATTCTGAGCGCAGCGAAGAATCTCTCTTTGTTTTTCCCGATCGGGTTGAATTGAAGAGAGATTCTTCGCTGCGCTCAGAATGACATGCTTGAGATTTTTCGGCATCCAATTATGACGCTGAATATAGTTTCTCAACGCAGCCGCAACCGGCTGCTGAACCCGGTCCGCTCTCCGCCGGGGGATCACACCGATCGTTCTAACGCCGGCCAACCGGAGGCTTCGATGAAAACTAAGGTGCTATTCGTTTGCACGGAGAATTCCGCCCGTAGCCAAATGGCCGAAGGTTTCTTGCGGCATCGTGGAGGGGATGACTTCGAGGCCCTGAGCGCGGGAGCGGAGCCGACGCGTGTCAATCCTATGGCGGTGGACGTGATGAAGGAAGTCGGGATCGACATTTCCGGCCAGCACGCTAAGGACGTCAGTGACTTTCTGGGTCAGAACTTCCAGTACCTGATCCGGGTCTGCTACAAGGTGAGGGAGAAATGCCCCCGTTCTCCCCGGGGCAGTGTGGTACCTGGACTGGAGTTTCGAAGATCCCGCGATGGCGACCGGCTCTCCTGCCGAGCGCCTCGCGGTCTTCCGTCGGGTTCGGGATGAAATCGAAGCACGCGTTGGGGAATTCATCCTCGCACCTCCGGTGAGGAGTTGAGGGCCGCTGCTACGGTGAGTGAAGGAGCACACGCAATGACGCGGGACCGAAATCGAGAGATGGCTCCGAGTGTGTCGCAACCGAGAATTTAATTAGGACGAATCCCATTCTTAACCTTCCCGTAACAATTCTTGTTTATCCTCGCCTGTACCCGCGGGGAGCCTGATTTGGAATGCGTCCACCTTCTGGTCAAAGCCTTAGCGTCATTCAACTCGTCGTTGGGATTCTAGTCTGTTGGTGTCTGGGTACCCGTACCATGCCTGCCCAACAGACTAATGAAGGTCCGGTCGTGGCGCCTCGCTCTGCCGGGGGCGTAGGAACCGATCCGGAGACCCTTGGAGCGCGGGCGTCCCGCCCGCTCTTCCGGGACTTTGCTTCCAACAAGGCCAGGCCGATCGCGGACAGACCCGGGTGGTGGAACGAAAGAGGGGGCGAGACGCTCGCGCTCCAAGGGAACGAAAGAGGGGGCGGGACGCCCGCGCTACCAGCGGCTCAGGACCGAGCGTCGATACCGCCTGTCGCAACGACGAACCCGGGTGAGGATTGGAATTCACTCTCAGTGGCGAGTAGTGCTCTACAGGCAAGGGAACCCCTGCCGGGGCAAAAGGACGAGGGGGCGGAGTATACGCGTGAACTCGTGCAGGTTCAGTGGCGGAGTGGGGATCCGATCGACTTGTATGTGATCAGGCCGCGGAACGCCGAGAAGCCACCCGTTATCCTTTACCTATTCAGCTACCCATCCGAAACGGATACCTTCCGCCAAGAAGGCGTTTGCCGGCGCTTCACCCAGGACGGGTTTGCAGCCGTTGGATTTGTCTCCGCCCTCACGGGACAGCGTTACCATAGCCGCCCGATGCGGGAGTGGTTCGTCAGCGAGCTTCAGGAGGCCTTGGTGACCTCGGCGCACGACGTGCAGATGATTCTCAACTATCTTTCTTCCCGCGGTGACCTCGACACGAATCGGGTCGGTATGTTTGGGTCGGGTTCGGGAGCGACGATCGCCGTCCTCGCTGCCGCTGCCGACGCGCGGATCAAGGCCCTGGATCTGCTCAATCCCTGGGGCGACTGGACCGACTGGCTGGCTAAGTCCTCGGTGATCCCAGAGGCAGAGCGTCCGGATTATCTGAAGCCCGAGTTCCAAAAGCGCGTCGCCTTTTTGGACCCGATCCAGTGGTTGGGGCAATTGGGGTCACGACCCGTTCGCCTGCAAGACGTCATGGACGATCCCGTTACACCGCTAATCTCAAAGCAACGGATCGAGTCAGCCGCACCCCCCTCGGTCAAGATCGTCCGCTACCAGGATCGCAGGACTTTTGGTCAAAGCCCCTCCGCCGAAGGCGGTCCCTTCCGGTGGATAAAAGAACAAGTCGGGATGGCTGCGCCAAGTCCGAAAGAGAGTTCCGAAAAGAAAAACTAGTGTCCCGTCGCAATTAATTTTCGGCAGCCCGCATTGTAATTCAGAGCGAAGCGAAAAGCCCTTCCGCGCGCTCGACCACAGAGTAAGGGATAGAGATTCTTCGCTTCGTACAGAACAACATTTCAACGCGCTTATGACGCTGGGTATCGACCCGGAGAAAGAACAAGCGACTTTGGGGGACTCGTGAGCACTTACTGCAACCGCGGCGCACATCGCAGCGCGAGATTCTCCCAGGCTGGCGCCCGCGACCGCAGTGGATACATCAAGAAGAGTTGGATTGCGAGCGAAACGAGCCCGCGCCTTGATTCCGTCGATCGTGGCGCCGCCCCGCTGCGTTCGCTGGCTCTGCTTCTGCTGGGCATTTTTTTGCTCGCGTTCCCAAGTTGCGGCGGCGGCAATGGTGGTGGCCCAACTGGCGGCACGCTTGCAATTTCGGTTTCCTTCACCGAGGTGGCGCCCGCTTCTTTGGTGGTGGCGAGTGAGGTATCACTCATAGCGGTGGTGGCGAACGACCCCGCCAACAAGGGGGTCGACTGGACCGTTAGTTGTAAAAGCTCTAACTGCGGATCTCTCAGTCCCGCGCACACGGCAAGCGGCTTGGCGACCACCTACGCCGCTCCCTCTTCGGTGCCCTCGGGTGGAAGCGTCACCTTCAGCGCCGCCGCCAGCGCCGATTCGAGCAAGGTTGCCACCACCACGGTCACCGTGGTTACAACGATCACCGTCACCTTCACACCCGCTGCGCCTTTTTTCGTGTCGCCATCCGCCTCCGCGGCATTGAGTGCTCTGGTGATCAACGACCCCGGTCAGGAGGGAGTAGGTTGGACGGTGACCTGTGGCAGTTCCGCTTGCGGGTCCTTCAGTGAAACTCATACCGCCAGCCTCGTTGCCACCACTTTCACCGCGCCCGCATCCGTGCCCGGCGGCGGTAGCGTGACGATTACCGCCACCGCGACGGCAGATGTTACCAAGACGGCTACCGCCACGGTGACCGTGACCACCAGTACCGGCAATGAGGGACTTCTCAAGGGAAACTATGTCTTCTCCCTCAGCGGCACCGATGCAAGCGGATTCTATGCCGCTGCCGGCGCTTTCATCGCGGACGGCGCCGGAAATGTCACAGGCGAGGAGGACCTGCTCGACCCGACGGCTTCCCACACCGCCGTTGATTTCGTAGGAGGCTACGCCATCGGCAGTGACGGGCGAGGCGCCTTAAGGCTGGCGACTACTGACCCCACTCTGGGCGTCGACGGCGTCCAGAGCCTAACGCTGACAGTGGTGAGCCCGCAGCACGCTCTGGTCACCGGGTTCGACAGCAGCGCCATTTCGAGTGGGGGTCTCGACTTCCGGATCCCCGGCCCCGTCCAGGGCGGCTACGCTTTTGTTCTGTCGGGGATCGATTCGACGCTACTTGGGGAACTCCCCCCGGTCGCCTTACCCTTGGTTATCGGGGGCGTTTTGAGTTCGAGTGGCACCAGCATCGACAGCGTCGCCGAAGATGTCAACGATGACGGGAACGCGAGCGTGGTTACCTCTCCGCTTGCGATCGGAATCCTCCAGGGGCCGCAGAACCCTCTACAGATATCCACTTCGACCACCTTGAGTGCCAGGGTCACCAGCGACCTGGCGCAAGTGGGGGTGGACTGGACTGCCACCTGCAGCACTGGGGAGTCTGGAGCCTATAGGCGCCGGGACAGCTCTCCGACCGCGAAGATCGCCGCGACACCCCTTATATCTTCCGCGTCCGGCGTCAGTATTGCCTTCAGCCAGGCGCCGTTTCCGAACTTGGTCACCGCCGGCCAAGCGCGGATGAGCGCAGTTGTAAGCGGTGATCCATCGAATGCGGGCGTCGACTGGACGGTAACTTGCACCAGTTCTGACTGCGGGTCGTTCAACCCCGCTCATACGCAGAGTGGGGATATGACCATCAGCGGTGCCACGACCACTTACATGGCCCCTGCCACGGTCCCCACCAGCGGAACCATAACGATCACTGCCACCGCCACCGCTGATCCCAGTCAATTGGTAACGGCTACCGTGCAGATTGCTCTTCCAGTTACCAACTGCGGGTCGTTTGATCCCCCCCACACCGCCAGCAGCGGTACCACCAGCTACACCGCTCCGGCGGTGGTTCCCGGCGGCGGAACCGTTACCATCATCGCCACTGCTAGCGCCGACTTGACCAAGACCGCCGCTGCGACGGTCACGGTTGGCACTGGCCCTTCCGGCCCAGCTCCAGCTCCGGCTCCGGTTCCCTCCTTCGGGACAGTGGGAGGAACTGACAACCTGGGGCGGGGCGCGGCCACCCTGGGGTCACGGTCTTTCATTTATTATCTCGTGAGTTCGCGGATCCTTCGGCTTATCGAGAAAGACAGCAAGGGGATCACCGCGGGTTCGGCCTTCGCCACGAGCAGCAGCAACAGCCTTTCGAAGGCGTCTCTTTCCGGCAACTACGCCTTTACGATCGCTGGAAGCAGCACCTCACCTAGCCAGCAACTCACTACCGGGGCGCTGGGAGCGGGCGGCCTCTTCAGTGCCGACGGAAATGGCAACATCTCCGCGGCGACGGTGGATGTTAATGAAGCCGGGGTGTTGACGAACTACAGTCCCACCAAGACCGTGAACGCCGGCGGTCAGGCCGTACCTCCTGGCACCTATACCATGAGTCTCCAGGGTCGTGGCTCGCTCGTGTTCAATGGTCCCAACGGCCAGATTCCGGGGCCGCTGTCCCAGTTTGCGCTGTATCTGACGGCTGACCAGGGCGTGTTGGTGGTGGACCTGGATTTTGGCTTGCTAGGCGGCGGCCAAGCCTTGGCTCAGCAGGGCAATCCGATTTCCGCCGCGACCTTCCAGGGCGCCTACGCTGCCGGCCTCCAGGGTGCGAATGGCAGCGCGACGGCGGCAAATGAGACCTTGGTAGGAAGGTTGGTCTCAGACGGCACGTCCAAGTTCACCGGGACTGCTGACGTGAGCGTGCTGGGAAGCGACGGAACGATCACTCTAACGCCAGGCGGTAGCCTCACCGGCACCTTTACGGGGGCCTCAAACGGGCGCTTCGCGGGAAGCCTGAATACCAGCGCCACTGGCACACAGCAAGAGATCTTCTACGACGTCGACAATACTACCGTCCTGTCGATGGAGGCGGATAGCAGCGGTACGGCGACCGGCATCCTTCAGCTCCAGCAGCTCCCAGCCTCGCCGGCCGCCTCGTCAGGGCTACCTGCCGCTTCAGAGCGCTCAAGGGTTTCGGCAGGTCGTGCGGGCGACGTCGCCGGTGACATCAGGCGGTAGCAGCACGAAGCTATACATGACGACAAAAGTCAGTTCGCATGTAGGGGTACGGCTTGCCGTACCCTTTTCTAACGTCGTGCGCGATCGAACCAAGAGGGTACGGCAAGCCGTACCCCTACATGCGTACCGATTTATGTCGCTCGGCATAAGTAGGTGCCCTGAAATGAGCGTGGGTTACGTATGAACAAAGTTGGGGAGGCGCAATTGGTGAGCAATCGCCGCAGGCGCGAAGTCGCGGAGGCCGGAAACAGAACAAAGCGGTCCCTTATGGCGAATGTCTGCGCCTCGGCGTCTCGGCGCGAATTTGTTCGTTTTTTCCCATCTTCTCGCGGCCTAGGGAGGAGTAAGGCCGTACGCACCTCCTTGCTGTTGTTCTTGACAGCCTTAACGTCGCCGCTCTACTGGGGCTGCGGTGGAGGTGGAGGGTCTCCCGCCTATGCCCCACCGAGCACGGTCTCCATATCTCTCAACGCGGTACCTGCTTCGCCCTTTTTGATAGGCACCAGCACTGCAGTAAGCGCTACCGTCGCCAACGACTCCCAGAATATGGGCGTGGATTGGTACGCGGGCTGCATCAGCAGCAAGTGCGGCACTTTCTCCCCCACCCACACGGCTAGTGGAGCTTCTACGACCTACACCGCACCGGCTTCGCTTCCGGGCGGCAGTACAGGGAACAGTGTCAACATCACGGCGCGATCAACTCAGGATCCAAACCAGAAGGCCACGGTGGCGATCGTGCTTACGGATGGTATTTCCGTGGCGTTTACCCAGCCCCCACCAGCTTCCTCGCTGGCGGGCGTTCCGGTCACCATCGCCGCCTATGTAGCCCACGACGTCGTGAACCCCCTTAATCAGGGGAACGGCGTGGACTGGATCGCAACCTGTGGCACTGCCCCCGGTTGTGGCTCCTTCAATCCGGTGCACACGCTGAATGGGGCCCCTACCATCTTCACTTCCGCCGCTTCTCTGGCCCCTGGCACCACCGTAACGATTTCTGCCTACTCCACCGCCGACTCCGTTGCTTTTGCTAACGCAAACCTGGTTATTACGGCCCCTCCCATTTCCATCAGCATGACCAAGAGTCCGCCACCTTCTTTGCGAGCGGGCGCCACTGCGATGTTGGCGGCAACGGTCGCCCATGATTCGTCGGGAGCGGGCGTGGACTGGACCGTAACCTGCGCCAGCTCCAACTGTGGTTCTTTCAATCCCGCCCACACGGCCAGCGGTGCCGCCACCACTTTCACGGCCCCCGCTACGGTGCCCACCGGTGGGATTGTGACCCTCACTGCCGCCGCGACCGCCGACCATACTAAGAGCGTCCAGGCGACCGTTATTATTACGCTCGCCTTCGCCCAGGCTCCGCCTCCTTCCTTGGTAACGGGCGGCACAGCGATCTTGGCCGTAACGGTCAATGATCCGTCGGGAGCAGGCGTGGACTGGACCGTAACCTGCGGCAGCTCCAACTGTGGTTCTTTCAATCCCGCCCACACGGCCAGCGGTGCCGCCACCACCTTCACGGCCCCCGCTAGCGCGCCCTTTGGAGAGACCGTAACCCTCACTGCCACCGCCACCGGCGACCATAGTCAGACCGTGCAGGCCATCGTCACCATTGCCCCGTCCCCAATCACCATCGCCTTTACCCAGGCACCGCCTGCTTCTTTGCAAGCGGGCGCCACAGCGATGTTGACCGCCACCGTCACCAATGATCCGTCGCTAGCGGGCGTGGACTGGACCGTAGCCTGCGGCAGCTCCAACTGTGGCTCCTTCAATCCTGCCCACACGGCCAGCGGTGCCGCGACCACTTTCACGGCCCCCGCTGCGGCCCCCAACGGTGGGATTGTGACCCTCACTGCCACGGCCACGGCCAACCATACTCAAAGCGTCCAAGCCGTCGTCTCCATTACCACGCCCCCGATCACCATCGCCTTTACCCAAGCCCCGCCTGCTGCCTTGCAAACGGGCACCACTGCGATGTTGGCCGCAACCGTCACCAATGATTCCTCGGGAGCCGGCGTGGACTGGACCGTGTCCTGCGGCAGCTCCCAATGTGGTTCTTTCAATCCTGCCCACACCGCCAGCGGTGCCCCGACCACTTTCACGGCCCCCGCTGCGGTGCCCATCGGTGGCATTGTGACCCTCACTGCCACGGCCACGGCCAACCACAGCCAGAACGTCCAAGCCGTCGTCTCGATTACCACGACTCCCCCCCCGATCACCATCGCCTTTACCCAGGCGCCGCCTGCTTCCTTGCAAACGGGCACCACCGCGATGTTGGCGACCACCGTCAGCAATGATCCGTCGGGAGCGGGCGTGGACTGGACTGTAACCTGCAGCAGCTCCAACTGTGGTTCTCTCAATCCCGCCCACACCGCCAGCGGTGCCTCCACCACTTTCACGGCCCCGGCTGCGGTCCCCACCCCTGGGATTGTGACCCTCACCGCCACCGCCACCGCCGACCATAGTCAGAGCGTCCACGGCACCGTCTCCATTACCACGACCCCACCCCCGATCACGATTACCTTTACCCAGGTGCCGCCTGCTTCCTTGCAAACGGGCACCACCGCGATGTTGGCGGCCACCGTCAGCAACGATTCGTCGGCAGCGGGCGTGGACTGGACCGTAACCTGCGGCAGCTCCAACTGTGGTTCCTTCAACCCTGCCCACACGGCCAGCGGCTCCGCCACCACTTTCACAGCCCCCGCTGCGGTCCCCAGCGGTGGGATTGTGACCCTCATCGCCACCGCCACGGCCGACCATAGTCAGAGCGTCCACGGCACCGTCTCCATTACCACGACCCCACCCCAGATCACGATCACCTTTACCCAGGCGCCGCCTGCTTCCTTGCAAACGGGCGCCACCGCGATGCTGGCCGCCACCGTCAGCAACGATTCGTCGGCAGCGGGCGTGGACTGGACGGTAGCCTGCGGCAGCTCCAACTGTGGTTCGTTCAATCCCGCCCACACGGCCAGCGGCGCCGCGACCACGTTCACGGCCCCCGCCGTGGTGCCCGCCGGCGGGATTGTGACCCTCACTGCCACCGCCACGGCCAACCATGGTCAGAGCGCCCAGGCCATCGTCTCCATTACCCCCCCGATCTCCATTGCCTTTACCCAGCCCCCGCCTGCTTCTTTGCAAACGGGCGCCACCGCGATGCTGTCCGCAGCGGTCACCAATGATTCGTCGGGAGCGGGCGTGGACTGGACTTGTGCACCCTTGAGTGCTTGTGGGACGTTTAGCCCCGCCCATACCGCCAGCGGCGCGCCGACCACCTTCACGGCACCCGCGACGGTCCCGAGCGGGAGCACGGTGACGATTGTAGCCTCCGCCACCGCCGCTCCCGGCGTCACGGTCAGCGGAACGGTAGCCATTACGCCTCCGATCGCCGTCTTGCTGGTCACGCCTCCCGCGTCGCTGGAACAAGGCGCTGCGGCCATGGTCAGCGCCACCGTCAGCAACGATCCTGGCAACCGGGGCGTTGACTGGACGGCCACTTGCGGCACTCCGAATTGCGGCACCTTCAGTCCGCCCCACACGGCCAGCGGCGTAACCACAACATTCTCTGACTTAGCAACCTCGGGCGACACTGTGACATTGAAGGCAGTCTCCACCGCCGATCCCACCAAGAGCGCGTCGGCGAACGTTGCTGTTACCCCTTATATCACCCTGGCTATCATCTCGGCGCCGAGTTCACTTCAAACCACCGCCCAGACGATGATGAGCGCCACCGTCAGCAACGACTCGGCTAACCTGGGTGTCGACTGGAGTGCTACCTGCAACACTCTGCCCTGCGGAACGTTCAGTCCTGCTCACACCGCCAGCGGTGTATCCACAACATTCTCTGACTCAGCGCCCGCGGGCGACACGGTGACTCTGGCTGCAACTTCCACAGCCGATCATGCCAAGAGCGCAACGGCGACCGTCCCCATTACGGCTCTGATTGCGGTCAGCATCGTGTCGCGGCCCACGAATCTGGAGACAGGCGCGCAGGCGATAGCCGTCAGCGCCGTTGTCAGCAACGATCCGGCCAACCGGGGCGTCGACTGGACGGCCACCTGCGGCACTCCGCCATGCGGTTCGTTCAACCCCGCTCACACCGCGAGTGGCGCGAACACAACCTTTATGGATTCGGCACCCGGGGGCGATACGGTGATCCTGATTGCGACCTCCACTGCCGATCCCACCAAGAGCGCGACAGCGAAGGTCCCGATTACGGCGCCGATTGTGGTGAGCATCCTGTCGCCGCCCAGTTCTTTGGAGACCTTCGCGCAAGCGATGGTGAGTGCCACCGTCAGCAATGATTCTGCACATCGGGGCATCGATTGGACGGCCACGTGCAGTAGTGCATCTTGCGGTTCGTTCAGCCCCGCTCACACCGCGAGTGGCGTGACCACAACCTTCGTGGATTCGGCGCTCGCCGGCGATACGGTGACCCTGATTGCGACCTCCACGGCCGACCCTACGAAGTTCGCGCAAGCGCCGGTTTCGATTACGGCCATGATTAGTGTGACCATCCCGTCACCGCCAATGTTCTTGCGGGAAAACGCGCAGGCGGCACTCACGGCCGATGTGGCCAACGACGCCACTAATGCCGGCGTCGACTGGACGGTGAGTTGCGGGCAGTCGGACTGCGGGTCATTCAATCCAATGCACACGGCCAGCGGCGACTCCACTACGTATTCGGCTCCCGCATCGGTGCCCCAGGGTGGTATCAAGCTTTTCGTCGCAGCCAACTCTACTGCCGACCCGAAGCAATCAGCTCAGGCCACGATTGATGTTTTCCCCCCCATTTCCTTGGCGTTCAGCGTCAATCCGCCAGGGACGATGCAAACCGGTACGCAGGCGAATATCGCCGTCACCGTGAACAACGATCCGCAAAACCAAGGCGTGACGTGGTCCGCAGGCAGTTGCGGGCAGTCGGACTGCGGCTCATTCAATCCTGTGCAGACACTCAGCGGCGTAACTACAACCTATACGGCTCCCGCCACCGCGCCTCCGGCTGGTACGGTAACGATCACAGCGGCCTCGGTCACTGACCCTACCCAGACGGCAACCGCCATGGTGAACGTGACGGCGGCCGCGGTGATCTCAGTAACGTTGAGTCAACCTCCGCCTAATTCTCTTACAACGGGAAGTCAGGCGGCATTGACTGCGACGGTGACGAATGACGCCAGCAATATGGGTGTGGATTGGAGTGTGACCTGCACCAACCCCAACGGTCCGGACTGCGGTTCGTTCAGCCCCACACATACGGCGAGCGGAGTGCAGACCACCTACACTGCGCCGGCCAATGTGCCTTCCAGTGGTATCACTGTGACCCTCACTGCCGCTTCCACTGCGAATTCGGCACAGACTGCCACAGCGACGGTGACCATCACGCCGCCGGTGCAGATCGCCCTGACCCAGGGGCCGCCCAACACAATGGAGCAATCAGCAACCGCGTCCATTATCGCCACAGTGGCCAACGATCCGAACTCAAAAGGCATGAGCTGGACAGTCGCATGCGGCACGCCGCCGTGCGGCACGGTTAATCCGACTTCCACTGCCAGCGGCTTACCGACCACCTACACGGCTCCTGCTTCAGTGTCGGCGGACCTTGTCGTGACGATCACGGCCGCTGCCAACGCGGATATGACCAAGACGGTCTCGACGATGGTCACTGTTACTCCGCTCATTTCCGTAACCATCACGCAGCAGCCGTCTTCCGTGAATGTATCGGCCACGGCTCCCCTCGCGGCCACGGTGGCGAATGATCTAAACAACCTGGGCGTGGATTGGACGGTGGATTGCGGCAGTCCTGGAAACTGCGGCTCGCTGAGTCCCACTCATACGGCGAGCGGAATGACAACCACTTATACTGCTCCCGCGTCCGAACCGGCGGGCGATCCAGTGACGATCACGGCCGCGTCCACGGCGGACTCGACAAAAACGACTACGGCATCCGTTTTCATCCTGCCGCCCCTAGCAGTGTTGATCACTCAACAGCCTCCATCTTCTCTGAACGCCTCAGCGACGGTTCAAGTCACGGCCACAGTTACGAACGATCCGCAGACCCAGGGGGTGATTTGGACGGTCAGTTGCGGGAGCCCGGGAGGTTGCGGTTCGTTTAGCCCCATGTCCACAGCGAGCGGTGTGGCCACCACCTACACGGCGCCTGCCTCTGTTCCTACCCCCAACAGCGTCACGATTACGGCAACCTCGGTCACTGATCCGACCAAGATGATGAGCACGACCATGGTGACCATAATCCCGCCCATTTCGGTCGCCATCAGTCAGCAGCCTCCACCTTCGATGAACGTCTCGAGCACGGCTCAGGTCGCGGCTACGGTTTCGAACGATTTGGGAAACCAGGGCACAGGTTGGACGGCGACTTGCGGAAGCCCGGGAAGCTGCGGATCGTTCAGTCCCACGAACAGCCCCAACGGCGCAGCCACAACGTATACAGCTCCGGCTTCCGTGCCGAATGGCAACAGCGTGACGATCACGGCGACCTCGATCACCGATCCGACCAAAACCGCGACGGCGTCGGCTGTGACCATCCTTCCGCCCATTTCCGTCAGCATCTCTCAGCAGCCTCCGTCTCAGATGAACGTCTTGACCATGGCTCAGGTAACGGCCACGGTGGCGAACGATCCGAAGAATCAGGGGGTGAATTGGACGATCGCTGGGTGCAGCGGAAGCTGCGGCACATTCAGTTTCGCATCCACGGCGAGTGGAGCGGCGACCACCTATACGGCTCCTTCCACGGTACCCAATCCGAACACGGTCACGATCACGGCCACTTCGGTGACCGATCCCACCAAGACGGCCACCGCGGTGGTCACCATTCTCCCGCCCATTTCCATCAGCCTCTCTGCACTTCCTCCTCAGATGAACGTCTCGACCACGGCTCAGGTCACGGCCACGGTGGCGAACGATCCGAAGAGTCAGGGGGTGAATTGGACGATCGCTTCGTGCAGCGGAAGCTGCGGTACGTTCAGTCCCAATCCCACGGCCAGCGGAGCGCCGACCACGTATACCGCTCCGTCCGCGGTGCCTACTCCCAACGCCATTACGATCACGGCCACTTCGGTGACCGATCCAACCAAGACGGCCACCGCGGTGGTAAACATTCTCCCGCCCATTTCCGTCAGCCTCTCTGCACTTCCTCCTCAGATGAACGTCTCGACCACGGCTCAGGTC
The DNA here is from genome assembly GCA_035315065.1 of Terriglobia bacterium. GTDB lineage: Bacteria > Acidobacteriota > Terriglobia > UBA7540 > UBA7540 > DATFYM01. The sequence goes on from DATFYM010000140.1 coordinate 18,936, forward strand.
ACGGCCACGGTGGCGAACGATCCGAAGACTCAGGGGGTGAATTGGACGGCAACCTGCGGAGGCCCGGGAAGCTGCGGATCGTTTAATCCACCTACCACGGCGAGCGGCGCGGCTACGACGTATACCGCACCAGCCTCCGTTCCTTCCGGCAGCGTGACCATTACGGCGACCTCGATCACTGACCCGACCAAAGCAGCGAGCTCAACGGCTGTGACCATTCTTCCGCCCATTTCGATCGCGTTCTCGCAATCGCAATCTCCGCCCCTCACCATCCTGACCTCGGCGACGGCTCAAATGGCCGCAACGGTCACCAATGACCTGTCGGTAGGGGGCGTCGACTGGACCGTAACCTGCGGCGGCTCCAACTGTGGTTCTTTCAATCTGCCGCACACGGCCAGTGGTGCTACGACCAGCTACACGGCCCCCGCCACCGTACCGAGCGGCGCTAGCGTCACTATTAAGGCGACATCGACCACCGACACCAGCAAGAGCATCACCGCCAGCGTCACGATCACCGCGCTAGCAATCGCTGTCACCATTAACCTCCAACCACCGGCTTCGATTCAGACCGGTGCCACAGCACAAGTCGCTGCCGCGGTCGCCAACGATTCTTCTAACGCCGGTGTGGACTGGTCGCTGACTTGTGATGGCGCTGACTGCGGTTCCTTTTCATCTTCAACTTCAACCGGTCCGGCGCCGACGATTCACCAGGCGATCGGCAGTCCTGTCACCTACACCGCGCCGGCCACCGTGCCCCCCGGCAACGAGGTGACCCTCACGGCTACTTCCACTGCCGATCCCACGAAGTCTGCGACTGCCATCCCCGTGCGGATTACGTCGCTTCTCCAGGGACAGTATGCTTTCTTGATCGCTGGACAAAAGGGCTCGGGTTCATCGAGTGGGTTTTATGTCGCTATCGGGAGTATTACGGCGGACGGCGCCGGCAGGATCACCGCCGGCAACGAGGACTTCTTTGATCCTTTCAGCAGCAACAACCGCACCGGAACCGAGGTGCCACTCATCGGTAACTACTCGATTGGGCCCGATGGGCGCGGCACGATCACCCTTACCGCCGCGGGGGTCGGTGTCAGCGACCTCGGCAGCGCTGGCACCGAAACCCTGAGCGTTGCGGTGCTTAATCCCAAGCACGCCCTGATAACCGAGTTTGACAGCAGTGCCACGTCGAGCGGAACCCTCGACCTTCAGGATCCCTCCGCGTTCTCGGCGGCTGCTTTCTCCGGGGCCTATGCGTTTACCCTCTCTGGTATTGATACTTCGGGGTTCCCCAATACACATCCACTGAGTCTTGGAGGCGTGCTAACCGCGAATGGCAGCGGAGCATTTACCGCGGTCACAGAGGACATCAACGACCTTATCAACGGAGGGACTGTCACTCAGCCTACGTTCACAGGGGGGGACTATGAGTTCGACGTCCCTATGCAATTCGGGCGCGGCACGGCCATGTTCACTCCTTCCTCGGGTCCCAACCAGGACTTCTTTTTCTACGTAGTGGACTCCGGCACCATCCGTTTCATCGAGACGGATCTCAACGGGCTCACGGCTGGCTCCCTGTTTACGCAGGGCTCCGGGCAGCTTTCGAATGCCTCGCTTTCTGGCAGTTATGCCTTCACCACTGCGGGCAGTAGTGCGAGCGGCCCACTCGCGGCGGGCGGCCTGTTTACCGCAAACCAAAACGGCAATCTCGCTAGCGTCACGATGGACGTCAACAACTTCGGGGCGGTAGCGAGCGCCCAGCCTTCCGGGACGTACAGCATCGCATCGAACGGGCGGGGAACGCTCACATTCAACCCCGCCACCGGTAGCGTCTCACAGTATGCCGTGTACCCGACGTTGAACCAGGGTGCGTTGCTGGTCGAGTTGGATAAGGGCTTGACGAGCCGCGGCACCGCTTTCGCCCAGACTTCGGCCTCAACGCTAAACGGCAATTACGCTGTGAACCTGGACGTGGCCACCCAGATGGAAGAGGATCTGGTCGGACAAGCGGTGGCGGATGGCATCGGCGCATTCACTGGAGAGGCGGTGGATGTCAATAGCTTCAAGGCTAGCCCCGGACTGACGCCCGCTGCTCCGCTCACTGGCAGCTTTACTGCAAGCTCAAACGGTCGCTTCACCGGCAAACTAAACACGACTTTGACGGGAGACATCAAGGGCATCTTCTACGTCCTCGACCCCTCTGATGCCCTGTTCCTGGGCACGGACTCGGTTAGCCAATTTGATGGGCCCGCCACAGGTGTTTTGCGATACTCCGGCATTACCGTTACCTTTGTTCCGCCGACTCCCTCTACGATTGGAGTTTCGAGCCCGACCGCGCTCACCGCTACGGTCAGCGGCGATCCGTCCAATGCGGGCGTAGACTGGGTTTGTAGCGGCTCGGGCTGCGGCTCGTTCAATCCGGCTCACACGGCGAGCGGCGGCACCACGATCTATACCGCACCGGCCACCGGGACCGTGACCATCACCGCCAGATCCACCGCCGACGGCCTCCGGACGGCCTCTTTCAATGCCACCATAACTATGTCGCCGGTTGTAAGCATCTCGCTTACCCAGCCGCCGCCTGCTTCCCTGGCTTCAGGCGCCCAAGCTTCGATAACGGCCACGGTCGCCAACGACTCTGGTTTGGGCGTGGACTGGTCGGTGACGTGCTCAGGCGCGAACTGCGGATCACTCAATCCGACGCACACCAACAGTGCTGTTTCCACCAGCTACACCGCCCCGGCGGCAGTGCCGGTGGGGAATACGGTGACGATCATCGCTACCTCCACGGCTGACAATACGAAAAGCATTCCTGCCACTGTGATCGTGACCAGTCCGGCGACCATCGCTCTGACTACGCCACTGCCTGGGGTTGTGCGGTTCCTGGACGTCAATGCGGTCACGGCCACGGTCTCCAACGACCCGGTGGGCCTAGGTGTCAACTGGTCAGTGACCTGCCCAAGCGTGAACTGCGGCTCGTTCAATCCCGCCCACACGCTGAGCGGGAGCCCCACTTCCTACCAGGCCCCCCCGACCCAGCCGGAGGGCGGCCAAGTGAGCATCACTGCTACGGCGACAGCTAATCTCAACCAATTCGTTAGCCAAGACGTGCAGATTTTTCCCCATATTGTGGTCACCTTTGTGTCGACGGCGGCGCCTCCGGTTTCGATCCAGGTGAACAGCACGGCTAAGATCGCCGCCGATGTCGCCAATGATTTGCACAGCCTCGGTGTGGACTGGACGGTAACTTGCGGCTCTACAACAGACTGCGGTTCGTTCAATCCGCCCCACACCGCCAGCGATTTCAAAACCACGTATACCGCCCCCGCCACCATACCTACCGGGACCGTGGCCTGCCCGGGAAGCCCCGGCCCTGTCCCGCTGTGTATCACCGCCACGTCGACCGAGGATCCGACGAAGTCCGCTAGTAGCAGTGTGACAATTACAGGGACTGGTGCCTTAGTTGGCCTTCTCAACGGGCAGTACGCCTTCTTGATCACAGGCACAGACTACGCTCCTTTCGGCCTGTCCTACACTGCGGTCGGGAGCATCAAAGCGGACGGCAAGGGGATGATCATCAGCGGCGAGGAGGACTACAATGATCAGAATCCGCAGATCTCCCCCGGAGCTAACGTAAGCCTGACAGGAACCTACCAGATCGGGGCCGACGGGCGTGGCCAAATGACACTGCAAACGGGGAACGGCCATCTTGGCGTCAATGGCACCCAAACCCTAAGCTTCACTATGGTCAGCCCCCAGCATGCCTTGGTGACCGAGTTTGACGGCGGAGGTACGTCCAGTGGCACCCTCGACCTGCAGACGCCAGCCGACTTTTCGCTCGGCTCTATTTCGGGCGGCTACGCTTTCACTTTTTCCGGCTTCGAAGCCTTTCAGCAAGGGACGGAACCGCCACCGTTGAACTTCGGGGGGGTGGTAACGGCGGCTGGGGATGGGACTATTACGACGGGCATAGAGGACGTCAACGACTTGGACTCAGCCGTTGGCGTCATTCAGAGTATGCCTATCACCGGGACGTACAATGACGCCGGCGCCGGCTTTCCTGACTCGTTTGGGCGGGGCGAAAGCACTCCTTTCCAAACCGCGAGTTGCCCACCATCCCCCTTCCCCTGTGATGCCACCTTCGTCTATTATATCGTTGACAAGAACACTCTACATTTCATTGAGAATGATGGGAACGGTGTCACCGCCGGCTCCATGTTCGCTCAAGGGCCGGGACCCTTTTCCCTGTCCGGCCCCTACGCCTTCACGGCGGCGGGAAGAGGCTCAGGTGCTCCGGCAAACCCGCTGGTGTTGGGCGGTCTGCTCAACTCAAACGGAAGCGGTAACATCACCAGCATACTGGACGTCAACAATGCGGGCACCCAGACGTATGGCGCTTCCCCCTCCGGCAGCTATACCATCGCCGCTAACGGCCGCGGCACCCTCACCCTCCAAAGCACCGGAGGGGTTTCGCAGTTTGCCGTGTACCTGACGTTGAACCAAGGCGTCAAGATGTTGGAACTGGATAAGGGCCTGACAAGCAGCGGCACTACTTACGCCCAAAGCGGGGGGATCTCGGGCGCCAGCTTCCGGGGCAACTACGCCGCGAGCGTCCAGGCTGTCACGGCAAAGGACGAAGAGGATCTGGTCGGACAGGCGATTCCTGACGGCATCTCCAGCCTCGGCGGGACGGTCGACTTTAACCAGTTCACGATTGCTGGCGGAACTCCAAGCTTCACCGAGACGCCATCTGCCACCCTTAGCGGTGGCTTTACGCCCAGCTCAAACGGGCGCTTTACTGGCGCGGCGACCACACTCACCGGGTTTTTCTATGTGCTGAATGATTCAACAGTGCTGTTCTTGGGAGCAGATAAGAACGGTGCGCTGGCTACGGGGGTTCTGCAATCGCAGGTGTTACAATAATGACGCTCGCGGGCCTTCCCTCTTCGAACGAGAGGGAACCCCGCCCGCGCCTTGACGTTTCGCGGGGATAGCTTATGAAGCCAATTATACGCAACGTCATAAGTGGATGCCGAAAACCTCCCAAGCATGTCATTCTCCCCGCGCTTCTCCTGGCCTGCACCTTACTAGTGACCTCGGCTAGTCAGTTGGCGGGTGCAATGCAAATCCACAATGGTGGACCGGGCGTCGCGCCCCCGTCACCGAAGCAACCGCTGCCCAGCCAAAACACTCCGCCTCCCATCACGTCGCAGGACTCTCGCGCTCCCCAGACGTTGAAAGTGAGGTGGGCGGCGGGAAAACTCAGTGTGGACGCCGAAGGGGCTCCGCTCATGGAGGTGCTTCGCGCCGTTTCTCGCCAAACAGGAATTGTAGTGAGTGGCGCCCAGGGGCATCGTGACCCCGTTTTTGCGCACCTTGAGGGAATCGATTGGCGAGAGGCGCTGCAGTCGTTGCTCTGCCGCCTTAACTATGCCATCATCACCGGGCCCTCGCCGGCGCCCCGTGGTGCGCGGGTGGTCATTTTCAGGGGCGGCCCTGGCACAGGGCAAGGTGACTTCCATACCGGTGCATCGGGACCGTTGAGCAACGACCCCGAGGATGTGAAACTGAAAGCAGTAGAGGATGCCGTCCAGGGGAAAGACCGGCGTACGCTGAAGAGCCTCATCCAGGATAACGATCCGACGGTCCAGTCAGCCGCTTTCGAGGCTCTGGCGGCGCAGGACAAGGACTTGGCGGTTTCGCTCCTGGTGACCAGTGCGAGGCGCAACCCCGATGCGGCGGCCCGGCTCCAGTCGCTTCAACTTCTGGAGCAGACCGACACCGCCGACGAGCAACTCCGAATCTCCACCTTGCGTGAAAGCTTGCGGGATGGCGACCCTTCGGTCAGTGCCTATGCCATTCAATCGCTGGCTAGTAACGGAAATCCCGCCGCTGTGGAGGCATTGAGCGTGGCTTTCCACAGTGGCGATCCTTCCACCCGATGGATGCTGATTCAGAGTGTGGCCGGGACGGCCGCGGCGGCTCCGCTCCTCCACGAGGCCCTCTCCGACCCGGATGAGGCGGTCAGTGGTCTGGCTGCAACTTTGCTCAAGCAGAGCGAAGCGAGCGCCTCAGCGGCAAGCCAGTAGCTGAACCTGGGCCCTGACTACACAGCCTAGAGGCCCATCCGGAAACCCGCCATGGGCGCGAAAGAATTGCAGATTGACGATTGACGATTGAAAGATAGTCTCATTGACGATTGTCGATGGCCTATTGAAAGCGCCGCGCGGCTTGCCGACCCTCCTCTTCCAATCGTCAATCTGCAATCGGCAATTTTTCGCGCTCCCTTGGGTTTCCGGATGGATCTCTAGCTAGCTAGCTAACCGGCCTAATCGGCTCAAGTTCACTTGCTCTGCCCCTCAACCCGAGCCGGTGCCTTCTGGCGATAGAGAGACCAATCAACCTGCTGCGCCATCGCTTCGACGTGCAGCGGGATATTGAGAAACGTCTGGACAGCTTGCGCAGTCGAGAGCGGCTCACGGAGGGCCGTGTGGTAGTCGATGCGGCAAACCCGCTGCGGCCGTCGTTCCAGCCAGGTACTCACCTGATTAAGGTGGGCCTGGAGCGCGGCCATCAGTGCCGGCGCGGCCAGGGAGGAGCCCGTAGTGCCCCTTCGACGGATCATCTCCGCCTGGGAAGCGAGCACCTCGGGAAGGGGACGGCGCATGAAGATGATGCGGTAGTCGTTGTCTTCCGGCAACGAAAAGAGAAACGAGGAGATCACCTTGACGGCCTTACCCTCGGCTTCCGCCAGGCACCCCGGCGCTTGAGGCAGGGTCTTGATCGGCTCCCACTCGTAATACCCACGTGGGTTGTCCACGTCCTTCTCGCGCTGGCCATCGGTCAGTACTGGCAGGCCTCCAGCGGCAAGCATCTGCATCATGAGGGAAGTGCCTGAGCGCGGCAGCCCGGACACGATGGTGATCAACGGTGCTGCTCCTTTCTCAAAAGCAGGGGCAGGGTCAGGCCACGGCGGCGGTCTCCCGTTGCCGCCGCAACTCGTCGAACATCTTCTTGTGCTGCGCCGCCTTGGCCAAGTCGCCTCCCGGCTGGCTGTAAAGTGCTGCCAGCCAGCGATGGGCGTGGCTGAGGCCGGGCATAATGGCAAGGGAAGTCTCAAAGGCTAGCCGGGCGCGATGCAGGTGACCGAGGCGGGCCAGTGCCACACCCAAGCGAAAATGAGCGCGGGGCAAGAAGTGCTCCAGGCTCACGGCGTGCAGAGACTCTGCCACGGCGTCGTCATTCCGCCGTTGGCGCAAGTACACGATTGCCATCCCCAGGTGTGCCTCGGGACTGTCCTCGTCGATCTCAATCGCCTTGCGAAAAGCCGCTTCCGCATTTTCGAGCTCACCGAGGCGCAAGTAGGCGTCACCAAGGCTTAAGTGCAGGTTGGGAAGGCGAGGGTTCGCCTCCCCGGCACGCGTCAGGCGGGCGAGTGCGCTTTCTACGTTTCCCTCTTGGAACTCGATCAGGCCCAGCAGCCAGTCTGCCCAGGCACGTAGCACCACTGGGTCCGGCGCCGCGGGTTTGGCAGGGGCATCGCCGTCGGGCATCGCGTCGGCCCCCGATTCCGCATTTTTCCTCGCCGCTTCTGACCCCGCAGCCTTCTCCGTCCCTCCCGCGCTTCCCGAACTGTCGGGCGCGGACTGGGCTATCCGGTTCACTTCATCCAGGATTTCTTCCAGGAGGCGCCGGGCATCGGCGGGCCGCCCCAGCGCGTAATAGCACCGCGCCAGGTTCTGGTGGAAGCGGAGCCGCGGTGGCTTCTGGTTGGCCACCTCCTCCAAAAGCGGCAACGCAAGGGTCGGCCGCCGGCTCTCGAGATAGACTAGCGCCAGATTGTACCGGAGCTCTCGTACCCAGGTTTCCACCGCCTGGGCTTGGTCCCCCTCCGGCTTCTGAATATAGCCCAAGGCGACAAACTGTTCGATCACCGCCTGGGCGGCCCCGGGATCCATGCCCAAGTCCGCCGGGTGCATGCCGCACTCACCCGGCTCTGCTTCCCAACTCGGAATGCGGAGCACCTCGGGCGGTTCGTCAAAGGCCTGCACCAGGACCCGGCCGTCCATGTCCTCCCCCACCGGCAAGCCAAAGAGGGTTAGGAGGGTGGGGGTTATGTCCAGCAGCGTGGCGCCGAAGATGCGCTCATCCTGCCGGATATGAGGCCCCTTCATGCAAAAGATGCCAATGGGCCGGTGTTGAATCGTGGGGCCCGACGGCTCATTCGGCACAACCCTCGGCCGCAGATGGTCGGAGTGGAAACCGTGGTCCGACAACAGCAACACCGTGGCCTCCGGACCCGCCAAGGCCAGCAGAGTAGCCAGCATCAGGTCATGAAAACGGTAAGCGTTGTTCACCACGTCTTTGTAAATCTCGAAATCACGCTCCGGAATCCCCGGCAGGCGCGGCGGATGGTAGTTCATGAATCCGTGGCAGAAGTGGTCGATGCCGTTGTAAAAGACGGCCATGAAGTCCCAAGGCTGGTTCTGGAGAATCCAGGTGGCGGCGTTGTGGATCGACAGGTTCTCCGCCAGCAGCTTGGCAAAGGCGGCCAGCCTTTGGTCGTTCTTCTGGTCGATCTCCGCGGCGCGCGGAATCCAGGGCAAAATGGCGTCCTGCGTGAGCTCGCCGGGGTGCATGCGAAGCTCAGCAAACGTGTCGCGCAGGCTTTCGGGATGGACCGCCCCGGCCGGCAACGGCCAAGGCTGCCCGAGCGGCGCGGTGGCCAAAGGGTAAGCCTCGGAAATGGAGATCCCATGGATCGGCTCGGCGGGGTGGCTGGCAAACCAGCCCACAACGTGCGTGTGGTATCCGCACTGGGAGAGGCTATTCCAGATCGCCTTCACTCGACGCGAGGTGCTGGAGATGGGCCGGACGCCCCCGGTATGCGGGTCCGGCTCGACGAATCCGTGGATGCCGTGCTTATCCGCCCGCATGCCCGTGGCAATCGAGGCCCACAGCATAGGCGAAATGATGGGCCGCAGCGTAGCCAGGTTTCCCATCACTCCCTGGTTGATGAGACGGTTGAGGTTTGGCATCAGCCCTTGGTCCAGCAGGGGCGTCGCCACCTTCCAGTCCGCCGCATCCCATCCGATTAGGAGAACCTTCTTGGCGAGTCGTCGTTCTTTCATTTCAGATCGCATTCTGTCAGCTTAGGTTGCTGCGAAAGGGGCCATCGGTAGGGCCAAGAGCGGGATCGACCTAGACTTAATTAATCAACAGAAAAGGAATCGGAGGCCGCAGGGCTCTTGACGAGCCCCGCGGATCGCCCTCCTTGCAGCGACTTCTGACTTCTGTTATCTATGCTGCCGACGCCTGCTTCTTCCGCCAAGCCATTAGGCCGAGCGACCCGAGTGCCAGCAACATCAATGAGGCTGAGCCGGGTTCCGGCGTCGGCGTAGCGGGGGTGCAACTGCCGCCACCGGCCAGAACACATCCACCGGTTGGGTCATAGCCAAACTTGGTAATGACGCCCGACAGTTCGTCGAAACCAGGCCCCTGCGTGTTGTTGAAGGATAGTTGTATCTGAGCCCAACCGTAGTCGGTCTGGCTGGTACTCGGGTTCGTAAATTCGAACCCTAGATAGCCGATCTGCCCGATGGTAGGGTTCCACGGGCCGCCGACGGAGGCTTGTTGAACACCACCGATGCCTCTTAGGGCCGCTACGGTGACTGATGCTGTGCGAAACGAACTCGAAAAAATCTGCTGCGGAGTCCCGATTTTGGCGCCCGCCGCCAGGAAGGAAGAGAGGAACCCCGCTCCAGTGCCCAGGGGAACAATATGGAGGGACCCCAGTTGGCTTTTGGTCCTGGTCACCGACTTGTAATAATCCGCAAAGTTAAACTCCGTACCGAAGCCGGCGGGATCGACGAGATTGGCGAGAACTGAGGTGCACTGGTGCCCGAAGCAGTTCGGTCCGTTAATGTCAAATGGGACCGGGGTTGTACCCGCTTGCGCGGCCGGCGCAAGCGCCAAAACTCCCACGCCTGCTGCTCCGGCCGCGAGCGCGTAGGTTTTCAAACGATGGTTAAAGCTCTCCGACAACCGGGCTGCTTCCCGCGCCCGGCCGGCGGATTTCTTGCGGTTCATCTTACACTCCATACGATCTGTCCTCCTGTGGAAAATAGATTTTTTGCCGACTCGCACTACGACCGCTGTTTTGCCGCCCGAACCGATCAACCGTTAAATTGCGCATTGGACGCGACAACCCACCACACCCGCGCTTCCAAAGCGCCGACATCTTAACAAACTGCACCCGAGTAAGTGGGCCGACTACCACACCCACGGCCAGCGTACTCGGACTTTGTTACAGGATGATTAAAATTCAGATTGGCCCGTATTAATTTCTCCGATGTACTCGACTGTCTGTGTGTTGTGTCACGCGACCCTCGCAATTCTCATACTCCTTACGCGTACCTGTCAAGATCTTTCGGTCTCTTCCATGTTCGCTCTCTATCCATGTTAGGTATTTGTCAAATTAGGAAACCACCCTCACTGAGGATCGATTTGACATAAGAGGCGGTGGGTGTGCAACCCAAAAGTGAAAGCCGGAGGCAGCGCGGGCGTCCAGCCCGCTGCATCGCGGGCATCCCTTCGCCAGGCTCAGGCGGGCTCTGCTCCCGCGAGTTGGCCCTTATTTTCCGTACTCCTGGGCGACTTTCTCGAGTGGTCGAGTCTTCGCTCGCCAGGGGCGGGACGCTCCCACGCGAGCGGCGGGACGCCCGCATTACGTCCAGGACTGCGTTTCACTTTCATGTCACACCCGCTCCCGGTCAATAATGGGCTAAAACTGTGTTCCTGAGCCAATAGCGGCCTGCGAAAAGACCACTAAAATAATTTACTTGACAAGCAAAACTCAGAGGACTATTATCTAACCTAGGCTCGGACATAACCGTATAGGCGTAGCCTCGCCGATCGGGGCCGGAGCCTCTCGGGCCGCCTGAATTAGGGGGACAGGACGACCAAAGTCGCGGCGTGAGGCTTCTATTTTGGATTTTGGATTTTCGATTTTGGATTGAAGAGAAGGCGACCACGGCAGGTTCTTCAATCCAAAATCCAAAATCCAAAATCCAAAATGAATTCGGATGCGTCGGCACTTATGTCGTCACGTTATAACTTTCGACTCTTTTCACGGTAACCGTTGATGGAGAAACAGAGCGAGCCGAAACCGAAGCGCAAGTTCGTGATGACTCCCGAGCGCCGGGCGAAGTTAATAGCCAATCTGGAGAAGGCTCGCTTGGCGCCCAAGGAGAAGGTTTACCGCAAGACCGCCAAGCGCTACGCCGCCAACTTGAATAACCTGGGGATTGCGAGCGCCAAGCGCCGCCAGGAGGCGGAGAGCCTGCGCGCGAAAATGGAGGGCCTCTTCCCGGCTCCCGGGGTTCCCCCGCTTCCCATTCCACCGCCGCTCACGCCACCGCCCCTCCGGTCGCCTTTGTCGGCGCCGTCGGACCGCCCTTCGGGCGCGGAAGAGTTGGACAAGGTGACGGCCCTCATTGCCAAGCGCCTGCGCAAACTCCAGGCCGCGACCCGGCGTGAAGGCCGGCGAATCATGCGCCTGCTCACGGCGGCGATTTCCCAGTCCCATCCGCTGAGCGCCGAGGAAGCTGCCAAGCTGGTTTGCGAATTGCTCCGGTGTCTGGACGGGTCGCGGGTGGTGGCGGAGGCCCGCCGCCTGAACGATAAGATCTCCGACCTGCTGCTGAAGATGCTCGTGACGCGCTATGGAACTGAGGCGCAGGTGGGCGGCGTTCCGCTGGCGGTGATGGTGGAAGAGCAGCAGCGGCAACGGGAGGAGGCGCGCGCGGCCCGCGAAATCAGGGCGGGCCGGGCAGGGGCGTCCCGCGAGACCGCAGCGGCTCCGACGCCAGGCGACCCGGCAGGCGCGGCCGCCGGGGAAGGAGAAGCGGAAGGCGGGCCGGACAGCTCCGGAGGGCAATCTAACGAGCCTAGACATGTATCAATTCCGGAGCTGCCCGAGACCGTGGAGGAATTCGAGCGGCTGCTGGGGCGCGCCCTGGACCTGGAGGACGAGGCCCACAAGTACGACTTGGCAACGTTGGTGGCGCCCCTCTGGGAGCGGCTCCAGTGGTGGAAGGAGCGGGAGGACGCGGAAACGCACGGGTTGGAGCGGCTTTTCCGGGCAGAGGGCGCCACCCCGTCCGGCTCCTTTGAGGGCCTCCTCAACCGCGTGTTCGATATCAACATTCTCTTGTCCATGGACGATTACTTCGTCCGGCGGATGAACCTGCCCACCGAGGGAATGAAGAAGATTCTGGAGTGGTGGCTGGAACGAAGAGCCCGGATCGTCCAATCCCGGTCCCGCCGGGCGGGATCGACACCACCCAAACCTCCGGTTAGCGTCACTTCGGACGAATCCTCCCAAGCGACGAGTGGTTCGGCGGACCCGTCGGCGGCCGCCTGATCCCTCGAGGACGGGGCTGTTGGGACGGGGCGAGGAATTGACGATTGACGATTGACGATTGACGATTGAAAGATGAAGAAGCAAGGTGCTCAAGTCAAGGTGAACGGTTCGCGTTGGGACGGGGTGAGGAATTGACGCTTGACGATCAGAACGAGAGAAGTAGCAAATCACTAGATGTTTCCCAATCGTCAATCGAAAAACCCTTCGCTTCGCACCGGACCAATCGCCAATTCTTCGTCGTCTCTTCCAATCGTCAATCCTTCACTTCGCTCAAGACCAATCTGCAATCGGCAATTCCCTTAACACGCTAGAGTGAGCTTCACACCCTGGTCGAATGCCACATGCGCCGCCTTGCGCGGGAAGCGCGTAGAGTCTCTTGTCGGTTGACCCGCGGCTTTTTCTGCACCTGTTCTCCGTGATCTCTGCAAACCAAGGTCGTAATTTCGTGCTTTTTTGGCAAGCATCTTTCACAAATCTCGAGATTCTTTGGGGCACGTCAAGAAAAGAACTCCAACACGGAGATCGCAGAGGTCTCGCGGAGAAAACGGAGAAAAGCGCGCAACAAGCTGACGGTCAATCGAGGCACTTCTTCTCCGTGACCTCTGTAACCCCTCTGCGACCTCTGTGTTGGTGTCTTGTTTTGGTTGCGGCCATAAGGCTGCGCTGTGGCCTTCGGTGGTGAAATTCTTCCCCGGTTGCGATCGACAGCCGTGCTGGGCGACCGTTCGCAGATTCTTAACCTGAACTTAACCTTGGCGAAACGTTTCTGAAAGATTTGGATGACATTGTTGTCCGGCAAATGTGCGCCGTACTCAGTTCGCACGAAAGGCGGCGAAGGTGAGATTTCAGAGACTTCTTGGCTACTTAGCACTAACGATGATAACGCTCGGGGGTGGCGCGTGGGCACAAGATACGGGGACCATTTCCGGAACGGTCACCGATGTGTCCGGCGGCGTTATCCCGGAGGCCGCGGTGAAGGTCATTAGCAGCGCCGGGCTGAAGAGCGTGGCGACGGATGACCAAGGCAACTACTCGGTGGCGGGTTTGGCCGCCGGTACCTATGAGGTGAGCATTTCTAAGCCTGGATTCAGCGACTTCGATGCCAGCGGGTTGGTGCTGATCGCCGGTCAGACCTTGCGCCTGGACGCTAAGCTGGAACCGGCAAGAGAAGCCACCCAGATCACCGTTTCAGGCCAACGGGCAGCCGAAGTGGAAACGGGAACCGCACAGATCACGGGCACGATCACCCGCCAGGAACTCACCCAGATCGGGCTCAACGGGCGCAACTTCACCCAGCTTATCACTCTCGCCCCCGGTGTGAGCAATCAGACCGGGCAGGACGAAGCATTGGTGGGGGTCAAAGGCAGCGTGAAATACAGTGTGAACGGCGGGCGCGTGGAGTACAACACTTTCGACGTCGACGGCAGTGACGTGTTGAACGCTGGCATCAACGGCAGCCAGAGCACCTTGATCGTGTTTCCCAGCCTGGACGCGATCGGCGAAATCAAGGTACTGACCTCCAACTACGGGGCCATTTACGGACGCAGCGCCTCCGGTACGGTTTTGGTAAGCACCAAAAGCGGGACGGACAAGTACCACGGCGATGCCTATGAGTTTGCGCGCAACGAGATCTGGAACGCTCGCAATTTCTTCGACCAGACCCACGGCGCCCCGCTTTACCGAAGGAATGATTTCGGCTTTACGCTGGGCGGACCGGTTGTGATCCCGCACATCTACACCAAGAAAGACCGAACCTTTTTCTTTTATTCAGAGGAGATCCGCCGCGAGAAGACGCCACAGGAATTCAATCAGGGAGTCCCTTCCGTTGCGGAGCGCAGCGGGAACTTCAACGATGTCTGCCCATTTGCGAGTTCGGGGCAGGAAGTCCTGTTTGCACGTTCGGCTTTCCCTGATTGCCCGGAGTCAGGCGTCACCAGCTCCGGCCCAGAGACGTTTCAGGGAAACCAAGCAAGCATCGATCCCAATGCCGTGGCGCTGTTGAACGCAGGGGTGGTTCCTGCTCCGAATTCTCGCACCGGGTGCAATTCGAGCATCAATTCTTGCTACGACGTTGTCGTATCCCCGCCCACCCACTGGCGGGAAGAGTTGTTCAGGATAGACCACACCATCACGCCTAATCTGCGAGCGACGTTCCGCTACATCCATGACGCTTGGGATACTACGACGACGACGCCAACGTGGGGTTTCGTACAGAATAGCTTTCCCAACGTTCAAAACCGATTCCTGGGACCGGGAGTCAGCATGGTGGCCCGCGTGACCCAGACTTTTTCGCCCTCGTTCTTGAACGATGTGGTCGTCAGCTACACTACGGACCACATTAGCTTGGCCGATATCGACGGGGTTGGCGGCCAATGGCAGCGTCCTGCGGGCCTCACCATCGGATATCTGTTCAACAACGGTTTTGGGGGGAAGATACCGGGGATCGTGGTTGGAGGGACGAACGCCGCCTACGGCGGCTTCGGATTTGCCACCGACCCCTCTTTTGAGCCATGGCAGCATTCCAACCCGACATTTACGCTACGCGACGACGCGGGCAAGGTGGTTGGGAAGCACACTCTGGGCTTTGGAGCTCACGTGGTATTCGCGGAGAAGAACGAGTTTGACACGGCGAGCGCCGCCAATACCGGCGACCTCCAAGGTATCGTGAGTTTCAATAATGTGAACAGTTTCGAGACGACCGGCAATTCGTTCGCTGATTTCCTGACTGGGGGTATCCGGGCTTTCCAACAGGACAGCGCGAGTGTCAAGTACTATGAGCGCTACCGGACTCTTGAGCCGTATTTCCAGGACGACTGGCGTATGTCGTCCCGGCTGACCCTCAACCTGGGCTTGCGAATGAGCATCTACGGGAGGTGGTACGAAAAGAATTCGAATGTGTTTAACTGGGTCCCGAGTGCTTTCGACCCTTCCCAAGCGCTCGGCATTAACGTGGCCTGGGGATACCTCCAAGACCCTGCCACCCAGCAACCCATTCCGTTGAATCCGGCCAGCCTCGATCCCCGCATTATCAACGGCTTGGTACAGTGCGGCGCGAACGGCGTACCACCGAGTTGCATGCTGAGACCGCATCATGGATGGAGTGCCGTCAATCCCGGCCCTCGCATTGGTTTTGCCTGGGACCTGCAGGGTGATGGCCGTACTGCCATTCGTGGTGGCTACGGCGTCTTCTTTCACCATGGCACAGGGAACGAGGCTAATGTCGGATCTCTTGAGGGAAGTGCGCCTCTGGTGCTGGACATGACCCAGAACTTTCGTGGCAGTGGTTACGCTTGCATCGGGGGCGTCGGGCAGGGGTGCGCAGCGGCGGGAGCGTCCGCGTACCCGCTCAATGTCACGGCCATTCCTACCCGGACCGTGTGGCCCTACGTCCAGCAGTGGAGCCTCAGCGTGCAGCGGGCGCTATCCAAATCCGTGGTTGGGACGTTTGCCTACGTGGGCAGCAAGGGGACGCATTTGACGGCTGAGCGCCAGCTCAACCAGTTACCGCCAGTCGATCCTTTGCGGAATCCCTTTGCTACGGGAAAGCCTATCACCACGGCGATTTGTGACACCTTCAGTGGGGCGAGCTTCACTATCAACGGCAACCAAGTCTTCGCCGGGGACCCGGGGTTTATTAACCTGGAGGCGGCTTGCTATGGAACTGCCGGCACAGCGGGACAATTCGCGGATCCCAACACGTTGCGACGGTTCGCTCCCGGTCTGGGGGAGATTTTCTCTCTCGAGAACGTTGCCAATTCCTACTACGATGCCTTCCAGGCGACCATTCGCCGGACGGTGGGAGCCCTGAATCTTGATCTTTCCTACTCGCTCTCGCGATCCGCTGACGATTCTTCCGACCGCTTCGACTCGACACTGGTGAATTCATTCAACCTTCGCTCCAATTATGCCGCCTCCAACTATGACCAGCGCCACCTCCTGAACGTCGGTTACGTGTATTCCCTTCCCTCTCTGGCGCGACTGGCCCGGGCGTTGGTTTTCTTTCACAAGACGGACGAGCCTTACAAGCCCTCTCGTCTCATGAGCACGTTGCTGGAGGATTGGGAGCTTTCGGGAGTGACAACATATCAGACGGGTACGCCCTTCAGTGTGATCAATGGCGGTAGCGCGGCAACGGGGGTCTCAGTGCTTGACAACGCGGGCGTGGCCAATGGCATTGGGGCCGGCTCTTATCCGGACCTGATCGGTTTTCCCAACACGCCTCCACCTCCGGGCGCAAACAACGCAAGGAACTTTGGTCCCATCCTTGCGAATCCGAACGCTTTTGCGGCTCCGCAGGGCCTCACTTTTGGGAATGCGGGCCGGAATTCTTCGCGGAATCCTAATCGCACGAATTTCGATACGGCATTGCTCAAGCACTTCCGAATCCGGGAATCGGTCACGCTTGAGCTTCGCGGGGAGGCGTTCAATGTGTTCAACCACACTCAGTTCCGGCTTTACAATCCCGATCGCGGCAACACGGCCAGCAACACCATCAATTGCTATGGCGGGCCACAGAACACGGCAGGCTTTGTTTCCCCTTCGTTCAATGGTTTGAATTGCCTACTGGGCAGTGGCTTCCTCCATCCGGTGGACGCGCACCGGCCACGAACGATTCAGTTCGGCGCGAAACTCATTTTTTGACCGGCTTCTAAGCCGCCGCGACGATCGCTCCCGGCCGCAGCGGACGAACCCCAGCTAGGGAAGTATGCTCAGCCTCCCGGCCTGGAAGATACTTCGGCCGAGGGAGTCTAGGAGAGATGGCAAGGCAGAGGCAGGTTGACTCCAGATCGTTAGTACAACGCGTGGAGAGTTTGCTGCGCGATAAGCCTGGCGCCCTGAATCCCGGAGGACTGGCTGCAGCCATTGGTTTGGCCGCTCTGCCCTTGGTTGACGCGGCATTGTTAAGCCCTGGGAACGGAGGTGAAGCGCGGCGATCGGGCAGCGTCGGCCCCGAGCGCATGAGCGTAGAGTCGCGGCCGGACTCTCGACGAGAAGCGGTGGACGCGGCGGCAGAGGCCCTGGTGATCCTGGAGCGCGCTGAGGGTCTGAAGCCGTTGCTTGCCTTGACTCATCGGGAGAAGGACACGCTCGAAAGTATGAGTGCAAGCGGCCGGATCGAGGAAATCGATAAGTGGCTGGAAGAGCGCGGCCATAAAGCGCTACAGCTCTGGCATGGGAAAGTCAAGGAGCACCAAAGCAGGCGTGCGCAAGCCGACATGGGAAAGGTGCGGTACCGATGCGCGTTGGAGGTGGAGGGGGTTCTCGCCGAATTCGAAAAGGGCATGGCGAGCAAGATCCGGCTAAAGACCGAATCGCGGCTCAGCGGCGAGGCTCTGGCGACGGAATTGGTCCGCCTGGGTTTCTCGCCGGATAAGGTGAAATGCTTGATTGTAAATACTAAACCTCTAACGGCCGCTTGCGCTTGGGTGTCTGAGAACTCCAAGCCCAGACTGACATGGCAAGCGATCCAGAACCAGCACGCGAAGTTCCGCCGACTGATTCGCGCCAGGACACAAAACGGCTATGACACCCGGGACCCCTCACTTTGAATGGTGGTGCACTAACCTCTTTTGGTATTTGATCTTTTCAAGAAAGGCGAGGAAAAAACGAATGCGCAAAATGAAACTGACATTGTCGTGGCTGGTTCCCGTCATCCTGCTGGCAGCGGGCCTCGTCGGCACTGCTACGGCAGGCGCGCAGACATCTGAGACGAAAACGGAGAACTCGAGCGCTGCCCCCTCGACTAGTCCCCAGACGGATGACGTCAAGGCCCTCAAAAATCAGGTTCTTCTCCAGCAGAATCAGCTTTCCGTTCAGCAGAAGAGGATTGATCGGCTCCAAGAGACCGTGGAAAAGCTGGACCAACTCCTTCAAGCGATGCAGGCGAAACAGCCCGCAGGAACGACGGAAGCGGGGACCTCTGCACCCAGCCAAGCCTCTGCGCGCGCAGAAGCGTCGCGGAACTCAAGCCCAGAACAAGTGTCCAACTTGACTTCGGTGAGACCGGCGCCGACCAAGGCGGAGGAAAACAGGGCAACGCCCACACTGGCGGCGCTCGGGCGGTCCAGTCAGGGAAATACGGAAGGGGCCTCTCGATCCGGCCAGGCCTCTGCCGGCGGACAAGCCTCGTCCAGCCCGAGCCTGGGTCAAGTGGCCAGCTTGACCCCGGTGATACCGGCGCCGACCAAGGCAGCGGAAAACACGGCGACGCCCCCACTGGCGGTGCTCGGACGGTCCAGTCAGGGAGAGGCCGAAGTGCAGAAGTCCTCGCCTCTTTCGGTTCGTATTGGCGATGCCGAATTCACGCCTCTCGGCTTCATGGACTTTACCGAGGTCTTCCGCTCCACCAATCTCGGTAGCGGCATTGGCACATCCTTTGGCAGCCTTCCGTTTTCGAACACAACCGCGGGACAACTCACCGAAACTCGATTCAGCATGCAGAACTCGCGGATCGGCCTCTCGGCCACCAGCAAAGTGAAGGGTTTCGACGTGAAAGGCTACGTCGAGACCGATTTCCTGGGAAACAGTGCGGGCACTGTTTTCATTACCAGCAACGCTAACACCCTGCGTTCCCGCCTCTATTGGGTGCAGGCGCGCAAGGGCAGCATTGAATTTCTGGGCGGCCAGTCCTGGAGCTTGTTGACACCCAACCGCACCGGCCTGTCCCCCAACCCGTCGGACATCTTCTACTCTCAGGATATGGATACGAACTACCAAGTGGGCTTGACTTGGACCCGCCAAGCCCAGTTCCGCCTCATCTACCATGCTACAGATACGCTGGCGGCGGGGGTATCCTTTGAGAATTCACAGCAGTATGTAGGCTCCGCGACTCTGCCCTCAAAATTCCCGGCCACCGAGGTCGAGACCGGGAGCGGTAATACCGCCACTCCCAATGTGCTGCCGGACGTCATTGCCAAGGTTGCTTTCGACCCCAGTTTCCGTGGGTTGCATCAGCATGTCGAGGTCGCAGGTCTGTTGACCAGCGCACGAGTGTTTGACCCCATCACGTTTACAAAGAACACCGCCGAGGGTGGCGGCCTTGCGGTCAACTTCAACTTGGAGGTGATCAAGAACCTGCATGCCGTCTTAAACACGTTCTATAGCGATGGCGGGGGGCGATACATCTTCGCGCTGGGTCCCCAATTTGTGGTGAGGCCAAATCAGAGCGGTGCTTTGGCGCCAGCCATGCTGCATGCGTACTCCGGGATCGCCGGCGTGGAATATCAGGCGACCAAAGCAGCCCAAGTTTACGCGTATTACGGAGGAGCCTACTTTGACCGGTACATCTCGGTTGATCCCGCCACCAGCAAGCTAATTGGCTACGGCTACGGCCCTGACCCAAGGAATGGTGGTACTCCCTCGCCGAATACTCAGAACCGATCCATCCAGGAAGGCACCCTCGGCCTCATTCAGACGTTCTGGAAGGAACCCCGCTTCGGCGCTCTTCAGCTTATCACCCAGTATTCATACCTGACTCGGTCTCCCTGGGCTGTCACCCCCCTCACCGTTGGTCCTCCGCCAACCTTCGGTCCGGCCAATGCGCACCTGAGCATGGGGTACGTTGACTTGCGATACGTTCTGCCGTAGCGGACTGGCATGGGAGGGCTACGAGGGCCGTCTAAGTCTACTGTCGCGCGGATACACAACAGCATAGGTTTGAAGCACATTGGTGCCAGAATTTGAAGGGAAAACCGAAGACCGGAACCGCGGTCTGCGCTATCCTTAGTGCAGTCGCGAATCAGAACTCGAGTCGAACTGACAACTGGATCTGCCGCGGCGTCCCGGTCCCGATGGGAGTTGTGTTGACCGGTTGGGTGATGAGGCCAAACTCTCCGGGCCCCGCAGAAATATCCGAGAGTGGCGCTCCATACTGCGCCCGATTGAAAATGTTGAACGCTTCAGCCCGGAATTGGAGCTGATAGCGTTCCTTGAAGGCAATTCGTTTGCTCGCGCCCAGGTCCGCTTGCCACAGACCCGGGCCCCGGACCCCATTTCGTGGCGCATTGCCGAACGTGCCTGCGGCAGGCGCCGCAAAGGCCGCCAAGTTGATCCACTGCGAGGGCGTAGCACCGCCAAGGGGAGTTAGAGAAACTCCGGGAACGATGTTAGGGCGCTGGTTATTCGTGTTGCCATCGGGCACCGCGGCGGCCGACCGATCGACCGTGACGTTGACGGGAAAACCCGTATGTGCGCCCACGATCGAGGTCAATTCCCACGAGCCGAAAACACGCCGCAAGAATCCCGACTGATTCAGGAATGCTTTGCCGGCCCCGAAGGGAAGCTCATAGACGGCATTGGCATTCACCGCATGCCGGACGTCCCAGATGCCGCTAGCGCGGTCGCATGCCCGGCAGGCCACGATTTCCGGAGCGAGCGAATCGCCGTCGCCGCTGCCCATGGAGCCGTCGTCAATCTCGTGCGACCACGTGTAATTCATCGAGAACAGCAAACCTCTCCGGAAAGCCCGCTGCAAACTCAGGCCCAGGCCTTCGTAGGTGCTGTTGGTGTCGTTGCCGCGCCAGGCGATTTGCCCGAATTGAGGATTGATGTCAGGTTCGCCCGTCGCCGGGTTGATGACATTCACGTAGGAGAGGCTCAGCAAGTGGGTGCCTCGGCTGCCGACATAAGAGGCCGTGGCCACCACGGCGTCGGGAAGCGTCTGCTGGACTGAAAGTCCCCACTGGGTCGCATACATGTCCTTGCGACGTCGTTCCATCGCCTGCGGCGAAATGATGCCGTTGACCCCAGACAGGAAGGGATCAATGGGATAGGTAAGACCGGAGATGGTTTTGTGCGAAAGAGAGAAGCTCGCCACTTCATTGCCCTCGGGAACATTCTGGTCGTCCAATTGGCCATCCTGATGGTAGGTACCGAAGCCCGTACGGATCACCGTCTTCCCGCCCAGCCACGCCGGGGCCCAAGCGAGCGCGATGCGGGGGTCAAGGTCGCGGTAGGTTGGATAGCCGAAACTGGCGCCCACCCCACAGTAGCCGCCCGTTCCGCACGTACTGAAGTCGAAGGGGTTGGGGCGGCCGTAGATTTCGTGAAAGATGTTGAAGAAACTGTAGCGCGCGCCCAGATTCAGCGTCAGGTTCGGTCTCCACTTGAATTCGTCCTGAAGGTAGCCGAAGTACGTGGTCTTGCGCAGCCCGTTGATGGGCTCTGCCTCGGTGTACTTGGCGGTATTCACCGCGTCCGCCTCGAAGTTCGACGCGGAAGAGAAGGAGACCGTGCCGCTGGGACCCCGGCCCTGGTTCATCTGAACCCGCCGAATCTCTACGCCGGCCTTGATCACGTTCCGTCCACTGGTCTTGGTGAGGTTATCGATGCCCGCAAAAGTGTTGCCGGATCCGATGCTGACGCGGTTATTGTTCAGCGTCGTGAATCCCGAAACTGAGAACGCGTAAAGCAACCCGGTATGGTTCACATCGGTGGTGTCGGCGGTGCTGCGGTTGAATCCGAATTTCGCTTCGTTCACCAAACTGGGCGAGAAAACGTGCAACAGTTCGATGGCCCCATTTACCGGCGAGGAATTCAAAACCTGCCGGTCTTCCAGATACTGTCCGGAGCTGGCTAAAGGCACGCTGCTCACCGCGCGATCGATATTCACGCGGACGAAACCGGTGGATTTATCCGAAAAACGGTGATCGACGCGCACCATCCCGGAGTCCTCGTTTCCCAACTGCCGGCCGTCCCCGATGAATTCCGCCGCGTTCGGATTCCCCGCGACCGGTAACACCCCCACGGGGTAGGCGTTGACGATAGGAGCGAGCGCCGGAGAGTGGGCGATTACTTGCTGCCGAAAGGCGAGCGCTGGCACGAAGCCCACCAATGTCTGTCCCAGCGTTTGCCGGTAACCCTCATGGGAGGCAAAGAAAAAGGTTCTATCGCGGACAATCGGTCCTCCCAAACTGCCTCCGAATTGATTCAGGCGAAACGGTCGCTTGGTGGCGTCAATAAAGCTCCGAGCGTCGAAAATGTCGTTGCGAAGAAACTCGAAAGCACTGCCGTGAAACTGATTGCTCCCTGAAGCTGACACCACAGACATCTGTCCTCCAGCAGTGGCCCCGGTCTCGGCGGTGGCCAGCATCGACACGACGCGAAATTCCTGGATGGTGTCCAACGGTATCGCCAAACGGACGTACGGCTGCTGGGCTTGATTGATGACATTCGTCGCGTCGACACCGTCGTAGGTAAAATTGTTGTCGTCACGCCCCCGTCCAGCGACACGAATGCTCCGCTGATTGCTGCTGCTGTTGTAATTCGTGTCCACCGCCAGTGGAGCAAGCGCGGTCAGAAATGACCAGTTGCGGCCGTTGAGCAATAGTTCGGCCACCTGCTTCCGCTCGACGGTGGTTCCCAGAGTGTTCGAGTTCTGGTCCAGTTGTTGGGTGGTCGAGGTGACCTCGATCCGCTCGGTGGTTCCGGAAATCTGAAGTACAGCGTTCAAGGTGATCGTATGTTCCACCGCCACCACCACGTTCTCAACGCTTGCCGTCTGGAAGCCCTTGAGGGCAAACGTCACGGTGTACGTCCCGACCGGCAGTGCTGGGATGTCGTACGTTCCGCTGCTGGAGGTAACGGCCTCCCGCTTCAAGCCGGTCCCATTTTGTGCGGCAGCTACGCTCGCGTCGGGCACTCCCAGCCCGGAAGAGTCCCTCACGGTTCCGGTCAGGGCGCCACGGTCAACTTGCCCGTAGAGGTTGGAGGTTAAAAGCAGAAAGCCACAAAGCCACATAAGCTTGCGCATCAGAGATCCCCCATTAGTTTCAGCGCGGCAGAAACGCGAAGTCAGCCGTCTTGAAGAATATGTTCTATCGCTACGGAACTTTGCAGCACAATAAGAACGGCTACGGACGCTAAGTGTTGAGAGAGACGATCGAGTCACTTTGGACCTCCATCGCGGGGAAGGTTCGAGCGATTCGAACCAGTAAGTATGCTCAGCAATTTATGACAATCGAATGTCATTATCATGAAATGGCGATGACAATCTTGACGGGCAGTCTTTCGGCGTCGCGGGGACCGGATCCTATCCGAACGTGACCCCGATGCGTGTCATGGAGATGAGCTAAAAGTCCCTTCGTCACCGAGGTTTGCCACCGCACTGCCTCCAAGGCTGCTGAGCTGAAATGTCGCTTCTCGGGCAACAGTCATGTAGACAAGCTTCTGTCCGGTCAAAGAAAGGGGGGCAGAGAACGGACTCCGTCCCCCGTTCGCGGTCGTTTATTTATTGCCCGCCGGTTCCGTCTGCCAAGTTCTGGCTTGGTCGAGCCGGCACTTGCTGAGAGTTCGTGCGGTAGCGTGCGAGAAGCTCCGCGCGATTAGCCCGAAGATCGAGTCCGCTCGGGGTTGCCGGGTACGGCTTCGATCCCATCAGGCCCTGCCACAGGATGCGATTGAACCGGGCTCCGTCGACATGGTCCTCCACGGTGAAGTCCATGCCCTTGGTTACAGCCGCCCAGTAAGCCGCGTCGTGGGTAGGATGAGGAATATTCTGCGCGTTGGCCGGGCACGACGATCGCGGTATTGGAAGCGTCGTGCTGCAAAGCAGAAGAGAAGGCGCAGCCGAATAGGTCCAAGTCGTTTGGTTCTCGTCAAAAGCATCCGCCATGGGAGTGGCCAAGGCATCGTTCAAGTTCGAGTACGGGATCCCCAGAATGTCCTCGATAGTGCGATACATGCTGAGAGTGTTATGGGAGGTAGAAACCACAACCCCCTGTTTGACGTAGGGACCCACGATGAACGCGATACTGCGGTGGGCGTCCACATGGTCGCCGCCATCCTGAGCGTCGTCTTCGATCACAAAAATGAGCGTGTTGTTCTTGTACGCGCTGTTGGCGATCGTCTGCGCCACCAAGCCCACGGCATAGTCATTATCCGCCACATCCAGCTCCGGCGTGTTGATTCCAGAGATCGCGGTGGAGTAGCTGCCCGTATGATCGTGGGGTAGCCGCATCAGAGTCAAATTGGGCAGTCCGACGCCGCTTGCAATGTTCGCGTTGAAATCCCGGCGCCACTCCGTGAACCGATAGTAATCGGGAAGATTCATGTCGAAACCGCGGAAGTAGATGTCAGTGTAAAGGGCCAGGGCCGCGTTTGTCGAGTACGCCACCTGACAAGGCGGAGGCGGCACGGCGCCGATTGCTACATTTAAGGGGCAGGGGCCCGTCGTATAGGGATTGGGCAGCACCGGGATGATGTAGGTATTGTAAGGTGGCACGTTCGGCAAGACATACCGCGCCTCGTCGATAAACATACCGTAGTTGCGAACCGTCAAGCCGGCGCTCAACGCGCTGTTCCACAGGAAGCCCGCCCCTTGGGCGCCGTTAGCCGCATCGGGTGCGGCAATGTTGGCAGTTCCGGCCATCACGTCGGGGTCTTGTGGAGTGACGGGATCCTCGACCAGTCGTGGGAGGTACGTGGGCACACCGTGTACGATGGTAGGTAGACTGACATTGATGTTGCGGTTGGTGCCTTCCGAATCATAGCCCAACCCACGTCCTGCATATTCCACCGGTGTCTGGCGTTCTACCACGTCGAGCGCGTGCGCCGCCGTGGACCAGGGCCAGCCATCCATGCTGACTTCACTGGTGTCGTAAAAACTGTCCAGGTCCACGAAGTTGCTCGCCAAGCTGTGGAAATTGGGAGTGGTCGCTTCGCCGAATTCCACTAAATTCGGATCGCCGTTGCCGACACCCAGATCACCAAGGACTTGATCATAGGTTCGGTTCTCCTTGATGATGTAGATGACGTGTTGAATGTTCTGATGCAGAAAGGCCATCGTCGATGCGGCCGCGGCGCTCTCCGTAGATTCGAAATGGTTGTTGGTGGCAACCTGCTGGGTCAGCCCTGCCAGTTCGGCTGCGTTGACGGTGGGGAAAATCTGGAACCCCGCCTTGATGAGCTGCAGGTCATACTCATTGCTGCCAGCGCATTGCGCGGACGGCAGCGAAGGAACTATGCCGCCCTTGCAGTTGCCAGGGGGTGGGTCATAAACTGAGTTCGGCCCCGTCGGTGACTTCCCGTTCAAAACGTAGGTGAACTTTCCGTCCGCGCTGAAGCTGACGGAATTGGGATACCAGCCGGTGGGGATCAACCCGATTACCTGCTTGGAGCTAAGCTGGACCACGGCGACGTTGTTCATCCAGCCATTGGTGACGTACAACTCGGTTCCGTCCGGCGAGAGCGCGACGCTGTTGGTGTTGCTTCCCTTGAAGTTGGCTAGGGAGTTGGGAAGCAGCCCGGCCGGTGCGGTCACACTGATGTTTTCAAGCACGGTGTTGGAACCGGTATCAATCACGCCCACCGAGTCGGTGACGTCTTGGGCGACGTAAAGCACGGTCTGACCTGCATTCAAGACCATTTTGTTCGGCTCACCAGGAACGCTGATGCGCGCCGTCACGGCCGGGGCGTTGGCGTTGGTAATGTCTACGACATCGATTTCCCGGTCGCGGATGCTGGAAACGTAGGCGGTGTTGCTGCCCTTGATGACCACCCAATACGGATATTCTCCCCCCGGGACGCCATGTTCCGGCGTTGGCTGTTTGCCAGGACGAAGATCCAGCTCGGAAGTTTTCGTCCAGGCACCGCTCGACTTGGTGAGGATGCTGATCGAGTCGTTATAGTAGTTGGCGACGACGAGCTTGGTGCCGTCCGCGGAGATCGCGACGCCGGCAGCCTCCGCATTTACCAAAAGTCCGATCCCAGACCCCTCGGTGGCCGGGTTCACAGCGTGGCCGAGATGGATCGGACTCCCCGTCTCCTCGGCCCACACTCCTGCCTGTCCGCGGGCGTATGCGTGCACATCGTCATCGTCGCCGCCCCCCACGTAGAAGGCCGTGCCCGACGGATCGAAGGCGATCCCATTGTAGGTGTTGGGAATCTGAATTACCTGTTTCTTGATTGGCGCAGCTTCCGCGATATCGAAATCCGAGATATCGTAAATGAACACGAATTCGGTTGAGTCCGCCGTATTTTCGGCGCCTTCGTTTGCACCTGACGAATAGTTCACCAAGTTGTAACCGCTGGTGAGCACCAGCAGAGTCCTCCCGTCAGGACTCACGACGCTGGTCACAGCCTGTCCAGCTCTGTAATTGGGATTGTCGGCCAAGCCCGGGTTCAACGCTATGAACCGCGCCGCGCGGGGCGCAAGGGGCGTGATCGATTGGCCCGTGTTAGGAAGTTGCTGACCGCTCGCTGCCGGCGTTAGCACTGCCGCGATCGCAGTGGCAATCAAGACTTGTCTTACGAATGTGATACGTTTCACGCGAAGCCTCCTTTTTGATCTTGGTGAGAGTCCGTTTTTCATCGATGAAGGGAACATCTGGCCGGCAAATCGGATGGCGCTCCAAGGGCCTTCGACACCCAGAATGGAAAAGGTGATGCGCGGCCAAATACACTCAGGAGTTAGACCATAACGCATCCATCGACCTGAAGACCGGAGACGTGCCGTCCCCGGTCTTCCTGGTCGGGGTAGAAACTGCTCTTCTACTCAGCTTATTCAGCTCGTGAGTTTGCGCATGAAACCGGCAAAGATCAACATGCCGGAGCCTAACAGAACCATGCTGGCGGGTTCTGGAGTGTAGAGCTGGAACGATTCGGAACCAATTTGACCCACACCAACAGCGTTTGTGTAAGCCGACGAGGGGCCGTCGTTCTCATCCCAGTACCCTGGATCGCCAAAGGATACCACCAGGTTCCCGAGTGTTAGATAGTACGGGGTGCCGGCAGCCAGCGACCCGCCCAGCGAAAAGGTCGACTCATAGATATCGAAACCCAAAGCGTTGTTGTATTGGAAGGTGCCCGCCAGGGCGGCCGTTCCGGAGCTGATGTCGGAGCCGAACGGCGTGGTTCCGATCGACCAGTCCACAGCGGTGGCACTGTCCCCGGGCAGCAGCCAGAGGCCGATCTGCGCCCCCGACAGGGTGGCGGCAGAGCCGAGTGTGAACGAATCTGAGACCTGTGAGCCAGTGCTGATGGTCCAAGCATTGATGGTGCCGTTGATCGGACCATTGTCATAGACGACCGTACCTGCCGAGGCTGGAGTCGCCATGAGCAGGCACAGGATAGCAGCAAGCGACAACCAAATAAGTCTTGTTTTCAGTTTCAAGTGTAACCTCCCTGTTAGTGTCCCCCCTCCTGAAAATCTTTTCGGATGGGAGGATCGTTAATGAAGCCGACAGAAAAAGGAGGGACAGAGTTTCGAACTCCATCCCCCTATGGTTATTTATTGTGCGCCGCCGGTTCCGTCTGCCAACTTCTGGCTTGGTTGAGCCGGTGCTTGCTGTGAGTTCGCGCGGTAGCGTGCGAGTAGCTCTGCGCGGTTGGCCCGAAGATCGAGTCCGCTCGGGGTTGCCGGATACGGCTTCGATCCCATCAGACCCTGCCACAGGATGCGATTGAACTGGGCTGGGTCGACATGGTCCTCGACGGAGAAGTCCATGCCCTTGGTCGCCGCCGCCCAATAAGCCGCGTCGTGGTTCGGACGCGGAAAACTCTGGACATTGCCCAAGGACTGGCACGCCGGCCCTATTGGAAGCGGATTGGTGGGAGGGGGATTGGTATTCAAGGTGCCGCAAAGCAATGGAGAAGGCGTAGCCGAATAGGTCCAGGTCACCTGGTTCTCATCAAACACATCCGCCATAGGAGTGGCCAAGGCATCGTTCAAGTTCGAGTACGGGACTCCCAGAATTTCCTCGATGGTGCGATACATGCTGAGAGTGTTATAGGAGGTAGAAACCACAGCCCCCTGTTTGACGTATGGACCAACGACGAACGCGATACTGCGGTGGGCGTCCACGTGGTCGCCGCCATCCTGAGCGTCGTCTTGGATCACAAAGACGAGCGTGTTGTTCTTGTAGATGCTGTTGGCGATGGTCTGCGCCACCAAGCCCACGGCATAGTCATTATCCGCCACATCCAGGTCGGGCGTGTTGACTCCGAAGGGGGCCGACTGGGCGTAGTTGCCGGTGTGATCGTGGTGTAGCCGGATCAGGTTCAAATTAGGCAGTCCGCCGCTGGCATAGTTGGCGTTGAAATCCCGCTGCCACTCCGTGACCCGAAAGGTGTCGGGGAAAGTATTGTCGTAGCCACGGTAGTAAACATCGGTGTAGGGACGCAGGTCCACGCTTGCCACCGACGACACCTGACACGGCGGAAGCGACACCACACCTCCCCACGCTGGGCAAGGGCCCGTCGTATAGGGACTGGTCAGTGTTTCCGAAATGCCCTTTGCACCCGCCACGTTATACCGCTGCAAATCGATAAACATACCGTAGTTGCGAACCGTCAAGCCGGCTCTCAAGGCGCTGCTCCACAGGAAGCCCTGCCCTTGGGTGCCATCCGCCGCATCGGGCGCGACAATGTTGATGGTTCCGGGCAGGAGGTCGGCATCGTAGGTGGGGAGCGGGTCGGCAGCTTGTCGTTGGGCAACCGTCGGATAGCTGACATTGATGTTGCGGGTGTCGCCTTCCGAATCATTCGTCAAGCCGCGTCCCGTTGCATATTCCACCGGTGTCTGCCGTTCCACAACGTCGAGCGAGTGCGCCGAGGTGGACCAAGGCCAGCCGTCCATACTGACTTCGCTGGTGTCGTAAAAACTGTCGAGATCCACGAAGTTCGTCGCCAAATTGTGGAGATTGGGAGTAACCACTTCGGGGAATTCCGTCAAGTTCGGATCACCGTTGCCAACGCTCAGATCACCGAGGACCTGATCATAGGTTCGGTTCTCCTTGATGATGTAGATGACGTGCTGAATGTGCTGCTTCAGAAACGCCATCGTCGAGGCAGCGGCGGGGCTCTCCGTAGACTCGAAATGGTTGTTGGTGGCAACCTGCTGGGTCAGTCCTGCCAGTTCGGCGGCGCTGGGGGTGGGGAAAATCTGGAACCCCGCCTTAATGAGCTGCAGGTCGTAATCGTTGCTGGCAGCGCATTGCGTGGCGGGCAGCGGGTTGGCGAGAGGGTAAGGATCGGGCGCCGCCGCCGTAAAGCCGTGGCAGTAGCCAGGGGTTTGGGCTGAAGGAGCATACGGTGAGTTCGGCCCCGTCGGTGACTTCCCGTTCAAAACGTAGGTGAACTTCCCGTCCGCGCTGAAGCTGACGGAATTGGGATACCAGCCGGTGGGAATCAATCCGATCACCTTGCCCGAGCTAAGCTGGACAACGGCGACGTCGTTCATCCAGCCATTGGTTACGTACAACTCAGTTCCGTCTGGCGAGAGCGTAACGCTGTTGGTGTCGCTTCCCTTGAAAGACCCGCCCTTAGGGTCGACGAGGGAGGGGGGAAGCAGGCCGGCAGGTGCGGTCACACTGATGTTTTCAGTCAGGGTGTTGGAACTGGTGTCAATCACGCCCACCGAGTCAGCGACGTCTTGTGCGACGTAAAGTGCTGACTGACTTGCACTCAAGACCATTTTGTTCGGCTCACCAGGAACGCTGATCCGCGTCATTACGGCCGGCGCGCCTGGGTTGGTAATGTCGACGACATCGATTTCCCGTTCGCGGATGCTGGAAACGTAGGCGGTGTTGTTGCCCTTGATGACCACCCAAAACGGATACTCTCCACCCGGGACGCCGGCATTTGCAGGATTCTCCTTGCCAGGACGAAGGTCCAGCTCGGCACTTACCGCCCAACTCCCCCCCGCCCCCGACTTGGTAAGGATGCTGATCGAGTCGTTGTAGTAGTTGGTGACGACGAGCTTGGTGCCGTCCGCAGTGATCGCGACGCCGGCAGCCTGCGGCGAGACAGTGTAGCCATTCCCGACGCCACGGTGGCCGAGCGGGATCGCTGCCTGCTGCGCCCACACTCCGCCGGCGAGAGCGTACACGTATAGCTGGTCTTGAACTCCGCCCGGCACGTAGAAGGCTTTGCCTGACGGATCGAAGACGATCCCATTGTAGGTGTTGAGAATCGGAATCACCTGTTTCAGGGCTGGCCGGGCTTCCGCGATATCGAAATCCGAGATATCGTAGACGAACACGAATTGGGTTGAGTCCGCCGGAATTAGCGCCCCGGACGAATTCTTCAAATCGTTATAACCACTCGTGAGCACCAGCAGAGTCCTCCCGTCAGGGCTCACGACGCTGGTGACGGCTTGTCCAGCCGTGTAATTGGGAAAGTCGGCCAAGCCGGGGCTCAATGTTACGAAGCGCGCCGCGCGGGGCGCCAGGGGCGTGATCGTTTGGCCCGTGTTAGGAAGTAGCTGACCGCTCGCTGCGGGCGCTAGCACTGCCGCGAGCGCCGTGGCAATCAAGATCTGTCTTGCGAACGTGATAGGTTTCATGCGAAGCCTCCTTTTTGATTTTGGTGAGAGTCCGCTTTCGTCGATGAAGGGAACATCGGCCGGCAGATCGGATGGTCCTCCCGTGACCTAGCCGGCGCACAATTGCGTGCAGGTGAGAATAAATCCTCCTTTGCAGGAAACGGGTTCGTGCTCGCCATGGAATGGATTGGCGACGGGAGGATACTAACGAGGTCGGATTAAGAAAGTATCAAGTTATCGTGAAGATTTGAATAAGAGTTCTTTCAGCACCTTCAGGCCAAGAAGCGGTCGTTTCTGAATTCAGCCATTGATTTAGGGACGCACAACGAAGTGATGGTTATGATGGTTGTAACCTCTCCTTAACCGAGCGCAGCCAAATCCGAACTTTCTGCTCCTCGCTGTTTACTACCACCGGCGAGGTCTGCGCGACGGGCGCAAAGATCATGATGCGCGCATCGGAAGTCGGGAATCGGGGATCTGTTTTCTGTTCCCTGTTCCCTGTTCCCTATTCCCTAATTCCCTGTTCTCTTCCAGACCGAGATCCTGGCCGAGGAGGAGACCCTAAGAGGACTCGGAAGACCGGCCGGGCATTGACTGGGAAGTCTGGAGGCCGTCCGGTTAAAAAGGAAAGGGGGACAGAGCCTCAAACGGACTCCGTCCCCCTCATCGTACGTTACCAAGAGAGACTACTGGCGTGGGCCTAGTTCAACAATTTGCGGCGAAGCATGCCCACCGCGCCAAGGAGTGCGCTGCCTAGAAGCGCCATCGAGCCGGGCTCCGGTGTTGCGTAGGTAAAGCCGGGATCGTTAATGGCAAAGTTATTGACAGCGCCGTTGGGACTGCTGGTGCTGATGAGAATTGATCCGATGTTTGCACCAGTCGTGTCACCCATGCCGATGAACAGCTCGGAGCCGGTTCCGATGGCGCCGCCACTCAGACCGTTGAAGGTGTCATTAAACAGCGGGTCACCATTCCGGTCATACGCTTGCACCGTAGCCATGAAAGGACCGGTCTGAGCGGTTTCGATTCCAAAGCCGAACGACAGGACGGGGGTCTGAAGCACTAAAGCAAAAGGACCTTCCCCGCCGAGGCCATTTGCATTTCCGGTCCAGACGAGGTTCTCACCGTTGGCAAAGTTACCGTTCCAGCCATTGCCTTGATCCACCCGGACAAAGGGTGAAAAGTCGATGTTCCCGACGACGGCGAGATTGCCATCCCCCGTAAACACGAACTGGGGAGTACCGAATTGGCTAACCGCCGGGCCGAGCTGCGACCACTGAATGAAGTCGTTCGCATTCTGGGCAGCGCTGGTGGCATAAACCGTGAAAGTGTCGGCGTTGGCAAGAGTGCCGACGCTGAAGAACACGATTGCGATCAGCAGAGTTTTCTTCATCAAAGTTTTCTTCAAGCTTATTCCTCCTTGGATTGAAGTGCGTGCACACTGGTTGATTCCTAGCCTACTACTGGGGTGGCGCGCCCCCCGGCGGCGTCGGCACCGTCTTGGGCGTCGGATTGAAATCGTCGGGGATCTGATTGACGATTCCCTGCGCGCGGTCAGTGGTGGTGATTCCAAGATTCGAGCAACCATACCCTGTGGTTTGGGGCAGGGCGTTGATCCATTTCGGGTCGATCTCGGCGTAGCTCGCAGGTAACGGAGCAGCGGTTCCGCTCAAGCGGGCAGGATCGAAAGCTTCCGTAAGGTCGCTGACTCCGGCCGTCAGGGCGTCGTCCGGTCCGAGTCCTGGCTGTCCGAACTTAATCGCGCCCACGGTTCTGGCAAATAATTCATTGGGCAGAAGCGCCAGAGGCGGCAGATTGAAAACCGTGTCAATGAACTTGACTACGGAACCGTGATCTCCCACGCCGCGGGCGATGTAATTGGTCCGAGCGTACGGCGAGATCAGGATGAAGGGAACACGGGGCCCGTCGCTGATCGGCGTACCATCCAGTCCATGGAGGAGAATGGGAGGCCGAACATGGTCGTAGTCTCCTTCCGAGTCGTCC
This sequence comes from Terriglobia bacterium, assembly GCA_035315065.1. Lineage (GTDB taxonomy): Bacteria > Acidobacteriota > Terriglobia > UBA7540 > UBA7540 > DATFYM01. Next base: position 51,617 of record DATFYM010000140.1, read on the forward strand.
CAAGTGATAATGATCGCACATTCGTTCCAATAGGGGCTCTCCGCGATCGTATTGATGGCTTGGGCCACCAAGGCTTCGCTGATTTGAGCGTCCGAATATGCCGGGTGGTCGTCGTCGCCATTGAAGGCCTTCTGCACCGCGGCATTGGGGTTAGCGGGATGCAATCCGAACTGATTCTGGTAACCACCCTTGACGAAGAACACGCCCCCCTGTGGGGGAAGGGTTTGGTTTTGAACGGCGCTGAAGAAATCACCGAGGCCATGAAGCTGGCTGTTCATGGCGGGGTTGTTGGCAATGTAGCCGAGGTACTGGGGTCCGTTGTGGTGGGTGATGTAGTCATAGTGGCTCCCGCCTGCCGGAGGCGTAGCCGGACAGGGGTCGTTCGGCGGACAGTCAGCGTCTTCTTGGTCGTAGCCCTCTTCATACCAGCCGAACCCAAGCGAGTTCTGCTGAACCTTCGGAATATAAGCAACGTCCGCTTGCACGTCCGCGAGGTCCGCAAGAGGGGCCTTATCCTGCGCCACCATGCTCGTCAGGTCGCTGCCGGCGAGCGTCAGCGGCAGCGTGGCAAACGTCATGTTGAATTCCGGCGTCGAACCGGCGTCACTCGGGTTGGTGGGTGCCGGTGAGCACGGTGGTAGTCCCGGTACCGTAGTGCATCCGGGGGCACCCTTGCCACTACCCCACCACGGATTCGCGTCATTCAGAAGCGGAACGCCAGGGCCGGAGTTCAGGGTGTTCCCACCCGACGGATACTCATTCGGATGCAACACCCACTGGGTCTCGCCCGCTTGAGCGCCGATGATGGAGAGATTCCCCGGCGTCGAAGGTCCCGTCATCAACTGGAAAATATGATCGAACAGCACGAAGTTGCTGGCATATTGCCAGAGCAGCGGAATAGTGTCACAGTCTTCGTAAGCCATCGCTAACTCGCCCATCTGCTTTGCCTGGTAAGGCGTCTTCGCATTGGCGGGGAGATACTTCTGTTCCTCGACCAGGGCAAATTTGTCCATTTGCGGCACGCCAGCCAGGACGTCCATCTTGTTGACTATTCTCGTGTGGGAGTGGTCGATGTCATCCGTATCCGCGGCGTAGCAATTGAGTATCGTAGCCAAGCCGCATGGGGATTCTTTTGGTCCGATGCGGAATGGGTGAATAGTCGCTGGGCTTCCGTCGACATTCTGGAAAACCTCGTTGAATCCCGGTGTGTTCGCTGCCGAACTGGTGAACAGCCCCTCGGCCCCGGGGAAAGTCCCGAAGTAAGAGTCGAATGACCGGTTCTCCTGATAGATCACGAACACGTACTTGATCTTTTGCTGGAGAAGTGTGGCCATTTGCTTGCTAGACAGTGACGGTTCCGCACTTGCCGGAATCGAATAGCTGGTGGTTCCATTCGTTCCACTCGGCGCTGGACTCGCCGCATAGAAGAACGTAGTCGGTTGCGAGATCGCAAACGCGAGCAGCATCACGAACGCTTTCATCGAAACGTGGGTACGCATAAACCTCCTTTGTGAGCGGAAACGACTTTGTGTTCGCCGTTAGCTTGGCGACCAGAGAGTCTGACGCGGTCACATTAAGAAAGGATAAAGGCGTTGTTAAATTAACTTGAAGTTATTTAGGTAGGAATCTGAGTCAAATCATATCCTGATGGCTTAAGACGTCACTGATCGAACGCATTGTGCTCCGCTAGTCTCCCGTCCCATCTAATTGTTGTCAATGCGGATCCCACGCGCCGTTGTAAAGAATTGGGCGGGACGGGAGACTAGGGAGCTAATGGGTGATGAGCTGAAACACTCAGGGATGAATGGCTGGGAGGCAGGGATTCGAACCCCGATACGCAGATCCAGAGTCTGCAGTCCTACCGTTAGACGACCTCCCACCAAGGAAGCTTCCTAAACTTACCGTGAGGGGCCGTCGTTGTCAAGTCTCTTACACGCGCCGCGCCCAACCCGCTGGCCAGTCGTCAGAAGCTGTGAACAAATCCTGGTAGCGCGGGCGTCTCGCCCGCTCTTCTCTCCTGGTGTCAGAGCTTCAAGTCTCCTAGTGTCACAAGCTTCAAGATCAAGAGCGGGCGAGACGCCCGCGCTATCAGGTTCTCAAGGGAGGCCGGTGATGACTTCGCTGAATGGCGACTGATGGCCGATTTCCGAGAGTTCCCCTCAGAACAGCCTGAAGGTCACTTCGACGCTGACGCGCACCGCTACCGGGCTTCCGCCCCGCATGGCCGGTTTGAACTTCCAGGTCTTGACGGTTTCCACGGCTTTCTCGTCGAGCCCCAAGCCCAACGGTCTCGCTACCCGGACGTCGCTGACGTTACCCTGCGCGTCGACGATGATCCACAGCACGACGGTTCCTTGCCACTTCGCTTTGCGAGCTTCCTCCGAGTACGGCGGTTCTGGCTTGAAGATGGCGATAGGCGCGCTGACGTTGCCGCCCACACTGTAGACGCCGCCACCGGTACCTCCGCCCTCACCCGGTCCCAGCCCGCCGCCGTTCCCCGACCCGATGCCGGTGCCGGTGCCACTGCCGATCCCGCCGCCCGTCCCCGGGCCGTTGGAGGCCGGACCATTCACCCCGTGGGGGTCACCCCAAGGCACGTTCTGCGCCATCTCGGGCAGCTTCATTTCCGGGGGGCCGAGAAGAGTAGGATCCGCAGTTAGCTTGGGAGCGGGATTCGGAATCACCGCCATGGGCGGCGCGAATTGCACCTTGGAAAACTTGGGAATCGCGCCCTTGGAAGCCGGAGTAGGCGAGCGATCACCGCCGCCCCCGCCCCCGCCCGCCTTCTTGCTGCTGGCCGTCAACTCGGGAAGATAGGGCGAAATATCCACCGAGACTTCTTTGTTCGGGCCTTTAGCCTGCACGGGCTGCATCCACTTGCTGATGATAAAGGGCAACACTAGTGCCGTCACCATGAGCGCGTGGACCAACAGGGAATTCACCCATGAAGCCGGTTCCTGTTCATAGTCGCGGAAGACGTCCGGCGGGTACTCCTTCTTCTTGAAGATGAAAATCCCTGCCAGCTTGCCGACGGCGTAGCCCCCCGCTGCCAGCAAAATGATCAGCGCCCATTCGCGCGTCAACCATCCCCCTACGATCCCCAGAACCGTCCCGATACCGGCCAGCAACAGGTGCCATTTCTCCTGCCGGTGATTGTAAATCCCGATCTCGTCGGTAGGCTTCTCGAGTAGGGCGTGGAAAATCGCCGGCAGGTCGCGGAACCAGGGCCGCATCTCCGTGATCGGGAGGGCAACCTCACCCTTGTAGTATTCCGGCGGCACCGTCACCTTAGGATCGCGCCAGGCGGCGCGGATTTGCCGCACCAGAGAGACGAGGGGAAAAGTGCTGTCAACAATGGTAATCTGATAGCCGGAGGAGGCGGAAGAGCTAACTGGCCGTCCATTTCCTCCTGCTTCGGTCTGGCCTGTTTCACCCTGAACCTTAGTCGATCCCATGCGTGCAACCGTCCTCCCGGCCTGGCGTTATGGGGAGAAACAGGTCAAAACCAGGCCCCGGCACCCTGAATTCCTCACTCTTCCAAGATGATTCGCAATGAATCGAAGTTGCCTCAACCAATCACTATTTTCGCCTTTTTACCCGCCAGCCGTCAAGCATTGCCGATTGCAGACTGGAAGACAAAAAGACAATCCACAGATTTCGCAGATTACACAGACAAAAGGATACGAGCAATTCCCTTCTCTTACCATATGCCTTTCTTATCATGAGTTCTGTGAAATCGGCGTAGTCTGTGGATTCATCCTCTTTCCTTCCAATCGTCAATCGAAAATCGTCAACGTCAATCGGCAATTCTCGCCGTGACGGCAACCCCGCGATCGAGAACCTTCACCCACACCACCATCCTCTCGGCATCGTACGCCCAACCGTCGCTTGCTTGGCCGAGTTCTTCGAGCGACTTCTGGGACTCGAGCCGCGTGCCGTCAGCCTCCACCGAGGAGGGCTGCTGGACGCTCATGCACAGGTGGTCCCAAGGGCTCTGGTAGAAGGGAGCGGTCGGCCTATCCCAAGCCGTAAGCGTCGGTGTTCCACCGCGCCTAAGCTACGGGTCAAGGAAGATAGCCTACCGTAAGCAGGATATTCGGCGCGCAGAAAGCCCGCGGCGGTCAGGATCAAAGACCGCCAAGAGATTGTCATGGAAGCAGTTAGAACATCTGCCAGCGGCACTAAAGTGCTACTCGTGGGTAGCACCTTGGTGGTATGGACACTCCTCCCGGCAGTTATAAAATATTGTTGATTGTAAGAAAGATCCTCCTATCCAAGAAGGTTCTAGGGAGGGGGACTGACAAGGAGGTTTCGCTTGAAACTGTTGAAAACAAGATTCACCTGGTTGTCGCTTGCTGCCATCCTGTGCCTGCTCATGGCTGCTCCAGCCTCGGCAGATACCCTCTATGACAACGGTCCAATCAACGGCACCGTTGATGCTTGGACCATCAACTTTGGCTATCAGGTCTCAAACTCGTTCACCCTCGGCGCTGGCTCGACCCTGACAGGGGCGCAGATTGGCCTCTGGCTGAGCCCCGGGGACAGCCCCACCTCTGTAAACTGGTCGATCGGGACCACGCCGTACGACTCAAGCTTGGGCTCCGGAACGGGCGTCCTGACCGATACTTTCCAATCTACCAATCCTTACGGTTACTCGCTGGATGAGAGCACGTTCTCCCTGGGCGGGACGCTGGCTGCCGGCACGTACTATCTGACACTCCAGAACCTGGCGATACCGAGCGGTGGTCCTGGGTATTGGGATCAGAATAGCGGTCCGTCATCGGCGTACGAAAGCGCTGTCGGCTCTCTCGGCGCGGTCTGTGGGAACGGTTACCCCGGACCCGTTGGGGGCACTTGCTCCGAGTCATTCCAGATCTACGGCAATTCGGGTACCGCCACCCCAGAACCCGCCAGTTTGGTTCTGTTAGGCTCCGGCATGTTGATCTTTGCCGGTTTCATGCGCAAATTCGCCAGCTAAACAAAAGCAGTCCCACCCTAGCCTTGAAGGCCGGAGGTAAGTCTCCGGCCTTCCTGTTTACCAATCAGTTATCTAATGACGACATCGTAAACATAGCCACGCTCTGCCGACTGTCTTCTGCGTACGGTCGAAAGAGAAGGAAATGGCGGCGGCCACTGCCCCAGGGTACGCCCTGGGCTAAATTCTTGCGCCGCTCAGCGGCTTCTCGAGCGCCTTCCGCCTTCTGGCTTGCGCCCTCTGCCTTCTGGCTACTGCCTATCCTTGATCTGCGCCGTGACGGCAACCCCGCGATCGGGAACCTTCACCCATACCACCATTTTCTCGGCATCATACGCCCAACCGTCGCTTGCTTGGCCGAGTTCCTCGAGCGACTTCTGAAACTCAAGGGGCCTGCCGTCAGTCTCCACCGAGCCGGGTTGAACGCGAACGGCGTGCACCTTGAAAACGAGAGACCGCGCCGGCGGCGTGTACGAGCCTTCGCGCGCCGACACCTCGATCCGGAACCCGTGGGCCTCCTCCTGGGCGGTCACGGTTTCACGCAACGACACGCCGCGCTGGTAATCGAAGCTGATGCCGTCGTCCTCGTAGTATTGGCGCGACGAAGTCTGCCCCGATTCCGGCGATTGGGCCTGCCCTGAGCCTGGCGAATGGGTGCCCTGGGGATAAATCTCGAACGTCAGCGGATCGATGGGCGCCTGGTCTGTGTACTGCACCACTTGCTGGGTGGGCACGATGGCGCCGCTGCGCACGAAGATGGGAGCGCGGTCCAGCGGCGCGCTCACCGTGACGTGCTTCGGACCCGTGGTGCGCTGGTCGGTCCAGTAGTCGTACCACTCGCCGCGCGGCAGGTAAACGTCCCAGGTGATCTCGCCGTCCTTCAGCACCGGCGCCACCAGCAGGTCGTCGCCAAAGAGGAACTCCTGATTCTGGTCCACCGCCGTCGCGTCGTCGGGGTAATCGAGCAGCAGCGCGCGCATCACCGGAATCCCGGTTTCCGAAGCCTCGTGAAAGGCATTGTAAAGGTAGGGCAGCAGGTGGTAGCGCAGCTCGATCGACTTGCGGTTGATGTCGGTGATGCGATTGCCGTACGACCACGGCTCCTGGTCGCGCGAGCCGTACTCGGTGTGGGTGCGGCAATAAGGATAAAAGATGCCGGCCTCCAGCCAGCGAGTGTAAAGCTCAGGCGTGGAGCTGAGGGCGAAGCCGCCGATATCAGCGCCGGCCAGCGTCAGGCCCGAGAGCCCCATATTCATCAGTTCCTGGACGCTGATGCGCAGGTGGTCCCAAGTGGAGGTGTTGTCGCCCGTCCACACGGCAGCGTACCGCTGGCCGCCCGCGTACGTGGCACGCGTTATTACCAGCGGCCGCTCGTTGGGATGCAGCTTCAGCAGGCCGTCGCGCGTGCCCTCCGACATCAGCATGCCGTAGACGTTGTGAATCTTGGTGTGAGGGCTGTTGAGTCCCTGGTCCCAGAAGATGGCGTCGGGCGGCATGGTCTTGGAGGGATACCTAAAGACGGCGGGCTCGTCCATGTCGTTCCAGATGCCGGCTACACCGTCCGCCAGCAAGCCCTTATAGAGCGATCCCCACCACTCCCGTACGCGCGGCTGGGTGAAGTCGGGGAAGTTGCACTCCCCCGGCCACACCGCGCCCACGAAGGGCTTGCCGTCGGGCATCTTGACGAAGTCGTCGCCCTTCACCCCTTCCTGATACGCAAAGTAGTTGGGATCGATCTTGATGCCCGGGTCGATGATGGGAACGGCGCGGAAGCCCTCCTGTCGCAGGTCGGAGAGCAGCTTGGGCGGATCGGGGAAGCGCGATTTATCCCAGGTGAACACTCGATATCCGTCCATGTAATGGATGTCAAAAAAGATCGCGTCACAAGGAATGTGACGCTGGCGGAAGTTGTCGGCAATGAAGCGGACCATGTTTTCAGGGTAGTAACTATAGCGGCACTGATGGTAGCCTAGCATCCAGCGCGCGGGCAGCGGCGTCCGGCCCACCAGCTCGGTGTAGCGGCCCAGCACCGCCTTGGGGTCGGGGCCGTAGAAGAAGTAGTAGTTCATCTCGCCGCCCTCGGCGCCGAAAGAAGCGCGGTCGGGCGACTCCGCGCCCATATCGAAAGAGGAGCGATAGGTGTTGTCGAAAAAGACGCCGTAGGCGCGACCCTGGCGCAGGCCGATATAGAAGGGAATGCTCTGGTAGAGGGGATCGGTGGACGCGTCCCAACCGTAAGCGTCGGTGTTCCACATCGCGTAGCTACGGCCACGCTTGTCGAGCGGTCCCGCCTTCTCACCCAGGCCGAAATAGTGTTCGTCTTCCGGCATCCACTTCCAGGTGCGAACGCGAGCGCCGTCCCAGGCTGTGCCGAGGTCGTCGTCGTCCTTAGAGATCAGCCCGCCGTTACGATCGTACAAAGCGAGGCGGAACGGCGAAAGTTGGGCGCGCACTTCGAGCTTCAACGTCCGGATGGTGACGGAGGTGGCAGTTTGGGTGAATTGCGGCGCCTCGCTCGTCGCATGACCGGCGGGGCCCGGCACGGGCCAGTCGGTTTTCACGACGGCGTACGAGTAATCGGGACCGAAAGCAGTGCCGCGAGCCATCCGCACGCGGACTAAGTCAGGCGCAAGCACCGTCAGGCTAACAATCGTCCCAGCGCCGTGAAACATGATCTGGTTCTCGGCGGGCGGGGAGGCCTTCACCGGTCCGATGTCCTGCCAACTGGCGTCAAGGGGTAGAGCCAAAAGCGCCAGACCAAGCACCAACCCGAAAGCGTGTCGAAGCAGCCGAAGTTTCATAGGCGACCTCCGAACGCCAGGGGCCCCCGTCGCCCCCGGCCGAGAGGTGAAGAATTAACATAGTACGGGCTGGGACACAACCAAAAAGCGATTTTTCACGGACTTCTCAGTAATCAGTTTTCAGTTTTCAGAAGCTGCGAAAGAATTAAACACAGAGGCGCAGAGACACAGAGAAAGAGCGAGAAGATTACATCGGATGTCATTTATTTCCAGACGTTGGTCATTTTTTCTCTGTGCCTCTGTGTCTCTGTGTTGGAAGCTCCTTAATGGGTTCGTCCCGAAACCCAACCCAAGATGTTCATTGTTATCAATAAGAATTTGGGTTCGTCCCGTCGAAAATGGGTGCCGATTTCCTTTTACCAGCCGCCGCCGAAAGAGCGGGGCAATGGGACGGCAGTTGCCAGCGAACGGACATTGGGATGCCAATTGTCCACAATCTCCATCGAAATCGGCAATGGGTGCTTAACGCTCATGTTTTTCAATCATTTGTTGGCTTACCGTACGTTAAGCCGTTTGTTTTCATCAACATGGCGGCTTAATGGGTTCGTACCTAAAAACCTAACCCAAGATCTCTATTGTTATCAATAAAATTTGGCTTCGTCCCGTTGAAAATGCATGCCGGTTTCCTTTTACCAGCCGCCGAAAGAGCGGGGGAATAGGACGGCAGTTGCCAGCGAACGGACATTGGGATGCCAATTGTCCACAGCCAATCGTCCACATCTCCATCGAAATCGGCAATGGTGCTTAAGGCTCATATTTTTCAATTACTTGATGGCTTACCGTACGTTAACCCATCTGTTTTCATCAACATGGCGGCTTAATGGGTTCGTACCTAAAAACCTAACCCAAGATCTCTATTGTTATCAATAAAATTTGGGTTCGTCCCGTCGAAGATGCACGCCAACGCTCCTCTGGCGAAAGCCGAAACAGAGCAGAAATGGGACGGCAGCTCGACTGCGACCCGCCGTCAACCGACCCTCCTGGTCTTCCAGCGTGAAAGTTGTGTCGTTGGGACGGGCATTGTCACCTTTCAATTTCTTACCCCTTTGTCTGCAGTTCCCGCCAACTGAGCAAATCGGGGGCGCACCGGCATCAACCCGCTTCGTCCCAGCCAGGGGCGGGCCGCATTCGACCCAGGAGGGCACATCTTGAATACTAAATCAAAGATAGAGCGTTGTCAAGCAGATTCTGAGCAGAAGAAGTCTTTCCTCGGCCTGAAGGGAGCTTACTCCGAGAGGGATCTGGACGCCGCGATCATCCCGGAACCTTGAGCAGTTCCTCTCGGAACTGGGATCCGATTTCTGCTTTGTCGGGCGCCAGTGCCCGATGCGAATCGTGGAGTTGCTCCTGAGCTACGGCCCCCACAAGATGAGAGTCTCGGAATATATGACGAAGCTGCCGTCCAAGAAGCTTCTTGAGGATAGGCTGAGGATTTACAGCAGGTTGCTGCAGCACGACGAGGAGAGGCAGGGAAAGAGGGAAACAGCCCCTCCTGAGAAATAAGTCGGCAACATAATGCCCGAAGTGGCGGCGGCCGTTCACCCGCATCGAAAAGCCTTGCCGTTGATTTAGAAAAAGTGGTATATTTTTTCTAAATATGAAGACGGAGTTTGTCCTATGCAAACCATGCGGGATCAGATCGTTGGGCGGATTGAGCGGCTTGGCGCCGGGAAAGTCTTTTCGGCGAAAGACTTTCTGGACATTGCCAGCCGGGGCACGATCGACATGGCCCTTGCGGGTCTGACTCGCCGTGGGACAATTCGCCGCGTCCGGCGCGGGCTCTACGATATGCCCAAGGTTAACCCGGCGCTCGGCGGGAAGCTTAGCCCGGACATCGACGAGGCCGCGCGCGCCATAGCCCGAAGGCAGCGATGGAAGATCGTGCCGGAGGGCGCGTGGGCCGCAAACCTGCTTCGCCTGTCGACTCAGGTGCCCGCCAAAATCATCTACCTGACCGATGGCCCGAACCATGAAGTGCTGATTGGACGCCGCACCATTCATTTCAAACATGCGCGCCCGAAAGCAATGGCGGGGCTTGAGGGCAAGTTCGCGCTCGTGGTTCAGGCGCTGCGCCATCTTGGCAAGGAGGGCGTCGAGCCGAGCGAGATCGCGACGCTCCGCGCGGCGCTATCGCCTTCGGAAAAGCGCAGGCTCGTGAAAGATACGCGGTTCGGCGTGGACTGGATCTACGAAGCGGCGAAAAGGATCGCGAAGGAGGCGACTTGAACGGGATCGCCCGGATGCCTGCTGACAAACGAGCGGACATATTCGCCGAGACAGCGGATCGCAAGGGCTTGCCCGAAGCCATTATCGAAAAAGACTTCTGGGTCTGCTGGGTGCTGAAGCAGCTTTTTTCGATCGACGCTCTTTCCGCGCGGCTCGTCTTCAAGGGCGGGACATCGCTGTCGAAGGTCTTCCACGCGATCAACCGGTTCTCCGAGGATATCGATCTGGCTGTGGACTACGCGGCCCTGGGGTTTACGGGCGCGCGGGACCCGAGGCGGGAGGATATCTCAAAGACGAGGCGGGCCCGCATCCTCGCCGAGATGATGACAGAATGTCAGCGGTATATCGGCAGCGAATTCCTGGAGGCGCTGAAGACACGGTGCCGGGACGTGCTCGGAGCGGCTGGGGCGTGGAGCCTGGGTGTCAGCGAGCAGGACCCGAACGTGGTTCGATTTCAGTATCCGGCCGCCGCCGCCAAGGGCCTGGCTTACGTTGTGCCTCAGGTGGTGCTTGAGCTGGGGACCCACGCGGAGTTTGTGCCGCGCGACCATTTTACGATCCGCGCGTTCGCCGGCGAGGAATTTCCGGATCTGGTTGCTGATCGCGACATTGAGGTGGTCGCGCTCCTCGCCAAGCGGACCTTCTGGGAGAAGGCGACAATTCTTCACGCGGAATACCACCGCCCACTGGAGAGACCGCTCCCCGACCGGTATTCGCGTCACTACTATGACGTCGCGATGCTAGCGCAGGGGACGATCCGGTCCGAGGCCCTTGCCGACATGGCACTCCTCGCGCAGGTTGTGCGGCACAAAGAGACGTTCTATCCTTCGGGCTGGGCTCATTATGATCGTGCGCGTCCCGGAAGCCTGCGCCTGCTGCCGCCAGAAAATCGCGCTGCGGCCTTGGAGAGGGACTACCGAGATATGACGGTGATGATCTTTGGCCAGCCGCCGCCGTTCGACGAGATCATGGAACCACTGGCGACGCTTGAAGAGGAAATAAACAGTTAAACGCGGTGCGAAGGGAACTTGGGTAAGCCAGTGCGGCTCAGAGGGGTCATTATCAAGAACTTTCGCAACTTTAAGTCTCTGGATGTGAAGCTAGGTGAACTTGCGGTCATTCTGGGCGAGAACAAAGTCGGCAAGACTAATCTGCTGTTTGCGCTTCGCCTCATCCTTGCTTTCAAGCCCGCTGATTACAGCATCGCCATCAACCTCCATCTCGGGCAAGTCGACTGGTACCCCGGAGTCAGCTTTCATGCCGTAAATTAAGCAGCCGCCTGCAGCGTTGGCGAATGAGGATACGTTCGCCAAGAATTCCTTTCGCTCGGAGTCTGAGCCACCGGAGAGGGCCAGTTTGTATTCAAGCGTCTTGTGCTCCGACACTTTGGCCAGCCACAAGTTCTTGAAGATCGCCCTCTTCGATTTGATCAAGCGGTTTATTCAGTGACATTGCCAGTCCCTCCCAAAATCGGTTCAGCCCGAGTCTAACGCAAATTGCGTGCAATTTATTCCCTCAGAAATATGTTCCCAGTTTCGGGGCTAGGCGCCCGGAAGTGCTCCTCTCTATTCTGTCGCCATGAAACCCATGACTCGCCACGAACTCGAAAGGCGCAAGGCTCAGACGGTCCGATTTACCCGTGAAGTACTGGATGACGATGACGATGGAAGTCGGCTTGACACTACGCGCTACCGTGTTACTCTTTGGGAGTGGATAGTGCAAATCCCATGAAGACATACACCTTCAAAGTTGTGGTGGAGCCGGACGAGGATGCCCAAGGCAACCCGGCGTGGTTTGCGTACATCCCGGCGCTGGAAAGCGTCGGTGGCGCAACCTCGGGGCGCACGAAAGAAGAAGCGCTGCGCCGCCTCAATGAAGTTGTCCGCATGATCGTCCAGGAATTCATCGAGGACGCCCAACCGCTGCCGGAAGGCCCGCCCGATTCGGTAGAGGTCGAGGAGGTTTCCCAGCAGGAACCCCGCATCGCAGTCACCGTGTAGGTCATGGGCATCGACTACAATCGTATCCGGTCGCTCACGGCCCGAGAAGTTATCGCCGCCCTCACCCGGGACGGTTTTTATTTCATCCGCCAAAAAGGATCTCATCAGCGCTACGGCCACGCGGACGGCCGGCGGGCAACCGTGGCACCGCACGGCGGAGGGGACACCTTCACCATCAAAACCCTGAAGTCAATCATTGAAACACAGGCGCGCTGGACGGAAGACGACCTCCGGCGACTGAAACTCCTCGCTTAGGCGCCGGCCATCGAGAGGATCTCAATCTGCCCTGCGGGCCACCTTCGGCTATCCGTATAGCGGCATTCTGGGCGCGGAAGCAAATTGTCAGCCCGGACTCTGTCCGCAGACGTTTGGAGAAACTTCGTGCCAGCGGCACTTTCCCTTGGATACAGGAATGCCTTGTTGCCAGACACTGTCCAACACGTAGGCGACGCCACCCTTGTTCCTAACCCAGTCGTAGAGTTGAAATTGCGTCCATTTATCGCTCTTGTCCGTTGCATGAAGCAGGGAAAGAAGGAAACAGGCCCTGCTCAGAAACAGTCGGCAACATAATGCCCGAAGTGGCGGCCGAGCTTGGCACCCTCGAGGTTGGCGACAAGGGCATAGCTCGCCATTGTGCTTTTGTTTCGCCGAGTGGCATCCCTGGGTCCATTCTTCAACCGGCGCCGGCCAATTCCTCTCGGCTCGTGCCGCGAGCCACTTGCCCAAAAACCTGCTCCTCGGCCGGCCGCAAGTGCTTGATCCTCCATGCCGCTTTACAGCAGATCGCGCTGCCCAAAATCACATGATTCTGGGCAGACGCCCTTCCAGATCTAGAATATGTATGCCTATATGAGGAACACCCCAACAACGGTCGAAGTGTACGGCGAAGTACAGGTTGTTGTCAAAAGGAAGACGTTCACGGTTGGCACGGATCGGGGTTTTCTGGGGCCGCTCACGCAACTGTTCCCACCAGCGCCCCGACGCCGGCGGTTAGCGCCATTGCCAGCGCACCCCAGAACGTAACGCGTATTGCGCCCTTCGTCACTCCTGCGCCACCCGCGCGTGCGGCTAAGCCGCCTAGAAGTGCCAGGAACACCAGTGAAGTTCCGGAGACAATCGGGATCAAACCCGCCGCCGGGGCCAGGATGGTGGCCACAAGAGGCAGGGCGGCTCCAACCGCGAAGCTGGCAGCCGATGACGACGCCGCCTGAATCGGACGCGCACGGAAAGTCTCCGAGATGCCGAGTTCGTCGCGGGCGTGCGCGCCTAACGCATCGTGGCCCATCAGTTGCTCAGCGACCTGTTTCGCGAGAGCAGGTTCGAGCCCGCGAGCAATATAGATTTTCGCCAGTTCCTTGTGCTCGCCCTTGTTGTCTTCTTTCAGTTCCGTGCGCTCAAGATTCAGTTCAGCCTCCTCGGCGTCTTGCTGCGAGTGGACCGACACATACTCCCCCGCAGCCATAGACACGGATCCCGCCACCAAACCGGCAATCCCTGCCACCAATACGTTGCTGTGAGTCGCATGGGCAGCAGCGACTCCGAGCACCAGACTCGACGTTGAAAGGATGCCGTCGTTCGCGCCCAGTACCGCCGCGCGTAGCCATCCGATGCGTCCCGTGTGGTGAAGTTCCTTGCCGACTATCGACATCATACGGTCTCCTTGATCTGGGAACCGCTGGGAGTCAGGAAAAAACCTTTTTGTCCCGTCGCCGGAAATGGCGGTTTAGATCCATTTCTTCCGCAGCAGCCACACTTTCATCATTTGCGTAAGGCCCATGTAGGCGAGCAGCGTAAGCATCAGGATTGGCCAGTACATCCGCGGAAGGTGCGTGAAGCCCAGCGCAGAGGCCACAGGGGAATACGGCAACCACATCCCAAAAGCCATGATCGATAAGGTTGTGGCTGTAAGCGCCCAACTCGCCCGGCTCTGGAAGAAGGGAATCTTATTGGTACGAATGACGTGGATGATGAGTGTCTGCGTCATCAACGACTCGACGAACCAGCCGGTCTGAAATAGCGACGCTCGGGAAGGATTCCAGCAGTTGAATATGTAGAGCATGACAAAGAAAGTCGTATAGTCGAAGACCGAGCTGATGGGGCCGATAAAGAGAATGAACCGCTTGATTTCCCCGATGTCCCAGGGCCGTGGCCGGGCTACTTGTTCATCGTCCACGGCGTCCGCTGGGATCGGCACCTGCGAGAAGTCGTAAAGGAGATTGTTGGTCAGCACTTGAATCGGGGCCATGGGCAGGAAGGGGAGGAAAGCACTTGCCCCCAGCACGCTGAACATGTTGCCGAAGTTGGAACTGGCTCCCATGCGGATGTACTTCACGATGTTGGCGAAGACCTTTCGGCCTTCGATAACACCTCCTTCCAGCACCATCAGGTCCTTCTCCAGCAGGATCAGATCCGCGGACTCCTTGGCGATGTCCGTGGCGGTGTCCACCGAGATGCCGACGTCTGCGGCTCGCAGCGCGGGAGCGTCATTGATTCCATCACCCATGCAACCGACGACGTGCCCCCGGGCGCGGAGGACGCGAATCACCCGCTCTTTGTGCGCGGGAGAGAGGCGGGCGAACAACGCCGTCTTCTCCGCCGCCTCGCTGAGTTCGGCGTCCGACATCTTCTCAATTTCGCCGCCCTCCAGCATGGGGTCGGCTAAGAGGCCAACGTCTTTGCACACCTTGCGGCTGATGAGGTGGTTGTCTCCGGTGAGGATTTTTACGGCCACGCCATGGTTGTGCAGGGCCGCAAGGGCGCGGGCCGCGGTGTTCTTGGGCGGGTCCAGGAACGCGACGTACCCCCTGAGGATGAGTTCGCGCTCGTCATCCTTCGTGCAGATTTGCTTTCCCGGCAAGTCTCTTGTTGCCACTGCCAGCACGCGGAAGCCGTCGTTGCTGAGGTCATCGTACTCCTGCTTCAGCCCAACCATCAGAGTCGGGGTCATGGGCGAGAGCTTGCCGTCGAGTTCAAATTGCGAGCAGCGGAGGAAGATCTCTTCCGGAGCTCCCTTGGCGAGCAGGATCGCCTTACCTGCGGTCTGCTCCACCAGGACCGACATAATGCGTCGAGTGAAGTCGAAAGGGATCTCATCCAGCTTCTTATACTTCTCCACCGCCGCCTTCCCGTGGAAGTCGGAGCTATCCAGAATCGCGCGGTCGAGCAGGTTCCTGAGGCCTGTCTGGAAGTAGCTGATCAAGTATCCGCTCAAGAGCACATCATCGGTTTCACGCCCCGCGACGTTGCAATGCCGCATCAGGACGACGCGGTCCTCGGTGAGTGTCCCCGTCTTATCGGTGCACAATACGTCCATGGCGCCGAAGTTCTGGATGGAGTTCAGCCGCTTGACAATCACCTTCTTGCGGCTCATGGCGAGCGCGCCTTTGGAGAGGCAGACGGAGACGATCATCGGCAGCATCTCGGGAGTAAGGCCCACGGCCACCGCTAAGGCGAAGAAGAAGGCCCCCTTCCAATCGTGCTTGGTGAAACCGTTGATGAGGAAAACCAGAGGCACCATCACGGCCATGAACTGCATCATGAGCCACGTAAAGCGGTTGAGACCCTGGTCGAAGCTTGTCTGCGGCCGTTCCTCGGTGATCGAATGGGCCATGCTGCCCAGGTAGGTTTGTAACCCCGTCGTGACCACCACCGCCGTCGCCGTGCCGCTCTCCACGCTCGTCCCCATGAAGCATGTGTTCATGAGTTCCGTGGGTGAGCTTTCCTCTTTGATTTGGGGATCGTGAATCTTCTCGACCGGAAGCGATTCACCGGTCAGGCTACCCTGGCTCACGAAGAGGTCTTTCGAAGTCAACAGCCGCACGTCGCCTGGAATCATATCGCCGGCGGCGAGGTTAATGATGTCGCCAGGCACCAGGTCCCGGAGTGGTATTTCCCTCGCCGCGCCGTCCCGAACCACCGTGGCGGTGACGTGGATCATGGCCTTCAGCTTCTCGGCGGCGGCATTCGCCCGGGCTTCCTGCCAGAAGCGGAGTCCCACACTCAGCGCCACCATGCCTGCCATCACCACGCCGGCGCGCGCGTCGCCGGTGAGGAAGGAAACTGCTGACAAAGTTGAGAGCAGGATCACCAGCGGGTTGAGGATGATTCTTAGAAGGCGGATGGGCCAGCCTTGCTTCTTCTCTTGTGCGACGACATTCGGACCTGTCGTGCGCGCCCGTTCTTCAGCCTCTGCTTGCGTCAGCCCAGCCGCAGACGTTCGCAAGTCCCGAAGCAGCGCTTCGCCGTCTTTGCGGGCCGCTTCGACGACGGCAGGTGAAACACGAATATTCTGGTTCTTCGCCTTGGTTGGAATCGGCGGCTTGTCCGGGCGAGCCGGTGGCGTCGCAACCTTGGAGCCTGCCGTTCCGGGGTCGCCGGCCAAAGCCCCTGCCTTGCCGCTTGCATCGGTTGTTGCCATCGTTTCTTGGAGATCCCAAACGCCATCTGTATACCTTGGCGCGGGTCGATTTAAGGAATTCGCCTTCTGAGCCTCTTCAACTGCTTGTCAGCAAACATCGCGCAGACGTGCTCTTTCACGTCTGCGGCTCTTTCTTTGGTGAGAATTCTCGAAGGAACCGCGGACCTACCACTCCGGGCCGCCTAAAGCACTACCTTGCTAGGAGGGCGCCCTGCACGGCCAGGCGAGGGAGGCGACACAATGCCTTTTACTTGGTTTTCTGCACGTCAGTAGTCTCCTCCTCCTGCTCCTCAGCCTTTTGCCAACTGGAATTGGGATTGTATTCTTTCATGGCTTTGGCGAGAGCCTCGGTCTTCCTGCCGAGGTCCCTCTGATACACCACCCCATCCTCGGTAACGATGAAGGTCATCACGCCGGACGACCCATATTCCGCCGGGTAGGCCACGAAAGCAAAGCCTCCGGTCATTTTGCCATTTACGACGTAACTTTTCGCGCCGCCTGGGCCATTTTTTCCCTGACGCGGCAGGAGGCGGTAAAAGTAACCGCGGTAAGGAGTCGCGGCGCCGCTTTGGTTTTTGGCATAGGCCTCAGCAAAGGCGGATGCCACCAACGGCCCAATCGGGCTCTGGGGTTCGCCCTCAGCAGCTTTCCAATAAAGGCCATTGTGCTGCCCTTGATCACTGAAGATTTCCTGGGCGTACTCATTGCGCTGCGCGGAGTAGTATTCCTTTTGCGCCGCCACGAGCTCCTGGCAAACGCTGATGGCGGACACTTCATTCCGGCCAATTCGTCTGTACAGGATTTCCTTCTTGCCCGCCTCGGTGTCGAAATACCACGAACTACCATTGTTCACGAGAGGTATGGGCGTGGGCCAATTCTCCGCACCGATGTATAAGACGGTGGTTCCATCCGGTTCTTTCACCAAGCGGTGCATTTGCTGATATCTCTCGACGAAATTAGCGCGGCTTTCGGCGTCCTCGGCGTCGTCTCCCGACGAAACGATTTGCTTGCCGTCTGGTCCGAGGATATCGAGCATGGTCTTTTCGTCGTTGGTCTGCGCAGCCGCGACGAGCGCGTTGCTCGCGTCTTCGGGCGATGAAAACGTTTTCTGACCCGATTGCTGCGCCACGGAACGGGCGGGCAAGCACGCCCCCAAGACGATGGCGACCAGGGCTAATTTAGCAAGCTTGCCCCGATAGACTTGGTCGAAGTTCAGCTTGGTTCGCCGCATAGGGCTTCTCTCCATTTCCAAAGTTTACGGTCTCCTAAGAACATCCCGGCGCTTAGATTAATGATGCCCGCCGCCGCCATGCGATCCTCCGCCACCGCCGCCATGCGATCCTCCGCCGCCGCCGCCACGCGATCCTCCGCCACTGACGCTGGCCTGTCCGCGTGACGAGTAGCTCTTCGCCTGTCCGCCCTTCTCGATGTGGCTGAAGGCACCCGTGCGGACGCCGCTCTGACCGCGGGGTGCGGCGTATCCTCGCGCCGCCTGCCTGTTTCCGTTAAACGCTCTGGCCGGTGCACCGGGACGGTTCGAAAATCCGCCGCCTGCGCCCCCACGGTTGATATTGCCGCGATTGGAAACTCCGCCGCGCGCTCCCCCACCTCGGTTGAAGGCGTTCCGGTTGTAAAACGTGTTGCTCCGCGAGTAGTACCTGCCGCCGCCATAAGTTGCGAAACGGCCACCCCAATTGAATCCCCAGTGATTCCAGCCCCATCCAAAACCGCCGAAAAAGCCGATTCCGTAACCCATTCCGAACGATAGGTACGGGCCGCCAAACCAGATTCCGGGATACGGGTACCATCCCGGCCACCCCATGATGGGATTTCCGTAAGCCAACCAAGGATCATACGCGGGAACGTAAACGACCTCGGGGTTAGCAGGCTGCACGACGATCGTCGAGCCTTGCGTCGATACGACTTGCTGCGGCGTGGTCTTAAGATTGCCGGCTCCTTGCGCCCGCTGGCGCATCACCTGGACAGCATCCATCACATCCTGCTGCTGGTTGTAGTAGGCGTCACCTAAAGATGAAGTCCAGGAGAGGTTCTTATCCATATTGCCCAGGACGGAAGGAAATGCCGTGAGCGCCTTGACGCTCGGGTCCCAGGGTTGTTGGTCCACCGCTTGACCCAAAGCGTCGCCCTTCAGATCAGGATGTGCTTGCACCCATCGGTCGGCCTCGACTACCTGCTCGGGAAACGTGGACGCTGCCAGGATCTGCGCCACCAGCGAATCCGGGTACAACGCAATCGGCGCGACCAACTGCTGCAACTGTTCGGGAGTCCCTTGCGTGTAGGGCGGCGCCTGCGAGGCCGGCGCGGCGGGCTGCGGCGGGGCTTGCGCGTCTTGCTGGGCCAACACGCTCCGAGGCCTTGTGGCTAACAACAAAACCAACGACAACAGGGAGATTACAATCTGCTTGCCTATTCGAGGCCTTGAAGACCCTGTGGCACGTCTGAAAATGTTCATGTTCTTGAACCTCCTCTGTACCTTCATCGCTCAAGGCCGCCGATAAACAGAGCCGGCAACACAAGCTGCGGCTCAAAACGACCTGAGGATGTGGGCCACCTTATGGTCTGCCCCTTCCTCACCTTTCCGAGCGTCCTCACCATCAGAGGGATACTCTGATTCTTTCTCAATCAACCGCTACTCACCGTAGGGGCGTTTGATTTGCTCAGGTTCTGCACCCAAACGCTCGCTTCTCTGTCTGCGGCGCCGGGGTTGGGACCGGCCTTGGGAATACAGCCGATGCGGAGTAACGAGGTCCTTGGCTTACCGCGCTTGGCCGCAGGGTCGGAGATCCACCTGCGCCCTGGCTTCCTACGTCGATCGACCTAGGCTCGCCGCTCGGCTACGGGTTGCTCAGATTGTGGCAACCAATAAGACGGCCGGCCGTAATAAGCGTAGAGCCAATTCTCGTACTCGCGAGTGACGGGCATCGACTCAACATACTCCGGGGCGTTCTTAATGGTCTCCCGCGAGAGGTCGACATAGACTTTGGCGTCCGGCCAGCTCACATTGTCGATCCACTGAGGTGACACCAACACCTTTTTGCCCGGCCACCAGTTCCGCGTATGCACCTCGAGGTATCGAATAGCCCAGGTTTCATCATCGACAATGAAGTCCTTCACGTGACCGACCTCTCCATCTGTCGCCTCGATGCTATAGCCTGTCACCTCGTTGGTGCTGCGCAGATGCGAATCGGCCGACTCTCTTCCCGCCCTGGCTTTTGACGCTTCCGCCTGCGTCGCCGCTTCCCTTTGATCCACCAAGCCAGCCGGGTAGTTCGCAAAACCCCATAGATTGGGCCCACCCCAATAATAGGGATAGCCGTAATACCCCAGGTACACGGCCTCGTGCTGCCGTGAGACGGGCTTGTGCGTATCGATAGACGGGCTGTCCTCGATCTGCTTTTTCGTCAGCGCCACATCGACTCGCTTTGATTCCCAGTCCCTTTGGACAAGAGCGATGGGTGAAATCAGCACCAATCGGCCGTCGAGCCAACGGCTGGTGTTGACCACGAGGTAGCGGATGGCCCAGGTCTCATCGTCGAAATAGAACTGGTCCACCTTCCCAATCTCCCCGTCCTTGGCTTGGATCGTAAGGCCTTGCAAATGAGTCACACTTTTTAGCATCGCTTGACCCTCCACTTGCTATTCGACAGTTTAGTGCTGCGTTCACGGTGACGATGCAAGCGGCGTTTCGGGATTCGCCGAACAAGTCCGTGCCCCCTAATCTTCCTCCGCGAATCCCGAACCCCACTTCCTGGTGTCCAGTTGACGCAGAATTACTTCGTACCCACCGCGGCGCGTTGCGAGCGTTCGACGACGTGCAGTGCAACTTCCGCCGGACGGGTCGACTGGATGATGTCCTTCGCCTTGGCCACCTCGTCCGTGGTGCCGTGAGCCAGGACGAGGAATTTGTCGGACTTGAGCGCCAACTCGTATTTCACGACGCTGTCCTTAGGAATGCCAATACTATAGAGCCCCGCGCCGAGCGCGCTCAATCCGCCCACCACTACGGCGCCTTCGAGAGCTCCGACAATCCACGCGACCAGCGGGCCGGCTACCAAGATCGGGCCGATGCCTGGAATGGCGAAGAAAGCGGCTCCGAACAACATCCCCCAGAGCCCACCCCAAAAGGCACCGAGCTTTCCCCAATACTTCATACGGTCGCCGGTATTG
Source organism: Terriglobia bacterium (assembly GCA_035315065.1). Lineage (GTDB taxonomy): Bacteria > Acidobacteriota > Terriglobia > UBA7540 > UBA7540 > DATFYM01. The sequence continues at coordinate 72,224 of DATFYM010000140.1, forward strand.
TAGTACCCAACCACGTGCTCGTCGGTGTGGTAGTCCTTGCCGACGATGGACATCTTCTTCATGTCAAACCCAGACCTTTGGAGTTCCTTCACGGCCTCCTCGGCTTGGGAGTGCGTATCGTAAATGGCTACGACTGCGTTCGTCTCGGACATGCCTTTTTCTCCTTCTTCTCCCGGAAAGATTGTCCTGCTCGTCTCTGTGATTCCTCGTGCTTGATCTGGATCACCCAAGCACGCTTCTCACCTTGCGACTTTGCCGCGTCTTCAGTTCTCTCTCGCTTTCCATAACACGACGAAACGCCCACGGTGTTGGTCAGCGATCTGGTATGGCGCCTGAAAACAGGTCCCGAAAAGCGCAGGGTTTGAACGGCAGCCGTGTGCTACCACTCCACCACCGCTAAACACTCCCGCCTTGGAAGTCGCGGCAATCGGCGGCTTACAATGGTTTGCCGATGCCCGTAGCGCGGGGTTGGTGCTGGCGGCGTGCTGGTGCTGTGCCTGCTCGCCGGTTGGCGGTATATGCCGCTCACTTGCCCATGTCCGTTGTTCAGAGGTCGGTTGGGCGGTTATTCCGCCTCGCCCCCGTTATAGCTTACGTTGTTGATGGTGACGTTGTTTACGACGGTTTTGTTGCAAACATTGGTGATGCTCGTCACGTTGCTGACGTTATTCACCGAGCGGTTGTAGAAGAAGGCACCATTCTGCCAACGTCCGCCTTCATAGGCGGAACCGGTGTAGCCGAATCCATGTTCTTATGCCTTCTAGACAGGCGTCGTGGCGCGCACGCCACCAGAAAGTCTGACGAATGGCAAATCAAAGCTCTCCCGAATGATCGGAAAAAGCAGGGGCGCCCTCAATCTCGGGCGCGGCGCGGTGCTCCCGGACCGACTTGTTGCGAGCCCGGATCAACTCGTCGCGCGCCGCCTGTTCACCGTGGATCTGCTCCGCGGCGCGGTACCAATCCGCTGCCGGTGATCCGATTGGGCAGCCACGCTCTTCCCATAGACGGTGTGCCCGGAGAGCGATCTCCTCATGCGGTGAATTCTGGATTTGTTGCGTCGCTAGATTAAAACTCATGATCGTTACCTCTCTTTTAAGTGTTTACTGGCTATTCGCTGGCCGCCTTCTCGTCGACCGCATCGACGTCCGTTGCTCCGTCCCTGCTCGCCGGCTGGTCCAAGTTTCAACCCGGCCAGTTGGCAAGGCCGCGGTCTCCGGGGGGCAGGCAATATGGTTATACCCCGGCGGCTGTTGCCGCAGCAGCCCAGTATTGCTCACCTATCTGGTCAAAAGTGCTCATCCAAGTTGTGACGGGGAATTATTGTGTGGACCGGGGGGAGATTAGTTCCGGAGAAGGCGTGCCTGTCAAGCTAAGAAAACCGGATTACCCTTATTCATGAAACGACTCAAGCCCGAAGGGGTGGTGCCGGCCGTCTGGGCCAGAGTTTCCTGAACGATCCTGGGAAGGATCGTCTCGGCCCTACTCTTAGCGCTGTGACAGCTCCTTTTGAAACCAGGATCTGGTCTTGCCCGGCCGCCGGGGGAAGTGTGTCCGCAACTGCCTTGGCATCAATGCGATAAGCCCGGAACTGGTCTTGCGTGGCCTGTAGCAGAAGTGCTCGCATAGCCCCCATGAAATCAGCGCCTTGGACCCCGAACTGGTCTTGCGCGATATCCCAGGGAAGTTGGTTTAAAGGAGCAGAGGTCTATTTCGAGTATCAGGCTTGATGATTATCATCACCGCGCCATGAAGAGGGTCAGCGGGTACTTACCCGAAGAGCCGATGGGCCATTTCTGCTTAGTGCTCGATTTCATTAGTACACTAACATGTGACGTGACCCCTCACCCGTCGCTTCGCGCCACCCTCTCCCCGAGAACGTGTGAAAAAATCGGGAAGAGGGAGGACGGGCGGATCGTGGAGCTTAGTTCCGGCGTGGGTGATCGCGCCTGGCCGGGATGCCTTCCAGGTTTGGGGACCACTAGGGGGGAGGGTGCCACCCCACGCCCCTGGGGA
>DATFYM010000141.1:0-41362 GCA_035315065.1 Terriglobia bacterium
CGCCGGAGGCGGCGTCAAGGGTCTGCGATGAACGCCCGGCAAAAAGCGCCGGGCGCCCTTGACCCCGCCTCCGGCGCGCGGAAGAAGACGTGTGCCCACAAGGGTCTTGACACGGCCGACGCCGTTATAGACGCGCTACCCTTGCTCCGAGGTTGGCCAAAGGTTGGGGGCCGGCAGGTCCTCAGCCCCGGCAGGGGCGGCGTAATTTGCGTAATTAGCCCACGACAGCCGTGGATCTCCTTGACTTAGCTGCAACCGTAGTCTACGATTGGCTTCAAAGAAGGTTCGCTCACATGGTCGGTCGAACGGTCGGCCACTACCGCATCCTGCAAAAACTCGGTGGTGGCGGCATGGGCGTGGTGTATAAGGCCGAGGACACGACCCTCGGCCGCCACGTGGCCTTGAAATTCTTGCCCGAGCAACTTGCCAGCGACCACCAGGCGTTGGAGCGTTTCCAACGCGAGGCGCGGGCGGCGTCCGCCTTGAACCATCCGAACATCTGTACGATCCACGAGTTCGGGCAGCATGAGGGCCAGCCCTTCATCGTGATGGAGAGTCTGGAGGGGCAGACCTTGAAGGAGTTGATTGGTAGGGGAGCGCTCCGCGCTCCCGCGGGAGGGCAGAGCCCTCCCCTACCGCTCGATACTCTGCTGGACCTGGCGATTCAGATTGCCGATGCGCTGGACGCGGCTCACTCGAAGAGGATCATCCATCGCGACATCAAGCCGGCGAACATTTTCGTGACCAATCGCGCTCAGGCGAAGATTCTGGACTTTGGTTTGGCGAAGCTGGCGCCAGAGCCCAGGCGGATGGCAGAAGCCGTGGGTGCCTCGGCGCTGCCCACCGCCTCGGTCGAGCCCGAGCATCTCACCAGTCCGGGCGCGGCGATTGGGACCATCGCCTACATGTCGCCCGAGCAGGCGCGAGGCGAAGAGATCGACGTGAGAACAGACTTGTTCAGTTTTGGTGTGGTCCTGTACGAGATGGCGACAGGTCACCCGGCCTTTTCCCGGGCTACTTCCGCGCTTACCTTTGACGCGATCCTGCACCAAGCGCCTACCTCGCCAATGCGGTTGAATCCCGATGTGCCGCCGAAGCTGGAAGAGATCATCAACAAGGCGCTGGAAAAGGACCACGATTTGCGCTACCAGAGCGCGCCTGACATTCGCACCGACCTGAAGCGCCTGAAGCGCGATACGCATTCGGGGCCTCGCGCCGGCGTCCCGGCCGCTGGGCGCGACGGAGGGGCCGGCCTTGTGCCTGCCATAGGGCCGGATGCCGGCGCTCATAGAGCGGCGCTAAAGAGGCGGCTCGCGTTAGCGGCAGCGGTCCCCATTGCTATCGCGGCCCTGCTTTTCCTCCTCAATGTCGCCGGCCTGCGCGACCGGATTTCGATGGCTGTAGGTGCCAGGCGCGCCGCGCCGTTACCGCAGATCCAGTCCCTCGCTGTGCTGCCGCTGGAAAACCTCTCCGGCGACCCAGGGCAGGAATACTTCGCCGACGGCATGACCGAAGAGCTGATCGCTGAATTAGGTCAAATTGCTTCGCTCCGCGTGATTTCGCGGACCTCGGTAATGCAATACAAAGGGGTCAAGAGGCCACTGTCGCAGATTGCGCGGGAGTTAAACGTGGACGCGCTGATTGAAGGGTCTGTGCTCCGCTCGGGGGATCGGGTTCGGGTCACGGCCCAGTTGATTGGGGTGGCGCCGGAACGTCATTTGTGAGCGCGGAACTACGAGCGCGATCTGCGGGACGTGTTGAGCTTGCAGAGCGAAGTCGCACGCGGCATCGCCAAGGAAGCCATCGCAGAGCTTCTACAGAGGTCAAACGACCCGAGGAAATCGGGCCACTTGGGCAACGCCTACGCGCGAGCAGGCAACAAGGCCGAGGCGCAGAAAGCCATCCAACAGTTAATCGAGCTGTCAAAACAAAAGCGGGGGACTTGGGAACTCGCGCTCATCTACGCGGGGCTGGGTGAAAAGGATCGAGCCTTCGAGTGGCTGGAAAGGGCTTACGAAGTGCACGACAAGGGGATGTGTTTCTTGAAGGTCGACCCTCCGCTCGACCCCCTGCGCTCCGACCCGCGCTTCCAGGACCTCCTGCGCCGCATGAATTTCCCGCCGTAAGGTGGCCCGCGGCCATTGGCTGCCCCCTTCCTTACGTGGCGCCTCCGATGCGATTCCGTTCCGCCCATACGCAGTTGCGGAATCGCCCGGCATTCATGGCCACAAGAGAGTACAGCCCTTCCGAGACCCAAGCCGGATTGGTCCTGGGAAAACAAGCTTCCCGGAAGTAGGACGACTGCACTTTGATAGCGGACCAGACTCCTATCGACTTGGCATCAGTAACGAGTAGTTGGCCAGCATTTACCGATGATCCGCCCGCATGACCTGAGCATTTGGGCCGGTCGACGGCAGTCGGAAGAGACGCAGTTTCGCAGCCGTGCAACTTAGCGGTGAGACGCGTCCTAGAGAAATGGTCTGTGACACGTAAGTCATTGATAATAAGTGTGGCGCGACGGTGGGGCTCTCATGACTAGGGGGTCGGACAGCCGTTCATGGCGACCCCGTTGACGCTTCCTTCTGACTTCATAGCAGATTCTCCTTGACAATGGAACGCTCACTTTTTATTATAGAATCGAACTAAAGGTGGGGTGCATCGAATAGGTTCGGAAAGGGCGAGCAGACCCACTCGGAGGGACGCTCGCTGATCTTAACTGGCTCAGGTTGGGGCGGGGAGGAGAAGAGGGAAACATGGGAAAGATAATTGGAATCGATCTGGGAACAACGAACTCGGTGGTCGCGGTGATGGAAGGCGGCGAGCCGGCGGTAATCGCCAATCCGGAAGGCGGCCGCACCACGCCGTCGGTGGTGGGGTTCACCAAATCCGGGGAGCGCCTGGTAGGCCAGGTGGCTAAGCGGCAGGCGATCACCAATCCGGAGAATACGGTTTACTCCATCAAGCGTTTCATGGGCCGGCGTTTCGACGAGGTCCAGGCGGAAATCAAGACGGTGCCGTACAAGGTGGTTCCTGCCTCCGACGGCAAGGGCGACGTACGCATAGTGGCGCAAGGCAAGGAGTATTCGCCGCCGGAGATTTCCGCCATGATCCTGCAAAAGATGAAGGACGCGGCGGAGCAGTACCTGGGCGAAAAGATCACCCAGGCGGTGATCACCGTGCCGGCTTATTTCAACGACAGCCAGCGCCAGGCCACCAAGGATGCGGGCAAGATTGCCGGCCTCGAGGTGCTGCGTATCGTGAACGAGCCCACGGCGGCGGCGCTTGCCTACGGTCTGGACAAGAAGGGCGACGAGACGATTGCCGTCTACGACTTCGGCGGCGGCACGTTTGACATCTCCATTTTGGAAGTGGGCGAAGGCGTGGTGGAGGTGAAGTCGACCAACGGCGACACGCACCTGGGCGGCGACGACATCGACAAGCGGGTGATGGATTGGATCGTGGACGAGTTCAAGAAGGAAGAGGGCATCGATCTCTCCAAGGATCGCATGGCCTTGCAGCGGCTGAAGGAAGCGGCGGAGAAAGCGAAGATGGAGCTTTCGACGGTGCTGGAGACGGAGATCAACCTGCCCTTTATCACCGCCGACGCCACCGGTCCGAAGCACCTGGTGAAAAAGCTCACCCGGGGCCGCTTCGAGCAGATGTGCGAAGACATCTTCAAGCGCTCGGTGGGTCCGGTGAAGCAGGCCTTGCAGGACGCGGGCGTGACGCCGGACAAGATCAACGAAGTGGTCTTGGTGGGAGGCTCGACGCGCATCCCGCGCGTTCAGCAGATCGTGAAAGATTTGTTCGGCGGGAAAGAACCGCACAAGGGCGTGAACCCGGACGAAGTGGTGGCGGTGGGCGCCGCGGTGCAGGCGGGCGTGCTGGGCGGCGAGGTGAAAGACCTGCTGCTGCTGGACGTGACCCCGTTGACCCTGGGCGTGGAGACGCTGGGAGGCGTGGCGACCCCGCTGATCCAGCGCAACACCACCATCCCGACGCGCAAGAGCGAGACGTTTTCCACCGCGGCGGACAACCAGACGTCGGTGGAGATCCACGTCTTGCAGGGCGAGCGGCCCATGGCCAAGGACAACCGCACCCTGGGCAAGTTCCACCTGATCGGCATTCCCATGGCGCCGCGGGGCTTGCCGCAAATCGAAGTGACGTTCGATATCGACGCCAACGGAATCCTGAACGTGTCCGCCAAGGACAAGGGAACCGGGCAAGAGCAGAAGATCACCATCACGTCTTCCAGCGGCTTGAGCAAGGACGAAGTGGAGCGCATGCGGAAGGAAGGCGAACTCCACTCCGAGGAAGACCGCCGCTCGCGAGACGAGATCGAAATGAAGAACCGCGCCGATTCTCTGGTCTACTCGGCCGAGAAGATGCTCAAGGAACATCGCGACAAGGTCTCGGAGGCGGATGCCAAAGACATTGAGGCAGCGATCGAAGAGGCCAAGAAAGCGATCCAGGGCAACGATTCGGGGAAGATCCAGGCGGCCGTCGAACGTCTGACGACGGCGTCGCACAAACTGGCCGAAGCCATGTACAAGCAGGCAGCGCCAGGCGCGGGCACACCGCCGCCCGCCGGCGGAGCAGCAGGGCCCGGTGCGGGTCCCACCGACGGGGCCACCAAAGGCACAGGCGAGGGCGAAGTGATTGATGCCGAGGTGGTGGACGAGAAAAGGAACTAAGGGAGTAGGGAGTCGGGAGTCGGGAGTAGGAGACCCGCCGACTCCCGCCACTTTATGGAACAACGCGCGCAGGTCCCAATTGAATGCCCCCAGTGCCACTGGAAGCACTTCGTGGAAATGGAGATCGACGTGAGGATGATCCAGTCGCCTCTCTACGCGAAGATTCGGAAGGAGCTGGAGGAGTGGATCAGGTCACGCTGCCCGGACCATCTGGGGGTGATCGCGGGACTCAGCAAGAACTGACGAGGACAGTGGCTAGTGGTTAGTGGCGAGTGGCTAGCAGAAAACAGGGGTAGCGCAGACCTGCTTTCCAAGGTCTGCGGCTCGAAGGTTCCCTTCGCGGGTCGAAGAATGGACCGCAGACCTTGGAAAGCAGGTCTGCGCTACCCCTTCTTCCACCCATTCTTCTCCTAGCCACTAGCCACTAGCCACTCGCCACTTACAAAAAATGGCCGTTGGCGTACAGAAGGACTACTACAAGGCGCTCGGGGTGGACCGCAAGGCGAAGCCCGAACAGATCCGCAAAGCGTACCGGCACCTGGCGCGCAAGTACCATCCTGATCTCAATCCCAACAACAAATCGTCCGAGGAAAAATTCAAGGAGATCCAGGAAGCCTACGACATCCTGGGCGATGAGAAGAAGCGCCAGGTCTACGATCAGTACGGGTTCTATTCGGACAATATCCCTCCCGGAGGCTATCCGGGGGGCTATCCCGGAGCGGCCGGCCCCGCGACTGGTCCCGAATCGGGCGGCCCTGCCCCTCCCGAGGTCGATTTTGACGGATTCGACTTTTCCAACCTGGAGAGCGAGCCAGCAAGCAGCGGCGGAGGTTTTCGCGACCTCTTCTCCAGCATCTTCTCCCGCGGTAACCGCGAGGAAGAGGAACCACAGCGCGGCAGCGACATCGAGTACCGGATGCACCTGGGCTTCTGGGATGCGATCCGCGGCACCACGGTGCGCATCACGGTGGCGCGCGAGGAGACCTGCCCGACCTGTCAGGGGAGTGGCGCCGGCAAAGGACCGCCGACGGTGTGCCCCACCTGCAACGGCACCGGCAAGGCCACTCAACACGCGGGCTCGATGCGCTTCACCGTCACCTGCCCGACCTGCCGAGGAAAGGGAAAGATCCAGCCGCGGTGCCCTACCTGCGGGGGCGCTGGATCGTTGCGGAAGCCGGAAAGCTTCGAGGTTCGCATCCCCGCGGGAGTCGATACCGGATCGCGCGTGCGCATCCCGCACAAAGGCAATTCCATAAGTCACGGTGAGCCCGGCGATCTTTACATCGTGACTGACGTGGAGCCGCACCCGGTGTTCGAGCGCAAGGGCGACAATCTTTACGTGAAACTCCCGGTGACCATCACGGAGGCGTCGCTCGGCGCCAAGGTGGAAGTCCCCACCATCGACGGTCCCAGCACCATCAAGATTCCGCCCGGCACCCAAAGCGGTCAGAAGCTGCGGCTGCGGGGCAAGGGCGCGCCGTCGCTGCGGGGCACGCCGGGAGAAGTGCGCGGCGACGAGTTCGTGGAGGTCCAGGTGGTGGTGCCCAAGGTGGCGGATGAACGTACCAAAGAGATTCTGCGGGAATTGGCGCGACTGAACCCGGAGGACCCGCGGGCGGAGATGAGGAAAACAGTCGGCAGTTAGCAGTCAGCAGTCGGCAGTCCGGCTACCGACTGCTGACTGCCAACTGCCGACTGCCAACTGACTTATGGCCCCTCAAATAAAACCCGATCCCAAGCCGAGGCGGGCGAATCCGCGGACCAAGCGCGGCAAGGCTGGCTACATGATCAGCGCAGTGGCCGAGATGTACGACATCCACCCGCAGACCTTGCGCCTTTACGAACGGGAGAAACTTCTGATCCCATCGCGCACGGAAGGCAACACCCGCTTCTACACGGAGGAGGACCTGGAGCGCCTGGAATTTATTTTGAAGCTGGCGCGGGAACTAGGCGTGAACCTGGCCGGCATCGAGATCATCCTCAACATGCGCGACCGCATGAGCGAGATGGAGCGGCAGATGCAGGCCTTCGTCGAGTTCACGCGCCAGCAGTGGTTCGCGCGCGGCGCGGACCCCGCCGAAGCTTCTCCCAATGCCATGGTGCGCGTCCCGCCACCCTTTTTGATTCGAACCCGTCGCTAAACACGACTGCAAGATTGATCCACAGATTACGCAGATTACACAAAGTTATGCAATGATGAGGGGGACTGGTAGTCGGAAGACGGAATACGGGGAAGAGCAGCTTTTTCCCCTTTATGCCGTCTGCTGCCACCTACCGTCTACCACCCATGGCGAAAAAAGACTGTCCGGAATGTGAGGGCACCGGCTGGAGGCCCATCGAGATCGATGGCATCCGCCGCGTGGAGCGCTGCTCCTGCAATGAGGCGAAGGTTACCGAGCGGTTGCTGGAGCAGGCGATGATTCCTCCGCGCTACGAGCACTGCGCCTTCGAGAATTTCGACATTCGCAAGAACCGCGAAACCGGCCTGGCGAATCCCAGCCTCTCCCGCGCCAAGCTCCACGCGCAGGGATTCGTGAACGAGTATCCCACCGACTTCGGCCTGCTCTTTGTGGGGCCGACCGGAGTAGGCAAGACGCACCTGGCCGTAGCCATTTTGCGCGAGTTGATGATCGGCACGGGCGTTGAGTGCCTCTTCCAGGACTTTCAGGATCTGCTGAAGCAGATCCGGGAGAGTTATAATCCGGTGTCGCAGACCACCGAGTCGCGCGTCCTGGCCCCCGTTCTCGAGGCCGAGGTTTTGCTCCTCGATGAGCTGATGGCTCCCAACGCCAGCGAGTGGGTCCGCGACACGCTGGCCTACATCATCAATTCCCGCTACAACGGGAAGCGCGTCACGCTCATTACCACCACGCTTCCCTTCGAGGAGGCCGGCCAGCGCCATGATGTCCGCGCGCCCTCGGGTGAGAACGTTCCCAGCGTCGAGCGCACACTGGCCGATCTGGGTGTGACGTTGCGGTCGCGGCTCTACGAAATGTGCAAGGTGATCGAGATGCAGTCGGACGATTACCGCAAGGCCATCAAGCAAGCCGGGTACAAGTTCCACGTCGAGTAATCCCTGCCGAATTCCAAGAAGACGAATCCACAGATTACGCAGATTACACAGACTGCGAAAAAAAAGGGCACGCTGAGGAGGGAATCAAGAGTTAAGGGTAACTTGAAATAGACAGAGTTTCGCCCAGATCTAACTCCTTTCCTCTTTGAATCTGAACTACTAGCCGTGACCTTGTTCGTCAGTCGGGAAGAAGTTGCGTGCGCGTAAGCTGGAGGTTTTTTGGGCATTGGCCATAGAGAGGAGCGAGCAAATGCTTTCGGTTCCGGCTCGATACCATCAAGCTCGTTCGGGCCGAACCGGGTCACGGATGCGTACCCAAAGTCTTTCTTCTCCGTGGTCTCCGTAGGCCTCTGCGACCTCTGTGTTGAGCTCTTCTTTCTGGTTTGCGGCCACAGCCGCACTATGCGATCTGCGTAATCTGTGGATTGAATCTTGGACTGTTCCCCTCGCATGGCGGGTTGGTGTGAAGCAGAAAAATTTTTGATCACGCGTTTTTCTTGACAGACCCACCGCCGTTCGACTATATTCGCCGATCTTGGGTTCGCCACAACTCTCAGTTCACCGGTACGCCACTTCAGATCGAAAGGATCGAGGCAATGGCAGATATCGAGGGCAGTAGCTCTGTCCCACCCAAGTCATCTGGGACAGGAGCTGCGGCCGAAGTTCCAAAGCCGCCGGCCAAGCCGGCCGCCGCGGTGAAGTCGCCCACGGCCCGGCCCGCACCCAAGCCTGCGGCGGGGACGGAGGGCGGCGATGCATCGCAGCCTGTGCCCGTCAAGATGCGGCGGCGTCTTATCTGGACGGCCATCTGGGGCTACTTAGCCGTCAATTTTCTGATGTTCCTGCGGTTCTTTTTTCCGCGCGCTCTTTTTGAACCGAGCACGGTGCACACGATCGGATATCCTTCGGACTTTTCACTCGGGGTCAACGAGAAATACAAGCAGGCCGATCGCATTTGGGTAGTAAAAGAGCCTGACCGGCTCTTTGTGATCTTCGCGCGCTGCGTTCACTTGGGCTGTACGCCGGACTGGAAGCCCAACGAGAACAAATTCAAGTGTCCGTGCCACGGCAGTGGATATACGCCGGAAGGCATCAACTTCGAAGGCCCGGCGCCCAGACCGATGGATCGCGCGCACGTGGAGTTGGACGCCACCGGCCAGATCGTTGTGGATACCAGCCACCTTTTTATGTGGGATCGGGCCAAGGGCGGTCGCGATCAGTTTAACGACCCTGGAGCATATATTCCGCTGTAGGGCCGAGCGGCGCTCGGCCGGGGCTTAACGCGCTTGGCTTGGGGCCGAGCGCGGTTCGGCCCTACGGGAGGTTCGATGGGAGACCAGGAAATCGGTGGACCGGAAAAGCACGACCAGGGCTTCTTGCCCCCGAAGCTGCGCGAGGAATTGAACACACTCCGCGAGAAGGGCAAGGAGGAACTGGAGACACTCAAGAAACCGACCAAGACTCAGCTTTATAAGTCGATGTTCCGGGTGAAGCACGATGAGAGCGAGCGAAGCCGCGCCCTCAGCGTCCTGACCAACGTTTTCTTTCACCTGCATCCCGCCAAGATCAATCGCGACGCCGTGCGCTATAGCTACACCTGGGGCATGGGTGGAATCAGCTTCTACCTCTTCATCGTCCTCACCTTTACCGGCATCCTCCTAATGTTCTACTACCACCCCACCAAGGGGCAGGCCTACCGGGACATCATCTACTTGATGAGCGACGTTCCCTTCGGCAAATTGCTGCGGAACATGCACCGCTGGGCCGCGCACCTGATGGTGATTACGGTGTGGCTGCACATGTTCCGCGTCTTCCTGACCGGTTCCTACAAGAAACCGCGCGAGTTCAACTGGTGCGTGGGCGTGGTGTTGCTGGTGTTCACGCTGCTTCTCTCTTTCACCGGCTACCTGCTGCCGGACGATCAGTTGGGGTTCTGGGCGGTGACGGTCGGCACCGGTATGGCAAAGGCCACGCCCTTGCTGGGCGTGGAAGGCCCCCTCGGCCCCCAGCTCGGCATGACGCCCTACAACGACGTCCGGTTCGCGCTGTTGGGCGGCTCGATTGTGGATGCGAACGCGCTGCTCAGGGCCTACATCTGGCATTGCATCGCCATCCCGACGATTCTGCTGGTCCTGCTGGTGGTGCACTTCTGGAGAGTCAGGAAAGACGGGGGAATATCCGGCCCTGCTCCGGTGCAATTGGAGAACGAGATCAAGCCGGAGAGGAAAATCTAGAAGGTGGGAGTCAGCAGTCGGCAGTCCGCAGTCAGCAGAAGAGATCACTTGGCCGTCGGCCGTTATTCTGGCTGCTGACCGCTGACTGCTGACTGCTAACTCCTCTTGAGGGTTCTCATGGATTGGCGCCAACTTTGGGACATCATGTCGGCTCCGGATAATGTTCCGATTGCCGCGATCGCCTTTCTCATTCCCTTTTATTCCTGGTTGGCTATTCGTCAGGGCCGCGCCAACGACCAGTTGATTGCCCAGCTCGAGGCGGATCCGCAACTGGCTAAGACTCACCACCGCAAGACGCAACCCTGGAAACCGGGTTGGCTGAAGGAAGTCCACACGTGGCCGTATCTGATGCGCATCGAGTTCCTGGCGGCGCTCATCGTCACCGTGATTCTGACCATCTGGTCGATCACGCTCAACGCGCCGTTGGAAGAGCTTTCCAATCCCAACCTCACCATGAACCCGGCCAAGGCGCCGTGGTATTTCCTGGGACTCCAGGAGATGCTGGTGTACTTCGATCCCTGGCTCGCCGGCGTGGTGTTTCCCACGCTGATTATTGTGGGGCTGATGGTGATTCCCTACATCGACGCCAATCCGCTGGGGGTCGGTTACTACACGCTGAAGCAGAGGAAGTGGTCGATTCTAACTTTTGGTTTTGGCTTCATCGTGCTGTGGGTGCTGATGGTCTTTATTGGAACATTTCTCCGAGGTCCCGGATGGGTGCTGTTTCCGCTGGGCAAGACCTGGGACCCCACTTATCAGCCTTACGCGGTGAACCGGGATTTGCCCGATCTCTTCCACATCACGTCCATGGTGGGCAAGTCGATTTTTGGAGCCATCGTGGTGGGTCTGTATTTTGTCGGGACGGGCGCTCTTTTGCACAAACTCATTACGCGGAAGGGGCTGAACCAGAAGATCTACCAGCGGATGAGCTTGATCCAGTACCTCACCATGCAATTCTTTCTGATCACGATGATTGCGTTGCCGATCAAAATACTGATCCGGTTGCTGTTCAACATCAAGTACGTTTGGATCACTCCGTGGTTCAACGTTTAGGTCGTCCTCACGCGATCTGAATGCGGCGAAAAGTCTGCATCACCCAAGAGCAACTGCTTGGTTTTGCTGGTGTGACAGTCCCGCGCATTCGCTAGCGGAAATTTAGGGACGTGGGAAACTATGCCTCCTGAGACTCCAGACCGCGATCCGGTTACGTCACAATCGCTCTCCCTGCTGCTGTTGGTCAGCGCTCTGCTTATGGTTCTCACGCTGGGCTGGGCGCTCTACGACGAATTCTTCGGCTTGCGACCGTGGAAGAACTACGAGCGAGACTTTGTCACCAAGTACAGCGCCTTTCTCAAGAAGCAGAAACCCAAGCAGGAAACCGTAGAAAAGGCGATCAAGAATTCGCCGGAATACCGCGCGCTCCAGCAACAACTCGACAGTCTTTCGAAGTCCGTGCAGCCCCAATTGCAGCAGATTGATGAAGAGGCCGCTCGGGTGGACGAACGCCTGGCGGTGGTCACCACCAAGTATGTCGATGCTCACGCTCGCGTCACTGACATGGTCTGGGAAGTCGAGCACACGTCCGGGAGCTCCAAGAAGTCGTGGCAATCGGACCTGGCCGAATTTGAGAAGGGCCCCTTCAAGTATGAGGCGGTTTCGCTCGACAGCGGCAAAGTCACGGCGGCGAGCGTCGACTACGAGCACATGGAAGATGAGTTCAAGGACCTGCAAGCCAAAAAGGGTGAGTTGCTGGTCCGTAAAGGCGAGATCCTGCGTCCGGTTTCCGAGCTGCAAGCCCGGCGTGACGCCTACTTCCAGCAACGCATGACCGGCCTGACCGCAACGCAAATTCAGGGGCTGATTGAAAAGACCCAGTCCATGGATATTGCCATCAAACAGATCAATAATCCTGACGCCGGCATCGTCGACCGTTGTGAGTCCTGCCACCTCGGTATCCGCGAGCCGCTGGAAATCACAGCCAAGGATATGGGCGGCGAGCGTGCCTTCGTGAGCCACCCTGATCCTGACCTGCTCAAGATTCACGACCCGGAGAAGTTCGGCTGCACTCCCTGCCACAACGGAAACGGGATGCAACTCGACAGCGTGGAACAAGCCCACGGTGAGTACGAGCACTGGCTGACGCCCCTCTACCATCGAGCGAATCCCAAGAGCGCTTCCGGCGGCGCTTATATGGATGCCGGGTGCCAGCAGTGCCACGTGAGTGACATGGTGCTGGACCACGCCACCGTACTCACCGCTGGCAAGGACCTTTTCCAGTGGCGCGGATGCGTGGGTTGCCACCGCTATCAGAACTACGACACCGAGCCGGAAGATCTGACCGCCGCTCAGCAGACCTTGCAGCAATTGGCGCAGCAGCGCGCCCAGAACTTGGCGGATATCACTAAATCCAATCAAGCGGGCGACAACGCGCCCGACAACGCCACGGCGCGGAAGTTCTACGCTAAAGCCAACAACCTGCAAATCGCGATCACCAACATCGATCTTCAGACCGATCAGCTCAACACGCGCGTCAAGTTCCTGCAGATGGATCGTAAGAAGGTGGGACCGGACCTGAAGGAAGTACGCGCCAAGCTGCGTCCTGACTGGATTCCGGTCTGGTTGCAGAATCCGCACGCCTTCCGACCCACCACGCGCATGCCGCGATTCCGGCTGGATGAGGATGAACTGCCCGCCGTGGCCGCCTTCGTCTGGCAGAGCGGGATTGACGCGTCGGCGCCCCAGCAGCAGCCGGGCGATCCGGCCAAAGGTAAGGAGAGCTTCCAGACTCGCGGATGTATGGCCTGCCATGCGGTGGGCGAGGGATCGAACGCGGCCGGAGGACCGTGGGCCGCCAACCTCAGCCGCGTGGGCGAAAAGGTGAACTACGACTACCTGGTCCGCTGGATCCATAATCCCCGCGAGCGCCTCGCGCCTTACTGCCCGCTCGAAAAACGCGACCTGACGGCCGAGGATTACAAGAAGCACGGTCTGCCGTACATTTTCGACGCCGATCACTCCAAGTGTCCGAACGACGGCCATGAGCTCCAGTTCGAGCAGATGACGTCCATGCCCAACCTCAGGCTTTCCTGGGAGGAGTCGCGCGACATTGCCAGCTACTTGATGACCTTGAAGCAGAAGGACCCGTCCACCTATGCCGCCGTTTCCTACCTCGCCGATCCCAGGCTGAAGGCTGAGGGCGAGGCTATCGTGCGACGCTACGGCTGCGCGGGCTGCCACGAAATCGCTGGCTTCGAGGATGAAGGACGAATTGGGACCGAGCTGACCACCGAAGGCTCCAAGCCGCTAGAGCAGATGGATTTCGCTCTCTACATTCGCCAAGCCAAGGACCAGGGCTGGTGGAACGCTAAAGGCTTTTTCGAACACAAGTTGACTCGCCCGGAAATGTACGACGACGGAATGGTGAAAGCCGAAGGCGAAGAGTTGAAGATGCCTGACTTCTTCGAGCCGCAGAACGGAGATATCAACAAGAAGTGGGCGCCCAAGGATCTGGCGCCGGAGTCCCGCCAGCAGATCGCCGAGATCACCACCTTCCTCATGGGGAGCGTTAACTCGCAACTTCCGCCCCGCTACTTCCATCTGCCGGAAGGCCAGCAAAAAGACATTCAAGAAGGTTGGTGGGTCGTCAAGAAGTACAACTGCATGGGGTGCCACCAGTTCACGCTGGACCAGGACTCAGTGGTGATGACCTTCCCGCAGTATCAGACTCCTGAGGGCAAGGGCCAACTGCCGCCGCGTTTGATCACCGAAGGCGCGCGCGTGAATCCGGAATGGCTGGCGCGGTTTCTGGCCAATCCATCCCTGAGCGAGAAGGATACAGATCGCGACGGCGTACGCAACTATCTGAAGCTGCGTATGCCGACGTTCTACTTCTCTCCCCTCGAGATCCGCAAGCTGGTGCGCTTTTTCCAGGCGCTTTCCGCGCAGCCTTTGCCTTACATTCCGCAGAAGCTGGAACCGGTTACCACCGAGGAAGCGGCGATGGCTCGCGCTTTGTTCACCAGCCAGGCGGCACCCTGCCTGAAGTGCCATGCGATCGGATCGCCGGCGCACGATAAGTACGCCACCGCACCCAATTTCCTCCTGGCTTCCGAACGCCTGAAGCCGGATTGGGTGAAGCACTGGATTCTCGATCCCGCCAAGGTGGATCCGGGGACAGCCATGCCTTCCGGGCTGTTCAAGCAGGCGGAGGAGCACTGGGTTTTCGCCGGACCCACGCCGCCCATCTTCAAGGGTTATAATGGCGACCAGGCCGATCTGCTGGTCCGCTACCTGCTGGAGCTGACGCCCCAGGAGCAGCAGCGGCTTATTCAGATGAGCGGCGGGAGCTTGAATCCAGCCGCGGCCAAACCTGCCACGTCGGAACTGCGAGGCAAGCGCGGCAAGCGCCAGCCTCCCACGACGCAGACGCTGGTAGGAATGCTGGCAACAGCGCATTAGGCCGGGAGCGCGTGGAATTGACGATTGCTGATTGCCGATTGACGATTGGAGCAGCTTTCAGCTCTCAGCCGTCAGCCCTCAGCGAAGGTCCGTTTTTTTTGCTGATGACTGATAGCTGACGGCTGATAGCTTCTCCATCGTCAATCGTCAATTCCGCGCGCTCCCAGCCGCCACTTGGTATCAGCGCTTCTCAAAAGCGCAGAAAGGTCAATTTCAATGAATTCGAGGAAAGTGTTTTGTCTTTTAACGGTGGTTGCCGCCCTCTCTCTAATGGTGGCTTGCAGCAAGAAGACCGAAACCACCACCGAAGAAACCGCTACGCCGGCCGAGTCAGCCGGCACACCCGTCGATCAGTCAACCGTGGGTGAAATCGCCGGAACGGTGAAGTTCGACGGGGAGAAACCCAAGCCCAAGGCGATCATGATGGACCAGGACTCCGTCTGCATGAAGAAGCACAGCGGCCCCGTCTATTATGAGGACGGCGAAGTCAACGCCAACGGCACGCTGGCCAATGTGTTCGTCTACGTAAGAGACGGGGCCGACAAGTATAGCTTCCCGACCCCCACGGACCAAGTCACGCTGGACCAGAACGGCTGCATGTACCAACCGCACGTGCTGGGGATCATGGTGGGGCAGGGTTTGCACGTGATTTCGAGTGACGCCACGACGCATAACATTCACCCCATGCCGACGGACAACCGGGAATGGAACCAGTCTCAGGCGCCCGGCGCGGCGCCGATCGACGAGAAGTTTACACGCCCGGAAATCATGATCCCGGTGAAGTGTAACCAACACCCGTGGATGAAGGCTTACCTCGGGGTAACGAAGAATCCGCTTTATGCGGTGACGAATGCCGACGGCACTTTTACGATCAAGGGAGTGCCTCCGGGCGACTACACCGTCGGCGCCTGGACCGCGACTTACGGACAGCAGGAAACCAAGGTGACGGTGCCGGCCAAAGGGTCAGCCACGGCCGACTTCAGCTTTAAGGCCGGGTCCTAAAACGTGGCGCGGGCGTCTCGCCCCCTCTTAAGAAGTGGCTAGCAGTTAGTGGCTAGTGGCTAGTAAGAGCGCTCTGCCTTGTTTCTCGCCACTAGCGCCACTAGCAACTGCGCTGAGCGAGACGCTCCCGTGACAGCGGCCGGGACGGCCGCGCTACATCAACACGCACGATTGCAGTTGACAGAATCTAACAGATTGAATAGAGTCATCCGCTCGAACCGGGAATCTGGCTAGCTAGTGAAAAAGGGTTCGGCGTTCGCCGGGACCAAGTTAGGACGGCAAGGCGCTCTGCGAAGTCCGAACCCAAGCATCCGAGTCCCGGGTTAATGTTGGGCTTTATCCCTTCGGAATCTGGCAAATCATTTTTGGGAGCACTTCGCTATGGCAGCTCTGGCGTGGATGGTCTTGCTAACTCTCATCACGGTTATTTCCGTGGTGATCTTCTGGGGCCATTATTGGTGGTTCCCCGTTAACATCTCCACGCACGGAGCGGCGATGGACCACCAGTTCACCCTCACGCTGATCATCTGCGCCGTGGTTTTCGTTGCCTCTCAGCTCGGCCTGGCTTGGTTTGTGTGGAAGTACCGCGACCGGGGCGACGGGCGCAAGGTTACCTACTCGCACGGGAACAACACGCTCGAATTCACGTGGACCACGGCGGCCACCATCGTCTTTGTCGGCCTCAACTTGCTCGGATACCACGTGTGGGCGCAGACGCACTTCACGGGTGCCTCGCCCGGCGCCTTGCGCATCGAGGCTTGGGGCGAGCAGTTCCAGTGGTACTTCCGCTATCCCGGCGCCGACGGCCAGTTCGGCACCAGCCATCCGGAGAAGATGAACGACGGGACGGGAAACTACCTGGGCCTGGATCGAGAGCACGACCCGGCCGCCAAAGATGATATCGTCACCGCCACGCTGGCGATTCCGGCCAATCGCGAGGTCGAGCTCATCCTGCGCTCGAAGGATGTCAACCACTCCTTCTATTGCCGGGAGCTGAGGGTTCATCAGGATCTCGTTCCGGGCATGGAAATCCCCATTCATTTCACGGCCAGCGACGAGGCGTTGAAAAACGGCGAGGCCGGGACCCCGGGCCGGTACGAGATCGTGTGTACCCAACTCTGCGGGCTCGGGCATTACAAGATGAGGGCGTTCCTTCAGGTGATGACGGAAGCAGATTTTGAGAAGTGGTTGCAACAGCAGGCGGCAATGCAGTGAAGGAAAAAGTTGAGAGTCGAGAGTTAAAAGTCGAAAGTCAAAACCGACCCTTTCTTGCTTTCGACTCTTAACTTTCGACTTTCGACTCTCTCCTGATCCACAGCGGAGGTTTTGATGGCAGACGCGCACGCGGAAGCAGTCCATGTGCATCAAGCGCCCACGGGCTTCATCCGGAAGTATATCTTCAGCCTCGACCATAAGGTCATCGGCAAGCAGTACTACTTCCTGGCCTTGCTTGCGGTATTTGTGGGCCTGTTCTTGTCCATCCTGATGCGGCTGCACCTCGTGTGGCCGGACGCGCATATCCCCGGCTTGCAGTGGCTCTCGTCCACGGGAGCGCCGAACGGCGTCATGACGCCGGAATACTACCTCTCAGTGATGACGATGCACGCCACGTTGATGGTCTTCTTCGTCCTCACCACCGCACCCCAGAGCGGGTTCGGCAACTACTTCCTGCCCATCCAGATCGGCGCTGAGGATATGGCCTTCCCCACTCTGAACATGCTTTCGTTCTGGACCACGTTCGTGGCCTTGATGGTGCTGCTCGCCAGCTTCTTCGTCGCCGACGGCCCGCCGATCTCCGGCTGGACCGCTTACCCGCCGCTCAGCGCCCTGGGCTCAGTGGCCGGCCCTGGAGAGGGTCTGGGGCAGGACCTTTGGATCATCTCGATTGCCCTGTTCTGCGTCGGCTCGCTGCTGGGAGCGTTGAACTTTATTGCGACCCTGCTGGAACTGCGCACGCGAGGCCTGAAGCTGATGCGCCTGCCGCTAACCTGCTGGGCATGGTTCATCACCGCTGTTCTCGCCCTGCTCTCGTTCGCGGTCCTCTTCAGCGCCGGAGCGCTCTTGCTTCTCGACCGCCTGGGCGGGACAAGCTTCTTTATCCCCGCCGGCTTAGTGGTGACTGACCGTGTCATTCGCGGGCATGAAGGCGGGTCGCCCTTGCTGTGGCAGCACCTCTTCTGGTTCTTCGGCCACCCGGAGGTCTACATCGCGATTCTTCCCGGTATGGGCATTACGTCTCACATTCTCTCCACCTTCTCGCGCAAGCCCATTTTCGGGTACCGGGCCATGGCTTACTCCATGATGGCCATCGGGTTCCTCAGCTTTTGTGTCTGGGGTCACCACATGTTCGTCAGTGGCATGAGCCCGTACACGGGCTTCGCCTTCTCCATCATGACCATGGCCATTGGCGTTCCCTCCGCCATCAAGACCTTCAACTGGCTGGGGACGCTTTGGGGCGGACGTCTGCGCCTGACCACAGCCATGCTGTTCGCGATCGGCTTTGTCTCGCTGTTCGTAAGTGGGGGGCTCAGCGGCCTGTTCCTCGCCCAGCCGCCGGTGGACGTCAACCTGCACGCCGGCTATTTTGTGGTCGGGCACTTCCATATGGTTATGGGCGTGGCGGCGATCTTCGGGATGTTCGCCGGCACTTTCTTCTGGTTCCCCAAGATGTTCGGCCGCATGATGAACGAGACCTTGGGTAAGATCCACTTCTGGCTAACGTTCCTCGGCGTTTACTGCATTTTCATGCCGATGCACTACCTGGGCATTGCCGGGAACATCCGCCGATACTCCCGGTTCACGGAAGTTAATTTCCTGAACACGCCGCACATCCTCAACGTTCACGAGTTCATGTCGATTGCGGCATTCATCACCGGCGCGGCGCAGTTGATCTTCCTGTTCAACCTGTTCTGGAGCATGTACAAGGGCGAGAAAGCCTCCGAGAATCCCTGGGAAGCCACAACCCTGGAGTGGACCATTCCCTCGCCGCCGCCATTCGACAATTTCGGCGGACGCCACGCCGTGGTGCGCCACGGCCCTTATGAGTTCGGAGTTCCCGGCGCTGCCAAGGACTATATCATGCAGGATTCTGCGGAGGAGGTACCGGCCGAGTAAAGCTGGCGACGCGCGGATCGCCGCCGTTGAGGGATAGACTGAGGAGATAGACTGAGCATTTGGAGCGCAGGGTCCGACGACTGAACGACTATGACGATGGTTCTCAATCCTCCGGAAGAGAGAGTCGTCTTACGAAATCTCTCTTGGGAAACTTACGAGCGGTTGCTCTCCGAAAAGGGCGATAATCGTTCGCCTCGCTTTACTTTTGACGGCGGAACGCTGGAAATCATGGGCCCATTACCAGAGCACGAGCGGTGGAACCTGAGGATCGCTGATCTGGTAGGGGTGCTGGCCGACGAGATGAATATTGAGGCGGAGGGCTTCGGGGCAACCACTTTTAAGCGTGAGGATTTGGAGCGTGGCTTTGAGCCGGATTCCTGCTTCTATATCCAGAACGTGGAGCGCTTGCGCGGCAAGGAGCGAATCGACCTGGAGACCGACCCACCGCCGGACTTGGTGATTGAAATTGAGATCACGCGCTCGTCCATTCGCAAGCTCCCGCTCTTTGCGGCATTCGGCGTGCCGGAAGTGTGGCGATACGACGGAATGGGCGTTTCCATTTTCCGGCTGGAGGAGGGGAAGTACGTTGACGTCCCAGAAAGCGCTGTGCTCCCAGGGGTTTCGTCTATCTGGCTAGCCGAATTGCTGGAACGAGGCAGGCCATTGGGCAGGACCGGTTGGCTAAGGTTGGCGCGGACCTGGGCGCGAGAGAGGTTTAGGGAAGGCGAGGCCTCGAACAGCAGCCCAGGAACCTAGCCCTGGTTTTCATAATTGCGGCGACGTATTTCGCGATCTCTTGCGGTTGACCCATCACTCCCAGCAAGCGGGGTTCGGGGTTCGCAGAGGAAGATTGGGGTTCGGGGATTTGTTCTGTGAAACCCGAATCCCGAATCCCGAATCCCGAACCCCGCTTGCATCGTCACCGGATTTGTGAAATGCAGCACTTAGAGGAGCAGGAAGTATGGCAACCACCATAGCTCCGCCCAAGCCCGGCACGCGGCGTATGCCCGGCAATGGCGCTGGCAACGGCAACGGTCTCGACTTCGGCGGTGGCGGTGACCGCTGGGAATCGGCGCCGTGGTCGGTCCCGGCTCGCGCCTACCACACCGGCATGTGGATGGGGATCGCCGGCATTGTCATGGTCTTCGCCGCGTTCACCAGCGCCCTGGTGGTACGGCGGGGAATCTCCAACGATTGGGTACCCACCGCGCTGCCGCCCGTCCTCTACCTGAACACGCTGGTGCTGGTGGCGAGCAGTGTGACGCTTGAGACCTCGCGGCGGTCACTGCGCGCCGGACGCGGCGCGACGTTCGCTCGCTGGCTTTACGTGACGGTGGCGCTGGGGTTGGCCTTCGTCGCCGGGCAACTGGCGGGTTGGAAGGATCTCCATGCCCGTGGGGTCTACCTGGCGACAAACCCGAGCAGTTCGTTCTTTTACCTGCTGACAGCCGCGCACGGAATTCACCTGTTGGGTGGAATCATTGCGCTCCTGGTTCTTGCTTTCCGGGCGCCCAAGGTCGCCGCCATGCCCAAGAGTCGGGTGGCGGTGGATGTGACATCGATCTACTGGCACTTTATGGATGGGCTTTGGATCTATCTTCTGATTCTCCTCGCGACGAGGTTATAGAATGGCAACCGAAGACACGATGGGTTCTTTGCACGCCGCCACCGAGGCGGACGTCTGGGACGGCGGAACGTCGCCCTACGCGGTGGTTCCCAAGAAGCTGGGGATGTGGCTGTTTATCGTCTCCGACGCAATCACCTTCTCAGCCTTGATCATCGCCTACGCTTACACCCGCGTTTCGAGCCCCTTCTGGCCGAGGCCCTTCGAGGGGGCCAGCATCGCCAACGCCACCGTCATGACCTTCATCCTGCTGACGAGCAGTATCACGGTGGTGATGGCGGTACGCGCCGCCAAAATGGACGAGCGCGCCACAACCGCCAGGTGGCTGATGGCCACCATGGTGGGCGGCATCCTGTTTGACGTGCTCCACATTCGCGAATGGATGGGCCTGATCAACGAGGGGGTCGTTCTCTTCAAGAACCCTTGGGGCGTCCCGATGTTTGGCGCGTCGTTCTTTACGCTGACCGGCCTCCACATGACCCACGTCACCATTGGTGTGGTCTACCTGGGCGTGATCGCCTGGGGATTTAACAAGGGGAAGTACAATGCCGACGACGTTGAGGTGAGCGGGCTCTACTGGCACTTCGTCGATTTGGTGTGGATGTTCCTGTTCCCGCTCGTTTACTTGATGTCGGCTAAAACAGCTTAAGAGCAGTGACAAGTGACGAGTGACAAGTGACGAGTTGAAGAAGCATAAGAGCAGTGACGAGTGACAAGTGGCGAGTGACCGCGAGTGACGAGTTGAAGAAAGTATCCGTTCTTCACTCGCCGCTCGTCACTCGTCACTTCTGGAGAAGGAGAGCGTCATGGCAGATGCCGCAGAGCACGCGCACGTTGAACCGAAGAAGCCGTTCATGATTGTGTGGGGGGTTCTCCTCGCCTTCACCGCCATCGAAGTGATCCTGGCCTACCAGCAGCTCGATCTCCGAGTTATGCTGGTGATACTGATGACGCTCTCCATCGTCAAGGCGGCGCTGATCATCTCCTACTTCATGCACCTGCGCTACGACCGACCTAGCCTGGCGTGGACGCTGATGCCGGCGCTGGTTTTTGTGATCGTCATGATGTTCGTCGTTTTCCCCGACAGCGTGCGGCTCTTTTACATGAGGCCCAAGTAGAGTAAACTCGGAGGTTAGGTTATGTCCAAACTGGAGACTGGAAACTGGAAAATCGAAAATCGAAAATCGAAA
The DNA here is from genome assembly GCA_035315065.1 of Terriglobia bacterium. Taxonomy (GTDB): domain Bacteria; phylum Acidobacteriota; class Terriglobia; order UBA7540; family UBA7540; genus DATFYM01. The sequence goes on from DATFYM010000141.1 coordinate 21,390, forward strand.
ATCGAAACTGGAAACTCGCCCATAAACCCCGACACCGTATTTCGGGGCGAATTTCGATTTTCGAATTTCGACTTTCGAGTTTCGAAATGGATTGCGGCCTTAGCGGCAAGTGTGGTCGGCCTGCTGGCCGCCAGCCCCATCCTGGCGCAAGGCTGTGCCCTGTGTTACAACACCGCGGCCGCCGCCAGCAGCAAAGGAATTACCGCGCTGCGGCATGGGGTGCTGATCCTGATGTTGCCTCCGGTGGTGATCTTCGGTGTGGTCACGTTTTTCACGGTGCGCGGAAGGAATCGCTTTAACGACGAAGCGGAGAGTTTCGAGGAACAAGGTCGCGCCGCGTAGGGCCGGAAGAGAATGATGAATTATGAATGATGAATGCTGAACGGAAGACAAGAACAAGGTGCTTTTTTTCAATTCATCATTCATAATTCAGCATTCGTCATTCTCCTTTAGCCACTGACCACTAGCTACTGTTCTTATGATTCGCACCACCTACAATCCGTGGTTGCATCGCTACGCCATTCTGGTGACCTTGGCGACCTTCTTACTGGTCATCGCCGGTGCGCTCGTCACCTCGAACGACGCCGGGCTCTCGGTTCCGGACTGGCCGACCTCGTTCGGGAGCTTTCGCATGCCGCGCATGGTGGGCGGTGTGATGTACGAGCACGGCCACCGCATGATCGCGGGCACGGTGGCGATCCTCACGATAATTCTGGCATTGTGGCTCTGGCGAAGCGACTCCCGGCGCTGGGTGCGGCGGTTGGGCGGCTTGGCCGTCCTGGCGGTGGTGGCGCAGGCGGTCCTGGGCGGGATTACCGTGCGTTTCTTCCTGCCAGCCCCGATTTCGGTGGCCCATGCGTGCCTGGCTCAGCTTTTTTTCTGCATCATCGTGAGCCTGGCGGTTTTCACCCAGGCGGACTGGCGGTGGGACGAGACCAAGATTGAGGACCCGTCGCATCCACCGCTACGGCGGGTCGCCGTGGCCACTACGCTGGCGATCTTCATTCAGCTCATGCTGGGCGCTGCCTTCCGGCATCACGGCTTAGGCGTCATGCCGCACGTGGTGTTCGCGCTGCTGGTGGCGGCCGCGGTGCTCTGGCTGTTGGTGCGCGTGCTGAGCGATTTCCGCGACGTGCCCGAGTTAAAGCGGCCCGCCCTGCTCCTGACCGGGCTTTTGCTGGCGCAACTCTTCCTTGGCGGCGGCGCTTACGTTGAGGTCCTGCAAGCCCAGCATGAGCCGCAGCCACTGCCGCCGATGGTGACGGTCACCACTGCGCATGTGGCCGTGGGCGCGCTGCTGCTGGCGACGAGCTTGGTCCTGACCTACCGGGTCTACCGGATCGTGGGAGCCCCGGGCAGGGCAATCGGCGCACGGGCAGTGGACTATTCGGCAGCGTAGAAGCCGTGGCTAGTGGCTGGAAGAGAATGATGAATTATGAATGATGAATGATGAACGGAAGACAAGAACAAGGCCTTTCTTGTCTTCAATTCATCATTCATAATTCAGCATTCATCATTCTCATCTAGCCACTAGCCACTGTTTTCAAAATGAAACAACACTCCGACTTCACTGAAACGTCGAGACGCTGGGCAGCCATGGTGGCGGACTACTGGACGCTCACCAAGCCCGAGGTAAATTTCCTAATCGTCATCAGTACGCTGGCCGGCTTCTATCTCGCCTCTCCCGCCGGGCACTTGCGATTAGTGCTTCTTATCCACACGGTGGTGGGTACGCTGCTGGTGGCCAGCGGCACCGGCACTCTGAACCAGTATATTGAGCGGCGTTACGACGCAAGCATGCGGCGGACCTCGCGGCGTCCGCTGCCCGCCGGGCGGTTGGAGCCGGTGCACGCCTGCTGGTTCGGCATTCTGCTCTCGGTGGGCGGTGGCCTCTACTTGGCGTTGGCGGTGAATTGGCTTGCCAGCTTGCTGGCCGTCCTGACGCTGGTCAGCTACCTTTTGCTCTACACTCCGCTTAAAAGGAGGACGCCCTTCTGTACGGTGATCGGCGCGCTGCCCGGCGCCATGCCGCCCCTCATCGGTTGGGCGGGCGCGCGCGGCAACCTCAGCCTGGAAGCTTGGGTTCTCTACGCTATTCTGTTCCTGTGGCAGTTCCCACACTTCCTCGCTATCGCCTGGATGTATCGCGAGGACTACAACCGCGCCGGCTACCAGATGCTGCCACTCGGCGACCGCAAGGGCGACTCCATGGCGTGGCAGGTGGTGCTATTCTCGCTCGCCTTGTTGCCGGTAAGCCTCGTCCCCAGCTTCCTCGGACTGGAAGGGATCGCGTACTTCCTCGGCACCCTGATCCTGGGGTTGGGCTTCCTGTTCTTCGGGGCGCGCTTGGCCCTCGACCGATCGAACTCTCTGGCGCGGCGCGTAGTCCTGGCTTCCGTCGTCTACCTGCCCCTCGTCTACGCCCTCGCCATCATCGACAAGGTTTGAAGAGAGTCGAAAGTCGAAAGTCAAAAGTCGAAAGCAAAAGCGATCGGTTCTTGACTTTCGAAGTCGAAAGCAAAGCGATCGGTTCTTGACTTTCGACTTTCAACTTTTGACTTTCGACTGTTCTTGAGAGCGTTCCATGTGGGAAAGCATCTTCGAGTTGGGTTTCTGTCTCCTGTTGGGGGCTATCGCCCTGGCCGTCGTGGCTTGGGAGATCGCGACCGGGAACATCGCCTACCTCGACGGCATCGCGCTGTCCCTCATCAGCCTCACGCTCGGCGGCTTCTTCCTGTTTGACGTGTACTGGTCCTACCGCAGCGGAGAGCTGAAAGAGGTGCTGAAGAAGAAGGAGACAGAAGCCAGAAGTCAGAAGTCAGAATGAAGAAAAGAGAGTCGAGAGTAGAAAGTCAAAATCGAAAGTCAAGACCAACCGCTTCTCTTCTGCTTTCGACTCTTAACTCTCGACTCCACTCTCTTCCCGCATCGAACTGTTATGAAATTCTCACGCGAGGCTGGAGGCATGGAGCGCAAGTCGCCGCCGTTGAGTGCGTCCGTTCAAGCTTACCTCGCTTCTCGGCCACGCCTGACCCGCGGCCTGGAGTGGTTGAGCGGGCGGCGTTACCGGCTCGCGGCGCTGGGGGGGAGGAGTCCGGTGGCGGTGATCGCCCACTCCTGGCGTGATGAACGCTCCGCGCGGCAGGTGGCGCTGGCCCTGGAAGAGGAGTGGACGCGCGTACCCGAGTCGTGCCGCAGCGCCTACACGGAGATCCTCCTGCTCGCGCCGCAACTGATCGTCGTGCAAGTGCGGCGCGATAACGTTTGCGGCTGCCTGGCCCATCGGCACGTCCTAGTGACGGAGAAATCCTTCGCCGAACCCCACGAAGCCTTCGGCGGCGCCCCCGTCGGCGAAATGGACATCGCCGTGAGGCGCGTCGAAGCTTGGCAGGCGCTCCCGCTCACCGATACGGCCTTCGACGCGCGCTTCCTCGCAGGCAGCCGCCTGGAAGAGTTCCGTCACCGGCAATTCCGCCTGAAGTTGCTCAGCATTCTGCTGCACGAAACCAATCATCTGGTTTTTCCCCACGAGCCCGAGTCCTCGGTGCGGGAGCGGAGCCTCGCGTTTTACCGCGCCGCGCTGGCTGACTACGTGGCGAACACCATCCAAACGCTCTCGCTCACCATCGACCGGTCGTTCTCCCGGTTTGGATAGAAACCGGTGCGGTCAGGGTGTTTACCAAAAAAACCAGCCGACGCCAGTTGTTCGACAGGCCCAAATTACGAAGTGGACCGGCAAAAACTGCACATTCATCTCCGCTCGCGCCTCGATCTCGGCTATAGTTGCTCAGAATGGCTGGCGACCGGTCGCTCGTGGCTGGTGAGGCCATGTGTCAACCCTTATGTCTGTGATCCACATCCTATCTGAGGCGGTGGCCAACCAGATCGCGGCGGGCGAAGTGGTGGAGCGGCCCGCCTCGATCGTGAAAGAACTGCTTGAGAACTCGATTGATGCGGGCGCGGGGCGGATCGAGGTCGCAGTGGAGGCGGGCGGCAAGCGATTGATCCGCGTCACCGACGACGGCTGCGGGATGACACACGACGACGCGCTGCTGGCCTTCGAGCGTCACGCCACCAGCAAGATCCGTTCCGCCGAGGATCTATTTGCCATCATCTCGCTCGGCTTTCGGGGCGAGGCTCTGCCCTCGATCGCGGCTGTCTCCCGCCTGCTCCTCGAAACACGGCACGCCTCGGAAAGCGCCGGCACGCGCCTGGAGATCGCCGGCGGCCGGTTGCGCGACGTGAAGGAGATCGCGTGGTCCGGCGGGACGCGAATCGAGGTCCGCGACGTCTTTTTCAATACGCCGGCACGCCGGAAGTTCCTGAAGTCGGAATCGACGGAGTTGGGCCACATCGCTAGTCTGCTCACCCACTACGCGTTGGCGCATCCCGAGAAGAGCTTCCGCCTCGCGTCGCTCTCCAACGAGATCCTGAATGTCTCTCCTGTCGCCGGCAGCCGCGAGCGGATTTACCAGGTGATGGGCGCGAAGCTCCTCGAGCAACTGGTGGAAGTGGCGCCGCGCGAGCGGGCGATGACTCCCGCCACCGAGTGGGTGGAGGAAGAAGACGCGGGCGAGCCGGCGTCGGCCCCGGTGGTGCCTATTGTGAAAGTCCACGGGTTCGTCTCGCGGCCCGAGGTGCAGAAACTCAACCGCAACAGTATCTACTTCTTTGTGAACCGGCGCCTGGTGCGCGACCGCCTCATCCTCCACGCCATCACCGAGGCCACTCGCAATATTCTTCCGCCCAGCGTATTTCCCGTGGCGCTGATTTTCCTCGAGCTGCCGGCCAGCGAAGTCGATGTGAATGTGCACCCGTCCAAGACGGAGGTCCGTTTTCGGCACTCCGGGTTCATCCACGACTTCGTGCGCGATTCCATCCGCCAAGCCCTGGTGGCCGCGCGCCCGGTGGCGGCTTTCCCGGCCGGGAGACGCACCGGCATCCCGATGGAGGAGGAAGTCGAGGTAGCGGAACAACTGAGTGAGGAGCCTGCGCTAACGGACAACTCGGGAGTCGGGAGTCGGGAGTCGGGAGTCGGAAGTGGCAAAAGCGGGCGTGGCTTTATGCCTCGACCGCCAGGCAACGTGCTTCCGTCCGACCGCGCGGCGGACTTTCGGCTGCCCCCCCCGCGTCCCGAGCCCCACACGGAGCGCCTGCCGCTCGAAGGTCCGCACGCCACCGCGGGCACACCCTCAAGCATCTCCCCGAACATCCCGCCGAATCTATCGTTCGATGCGCCGCCCGCGTTCTCGACGGTGACGGAAAGGACGACGCCTTTCTCAACCGCATCGCCGGGCTTGAGCGAGGGATCGAGCGATGCGGCTGCCGCCGGCGTCGATGAGTTTCCCGCGGACTTACGGCCGCTCGGCCAGGTGCAGGAGAGCTTCATCGTCGCCACCAACGCGCAGGGGCTCTGGATTGTCGATCAGCACGTGGCCCACGAACGCGTGCTCTTCGAGCGGCACCTTCGTCAGCGACTGGAAAAGAAAGTGGAGGGCCAGCGGCTGCTGCTGCCGATCATCGTCGAGTTGAAGCCGGACCAGGAAGTGACTTTTCACGAAATCGCCGCCGAGCTTGCCGCCAACGGCTTTGACGTGGAGCCCTTCGGGCAGCGCACGGTGGCCATCAAGACCGCGCCCGCCGATGTTCGCGCCGACGATGCCGACCGGCTGCTGATTGAGATTCTGGACGGCGTGGGCCGCGAGGCGCGGGCCATCTCGCTGGACGAATTGCGCGGCAAGATCGCTGCCTCGGTGGCCTGCCACGCCGCCATCAAGATCAATATGCCGCTCGAGCGGAGCAAGATGGAATGGCTTCTCGGCGCGTTGGCCCAGACTCAATACCCGATGACCTGCCCCCACGGTCGGCCGATCGTGCTCCGCTACTCTCTCAAAGATATTCAGAAAGCCTTCAAACGAATCTGAGTTTATGCGACAACCGATTGTGATTGCCATCGACGGACCAGCCGGAGCCGGGAAGAGCACGGTGGCTCGCATGCTGGCGGCGCGCCTCGGCTTGGACTACGTCGACAGCGGGGCCACCTATCGCGCGGCAGCGCTCAAAGTGCTGGAGTCAGGTATCGAGCCCGACGATGAGGCGGCGGTGGCCGACGCGATCGGCAACGCAGAGATCCATTTTGCGACGGATCCCTCGGGCTCGCGCCTCTTTCTGGACGGACAGGATGTGACGGCGAAGATCCGCACGGCTGCCGTGACCCTGACAGCGGCCAAGGTCTCGCGCCTGCCGGAAGTCCGGCGCAAACTCGTCGCTTTGCAGCGCAGCCTGGCGCAAGGCCGTGGCGTGGTGATGGAAGGGCGCGACATCGGAACCGTGGTGTTTCCCGAGGCACCGCTGAAGATCTTTTTGAAGGCCGACCCCGAGGAAAGAGCCCGCCGCCGGCACCATGAAGATCAGCACGAAGGCCGCTCGACCACGCTCGAGCAGACGGCCTACGAGATCGGCCGTCGCGATCAGCTTGACGCGGAGCGCAAGATTTCGCCGCTGGTGGCGGCGCCGGATGCGTTCGAGATTGACTCCACCCTGATCAGCGCCGAGCAGGTGGTGGAGCGCATTGCGGATTTGGCGCGGAAGAGATTGGGGAATTACCGACTGACGATTGCCGATTGACGATTGGAAGAGGACAAGCAAGCCGTCCCGGTTTCTTTTCAATCGTCAATCGGAAATCGTCAATCGGCAATTTCCTACCGGCCGCCGTTACTCATGGAAGCCAGGAACTCGGAGTTGCCCTTGGTCTTGGTCAGCTTATCGATGATGAGTTCCATGCTCTCGACGGGGGACAGCGGGCTGAGAACCTTGCGCAGCACCCAGATCCGATTCAGCTCGTCCTTGGGCACCAGCAATTCCTCCTTGCGGGTAGCGGACCGGTTGATGTCCATGGCCGGGAAGACACGCTTATCCACGAGCTTGCGATCGAGGTTGATTTCCATGTTGCCCGTGCCCTTGAACTCTTCAAAGATCACGTCGTCCATGCGGCTGCCGGTATCGATGAGGGCGGTGGCGATGATGGTCAAACTGCCGCCTTCCTCGACGTTGCGCGCCGCGCCAAAGAACCGCTTGGGGCGTTGTAGGGCGTTGGAATCGACGCCGCCAGAAAGCACCTTGCCCGAAGGCGGGACTACAGTATTGTAGGCGCGCGCCAGACGCGTAATGGAGTCGAGCAGGATCATGACGTCGCGCTTCTGTTCCACCAGCCGCTTGGCCTTTTCGATCACCATTTCCGCCACTTGGACGTGCCTCGCGGCGGGCTCGTCGAAGGTGGAGCTGATGACCTCACCTTTCACGGTGCGCTGCATATCCGTTACTTCTTCCGGGCGCTCGTCGATAAGCAGGACGATCAGCGTGACTTCGGGGTGATTGGTGCTAACCGAGTTGGCGATGGTCTGGAGCAGCATCGTCTTGCCGGTGCGCGGCGGGGCCACGATCAAGCCGCGCTGGCCTTTGCCGATGGGTGTTAGCAGATCGAGCACGCGCGCCGAGATGTTGTCCCGGATGGTTTCGAGGCGGATACGCTCCTGTGGATAGAGCGGCGTGAGGTTGTCGAACAGGATCTTGTTGCGCGCCTCGTCGGGCGGCTCAAAGTTGATGGCCTCCACTTTGATCAGCGCGAAGTAGCGCTCGCCTTCCTTGGGCGGCCGAATCTGACCGGAGATTGTGTCGCCGGTGCGCAGGTCAAACTTGCGGATCTGCGACGGTGAAACGTAGATATCGTCCGGGCCCGGCAAGTAGTTGTAATCGGGGGCGCGCAGAAACCCGAAGCCGTCGGGAAGGCATTCGAGAACGCCTTCGGAGAAGATGAGGCCGCTCTTTTCGGTCTGCGCCTGGAGGATCTTGAAGATCAACTCCTGCTTGCGCATGCCGCTGGCGCCCACCACCGCAAGGTCCTTGGCGACCTGGACCAGGGTGACGATATTCATCTCCTTGAGCTTGGCGATGTCGAGGACTTCGCCCTCTTTCAGCTCCATGATTTTCTCTTCTTGGACTTCTTCTGTCTTCTTGGCTGCCATACACTCTCTCTCAACTTGCGGATCTGTCTGTGGGGACCGTTCGGAGCCGGGCCGACCTTAGTCTGGACCTCGGCTGGGAGTCGTTTGCCGCTCTGTCGTGCGTGGAGCCGATCGATGGCGTGTTGGGCAAATCGAAAACGGCAAGCAGGCGGCCGAAAAGCGCGGTGACCTCGTGCGTCGTCTTTGGGCTTCGTCTTATCGGATTGTGAAGCTGGACGATTTGGAAACGAAGCGGAGCCTCCAAGTTTCAGTGAAGGGAGTTCGCATCCGGCTTCTTGAGATGCATACCTTGGGCAATAAGTTTCTTTCTTCTCCGAAACCTCGCGTCCCCTGATTGTGCTAGTTTGCCAACGGGGTCCGATCCGCGTCGAGAGTCGTCGGCGCTTCGAGAGCCGACGAAGTCTCGGCCTCCACCGCCAACGGCGCCCGCTCCCCCAGTTTCGTCTCCAGCGCCAAGTCCAACACTTCGTCCATCGACTCCACGAAGCGGATCGTCATTTCCTGTTGGATGTTGGAAGGAATCTCCGCCAGATCTTTCTCGTTGTCGCGAGGCAGGATCACCGTCCGCGATCCGGCACGGTGCGCGGCCAGCAGTTTCTCCTTCACGCCGCCGATCGGAAGCACCTTGCCGCGCAACGTGATCTCGCCCGTCATGGCGACATCGCATCTCACCGCGATCCGGGTGAGCGCGCTCACCAGGGCCGTCGCCAGGGTGATGCCGGCGGACGGGCCATCCTTGGGGATGGCTCCTTCGGGGATATGAATATGAATGTCGGCGCGACGGTAAAAGTCCGGGTCCAGGCCCAGCCGCGCGCCGCGCACCCGGACGTAGCTCATTGCCGCCTGCGCGGACTCCTGCATCACGTCGCCCAGCTTGCCGGTGAGCTGCAGCTTGCCTTTGCCTTGCATCACGGTCGCTTCAATCTGCAGCACCTGCCCGCCGACTTCAGTCCAGGCCAGCCCCAGCGCCAGGCCGACTTCGTTCTTTTCTTCCGACTTGGTGTCGCGGAACCGGAGCACGCCGAGATACTCTTTGAGGTCGTCCGGATTCGCCGTCACGCGAAGACTCTTGCCTTCTTTCACGACTTTGCGCGCCACCTTGCGGCAGACGCTGCCGATCTCGCGCTCCAGGTTGCGCACGCCGGACTCGCGGGTGTAGCCGCGGATGATGCCCAGGATGGCGTCGTCCGTGAAGGTGAGGTTGTCGGCCTTCAGCCCCGACGCGTCGAGTTGCTTGCGGACGAGGAAGCGCTTGGCGATCTCCAGCTTCTCGGGTTCCGTGTAACCGGAAAGCCGCAGAATTTCCATGCGGTCCTGAAGCGGCCGCGGAATGGTATCCACCACGTTGGCGGTGGCAATGAAGAACACCTTGGAGAGGTCGTACTCCACGTCCAGGTAGTGGTCGACGAACATGTGGTTCTGCTCGGGGTCGAGCACTTCCAGCAAGGCGGCCGAGGGATCGCCGCGGAAATCCATGCTCATCTTGTCGACTTCGTCCAGGACGAAGACCGGGTTCACGGTGCCGGCCTTCTTCATCATCTGGATGATCTGGCCGGGCAGGGCGCCGATGTAGGTGCGCCGATGCCCGCGGATCTCGGCTTCGTCCCGCACGCCGCCCAGCGACAGCCGCACGAACTTGCGGCCCGTGGCGCGCGCGATCGACTTGCCGAGCGAGGTCTTTCCTACACCGGGAGGTCCCACAAAACAGAGGATGGAACCCTTGGGCGACTTGACAAGCTGGCGGACCGCCAGAAACTCCAGGATACGTTCCTTGATCTTCTCCAGGCCGTAGTGGTCCTCTTCCAGGATCTGCTCGGCGCGCCCGATGTCGCGAATCTCCCGCGTCCTTTGCTTCCAGGGCACCGCCAGCAGCCAGTCAAGATAATTGCGGGAGACGGTGGACTCCGCCGACATGGGCGGCATCATCTCCAGGCGTTTGAGTTCGGTCACGGCCTTTTCGTGAGCGTCCTTGCTCATACCCGAGGACTCGATCTTCTTCTTGAGCTCGTCGGCCTCGCCCTTCTCGTTGCGGCCCAACTCCTTCTGGATGGCCTTGATTTTTTCGTTGAGGTAGTACTCGCGCTGGGCGCGCTCCATCTGGCGCTTCACCCGGCCCTGAATCGTCCGGTCCACGTTCAGCTTCTCGATCTCGATCTCCAGCATGTTCTCGAGACGCGTCAGGCGGTCCACCGGATCGAAGATCTCCAGCAGTTCCTGCTTTTCCTCGATGCTGACGTTGAGATTGGTGGCGATGGTATCGGTGAACTTTCCCACGTCGTCGATCTTCACCGCCGCGATCATGGTCTCGTAGTTCAGGTTTTGCGAGAGCTTGACGTATTGCTCAAAAAGCGAGGTCGCCCGCTGCATCACCTGTTCCAGGCTGGGAGTGGTAACGGTGCGGAAAGAGGTGGTCTTGACTGCGGCGCGGAAGTAGCCGTCCTCGTTGGTGATCTTCAGGACCTTGCCGCGCTCGATCCCCTCCACCAGGACTTTGATGTTGCCGTCGGGAAGCTTCAGGCTTTGCACGATGTTGGAGATCGTGCCCACGGCGTAAATATCGCTGGGTTTGGGATCGTCGACGGAGGCGTCGTGCTGGGTCGCCAGAAAGATTTTCTTATCGCCCGCCAGGGCCTCATCCAGGGCGCGGATAGAGCTTTCGCGTCCCACGACGAAGGGGGTCATCATGGTGGGAAAAATGACGACGTCCCGGATGGGCATCATGGGGAGGGTTCGAGTATCGTTCTTTTCGCGTCCGCTGAACATCTGACTTTCCATTAACCTGCCTTTTCCAGTGCGGTCGAGCTGAAACTGATTTCGTGGTTTTTCACCATTTCCTCGTTGACCACGAATTCCCGGACTTTTCGCTGGCCGGGGAGGTGATACATCAGGTCGAGCATCAGGTCCTCCAGGATCATGCGCAGGCCGCGCGCACCCAGCTTCCGCTCCAGCGCCTGACGAGCGATGGCACGCAGCGCCTCGTCCGTGAATCGCAATCTGACGCTCTCAAACTCAAAGAGCTTCTGATATTGGCGGATCAGCGCGTTCTTCGGCTCGGTGAGGATTTGCACCAACGCGCTCTCGTCCAGATCATTCAAAACGCTCACCACCGGCAGCCGGCCCACGAATTCCGGGATCAGGCCGTACTTAATAAGATCTATCGGCTGAATTTGCTCCAATATTTCGATGTTTCTTCGGCCGGAAGGAGAAACCAGGGGTGGGTCGCTGGTGTGGAACCCCATGCTCTTGTGGCCCACCCGGCGCTCGATGATGCGCTCCAGCCCCACGAAAGCGCCCCCGCAGATAAAGAGGATGTTCGTGGTATCGACCGGAGTGAACTCCTGGTGGGGGTGCTTGCGGCCTCCCTGGGGCGGCACGTTGGCGACGGTCCCTTCCAGAATCTTGAGCAGCGCCTGCTGCACGCCCTCGCCGGAGACGTCCCGGGTGATGGAAGGGTTCTCGTCCTTCTTGGAGATCTTGTCGATCTCGTCGATATAAATGATTCCCTGCTGGGCGCGCTGGACGTCGTTGCCGGCATTCTGGAGCAGCTTAAGGACGATGTTCTCCACGTCCTCGCCCACGTACCCGGCTTCGGTAAGAGTGGTGGCATCGACAATGGCGAAGGGCACTTCCAGTTGCCGCGCCAGCGTCTGGGCCAGCAGCGTCTTTCCCGTCCCCGTCGGCCCGATCAGCAGGATGTTGGATTTGGTCAACTCCACATCGCTGCGCACCTTGGTCATGACGATGCGCTTGTAATGGTTGTAGACCGCCACCGCCAGCTTCTTCTTGGTCTTTTCCTGCCCGATCACATACTGGTCGAGGAAGGTCTTCACTTCGGACGGCTTGGCCAACTTGCCCTGCGCGGACGGTGCCACCCGGTGGTCCTGGTCTTCTTCCAGGATAGCGTTGCAGACCCCCACACATTCGTCGCAGATATAGGCCCTCGCCTGATCGCCCGGGGAGGAGATTAACTTGCCGACAGCTTCCTGACTCTTTTGGCAGAAAGAACACCGCAACGTTTCATCAAGGCCGGTGCGTTTCACGCGTTTGCCTCCCGGTCATTGCCACTGGCTAAATGATAGCTTCCTTGCTTAACTTCCGACTCGGGCGTGATTATCGCCGTCACTGGGCTAACGAATCACGCCCGCACCACAGGACGCTCAAGCCGGTCTTCGATCTTGGCGACCCGGTCCTCGAGCCTCGCGATACGATCGTCGATGCGCCCAAGCTTCTCCTCCATGCGGGCAAACTCGGCGCGTATCCATTCCCGGAAGTCGTCGAAGCGCCTGTCGATGCCACCGAACCGAGCCTCTAGGGCGGCAAACCGTGCTTCCATCTCCCGGCGTAACGCTTCGATCTGCCGGTCGGTGTGGGCCGTCTGATAAAGCATGGACACCAGATACCCCACGATGATCAGGGCCACCGCCGTCCATAGTTGTTTGTCCATCACGACCTCTGGCCGTGCCTCGTTCCCCCAACGGTCCTACTTGTGCTTGAAGATGATCTCATCCACAATCCCGTACTCGCGCGCCTGCTGGGCGTCCATCCAAAAGTCGCGCTCGACGTCCCGCTCCACTTTCTCCACCGGCTGGCCCGTGTGCCTGGCCATGATTTCGTTGAGGCTCTGCCGGATGCGCAAAATCTCGCGGGCGTGAATTTCAATATCCGTGGCCTGCCCCGAAAGTCCGCTCATGCTCGGCTGGTGAATGAGGACCCTCGAGTTGGGCAGTGCAAAACGCTTTCCCGCCTTACCCGCCGCCAGCAGCACGGCGGCGATGGAGGCGGCATGGCCGATGCACGTGGTGGAAACATCCGGCTTGATGAACTGCATGGTGTCATAAATGGCCATTCCTGCCGTCACCACGCCCCCGGGAGAATTGATGTAGATCCAGATGTCTTTCTCCGGGTCTTCGGCCGCCAGGAAAAGCAGTTGCGCGGTCACCACGTTGGCCACGTTGTCGTCAATCGGAGTGCCGATGAAAATGATGTTGTCCCGGAGCAGCCGCGAATAGATGTCGTAGGCCCGTTCGCCCCGGTTGGTCTGCTCCACCACCATCGGGACCAGGGTCATCGTTGGCTCGCTCTTGCTCATGGTCTTTGCCCGTCCATCCCGCGATGCGGGACTGCCTCGCGTGGTCTCACTCACTTTTCCGAATTATTTGTGCGTTGTTATATACGAAGTCGAGAGCCTTCTGCGTGCGGCGAGTAGATTCGATTCTAGCCAGCCCTCCGTTGGATGTCAAGCGTGTTTTCAGTGCCGCCGGCGTCTCGTGCTGGATCGCAGCCAGTTCGCGGATGGTTTCGTCCACTTCCGCCTCAGTCACCTCGATCTTCTCCGTCTCGGCGATCTTCGCCAGGATCAATCTCCCTCGCACGTCCTTTTCCGCCTCCAGCCGAGACTCCTCGCGCAGCTTGCGCCAGTCAACTGCCGTTTGTTTCGGATCGATGCCTTGGCGTACCAACTCAGTGATGAGGCCTTCTAGCCGACGGTCGGTTTGCTGTTCCACCAGGATTTCCGGGACGGGGAACTCATGCGCGGCGACCAGTTTCTCCAGCAGGCCGTGCCTCGCGTCTTTTTCCGCCCGCCGCTGCTGAGCATCTTCCACGTCCTTCCGGACCTTGGCGCGCAGTTCCTCCAGGGTGGAGAAGTCGCTCACCGACTTGGCCAGCTCGTCGTCGAGGGGAGGCAGCACCTTTCGTTTGATGCTTTCCACCCGGCCGCGGTAGATGACCGTCTTTCCCGCCACCCGGCGGCCCGCGTAATCCTCGGGATAGGTCACCTCAAAGGTCCGCACGTCGCCAGCATTGGTCCCGCGCAGGTTCTCGGTGAAGGCCGGATGAGTGCCCTCGCCCGCCAGTAGAATTAGCGCATCATGCTGTTCAACCAAGGCCTTGTCCGGCTCCTTGGCGTCGTGGCCCTGATAGTTGAAGCTGACGTAGTCCCCGTCCTGAGCGGGACGGTCCGTCACCACCTCGGTGATGGCGGCATTCTCTCGGACCGCTTCCAGCGCCTGGTCCACGTCCGCCTCGCTTACCGTGGCCGGCTGCTCTTCCAGTTGCAGGCCCTTGTATACTTTTAACTCGAACTCGGGATAGATCTCAAAAGTCGCCTTGATGGTGAGAGGTTGGTCGGGCTGGTCTTCCGGAAATTTCAGATCCACAAACTCGGGCTCCCCGGCCACCACCCACTTGCGGTCGTCGAGGGAAGTCTTGAAGAACTTCGGCACCAGCGCCTGCACCACCTCGCTCTTAATCTCGTCCTTGAACCGCCGCCGCACGAGCGAAGAGGGAGCGTGGCCGGGACGGAAGCCGGGCAGTCGCGCCGCGCGGGCATACTGCCCCGTCACCTTCTGCGCCTCGCGCTGCACGACCTCCGCGGGCACGTCAATGACTAGTTCTCTCTTACAGGTCTGCGCCTCCACGGCTCCTCAGTGGTGGGTCGATGGTTTGAAGTACGGGGGAATGGCCGTTCTCGTTGAGATCGTTCACAATCAGCCAGAAAACCAACCTGCCCGGTTCCTTTGCGGCCCCAAGAAATTAAGTATAGCACGCTATTGGCACCTGTCAACTACGAAAGTTGCCGATGATTGAATTGTGACACCCCAAGCGTCAGGACACCGCCCCAACGTCAATGCCTCGCTGCGGCGACCGGGCCCCGACCTGAGTTTTAGGTCGTCGGGTTCGTCCCGCAATCCCGCGACCAGCGGGTGGCGCGGACCTGGTGTGTAGGTCCGCGGTTTGTCAGACACCCCACGAGAGAGCCGCAGACGTAGAGAGGACGTCTGCGCTACGCTTGCTACGCCTGCTTTGGGAATTGCAGATAGCTTCGGTCAAGAGACCACCGCACCCGCTGCGCTACAAATGTGGAGAACGGTCTTATATCTATGTCGATGCTGGCGCGGTCCAGCGCGCCCAAATAGGCATTGCGATCTTCGACTCGAATGACCGTCCAGGGATAGCCGCCCGAAGCCAGCATGACATTCATCAGAAAGCGTGCCATCCGTCCGTTGCCGTCCGGATAGGGATGGATATAGCCGAACAGCCAGTGACCGAGCACGGCGCGCACCGAAGGCTCCGGCTCCCTTTCGAGAAGATCAAAAAGCACAGGCATCGCGTCGCGAACCGCCTCCCACCGTGGCGGCACATAGCGCGACGTCCGCAGATACACCGGAATGTTCCGGTATCCGGCGAGCGCGCCCGGCTGAATCAGGCCCGCAGCGACACAGGGCTGGAACAATTCGCGATACCACTCCTTGTGTTCCTTGTGTGCCGCGCGTGCACGCGCGCCGGCATTCTCCCCCGCGATCACTTTCTCCACCGATCTTTTCACGAGCTGGAACGCTTGCCAGTATCCGCGCGCCGCCAGCGCGTCGCGGCTCTTCCGGTCATCTTCGTGATGTTCCGGGTCCCAGTCCCCTTGCCGCACCCTCTCAATCGCTTCCGGCGTGACCGAATATCCCTCAATGGACAGAGAATGGTAGGCGTCGCTTTGATAGATTCCATCGACGAAACGCATATAGGCATCCCGGTCTTTTGGAAGCCCCGGCGCTTTCGGGAATGCCTCCGCGACGGCGCCCCGCATTCGCTCCCAGAGCATCTCCACGCGCCCCACGATAGGGGCCCGAGGCCGGCGCCGTGTGCCGAAAATTTGCCCGGCCTCGAAGGGATTGCTCTCCCGCACATCGTAGCCGGCGCTCTTCATCGCGCTAATGATCTCACCCGCCAAATCGGGCCGGCCGGTCTGCCGGAACGCTCCCGCCAGATAACCCGCTTTCGCGGAATGGCCGCCATTCAGCAACACGCGGAGCAGGTCCGACGCATCTCGAAGGCTCGCCAGCACCACCTGGGTCTCGACCGGATTTCGCTTGAAAAAGGATTCCGCCACCCTCACCAGCGCCGCCGCCGGCGAGAAAAGCCGCAAATCGTCCCTTACTACGAGATCCGGCGTCGCCGGCATCGCGGGTACCTTCAGGTCGTAGAGTGACGTGCCGAATAGAAGCTCGATTGCGTGGTTCGTCCCTTTCGGGCTGCACACCACAACCTGATCCGGGATGACCGTTCTCTCGCCGTGCACCCAAAGTGATTGCTCCGCCGAAAGGTGCCACCCCTCCCCGAAACGGTCGTTGCAGTAGCGGGCGCAAAATTCCCAGAATGAGGCATACCACAGCGTGCTGTCGCTTGCGCGCGCGCTCGGGCTGGAGGAGATCAGCCAGCCCTTCATCACTTCCTGCAGGAAACCGTTCGCCACGAGGCGCTCACGGTGAACCCGGCTCAGGTCGTCCGACCGGAACAGACGTCTCCCGCCTTGTTGAAGAGCTTTCAGCACATCGAGGGATTCAGCGAGTTTCTCGTTCGGCGCCGCCATAGAGCCTCTCGCCATTCTGTGCCATTACAAGCTTATCATGTCGTGCCAATACAAGCAAATTATGATGAATAACTACAAGCTGATTGTGTCGTGCTAATGCAAGCATATCATGCATACAACTTAATACAATGTTTAATTACAATGGCTTAGGATAAGATCTAGCTCTGCCCCGCTGGCTCAGGGCAGTGGTATACACGCCGGAAGAAGTCGAGGACTGGAGCCAGGTTCCCAGGCGTTTGTGACCACCGCCGTGCGAGAGGGGACGACGATCTATGAGAGACCCTGCTGAGCTTTGCGCCGGTCTGCTAACTACTGCTTTTCGTAATTACGCTCACGAGCGGTGCGCCGGGTGACGAGGTTTCCGACAGGTTCGCGATCCCAGCGACCGAAATAGCATCAGCGGGAGCAACGGCTGTAGACTGGTAACGGCTGCCTTAGCCCCGTCAGGGGCGGAAGAAGGTAGCCCAGGGCGCAAGCCCTGGGTTGGGCGTGGTGGGTGGCCAGCGAGCCCCGGAAGGGGCGAAAGAAGAACCGGCAAGGCCACGTCTTACGCCCCTCCGGGGCTAGACGGCTCTTTGCGATGGGCCTGTTCCCAGGGCTTACGCCCTGGGCTAAACTCTATCGGCCCTCCGGGCCTGAAGAACGCACATACTCTGTTGAACAGAGATTTTGGTCATTACGAACTACACAGCGCCGCTCCCCAAGATGCGTAATGTTAGCGTCCTCCTGAAGCGGGAGACTAAGCAAGGCTCCGAACCGCCACATTGCCATGGACGCCCGGCCGCGGGGAGGGTTTACCCTGACACGCCCCATTATGTTTCACTCATGTCGCAGTGCGACCATGGGATCGACCGTCGACGCGCGGCGCGCGGGGACGTAACTCGCCAGGATGGCGACGCCCGCCAGCACCAGCGAAACAGCGGCAAAGGTCACGATGTCGGTGGGCCGGACGCCGTACAGCATGCTCGACATCAGGCGGGTCAGACCCAGAGCGGCCGCCAGTCCTACGCCGACCCCGATCAGTGACAGCCGCAGGCCATGCCCGACCACCAGTTTCAGCACGTCGGCTCGTTCGGCGCCCAGCGCCATTCGGATGCCGATCTCGTGCGTGCGCTGCGTGGCCGTATACGAAATCACCCCGTAAATCCCGACGGCCGCCAGCACCAAGGCCAGACCCGCGAAGACACCGAGCAGCAGCATGGAGAAGCGCCGCCCCGCCACGGAGTCGGAAACGATCTGCTCCATGGTCTGAACGTCGAAGACCGGCTGATCGGCGTCGCCCTGGGAGGCTTGGCGGCGTACAGCGCTGACCAAGCTCAGCGGGTCTACGGTGGTTCGGACCGTCATGGTCATCCCGGTCGCAACCGCCGGCATGATCTGATCCGGCAGTTGTACAAAAGGCAGGTAAACCTGGTACTGGATCTTGGACGAGGCGTCGGTGTCGAGCCCGAAGTGCTTGACGTGACCCACCACGCCCACGATCTCGATTGGCTGATCGAGACCTGGACCAAATCCTTCCGGCACCGCAATCCTGATGCTCTGGCCGATCGGGTCCTCCCGCGGAAAGAGGCTCTTCGCCATCACTTCATCGATGACCATCACCGGGGCTGACCCTTTGGTGTCCGCATCGCTGATGAAGCGTCCACGAAGCAAAGGGATATCCATGGCGCGAAGATAGCCGGGGCTGACATCGTAGTTCAGCGCCCACAGCATTTCGCTTTGGGAGTTGGGGCGAGGACGGCCCGAGACCCAGAACGGCAGTTCGTCGTCGCTTCCGGACAACGGGAGGTCGTCCACCGTCCCTGCCGCCTGCACCCCGGGTAGCGCCTGAATGCCCTCGGCGAGTTGACGGTAGGCGGTCCGAATGCGGTCTGGCGTGGCACGATTGGCGGGGCTGAGGCCTACGGAGAAGGTGAGCAGGCTTCGCGGATTGAATCCCGGACCCACCCGGCTGAGCCGCCACATGGTTTTCAGCATCAAGCCGGCGCCGATCAGCAGCACCAGGGACGCCGCTACTTCGGCGACCACCAGCAGGGAGCGGAGCCCGTGTTGACCCTCCGTCGAGCCGCGGCTGCCTTCCTGGAGCGCGGTGTGCAGGTCGAGGCGGGACATCTGCAGAGCCGGCGCGAGACCGAAGATCGCGCCTGTGGCCACTGACACCGCCAGGGTGAAAGCCAATACCCAGCCATCCACGCCGATGTTCTCCATACGCGGCATTCCGCCGGGAATAGCCGCCACCACGGCTTGCGTTCCCCAGCGAGCGAGGAGCAATCCTAAGGCGCCGCCGAAGAGAGCGATCAGCACGCTCTCGGTGAGAACCTGCTGGACCATGCGGCCCTGGCTCGCGCCAATGGCCGCGCGAATGGCCATCTCCCGGCGCCGTGCCGTCGAGCGGGCCAGGAGCAGATTGGCCACGTTGGCGCAGGCGATCAAAAGGACAAAGCCGACCGCGCCCAGCAGCACCAGCAGGGCTGGCCGCACATCCCCCACGATTTCCTGCGCGAGCGGTCGCACGTTGACGCCGTGCTGGGCATTCGACTTGGGGTAGGTCTCGGCGAGCTGTGCGGCCACGTTGTTCATGTCCGCCTCCGCCTGCTCCCTGGTGACCCCGGGCTTCAGGCGTCCCACGACGCGCATCCCGGGATGAGCCTCGCGCGAGCGCGCCAACACGTCGTCCCATTGGCCGAGCAGGGTGTAGACGTCCGGGGTGCCGAGAAAGCGAAAGTCGGCGGGAACAACCCCGATTACGGTGTAGCCCTGGCCGCTCAAAGTGATGGGCTTGCCGATGACGTCGGGGCTGGCGCCAAAATGACGCTTCCACAGGCCCCCACCGATCATCGCCACGCGGTTCGCGCCCACGTGATCCTCCTGGGTCTCGAAATCGCGGCCGAGAAGCGGCGTGATCCCAAGGGTGGAGAAAAACCCGGACGACACCATTCTCCCGCTCAGATGCTCCGGCGTCCCGCCACCCGTGAGGTCATAGGCCGTCCACCGGTGTGCGCCGAGGCTCGCAAAGGATCGGTTCTCCTTCTGCCAATCCAGGAAGTTCGGGCAGGAGACGGACATCATGTCGAACTCCGGAGTCTTTTCCCCCATGATCACCAGACGGCCGGGATCGTGGTAGGGCAGCGGTTGTAGGAGTACTCCGTTGATCACGCTGAAGATCGCGGTGTTGGCCCCGATGCCGAGCGTCAGGGTGAGGACGGCCACGATCGTAAAGCCGGCATTGCTCGCCAGCATCCGGAGGCCGTAGCGAAGGTCTTGCAGAAGCGATTGCATGGAATGCACCCTCCCGTGTTCTTGCGGGCTCCCTTCAGCAGAGAGGTCCCTACTGCCATAAACGAAAGAACGCTGCCGTAAGTTCCGTTTTCGGTAGTGGGCTAAAAGTGTGTTGCTAATGCTGGTGGCGGCCTGCGGAGGGGCTATGGCAATAATTTACTTGACATGCAAAACTCAGAAGAGTACTATCTGAACTAGGCTCGAAAGCAACCGCAAGCGCGTAGGCTCGCCGAGCTTGCCCACGGGGCTGATTTAGGGAAGAGGGAACAGGGAACAGGGTGGAGAGGAAATCAGAAATTAGAAATCAG